>NZ_FQVB01000061.1 GCF_900129305.1 Desulfacinum infernum DSM 9756 | reverse complement strand
CCTCGATGATCGCGCAGGCTGTGATTTGCTTGTGATGGACGTCCAAACCCACCACACGCTTGTAGATCGGTTGAAGTTCCATGACTACCTCCTGTACTTGACTGGGTCTGGAGGCGGCGGAACTCCGAACCCCGAAACCTTCCAGGGGCGTTCCCCTGGGGTCAGTTTAATATTCGCGCTCTATGGCAGCAGTTGCGGGTTCGATTCGGTCCGGAAAGATCACGTTAATGAACGGGGTAAAACCACCAAAATTGACAACGACCTTTTTCCGCCGCCTGCCGCCTTGAGTATCTTTCATCTGTGCGGGGTGGCGCAAGGGAGACCATGACCGTTAATGTGGGTGTGTCCACGGCGGTCACGTACGAAATAAAGCGAATCGACACCGACTATTTCAACGAGGAGTGATTTGCCAAACGAGCATATTTCCTCGTCGCTACTCTCCTGGGCACACGGGAGGTCTAATCGCGATCGCCGGCAAGGCCGGCCCTACGGAACCGGCACCCGTAGTGTTGGGTGCCTCGCTCGAGTGACAGCTGAGTGAGGGCGGGTAGGATCGTTGGCTTATGAGACATGTTCTTTCGATTGTGCTGTGGATTGGCCCTTCTAAGTTCCTAGCCTCGGAAAAGGAAATCCGGTGAGTCGAGCGGAACAGTTGGAGCGGATGTTAGCGGAAGCGAAGGCTCTGCTGCGGTCGGAAGGGCTCATGCCCCTCCCCGAAGGGGACCGCGAGGAACTGGCCGCGCGCTTGGAATCCCTTGAAAGCCGCCTGAAAAATCTGGAAGACCGGATCCTCTTCATCGGCTTGTTGGGGGGGACGGGAGTGGGCAAGTCCAGCCTCATGAACGCCCTGGCCGGTGCTCCCATTGCCTCCGTCAGCCACCGGCGGCCCCACACGGACCGGGTTCTCCTCTACCGGCACGAGGCATGCCAACCGCCCCGGAGGATCCGGGAAGCGAAGGTGCCGATCGGGGAGGTGACACACCGGGAGGACGCCGTCCGGCACCTGGTCATGTGCGATCTGCCGGACTTCGACAGCCTGGTGGGGGAGCACCGGGAGCGCGTCCGCGATTTTCTCGAACACCTGGATCTGGTGCTCTGGGTCACGACGCCGGAAAAATATGCGGACAAGCGGTTCTACGACTTTCTCCGGGAGGTTCCCAAGGCGAAGGAAAACTATGCCTTCGTGCTGAACAAGGCGGATACCTTCTTCGCCGGACTGGAACCGGGGGAGGGTCATGAAAACCTGGAAAGGGTCTTTCGTTCCTTCCGGGATCTGGTCCGGCAGGCCACCGGCGACGGGGACCCGGTGGTCTATGCCGTTTCGGCCCGGGAGGTCCAGGACGGAGCCGATCCTTCTTCCTGGAACCAGTTTCCCTTCCTTAAGAAGTCCGTCTTCCAGCAGCGGGAGGCCAAGGAGATTCGCGCCATCAAGGAATCCAACCTGGACGCCGAGGCCGAGTCCGTTCTGGAATGGCTTCTCAAGGGCGTGGAGGAACTCCGGCGCCTCCACCGGGTCGTCACCGACTTGGAAAAGGAACTGGCCGGGCTCCGGGAGACCTGGCGGCGCTCCTGCCGGACCCTGTGGCGGTCCTGGATTTCGCCCCGGGTGGTGGAATCCGTGGCCGGGACGCTGGAAAATCCCGAGGACCTCACGGGGCCGGCCGCCTTGGTCGCCTGGGTCGCCCGCCGGGTGGGAGGATACGGCGGTTCGCCGCAGCCGGGAGGCGGTCCGGATGTGGAGGAGTTGCTCCGGCGCGCAGAAGACCGTTGTCGGGAGCAGTGGCGATGGATCGGGGATCACCTCCTCAATCGGATAGCCGGCGCCGGCCTGGCGGGCGCTCTTCGTGCGGAATGTTCCCAATGGGTGAACCGCTTGAGTTCGGGGGAGGACTGCGCCCGGGCTGTGGCCCGACTCCGCGAGGGATTCCCGCCGGAAGGACCTCCCGTGCGGGCGCGCGCCTTTCGGTTCAAACAGAAGGCGGTGACCCTGCTTTGGACGGTCTTCCTTTTGTTCGCCTTGGGCGGGGAAGCGGCCTGGCGGACGTTTCTCCAGGACCCCGGGCCGGCCGCCGGCCTGGGGGTGGTGGTGGCCGTGGTGAACGCTCTCTTCAGTCCCCGGGGGCTCGCCGCCCTGGGAAGCTACGCCGTTCTCCAGCTTCTTTCGGGCCTTCGATTCCACAAAGGATACAGGAAGTTCTTGCGGGCCCGAGCCCAACGGATTATAGATTCGCTCCAACGCACCCTGGAAGAAGCATGGGAGAGCCAATGGCGCCTGGTGGAGGCGGCCATCGACGGCTGGCGCAAGGACGTGGAAAAACGCCTTGCCCGAGTGGAATCGCTCCTGGCGGAAACGCGGTCGGTGCGGTGAATCTTGCGGCGAGGACTGATGTGAAAGAAAACCGCCAATGAACGCGAATAGCCGCCAATGGAAATAGGGGGAATGCGGGAACGCGGAAAGCCGCAAATAGGAAAACCAAGGAAGGATCCCAGGAGAGCATGCCGCTCAAGATTCTCGTTTTGACCGTCATCTTCGTCCTGCCCCTGGTTCCCACGTTCTGGGCCATCCAGGAAATTCCCCGACGCCGGTTTCGCTCGCGGCGCCGCAAGATCGTCTGGTTTGCCGTGGCGGCCACCTTTCCGTGCGTGGGCGCCGTGCTCTACTTTCTGATCGAGCGGCGCCACACGGTGTTGGCCCCCGAATGGGGCGGTCCGCCGGCGGCCCCCGATTCGGATACCGACGGGGAGAACCGGCCTTGACGGATCCACCGCCGGTCATGTAAGCGTGCTCGGTGACGTTCGGAGTGCCAGCAAGAGAAAAAACCTGGAGGAATTAACTACATGCTCACAGTCTTCCGTCAACACGCAACCAGTTGGCTCATCAAGGTCGCTCTTTTCGCCATCGTCATCGTCTTCATCTTCTGGGGCGGCTATTCCTACCAGTCCCAAAAGGCCGCCCGTCTTGCCCGGGTGGGGGACGTCTTCATCACCTATGGGGACTACAACCGGGCCTACGACCAACTTCTCAACATCTATCGGCAGCGCTTCGGAAACCAGCTGAACCAGGATCTTCTGAACCGATTGGATGTGAAAAAGCAGGCCATGGACCTGCTCATCGACCGGATCCTCATCGCCCAGGCCGCCCGCAAGCTGGGCCTGGAGACCACGGCCGAGGAGCTGCAGCGGGAAGTCTTGAGCTATCCCGTCTTCCAGCGGGACGGCCGCTTCGACCAGCAGCTCTACGTGCGGGTACTCCAGCAAAACCGCATGACGCCGGAAATCTTCGAGAGCCAGTTGGCCCAGGACCTCATGCTCCGCAAGGTGGAAGCCTTTGTGAAAAGGCAGGCGGTGGTGAGCGATCAAGAGGTGGAAGCGGTTCTGCGCCACGCCCATTCCCAGATCCAGGTGGCTTATGTGGCCTTTGATCCCCAGGCGTTCGAAAAGGACGTGCAGGTGGACGAGGCGGCCCTCAAGGAATACTTCGAAAAGAACAAGGAAAAGTACAAGGAGCCCGAAAAGCGGCAACTGGTCTGGGTGGCGTTTCCCCTGGACGACTACACCAAGGACGTGACCGTGAGCGAAGAGGAACTCAAGGCCTACTACGAAGACCACCCCCAAGAATTCCACACGGAAAAGCAGGTCCGCGCCCGGCATATCCTCTTTCGGCTGGATGAGGACGCTCCCGAGGACGAAGTGAAGAAGGTGGAGGCGGAAGCTCGGGACGTCCTGGCCAAGGCCCGCAAGGGGGAAGACTTCGCCCAACTGGCCAAGAAGTATTCCCAGGGTCCCAGCGCACCCGAAGGGGGGGATCTGGGCTACTTCAAGAAGGACCAGATGATACCGGCCTTCGCCGACGCCGCCTTTGCCCTGAAACCGGGGGAGATCAGCGACCTGGTCAGGACCCAGTTCGGCTACCACATCATCAAGTCCGAGGATGTGCGGCCCGAGGAGACCCTTCCTTTTGAAAAGGCGCGGGCCCGGATCGAGCTGCAGCTCAAGCGCGAAAAGGCCAAGGATATCGCCTACGAGAGGGCCCGGGATTTTGCGGATGCCGCCTTTGCGGACGGAGACGTGGTGCAGGCCGCCCAGCGCATGAAGCTTTCCGCGGAGGCACCGGAAAAATGGTTCACCGCCACGGAGACCCTTCCCAAGGTGGGGCGGGCGCCCGAAGCCATGGAAGAATTCTTCGCCCTGAGCCGGGATCAGATCAGCAACGTCCTCGAATACCGAAACGGCTATCTGGTGGGGCAGGTGAAGGGGATTCGGGCCCCTGAAGTGCCGCCGTTCGAACAGCTTCGGGAGCGGGTCCTTTTGGATTTCAAGGCCGATGCGGCTCGCCGGGAAGCGGAAAAGGCGGCCAAGGACTTCGCTCAAGCCGCCGCCGGGACGAACGATCTGGAAAAAGCGGCTCAAGAAAAGGGACTTTCCGTTTCCAAGAGCGACTGGTTTTCCCGAAGCGAGCCCGACAAGGATTTGATGCTCTGGGGGGAAGCGGCCGAGGCCGTGTTCCAGCTCACCAAGGAAAAGCCGCTCACGGCGGAGCCCGTTTCCTGGCAGGGCAAGTTCCTGGTCTGCCGGCTCCTGGATCGCCGGGACCCGCCTCCGGAGAAGATGCAAGAAGGCCGGGACATGGTTCGCGCCCAGCTTCTCCAGACAAAGCAGAACCAGCTCTGGCAGGCATGGCTTTCCAAGCAGCGCCGGGAAGCGGACGTGGAGATCCTGCAGGAGATTTGACGGAGTGAGGGTTTCCGCGGGGCTGAAGTCCCGCGGCCACAAAGAGGGCAATGGATCGCCCATTCCTCATCTTGGCGAAACCAGACATGACCGTTCCAACAGTATAGGGGCGAAAGATTTTTCGCCCCTATACCTGTCTCGGGCCATCCCCTTGGGATCGCTCAACTTTTTGTGGGCGGGCCGGGCTTGATCGCAAGGAGCTCCCCCGTCCTTTCTCAGCCGATGGCGGCCAGGGCCTGATCCAAATCCTCCATGAGATCTTCGGGATCCTCGATTCCCACCGAAAGGCGAATGAGGGAATCGGAGATGCCCAGGGCCAGGCGTTCTTCGGGGCTCAGAGGCGCGTGGGAAGTTTGCGCGGGAAAGCACGCCAGGGATTCCACCCCGCCCAGACTCACGGCCGGTTTGAAAAATCTCAGCCGCTCCATGACGACTTGTGCCGTTGCGGTGTCGCAGTCCGGTTCAAAGGACAGCATGGCACCAAAGGCGCGCATCTGGAGGGCGGCGATGTGGTGGCCGGGATGGTTCGCAAGGCCCGGGTAGTAGACCTGCCGGACCCGGGGATGTCCATCCAGGAAGGCGGCGATCTTGGCCCCGTTTTCATTGTGCTGGCGCATGCGCACGGCCAGGGTCTTCATGCCCCGCTCCAGAAGATAGCAATCGTAGGGGCTCAGGCTGGGCCCGTAGGCGGCCACCACGCCGTAGATCCGTTCCATGAGGTCCCGCCGGGTGACGATGGCCCCGCAGCACAGATCGCTGTGTCCGTTCAGGTACTTGGTGCCGCTGTGGACCACGATGTCGATTCCCAATGCCAAGGGGTTCTGGTTGACGGGCGTGGCGAAGGTGTTGTCCACCACGGTCAGAACGCCTCGTCGCCGGGCCACGCGGGCGAGGGCCTCCAGGTCCAGGATCTTCATCAGGGGATTGGACGGCGTCTCCAGATAGAGAATCCGCGTGGCGGGGCCCAAGGCGGCCTCGAAGTCTTCCGGATCCTGGGAAGGCACCCAGGTGGTTTCAACGCCCAGCCGGGGGAGCTCCCGGGCGGCCAGGTGGTGCGTGCCGCCGTAGAGATCCCGCTGCAGGACCACGTGATCGCCGGGGGCGCAAAAGGCCAGGAACACGCTACTGATGGCCGCCATGCCGGACGAGACCACCAAGGCGCTTTCGCCGCCTTCCAGGGCGGCGATCTTCTCCGCCACCGCTCGCTGGGTGGGGATGTTCTGGTAGCGGGGATAGACCACTTCCCCCAGTGGTCCGGGTACCCGGTAGGCGGACGAAGGAAAGATGGGGGTGTTCACCCCGCCCGTCATCACGTCTTCCACGTTGCCCGCATGGACCGCCCGCGTGGAAAAACCCTTCGACTTCAGTTCGTCTGTTGCATGTTCCATGTTCTTTAGATTTCCTTTCTCCGCTTCGAAAAAACTTCAACATAACGTTCGTGGCTCCCCTTGCGCTGCCCCGCATGGGTGAAAGAGTGGGTCAGTAGGGGCTGGGCTTATCCCCGCTCGCTCATCGCGCGGAGATAAGAAGAATACGGCAAAAGAATCGTTCCAAGTTGTATGAAACGCGACCTCGTTCCGTTCGTGGGCATGGCCTGTAGGGGCGAATAATCATTCGCCCCTACAGGGGTCTGCTTCCCAAGTGTGCGTTTCATCCTTCGTTGTCACGGGCCGTCCGTGATGGGGGTTATTGTTAAAGAACTGTGTTTTCGGCCCGTTGTAGGAGCGGCCCTGGCCGAAATTGGGACCGCCGGCAAGCCGGCTCCTACAGAAAAGACCCTCAAAGACCCTCGCATAGCCACCTCTTCCATTCATGGAGGGTGTCGAGCCTCTCCATGAGCACTACTCGGAACCAGCTTCTTTCCGAAAAACCACCAGATCGTCCACCCAGGCCGTGGTCCTCTCCCCCGTGTTGTCGGTGTCGCACATGACGGCCACCGTGGCCTCATCCGGCGGGTCTTTTCCGAAGGCCGTCCGGTAATCGTCCAGGATGTTGCGTTCTTCCTCGACCCAGCGACCGGCCTTGTCACGGCCCTGTTCCAGGAGGAACATCATGGCACGGTCCGTGTAAGTATTGGGCAGCACCAGCGAGGGGTGCTTCCGGTTGGCCCAGATGTAGTTCAAGGTGCTGTGGGGAGGATACCGGCCGTAGAAGGCCTTGGCGGCTCCGTACTTGAGCCTCTGCCCGAAGCTGGCCTTGTCCGGATCGTATCGGAAGATCACGTAGATGCGGATCGGATAGTCGTCTCCGGCCTTGCGGGTGGCGTCGCCGCGGGAGAGCACCTTTTCGATCTTCCAGCGCCACCGGATCCACGGAAAATCGCGGGCGGAAAAGACCTTCCGATGCACCAGGGCGGACGCCGAAGCATCGGCGTCCGCCCGCAGAACATTATTGCCGTTTTCCTGTTCGATGCGATACCGGGTGTGGCGCGGGATCTTGGGGAACGTGAGCGGCTCCCAGTCGTCCAGGGTATCAAAGGTTTCCCGGATGACGGTCGTTTCCCGGATGCGGTCGCCTCCCCGGGCGGGAAGAACCATGAGCGCCGAGAGCGTGGCTGTCGCAACCCAAAGAAGACGTCTGCGTCCCAAGATTCGACCAATGTTCATGCTTGCCCTTCGCCCCCGCCCCATGGATGAGGGAGTCCTGCCATGCGTGGGTCTCTTTTGAAGGACGAACCCATCTTTCAGAAGCAGGAAAGTAGGGGCGAAGGATGATTCGCCCCTGCAGTCCAAGTGTCTGGCAGGTAATACGTGGGGTTTCACAACGAGGGTGAGCCGTCCCAGACGTCTTCAGACGTCCAGCACGCGGAGAGCCGTTTCCACCACGTTTTCCACCGTAAATCCGAACCGCTTCATCACTTCGCCGCCGGGGGCGCTGGCTCCGAAACGGTCGATGCCGATGACCGCCCCGGCGTCCCCCACCCACCGGTGCCAGCCCATGGTGGTTCCGGCTTCCACGGCCACCCGGGCTCGAACCTGGGGCGGCAGCACGCTGTCGCGATACGTTGGGGGCTGGGCGGCGAAAAGTTCCCAGCTGGGCATGGAAACGACCCGGGTGGGCACGCCCTTCTCCTTTTCCAGGATGTCCTTGGCGGCCAGCGCCAGGTGCACCTCGGACCCGGTGGCCAGGAGGATCATCCGGGGGGTCTGGTCGCTGTCCGCCAGCACGTAGGCGCCCTTTTCCACTCCCTCCAGAATCCGGTCCATGGAAACGTCCAGTACGGGCACCTTCTGGCGCGTGAGCGCCAGGGCCACGGGCCCGTCGCTTTCCAGGGCCTTTTTCCACGCGGCTGTGGTTTCCTTGGCGTCCGCCGGGCGGATGACCGTGAGATGGGGGATGACCCGCAGCGACGCCAGCTGTTCAACAGGTTGATGGGTGGGGCCGTCTTCGCCCACGCCGATGCTGTCGTGGGTGAAGATGTAGATCACCCGGGTGCCCATGAGAGCCGCCAGGCGGATGGCCGGTCGCATGTAATCGGCGAAGACCAGAAACGTCCCGCCGTAGGGGCGCACACCTCCGTGCAGGGCCATGCCGTTCAGAATCGCGCCCATGGCATGCTCGCGCACCCCGAAATGCAGGTTCCGGTCTCCGCCGTCGGTGATGAAGGTCTTGTTGGACGGGGCGAGATCGGCGGATCCTCCCATGAGGTTGGTGATGACGGGCGCCAGGGCGTTCAGAACCTTGCCGGAAGCGGCCCGGGTGGCCAGAGCGCCTTCCGCCGGATCGAAGGCGGGCAGGGCCTCGGTCCAGCCGTCGGGCAGGGTGCCGGACAGATACGCTTCCAGCAGAGCGGCCTCTTGCGGGTATGCCTTTCTGTAACCTTCCAGGAGATCCCGCCACGCCTGCTGCATCTTCCCGCCTTCTTCCACGGCCCGGCCCATGAATCGGCGCACGTCGTCGGGAACGAAGAAGGCGGCATCCGCCGGCCAGCCGAAACACTCCTTGGTGGCCTGGGAGGCTTCCGGGCCCAGAGGTTCCCCGTGGCAGGCGGGATTGTTCTGCTTGGGGCTGCCGTAACCGATCACGGTTCGAACGAGGATGAGCGAAGGCCGCCGGGTTTCCGCCTTGGCGTTTTCGATGGCCCGGCTGACGGCCTCCACATCGTTTCCGTCTTCCACCCGCTGAATGTGCCAGCCGTAGGCTTCGAACCGCTTGGCCACGTCTTCCGTGAAGGTGATGGAGGTGTCGCCTTCGATGGTGATGTGGTTATCGTCGTAGAGGTAGATGAGTTTGCCCAGCTTGAGGTGCCCCGCCAGGGAGGCCGCCTCGCAGGCCACGCCTTCCATGAGGTCCCCGTCGGAAACCAGGGCGTAGGTGTAGTGGTCGATCACGGGATAATCCGGGCGGTTGAACCGGGCGGCCAGCCACCTTTCGGCGATGGCCATGCCCACCCCCATGGCGAATCCCTGGCCCAGGGGGCCGGTGGTGCATTCCACGCCCGGGGTGAGGCCGTATTCCGGGTGACCGGGGGTCTTGCTTCCCCACTGGCGGAAGTTTTTCAGCTCATCCAGGGAAAGATCATATCCGGTCAGGTGAAGCAGGGCGTAGAGCAAGGCCGATCCATGGCCGGCGGACAGGATAAATCGATCGCGGTTCGGCCAGGCGGGATCGGCCGGGTTGTGGCGAAGATGACGGCTCCACAGGGCATAGGCCATGGGGGCGGCGCCCAGCGGCAGGCCGGGATGGCCCGACCTGGCCTGTTCCACCATGTCCACGGCCAGAAGTCGGATAGTCGTGATGCAGCGTTCGTCCAGTGCGGATGCGGGTCCTTTCATTGAAGACTCCTTCCGGAAAATGAAATGGGGGCCTTCCACCCCCTTCCGTGGGTACCGACGATTCCAGGCACAGGTGCCTCAGCTCGGCTTCAATGTCAAGTGCAACGAGCGGCGGCTGTAGGTCCGACCGCCTTTGGAGTGGAGATGGAGTTCGGCGGATTAAGTGATAAAGAACCTCCGGACTTCCGTTGGGTCGTAGCCTGAATTTCACGAGCCTTTGAGAATGGCCACCAGTTCGGCGAAACGGTACGGCTTCTGCAAAAAAGCGGTCACCCCGAACGCTTCGGGCTGCTCGGCCAAGGTGTGTACCGGATAGCCGCTGGCCACGAGGATCCGGATGTGGGGGAATCGAGACCGGATCTCATCCAGGCACTGGCGCCCCCCCATCCCCGGCATGTTGAGATCGAGCAGCACCCACTGGATGGATCCGTTGCTCCGTCGGAGGATCTCCAAGGCCTCCTCTCCGGACGTGGCCGTCATGACCCGGAAGTCTTCCAGCTCCAGAGCCGTTTGAATGAAGTCCAGGAGCGGCTCCTCATCGTCCACCACCAGGACGGTGTTGGGGGAGTCGCCGGACCCTGCCTCCAGTCCATCGTCATCCCGTGGGAATGCCGCATGGGTTTCTTTGGGGAGGGAAGCTCGCCCGGGCAGCCGAATGGTGAAGGTGGTTCCCTCGCCCGGAAAGCTCCGGCAATGGATGGTGCCGCCGTGACGCCGGATGATGCCGTACACGGTGCTGAGTCCCAGTCCCGTGCCCTTTCCGGGCTCCTTCGTCGTGAAGAAGGGGTCGAAAATGCGATCCTGGATTTCCTCCGGGATGCCCAGCCCCGTGTCGGACAGGGTGATCTGGACCCAAGGGGTGTTGTCCTTTCCGGTGATCCTTTCGGTCCGGATCCGGATGGTGCCCGGCTTTTCGGGCGGCATGGCGTCCCGGCTGTTGGCCACCAGGTTGATGATGACCTGTTCCAACTGGAGCTTGTCCGCCAGGAGGGTGGGGACTTCCGGGTCCAGGTCCTTGGTTACCTCGATCATGCGCGGGATGCTCCGCTCCAGGATGAGCAGGGTGTCTTCGATCACCCGGTTGATCTGGACGGGTTCCAAGTGCGGGTCGCTGGGGCGCGCGAAGGCCAGGAGGCGCTTGACCAGATCTCCCGCCTTTCGAGTGGCGTCATGGACCCGGCTCAACCATTTCTTGCGGGGATCCTCCGGGGAGGTGGCCTTGAGGGCCAGCTCCAGATACCCGCTCATGGCCTGCAGGAGATTGTTGAATTCGTGGGCCACCCCGCTGGCCAGGGTTCCCAGGGATTCCATCTTCTGGGCCTGGATGAGCATCTTCTCGAGGGAACGACTCTTTTCCTCGGCCCGGACCTTTTCGGACACGTCCCGGGCCAGCATGCGCACGCCTGAGACGCTACCGTCTTCGTTGCGTCTCACCCCGGCGGAAACCTCGATGATCTTCTGCCTCCCCCGAGCATCTCGGATCACGAAATCCTGGAGGGAGCGGGTCTTGCCGTGGCGGAGCACGTCCCTGAAAAAAAGCTCCATCCTTCGAACGATGCTCACGTCCGCGAAGTCGTGGTAAGTGCGGTGGTGAAGGTCTTCCGGGCTGCAGGCCAGGAGACGGAGGAACGCAGGGTTATAGAAAGTCACCGTGCCTCGCAGGTCCATCTCCAAATAGGCTTCTTCCATGCTCTCCATGATTTCCCGGTATTTGCGTTCGCTTTCCGCCAGCGCCTGTTGCGCCTCTTTGAGCGAGGTGATGTCCATGATGGCGACGATGCCGGCCGGTCGGCCATCATATAACGTGGTGTCTCCCCGCAGATAGCACCACTTCTCCTCGCCGGTCTTGGTAATGATCTTCATTTCGTAGCTCGATTCCACGTTCAGGCCTTGCTGCCGGCTGCGTCCACGATCTCGGACCAGCGCCCTGAACTCGGGGTGCACCAGATCCCAGAAGTTCTGGCGCGTCAACTCCTCCCGGCTGAACCCGCATACGACTTCCGCGGCAGGATTGGCATAGACCCATCGGTCGTCCTGATAGAGGAGCACCGCCACAGGGCTCATCTCCGCCAGGGTACGGAACTTCTGTTCGCTCTTGAGAAGGCGCTTTCGGCTTTCCACCTGTTCGGTGATGTCGGAAAAGACCGTCACGACGCCCAGAACATTACCGAATCCGTCACGAAGAGGGGCCACTCGGACCGCTAGATGGAACAGATCGCCGTCGTGGCCCTGCAGCTGGATCGGATGGGTCAGGTGAGAGGCGGTGCCGGTTGAGAGGGCCCGGCTTACCGCCTCCGCCAAGGCGGCCTGCCCGTCTTCCCGGGCGAAGAGGAAGATGCGCTCCATCGGTTTTCCCACAGCCTGGAGCCGGTTGCATCCGGTCAGCCCTTCGGCGGCTGCGTTCATTCTCCGAATGCGGCTGTCGGTGTCCGTGACGATGACCCCGTCGCTGATGGACTCCAGCACGCGATCCAGCTCTTGGCCCTGGGCCCGGAGGGCCTGCTCCCTGATGCGGACCGCTTCGCTCATTTTCCGGAACTGTTCCTGGAACTGTGCCAGTTCAAGAAAGGTGGGCTCTCCGGAGACCGCCTGGCCCAGGAGGTCCGCACGCCCCTCCGCCAGGGAATCCATGTGCCTGCCGAACGATCGAATCGGATCCACCACGGCGAACTCCAGCCCAATGCGGAACCGCCAGGCAAGCAATGCGGTCACAAACAGAATAAAGGCGGTAACCGTAATGGTCGCGGCGATGACGGGTGCGATGACGGGGACCAAAGGCTGACCCACGATGATCACCCATCCCCAGGGGTCCACACGCCAGCTGTTGGCGAAGATCCATCTTCCCTCGAGCTTCCCGTAAAGATCCATGGGCTGGGCATGGCGAAGGGCTGCTCGAATGAGGGGTTCGTGGGCCAGGTTCTCCCTTTCCCGAATATAGTTTTCGTCCGGGTGGTAGATTACGTTGCCGTAGCGGTCGGTGATAACCACCAGTTTGCCGGGATCCTGTCTGCGGAAGCCGGATACCAGCCGGTAGAGCAGATCCAGCTTCAGTTCCCCGAAGGCGGCCCACCGATCCGCGCGAACCAGGATCCCGACCGTGAGGGCGCCATGATCTCTGCTGAAGTAGGGGACGGACAACGTGGGCCACTCATGCTTGTCGGGAAAGAAGGACAGGGGAAGGCCCAGGATCCGTCGGGCCCTCTCGTCGTCAACGGGATAGGGGCCGTCCAGGTTCTGGATTTCCGCAAAGACGATCCGATGGAAGTCCGTGGCGGCGGCTTCCAGCAGAGGTGGCACGGTAGGGGAGTCTTCTCTCACCCACGCCAGGTGTCTCAAGGTCTGGTTGGCTTGGGACATCCAGAAACTGAGCGTGTGATCCATGCCTTTGGCGAAGAGGTAATGGGCCTGATAGATCTGGTGAATCCTCCAGGCCACGGCCAGCAGGCAGCAGAACACTGCGAACGCCATGAGCGGTGCGACGAGGCGCCTCAGGAAAAAACGCTGAATCAGGGCGCTGAGCGGGATGAAGGACTTCACTTCGCCTCCCCCGGAATGCGGTCCGTTACAACGAATCTTGCGGATCGAACGCCGACCATGTAGTAGGTGCCCACCGCGTCCCCGAAGGGATCCAGTTGAATGGGCCCGTAAAGGCCGGGGACGGGCCCCAAGGTGGTCAGCACCTGGGGCAGAAGATCTGTGCGGGTTCCCGCCCGCATGAGGGCCGCAGCAAGAAGGTGCACGGCCTCGTAGCTTCGAACGGCGGCGAAAGAAGGCCGCACGCCGTAACGTTTCTTGTAGTTCCACGAGAAGCGACGCAGCTTGTCGCTGGCGCTCATGGGCAGGATATCTGAAACGATCCGAATGCGCTCCACCACCTGATCTCGATGGCTAAGAAGGTCATCCGTCTGCGCCCAGCTGGCGGCATAGATCTCCGTGCCGGGGCTGAGATGCAGAAAGACGGAAGCCAACCGGACGGCGTCCGCGGCGGAACTGATCAGCACGACCGCATCGGGGTGCGGAGCTTTCGCGGCGACGACGATCCGTTCCAGGTCCCGTCCGTCCAACTGAGAGTAGGTCAGGCGGCACAGAAAGGATCCTCCGGCTCCCCGATAGGACCGGGCGAACGCCTTCTCCCAGGGTTCCGTGTAATCCGATTCCCGGAGGTCACGGATGGTGCACACTTTCCAGAATGGCCGTCGCCAAGCCAGGTACCGGGCCAGCGCATGGGGGCCCTTCTCGATGGACGGCTGCACCCGAAAGAACAGATCACGCCGGCCGCTCAGACTGGGCGAAGACGCCGTGGGCGAAATCAGGGGGACTCCGGCCGCCTGGGTGGTCGGCAGGGCGGCTAGGCACTGTTCACTGGTCATATGACCGATGACGGCCACGACTCCGTGTCGGATCAGTTGAATATCCGCCCTCACGGCGCCATCCGGAGTGCCGCCGTCGTCCACCACTAGGATCTCCACGCGTCTTCCGTTGATGCCTCCTTGCCCGTTGATCTCTTCCGCTGCCAGACGTGCCCCGTTTCTGCCCTGGACCCCGAAATCGGAATAGGCGCCCGTCATCTGTCCGGTGAAGCCGATCCGTACGGGAGTGGGTTCACACGCAGCGACGAGAAACAGGAACCCGGAGGCCAGGAATCGCAGGAACACTGTGTGCCGGTTGATGGATCTCACCCTTGCCCCGCCCCTCTGGTATGGAAGAAGGAGATTGAGAATGAACGGTTGAATTCTCATTCCTTTATACTGATCGTCACGCCCGGCACAACTCTTGACTGAATAAAGAGGAATCTCTTCCGCGGTTCGGTCTGCCTTGACTCCCGCGCCGCGGGTGCTTTATAAACCGAGGGCGAACAACGAACGTGCAGGACACTTGACTGTCGTGCTATCGGATCCCCGTGAAAATCGGGTTTTTTTGTGACCGGGCTTGTACCGAGATGCACATAGTGGAACGTCCCATTGAACATCAGCTGAGCAGGGAGAATCGTCATGCATTCGAACGGTAACGGGAATCCCGTCGGGTCCGTCCTGGTGGTGGGCGGCGGGATCGCGGGGATGCAGTCGGCGCTGGATCTGGCGGAGATGGGCTACTACGTCTATCTGGTGGAAAAGGAGCCGTCCATCGGGGGGGCCATGGCCCAGCTGGACAAGACCTTTCCCACCAACGACTGCGCCATGTGAATCATCTCGCCCAAACTGGTCGAGGTCGGCCGGCATCTGAACATCGAGCTGTTGACGTTGAGCGAGGTGGAGGAGGTGAACGGGGAGCCCGGAAACTTCCGGGTGAAGGTGCGCCAGAAGCCCCGTTTCATCGATCTGGAAAAGTGCACGGGCTGCGGGGAGTGCGCCCGGGTCTGTCCCGTGGCCTTGAAGAATGAATACGACATGGGCCTGAGCGAGCGGCGGGCGGCCTTTCGACGGTACGCCCAGGCGGTTCCGGGGGCCTTCGCCATCGAGAAGCGGGGAACGAGCCCCTGCAAGGCCACCTGCCCGGCCCACATTTCGGTGCAGGGTTACATCGCCCTGGCGGCGGAGGGTCGCTACCGGGAAGCGTTGGAACTCATCAAGAAGGACAATCCCCTTCCGGCCATCTGCGGCCGGG
>NZ_FQVB01000081.1 GCF_900129305.1 Desulfacinum infernum DSM 9756 | reverse complement strand
CATCGAATGAAAAATTTGTAGTGTAGAATTTGAAAGCACTCTACAACAAAATCAGTAACTTACACACAAAAGTGACAAACTTGGGCTAAGTTTTTCGTCCCAAGTGGGTCAAAATTGTTGTCCCGAAATGGGTCGAAATAATTGGCCTTTGATACTGTTATCGGATTTTTCCCAGCTTCCGCACGAAACAGCGAAGGCTCTCATTTTTGTTGCAACATTCCATTGGGTGCTCCTCTCAACCTCTTGGCTGGCACACCGCCCCAGATTTCGTTCGGTGGTATGTTCGTTCCTTTAGTCACAACGGCACCAGCGGCAACTATCGAATTATCACCTATGGTGACAGCAGACATGACCACACTATTTGCGCCAATGGTAACATTATTGCCTATCGAAACAGGTGATATGGAGAGATGTTGCCCTTCTATTGCGTGAGCGTAAACGATACAGTCTTGACCGATTATGCTGTTGTTGCCTATTGATACAAATGGCGGGTCAAGAATAATGCCTGAACAATAACTATTCGAACCAATCTTTAGTCCTAGACATACATAGATTAGCCTCATTATTGGAACAGGTATTATACGGGTTCTTATGAAGGAATTGAGTAGTATCAGATAAAACAAAACATGTATTCCCCAAATAATGTCTTCTCTCGATTTGGACAATATTGGACCTGGTTCGATGGGGAAAAGCGACAATAAAGTCCGATCGGCAATGGAGCTTGTGGTCAGAAGGAAGACTGTAAACAGAAAAATGCAGAAACTTTCATACCATGTTTGAATGTGAAGTATAGAAGTTATGGTGGTTGCTAAAAAAGATGATAGTGATATCAGGCATGCAAACAAAACGGTAAATATATAAATAGAAGTATTAGGTATCGCTCTCATTTGGTCCTCCTTTCTGGTAGGCATTATTTTTGAACTAAAACTAATATGTACACATTTGAGATATGCTACCAGGTGGCATAAAGTCCTTGGCTTCCCGCATCATTGCCGGTTTTTTTGCACAATTTCAAAACTAACTATGGGGCGTTGTGGTGTGCTCAAATCTTATTAAATTAAGCATGAACCTGAATCCGTGAATAGAAAGGCTGCAGACTGACGGTGGGGCATTCGAAATCCATTTCACGGCTGGGTGATGGC
>NZ_FQVB01000030.1 GCF_900129305.1 Desulfacinum infernum DSM 9756 | reverse complement strand
GCGCCGGTTGAAGTTGCAGTTCGGAAGACACTGTCCAGCCTTTCGTGCTTTTCGCAGTGTGTATCTCAGGTTCTGCCCGGCATAGTCCGGGCCTCCTCAAGAGCATGCAAGCGGACTGACCGCAAGGTTTTGAAGGGACACCTGTGTTTCGAAAGGCGTAAAATATCACCATCGAAAGCGGTTTCTCCGGCTTCTGACGGCCCGGAGGCCGCCGGGGGAGTCGAAAACGGCCATCACCCAGCCGTGAAATGGATTTCGAATGCCCCACCGTCAGTTTGCCGCCTTTCTATTCACGGATTCAGGATAGCATTCCGTGGCCTTCCGGAAGCGTCCGTCGGTGCATTCCACCAGAGGCGCTTCGGCCAAGTCTTTGCGTATAGATGGATCATCTTTTATCGTTCCGATACGTTCCGCGAGAAGCATAACTGCTCGTCTTATTTTGTCCGCGGCTATACCGGGTTTGGATAGAGCAACGGGCAACTTGGCGGCATAGGTGCTGAAATCCAATGGGCGCATGCCAAGGGCCCGCAAGAATTCGCGACGTCCATCGAGTTCCTGCAGGTCGGCGATTTCCGCCAGGCCCAGGGGATCATCGAAGTCTCCCGGAAGCGTCAGTTCTTCCAATCGCCGGAGTCCTCCCGAGCCGGGGAAGATAGGAAGCTCTCTCAACGCCCTTTTCAGGTCTGCATCTTCGAGTATCTCCCCCCGATGGTTTTCGAACCAACCGAACAGATTTCCCAACTCCAGCCGCCCCTCTTGCCGGGCGCGATTGATCCGCTCCGGGTCGGCGGCTTTCAGGACCTCGATGCCGGCTGCGGCATCGAACACGGGGCATAGGTCTTTAAGCGGCTCAAAATCAGGGTCTTCCGACAGAAATGGAATTTCAGGGTCGATTTGAGAGAATATGTGAACCGTAGTAGGATCGGCGCGGTAGGCGCTTCCGCAGGGGACAAGACGATCGCCCTGAACAGGCGCCAGAGAGAGGGTTTTCAACAACCGATCGTGCTCGGCCTGGATATTGGGTGTCCGCTTGTCTCGGCCGCGGAGCAAAGCGAGCTCGTCCCAGAGAATTTTTAGATCAGCGAAGTCCGAAAACACCCTTCGCCGATCTTCGGCTTCCAATGGTTCATCGAGTCCAAGTTCAATGAGCACTCCCCACAAGGCTGGGATGGAGAGAACCGGGGTACCTACGGCATCGCTTCGGAGCAAGGTCTGGTAGGGGCGCAATTCCTCACTGACAATGTCCATATCGAGCTTTTCGAGCAGCGGAACGGCGGGGGCCTCTTCCTTTTGCAACAGCAGAAAGCATTCGTTCGGCTTCAACCATTTTCCGCGTGTGGTGAAAATGATCGGAGCGTCTTTCAGGCGGGGGGATATTTCTTCCCAAAAAGAGGCCAGGGCGGGCTCTCCGGTCTCCTCGGACACTTTTTTGATGTTCTCCAGCAGCCCCCAAAGCGATCGATGCCCCAAAATCGATGGCAACCGCTCCAGGTATTCGGCAAGCGCTGCGGCGGCGGCGCGGATGGCGGCGCGATTCCATTCGGCTTCATACCCCGCCGAGAGATTAAGCCGCTTGCGGTCGTTGGACGGGAAGAAATCCGCGTTGATATGGAAAGAGAATCGCGTTTTCTGTTCTGTGGGGAGAGTCGCACAAAACAGGCCTTGACATTCATTATCCTGAGGGAGGGCGATGGTCACCCGGCTGGAGCGCTTTTGCTCGATTCTTCCCGGGTATTTGTTGCGCAACCCTTGGGCCTCTGCAGAGAAATGTCCTCTAATGAGATGCCAGACCCGATCGCGGGCCGGCTCCCCGTCCGTCAATATCAGACTGTCACCTTCGTCGAGGCGCTGGAAAACCTTATGAATTCGTCCGTTGCGCAGAAGTTCGATCGTACGAAGCCGCTTTAGAAAAAGCATCGAAGGCGACAGGGACCGGTCCAATTCGTCAAAGAGCGATCCGATCTCGGCGGGTGTCATCGCATGGGCGTTTAATTTTTCACGCAGGAAGCTTTGTGGGTCGGTCGCCCAGGGAAGGATGAAACGGGTTGGCGGTAACCGCGCATCCTTGCAGACTTTGCAACCCGGACACACCTCGATGCGCTCATTTTCAGGCCGCTCCTCATGCAGTCGCCAATGACGCCCGGCGGAGATAAGTTCCGGTCGATCGGTGATTTGATAAACCGCAATGAACCCGATGCCGAAGGCGCCTGTGGTGTCTTCCTCCGCGCGTTTGTCCCCTGAAGCGACATATCGAAAACGATGGAAATCGCAACGGTGACCTTTCTCCGGATCTTCTTTCCAAGGACACTCATCCCGTTCAATCTTTCCGCAATCGCTGAATACGCCGTCATTATCAACGATGAGCGCATCGTCGGAGACATTGAATGTCATCTTGCTGACGCCGCTCTTGACATCGTCCGCGTTCTGAACCAGCTCGTTGGCAAGAGTCCTGAAACCCTGTAGGTCTCTCAGCTTCGCGCCTAGATCGCCGAGGTAATCAATGCCCCTTGATAGAAATTGAGGTGCCTTCATTCCCCATATCCTTTGATACTCGAGAGGGAGTCTCCATTTTCTCTCTCGTTCGTGGACGGGCTCACCTCATCCAGAAGCATAAAGGCCTCTCTTCCTGTTCAATGGCCGATTATTTTGACTCTCTTGGGGACATCAATTTTGACCCACTTGGGACGAAAAAATCAGCGTTGCGGGAGTGAATCGATGCGCTGAAAAGCTTATCAGCCGGGGGACCGAGGTACAAGAGAAATGTTAGTTATTTCCTACTGATATAATCGACATTGCGCGCCACGCCGGGTGGGCCGACTCGGGAGGGATGTCGTCTTTCGGTTTCATTCTTCTCATGGATCTCCGACTCCGGGGCGGTCGATGGGCCTCTGCGGATCTTTTCCAATCACGCTGTCGTAGTATTGGCGGCACTCATGAACAACTGGTTCCACCGCAAGCCGCCGACACAAGGTCGAGAGCGACATCTTACATGGATCAAAGGTTTCCTGAGGTTTTGGGTATGCCGGGATGGCTTTGGCCGTCCCCAAAGTTTCCGGCTCACACGGTCACCGAAATGGCATTCGGAGACAGGGGCGGGACAAAGCCGACCCGGAAGGGTTGTATAGGATCGATTTACGATGTTACTCAAATTCGAATTTCTTCATGTTGTTGCCTGTTGTGCGGGCGGAGGGTTCTTGTCGGTCCGGACGGATTCGGAAATTGAGGCATTGTTCCTCGCTTCCTGGGTTTCAGCCAGGAAGTGCCCGCATCGATGGGTACGATGCCATGGCCATTGCAAACTCCCGTCATGCCCGCAGGAGCCGGGCATATCGCGAGGCGCCTGCTCATGCGGCTGAAAATGAACACAGTCCTGACATTTGACCCGTGGAGCCGGGTTCCAGGGCCCGGAGGCGGCCGATCGAACGGCGAAGTCACGACAGGGCATGGATAGTTCCGCACCCCGCCAAGGGTGGCCGGCTGCACAGGAGGCATCTGTTTTGGCGTGGGCGCAGTGGCGGCATTTCGGCGCCGTCAGGAAGCGCAGCAGTTCATCCCTATGAGCCTTAATGAGCGGCTCATATGCCTGCACAATGCTTTTCAGGCCCTTGACGACCAGACGGCCCTCACGGTGCTTGAGGGTCAATCCGTCCTCCACCAATTTTCGCATCACCTCGGCGGTATTCAAAACACCACCTCCACGATTTCGTTGTCCATGGCTTGTTTCAGGGAACCGGGACAAACGTTCCATCCGGGACGATCCAAGGATTCATGCGCATCCGCGGCCGTCCCGTTTGACGGGGCAACCGGGACGACCGGGACGCCGGGATCTTCAGGGCCCGTTTGCGCGTCCCATGTGTCCCGTTTGGAATCTGAAACGGGACGGGCGGATGCCGCCGGTATCTCCCGCTTTGTCCCGTTTGGATCGGGTGTCCCGGAAAATTTTGGGCCGGCGACGGCATGAAGGCGTTGGAGGGCCTGGTCGTCCACGCCGATGCACCTGCACTTCCGCCCCCGGTAACGGACTTGGCGCGGATGCAGGCCAAGATCGCTTGCGGCTTTCCCCACACTTTGTGCCGATACATGAAACTTTGGATCCCGGCCGGCGTTCAGGTGTTCGGCGATCCGGGCCGTGGGAATCGATCCCCTTTCGATTTCCCCGCTGAGCTCCACGATGGCCTGTGCGATACGACGGTGCAAAGGGCTCGGCGGTCGGCCCGGCTTCAGCGAAAGGTAAGTTGAAGCGCGGTGTTGATGGGCCAAGAAGACATCGGCCAGCCGAATAGATCTCTCCATGACATCCCTGCTGACCTTTTCGCGCGTGTCCGGCTTTGCGAGCAGGTAGCAATCCAGCTCGTGCAGAACGAGGGCCAAGCGCAGGGCGCGGCCTCGCATTTTTTGGGCGAACGGCTCCAGTTTTTCCCCTCGCGGGTCGATCCAGGGCAGCAAAGCGATGCCGTTCTGCCACTCGCGAAACAAGGATCGGGCCTCATCATCCATCTCCACGGTGTATGGGCTCCCGTCGGGATCGAAATCGAGGCGCAGAAGGTGATCCACGGTATCATGGAGAAGTTGCTTTGAGACGGCTGACACACGGGCTTCGGTATAAAAGGGCGGCTTGTCCCGTTCCGCAAAGATGAATTGAAACCTGGGGAAAAAACCGCTGTAAACGTCCATCATGGAAAAAGCGGTGGGGAGAATCTCCGGTTGGATGGTCCCGAAGATGGAAATGGCCGCGTGGGGAATGAGACTCTGCCGATTGGAATCGACGCGGGAAACCTTCCACTGGCCGGCATCGTAGGCGGTCATGAGTCGGGATTTGGTTCCGCCCTTATTTCGGCTGTACCGGTCGAAGTTCGCCATCATCCCGGCCAGTTCATCGCTGTTCCATAAAAGACCCCTGGGGTTCTGGAACAAGATCTCTGCGATGGATTCACCGGTGGCGTCGTCTATGAGCAGCTGTCTCCAGCGGGGCGGTTCAGGTTTGGGCCCCCTGCCTTCTTTCGGGGCCGACTTCCAGATATCCAGCTTTTCCTTATATTTCGCCGTGGCCGATCGAAATTCGATGAACCACTCGTTTTCCAACCTCTTGATCGGTTCGAAAATGAAATTGCACGTGGGGCTCTTACCTGAGCCGCTGGGCGCGACGAGGGCAAACCACAATATCGGGGGCTGGTACCACTCGCGACCGTCGTATATCTGCCGCGTCCGGCCTATGCAGGCGGCGGTGGCGCTCAAAAAGGCCGTTGCAGCCATCTCCAGCGGTACCGAGAGGGACTCCGTCACCTCGGAAATGAGACGCTGGTACGGGGCGGGGAACGCCTCCATGGGCCAAGGCGGCAGGGGAGGCAAGGGTTCATAGGGCCGAGGTTTAGGTCCCGGTTCGATGGAAACGGGGGCTTCCCTGTGCAGGAATGCAACCAAGGGATCCTCCCCGGATATTTTGGCCTTGGCCTCATGCCAAGTGCGATGTTTGCAAGAGTCGTGGAAGCAATGGTAGGCGAGACGACCGTCATCGGCCTGGACGACCGCCGCCTCCTTGGGCCCATGGGCGGGGTCGAAGACACAGTTTCTGAGTTGGTAGAAGGTTGCGTCACCTTTCCTTTTCCGGCCTACCACTTCCACTCCGTAGGCGGCCAGGTAGGCGTCCACGTTCAGCCGGGAAGTCCCTGCTTTCCGTCTGCCGCCCGACGAAGCCGGGTCCTCATTTTCCACCGGTAAGTACTCTTTGCTCCAATGATCCAATTGATCCAAAGAGACGTACGGCCACGGATCCGGAAGGTGGAGGATTTTGGACGGCCGATGAGGGCGCGTCTTCGTGTGATCCCCCTTGCGGGTCCACGTCCCCCACAAGCGGACCAACCGGGAGGGGTTGTAAACGGATGCGTCGATCTTGATTTGATCCGTTTGGAAACGGGCGTGCAGGGCTTCGAGGAATCGTTTGATCGAGGATTTGGTTTCTTCCGTGACCTGAACGTCCTTTTCAAAACGCAGCACCAGGTGAGCCCCATTGCCGGAGTCGGCCAACAATCCCGGCCAGGATCGGTGGATTTCCCACGCCAAGTCCAGAGCCCTCCGGTGCTCCTCGTCGGTGCTTGAAACCCCGCTGGGGCGGACGGGGTCGATGTCGATGAGCACATGTCGGTAGGCGGCTGTCTCATCGTCTTTGGTGCGCTGGATTCCAGTTTTCAAGCGATTGTAGGCCCGGGCGTGAACGTCGGTCTGTACCGGGTTGAGGGTCACGTAGATTCCGTCCGGCATGGCATAATTGTCGATTTCGGCCGCCAATCGCGCGGCTGTTTCCGGGCTGTCGAACCAACCGGCCACAATGGGCTTCCGGCCGTAGGCAGGCCCCTTCCAGAGCCGGCTGGTGGAACGACGTGGATGGATGACACACAGTTCGAACACATCGGTTTCCGGGTCAAAAAGGGTGGCCAGTGACTTCAAGATCTCTGTGTAGTTGGAGTCTTTCTCGCAACGAGACATAACGCACCTCGCTCAACAGCTGCTTTTCCGCCCGGGAAAGGCCCGCCCGGGCCGTTCCTTGTCTCCATTACCTCTGTCCGTCCCTGTTTCCATCCGTTTCGCGCCTCACCCCCCTTCCTGAATTTTCCAGGTCGAGCGTTCTCAAGAAGGAAAGGGGAAACGTCGCAGAGGTAATCGCAGCTATTTTTCGAGCCCCTGGGGGCGCACCTCTCGCATGGCAAAAGGCTCAATGAAGAAAAGGGAAAGCATCGTCGGGCCTTCCCGGATTTTGAAGGCAAGGGGAAGTTGTGGGCTGGTCAATGGGGCGTCGGACAAAGACGTCACAACGGGGAAAGAGTCGAGCTGCACGGAAGCGGGGGGTAGGAAGGAGAGGGCAAACTAGGAAAGGGGAAACGCTGCGGGGATGATTTGGGACTTTTTCCAGGCGCCCGGTGCCTACGGGTGTCCACAGCCAGATCAGCTTGAAAAGCCCAAACTCTATAAAGGGAAAGCTGTCGGGATCCCAAAATGGTTTTTTTCGAACAGGCAGGTGTGTGACAAAAAATTTTTAAAATTTTTTTGATGGAACAAGATCGCGTAAAATCAACAGGTTATTTCTTTATGCCCCCATCCGGGAATCCAAAATTCCACCGAATGCGATTTTTTCTCTTTCCCTTTCCCTCTGAAGGCCGCGAGGCACCTTGCCTGCAGGCCTCGGTGCAATGGATGGGACACGATGATCTGTTGGTTCCTGGAGGGAATGGAGGTTCAACCATGAGCGATCAGTATTTGAAAATCAGCGAGGTGGCCGAAAAGCTGAGAATTTCGGAGCGGACCGTTTGGAATTTGCTGCACGATCCCGTTCACCCGCTTCCAGCGTTTCGCATCAATCGGAAGCTCGTACGGGTCAAGGAGAGTGATCTGCACGAATGGATGGAGTTGCATTATCGCATGGATCCCCGGCAGCTGGACACCATCGTGGATGACATCCTCGGCTCTTTGGGGTTCTGAGTGTCGACCCGAGAACCGGACCAAGACGCGGCCGCCGGTTTTTGATAGGATCAGGCGGCGGATTGGCGCACTTGGAAAGGAGGGACGATGGGAGTCAAAGTGCGCGAGCGCCCGAAGGGTTCGGGCGTATGGTGGATCTTCATCGACCATCAGGGCATGAGAAGGTCCAAGAAGATCGGTAAGGACAGGAGGGTCGCCCTGGAGGCGGCCAAGCGCATCGAGGCGCGTTTGGTGCTTGGGGACTTGGCCTTCTTGGCCGACGAGGGGACCGAGCGCGAGCCGAAGGTTCCGACGCTCAGGGAGTACGTCTACGGGTGGAAGGACGATGAAGGAAGGTTTTCCATGGGCTGGCTGGAAAAATACGCACGGATATCCGTGAAACGATCCACGCGGCGCAATTACGAGGTGATCTTGAAGAAACACCTCCTTCCGGCCATGGGAAACGAACGGCTCGATCGGATCACCACCAGGGCGGTGGCGGATCTCATGGTTCAAAAGATCCGGGAAGGGCTGAACAGCAAGACGGTGAAGAACATCAAGAACTGCCTGAGCTCCGTTCTGGCCTATGCACACCACCCGGACGAACTCATCGACCGGAACCCGGTCCTCGGCGTGAAGATTCCCAAACCGGAAGGGGAGTCGCCGGCGAGGGAGCCGGATCCCTTCAGCCGGGAAGAACGACGTCTGCTGGAACAGGTTTACCGGAAACACTTCCCCGAGTACTACCCGCTGATCGTGACGGCGTTTCGCACCGGACTGCGGATGGGGGAACTGGCCGGGCTTCAGTGGGGCGACATCGATTTTCACCAGCGCGTCGCCCGGATCCAGCGAAACGTTGTGCACGGCCGGGTGACCACGCCCAAGAGTCGTTCGGGGAAAAGGGACGTCCGTCTGAGTCGTCAGGTGGTGACCGAGCTGGAAAGGCTCAGGAAGAAGCGCAAGGAAGAGGCTTTGCGCACCGGCCGGCGAAGTGTGCCGGAGTGGGTGTTCTGCAACGAGAGCGGCAACCCCATGGATCCGGACAATTTCCGCAAGAGGGTGTGGAAGCGGGCCATGGAAAAGTCCGGCCTGCGGCGGCGCACTCCGCACGACATGCGCCACACGTACGCCACGTTGAGGCTCAGCAAGGGCGATCCGCTTGCGGAAGTGGCGAAGGAGATGGGGCACAGCTCCGCCCAGATCACCTTCAACACCTACTACAAGTGGTTGCCTTGCGAGAGCCGGTCCGACATCGACGAGCTGGACGATGTGGTAAACGACCACACGCAACCATCCGCAACCTATCCGCAACCGGAAACAAAAAAGGACCTGGCCGTGTGAGCCAAGTCCTTGATTTTCCTGGTAGCGGGGGGAGGATTTGAACCTCCGACCTTCGGGTTATGAGCCCGACGAGCTACCTAACTGCTCCACCCCGCGTCAACGAGCACCATTTATTAGCCCACCGGG
The DNA here is from genome assembly GCF_900129305.1 of Desulfacinum infernum DSM 9756. Classification (GTDB taxonomy): domain Bacteria; phylum Desulfobacterota; class Syntrophobacteria; order Syntrophobacterales; family DSM-9756; genus Desulfacinum; species Desulfacinum infernum. Next base: position 49,821 of record NZ_FQVB01000030.1, on the reverse strand, counting down.
CCGGGAAAGTCAAGGGGCAACGGTGGGCTTTTTCATCCGCTCAGTTCCAGGCGTGGGCGGTTCGGCCGGCCGGGCGCCTGTTGCGGCGGGCGGGCCGGAAGCTCCGCACCGCGGGCTGCTGGTGCCGAGGCGGACTGTATTCGTCCAGGATGCAGTAGCTTAGGCTGTCTCCCAGGGTCCTTTTGAGGGCCGTCTCCATGAACCGGTCTTCGGAGCACACGAAAGTGAAGGCTTCGCCCGTTTCGCAGGCGCGACCCGTGCGGCCCACCCGGTGGATGTAGGCGTCCACGGTGTCCGGGATGTCGAAGTTGATCACGTGGGAGACCTTGCTCACGTCGATGCCGCGGGCGGCCACATCCGTGGCCACCAGGACCTGGTAGCGGCCTCGATGGAAGCCGTCCAGGGCCCGTTGGCGTTTCCCCTGCGGCATGTCGCCGTTGAGGGCGACGGCCCGATGGCCGGCGTTGGAAAGCTGCCGGGCCAGGGAAGTGGACCGATGCTTGGTGCGGGTGAAGACGATCACCCGGCCCCGGCTCAGTCGGCCCAGGATGTCCTTCAAGAGCGCGCCTTTTTGCGCCGTACCCACGGGATAGAAGGTGTGGGAGACCGATTCCACGGGCGCCGAGGCTCCCACCTGGATGGTCTGCGGATCGCGCATGAGCTGACGGGCCAGGGCCTTGATGGCCGGCGGCATGGTGGCCGAAAAGAGCAGGGTCTGGCGCACCTTGGGCAGCCGGGCGACGATCTTTTGGATGTCGGGCAAAAAGCCCATGTCGAACATGCGATCGGCTTCGTCCAGAACGAGGATCTCCACCGAGTCCAGGTCGATGGTGCCCCGGTTCATGTGGTCCAGCAGACGGCCGGGGCAGCAGGCGGCGATGTCCACGCCGCGGCGAAGGGCCGTTATCTGGGGCTGGATTCCCACGCCGCCGTAGAGGCTGAGAACACTCAGGCGCGTGTCGCGGCCCAGTTGCTCCATGGCCGTGCGGGTCTGTTCCGTGAGCTCCCGGGTGGGCGCCAGGATGAGGGCCCGCAGGGTCCGACGTTGGCCCTTGAGAAGTTTTTGCAAAATGGGGAGGCCGAAAGCGGCGGTCTTTCCGGTGCCGGTCTGGGCCAGGCCGATGAGGTCGCGCCCTGCCAAGGCGGCGGGAATGGCCCGGGCCTGGATGGGTGTGGGGGTCCGGAAGCCCACGCGCTGAAGGTTCTTGTGGAGGATGGCGTCAAGATGGATATCGGTAAAAGTATTCAAATAGATGTCCTTTTTCTGATGGGGTGGCACTTCATCCCGCGCGGGTCGGCCTTGGGGCCCGGTGAGGGCGGCGGGCGGAAGAATCCGTGAAAGGGGCGGGATCCTTCGGGGGCGGGACGGGGTTTTGAAGTGTAGGGGTGCTTCGGAATCAGCCAAAAAAAGACGCCCCCCGCGGGGCGGGGGGCGTCCAGGCTGTTCCTGGCGATTTTATTCAACCGTCACGTTGGCGGCCGCCGGACCCTTGGCGCTTTGCTGGATGTCAAAGCTCACCTGGTCGCCTTCGTTCAGAGTCCGAAAGCCGTCCGCATTGATGGCGGAATGGTGGACGAAGACATCCGGGCCGTTTTCCTGCTGGATGAATCCGAAACCCTTCTGATCGTTAAACCACTTCACAGTACCTTTGTTCATAGCGACATTCTCCTGTCGTCTTTGGGTTTTCTCAAGTGTTTCAACTACTGGAGGATGTCACTTCGCCTATCGAACTGGTCCTGCAGTGGAAACGATGCCGGTTTGCTTGAAACGGGCGTGCTTGAGTTGACGCAAACCTAATGGCGTTCCGTTCCGTTGGCAAGGAAATAATCGGCCAGAGGGCCAAAAAGTTTGCGGCCGTTTCGTCCCTGTACGGGGCAACCCATTGAGATGCCACTGGAAAACGTATCCGAAAATTTTTTCTAAAATTCTAGAGTACCCCCTTGGAGCTGGGGACTCCGGAACGCCGGGGATCCAGCGAGCAGGCCTGATCCAGGGCCCGGCCCCAAGCCTTGAAGGCCGCTTCCAGCATGTGGTGGCTGTTTTCTCCGTAAGGCACGTGCAAGTGCAGCGTGGCTCCCGCGTGCACACAGAAGGCCCGGAAAAATTCCGGCAGAAGCTCCGTTTCGAAAGCCCCCACCCGCTCCACCAGAGCAGGGGTCTTAAGGACCAGATAGGGCCGGTTGGATAGATCCACCACGGCCCGGGCCAGCGCCTCGTCCATGGGCACCGACGCCTGGCCGTAGCGGCGGATCCCCGCCCGGTCTCCCAGCGCCCGGCTGAAGGCCTGGCCGAGACAAATGCCCACGTCCTCCACCGTGTGGTGACCGTCCACGTCCAGATCCCCCCGGGCCCGGACCGTCAGGTCGAAAAAGCCGTGGACCGCAAAAAGACTCAGCATGTGATCGAAGAAGGCGATGCCGGTGCTCACCTCCGCCGTGCCCCGCCCGTCGATTCCCAGCTGGATCGAAATGGCCGTCTCCTTCGTCTTCCGCTCGATGAAGGCGCTTCGCTTCGTCTCACTCATGGGTCGTCCTTGTCTTGCGTTCCGTATCGCGGCCGAGACCGCTCCCCTGCCTCACCGAAAAACCCTTCCGTCCCCAACCGGCCCCATCTGCCCCGCAGTGCGGGTGCCACGGGCGGGGATAAACCCCGCCCCTACGTAAAACGCCCATCCCGCCTGGTCCGGCAAGCTGTCCGACAACGCTTGGGGTCTCCGCTTTTCCCGTAGCCCAGCCCCTTGGGGCTGCGGAGGAATCCCCGGTTGCCGGATAGGCCTCGCATACGGCCTGCGACTTCAAGGGGTTACGACGGACCTTTCCCGCGGGGCTGAAGCCCCGCGGCTACGAGGAGGGCGGGAATTCCCCGGCCTGTTGCGCTGAAAATGTGCGCGAAAGCCCTTTCCCCCGGGAGCGCGGGTCTCCGGCCCGCACAACATGCGGGCAGGACGCCCGCCGTCCCGTGAAAAACAGCCTTCTCGGACAGGCTCCCACGGCTCAGCCCCGCAACCGGGCAAACGCGCCCCAGAAAACCGTTTCTCTGCTATGCCACAGATCGCGGCGGCGTTCCAGTCCGTTTCATCCTGTCCCTTGCCGCCCGGGGCATCCTGGGGTATGTTGCCCACGGAAACGCCCCTTGGGAAAGAAGAAAGGAGGCGCCCGGCGGGGCGCTTCCCGCGAGGAAGGATGCCATGGACACCCGCGGTCGGGCAACGGTGGTCGATCTCTTCGGCCGATCCATCCCGCTCTCGTCCCTTCTGGACGAGATTCCCTCGGCCGTGGTGATCCTTTCCCGGGAGCGGCGGGTGATCCGTCTCAACCGCGCGGCGGAGGCCCTCACCGGCATCCGCAGCGAGGACGCCTGGGGACTTCCCTGCCGCCACGTGTTGCGATCCAGCCTGTGCGCCGGCTCCTGTCCCCTTCGCTCCCTTTCGCCCGACACCGGGCCCACCTGCCGCGAAGGAGACATCATCAACCGGGACCGCCAGAAGGTGCCGGTCCGCATCACCTTTTCCCTGGTCTGCGATCACGAAGGCTCCCCGGTGGGCTTCCTGGAGGTGGTGGAGGACCTTCGGATCCTGCAGCAGCTTTCGGACAAGAAGGCCCACGCCTACAGCTTCGGAAACATCATCGGTCACAGCCCCGAAATGGAGCGCCTCTTTTCCATCCTGCCCGGCATCGCCCAGACCGATTCTTCCGTGCTCATCACGGGAGAGACCGGCACGGGAAAGGACCTTCTGGCGGAAGCCATCCACCAGGTCTCCGGGCGGGCCAAGGGCCCCTTCATCAAGGTGAACTGCGGCGCCCTCCCGGAAACGCTCCTGGAATCCGAACTCTTCGGCCACGAAAAAGGGGCCTTTACCGGGGCGGCCCACAGCAAGCCGGGCCGCTTCAAGCTGGCCCACAACGGCACCCTGTTTCTCACGGAAATCGGCGATCTGCCCCTGTCCCTGCAGGTGAAGCTCCTCACCTTCCTGGACGATCGCATCATCCACCCCCTGGGGAGCACCAAGGGGATCCGGGTGGATGTGCGCATGATCGCCGCCACCCACCGGGATCTGCACGCCATGGTCCGGGAAGGCCGCTTCCGGGAAGACCTTCTCTTCCGCCTGAACGTGGTGCGGGTCCACATCCCGCCGCTGCGGGAACGGGGAGACGACGTGCGGCTCCTGCTGGATCATTTCCTGGCTTTCTTTTCGTCGGAATTCCAAAAAAAGATCAAGGGGTTTTCTGCCGAGGTGCTGGATCTCCTGCTCCACTACCCCTACCCCGGAAACGTGCGGGAGCTTAAGAACATCGTGGAATACGCCGTCAACGTGTGCACGGCCGATACCATCCAGCGCCGGGATCTTCCGGCTTACGTGGTGGAGGCTCCGCGGGGTGTGCCGGCCCCGGCCGAGCCTGCCGTTCCTTCCCGGGTGGCGTCGGCGCCCGAGGCGCTTTCCCCGGCCCGGGCGGTGTCGGCGGAAGAGGGCTGGGAGGAGGTGGAGCGGCGCATGATCCTGGACGCCTTGGTCCAGGCCCGGGGGCGCCGAAACCGGGCCGCCGAACTGCTGGGCTGGGGCCGCTCCACGCTCTGGCGCAAGATGAAACGCTATGGTATCGTCGGCAACCAGAATCGGGGCGAATGACAATGGCGCACAAGGTTTTTGTTCCCCTTCAGGGATCCGAAGTGGCGGCCCGGCTGGATCTGGCCACGGAGGTGTGGGTGGGCGTCTGGGATGAGGCGGGGGAGCTGGTGGAGGAGCGGACGGTGGTGTTGCCTCAGGCGTCGGCCGAGGGGCTCTGCCAGCTGCTCATCTCGGAAAACGCCCACACCCTGGTCTGCGGGGCCATCGAGCAGGAATACTACGACTATCTCACCTGGAAGCGGGTGGACGTGGTGGACGAGGTGATCGGGGAGCTGGAAAGCGTGCGCGCGGCCATCGCCCAAGGCCGGTTGAGTCCCGGCGCGGTCCTCATGGAGCGAAAGGTCGAACTGTAATGGTGGACAAACTGGAAAGATTCAAGAGGGGGCTCGGGGGGTTCTTCTCCTTCGAGGTGGATGAGGAGAGCCCCCAGCGCTACGATGTGCTGCGCCGAAATCTCATGATCCTCATGGTGCTGGTCACCTTCGTGCCCCTTCTCCTCATGGCCGGCATCAACTACCACGAATACCGGTCGGTGCTCCAAAAGGAGATCGTGACCCCGCTGCGGGGCCTGGTGAACAAGACCAAGCACTCCTTCGAGCTCTTCCTGGCCGAACGGGTGTCGGCGGTGAGCTTCATCGCCCGGGCCTATCCCTACGAAGAGCTGGCCGATCCCCAGCGGCTCAACCGGATCTTCAACGTGATGAAGCAGGAGTTCACGGGCTTCGTGGACCTGGGGCTCATCGACGCCAACGGGGTCCAGGTCAACTACGTGGGCCCCTACGACCTCAAGGGAAAGGACTACTCGGAGCAGGGCTGGTACCACGAGGTGCGGGTGCGGGGCACCTACGTGAGCGATGTGTTCATGGGCTACCGCCGGTTCCCGCACCTGGTGATCGCCGTGGAGCAGCTCACCGACCGGGGGGACCGCTGGATTCTTCGGGCCACCATCGACACCCAGCGCTTCCATGAGCTCATCGCCTCCATGGGCCTGGATCCGGAAAGCGACGCCTTTCTCGTCAACCGCGAAGGCGTCTTCCAGACTCCCAGCCGCTTCTACGGGGGGGTGCTGAGCCAATGCCCCCTGCCCGTTCCCCGGGTGAGCTACCAGGCGGACGTGATCGAGGCGGTGGATCCCAACGGCCGTCCGGTCTTCGTGGCCTACGCCCACCTGGTGCACCCCGGCTTTGTCCTCATGGTGGTCAAGCCCCGCGCCCAGGTGCTCCAAGCCTGGACCACGCTCAAAAGCGAGCTGCTCTTGCTCTTTTTCGGCGGCACGGCCCTTATCTTCCTGGTGGTCTACAAGCTCACGGGCATCCTGGTGCGAAAGATCCGCGAGGCCGATGAGCGCCGCGAAGCCGCCTTTCGGGAGATGCAGCACCACCACAAGCTCTCGTCCATCGGGCGGCTGGCCGCGGGCGTGGCCCACGAGATCAACAACCCGCTGGCCATCATCAACGAGAAGGCCGGCCTGATGAAGGACATCATCGAACACACTCCCGACTTCCCCAAGCGGGAAAAGTTCCTGGCCCTGGTGCAGGCGATCCTCCAGTCGGTGGACCGCTGCCGCAACATCACCCACCGGCTGCTGGGCTTTGCACGGCGCATGGACGTGCAGATCGAGGTGCTGGACCTGAACGACGTGATCGGCGAGGTGCTGGGGTTTTTGGAAAAGGAGGCCCTCTACCGCAACATCGACCTGCGGCTCCAGCTGGCGGAAAACCTGCCGCGCATCGCCTCCGACCGCGGCCAGCTCCAGCAGGTCCTCCTGAACATCCTCAACAACGCCTTCGCCGCCGTGGACGACGGCGGGATCGTCTCCATCACCACCTGGGATGCGGACCTGGACCGGGTGGCGGTGAGCATCCAGGACAACGGGCACGGCATGAACCAGGAGACCCTGAAGCACATCTTCGAGCCCTTCTTCACCACCAAGAAGGGATACGGAACCGGACTGGGGCTCCCCATCACCTACGGCATCGTCAAGAAGCTGGGCGGGTGCATCGAGGTGCAGAGCGAGGAGGGGCGGGGCACCACCTTCACGGTCTACCTGCCCAAGAAGCCGCCGGAATTTACCAAGGAATGAAAGGCCTGGAGGATCGGCATGGAAGGTTTGCGGGTGCTGCTGGTGGATGACGAGGTGGAATTCGTCTCCACGCTGGCGGAACGGCTGGAGATCCGGGGCATGGAGGTGCTCGTGGCGTCGGACGGCGAGGAGGCGCTCCGGCGGGTGCAGGAGGAGCCCCTGGACGTGGTGGTCCTGGATGTGCGCATGCCGGGCCTGGGCGGGCTGGACGTGCTCAAGCGCATCAAGGAGATGAAGCCCGATCTTCCCGTGATTCTTCTGACGGGCCACAGCGCCACGCGGGACGGCATCGAGGGGATGCGCCTGGGCGCCTTCGATTACCTCATGAAGCCCCTGGACATCGAAACGCTCATGGCCAAGATGAAGGAAGCCTGCGCCGGGCGATAGGCGATGGAGGGATCCATGGAAAACGGACTGGACCGGGAGACGGCCTTCATGGGGAAGCTCACGGCGGGGGCCACCCATGAAATGAAGAACGTGCTGGCCATCATCGGCGAATCGGTGGGGCTCCTGGAAGACCTCATGGGCCTTCCCAACGCCCAGGACTTTCCCCACCGGGAACGGTTCCTCAAGGCCTTCGGGTCCGTGCGGGACCAGGTGCGGCGGGGAACGGGGGTGCTCACCCACCTCAACCGGTTCGCCCACAGCGCGGACCGGGAGACGGCCGCCGTGAGCCTGGGGGATCTGCTGGAGGATCTTCGGGTGCTGAGCGAGCGGTTCCTGCGCCGGCGCTCCGTTTCCTTCCAGGTGGTGCGGGAAGGGGAGGGCCCCGTGGTGGAAACCTCCCCGGTGCGCCTCCAGATGCTTCTGTTTCGGGTGATCACGGCGGTGGCCCAGGCCCTTCCGGAAGGGGAGCGTTTCCAGGTCCGCTGCGGGCCGGGGGAAGGCGGCGGGGCGGTGCTGACCCTTTCCTGGCCCGGGACGGCTCTTGCGCCCGAGGGGATGCGATGTCTGGAAGAGGCGCTGGCCGACGGGGCCCTGGGGGATTTGGCCCGGGATTTGGGCGTTTCGCTGGACGGGGACGCCGCCGGAGTGCGGGTGCGGCTGGGGACCGGGATTGTGTCATAATGTATCATACTGTCTCATGCTGGATGTTTCAGAACGTATCGCATTGCCTTTGAGCGGAAGTTCCTTCTGACTCTCTTTTTCTAACTTCCTGAAGTTCCCCATAAAGACGACTTGGCATCTTCCTTGCTTTCTATCCATGTGAAGGCGGGAACAAAAATGGGAACATCATCCCGAACAAAGGAGGATGCCATGTCTATCAAGAAGAAGATCGAAGATCTGTGGGCCGCGGTGACCCTGGCGGAAGCCAATGTGGATCCCGCATCCGTTCCGTCCCTGGGCTGGAAGCGCATGGAGGCGGACGCCCGAACCCGGCTGGAGGATCTCTTCTCGGCGGCGGCGTTGGCCGAGGCGGGCCTGGCCGATGCGGCCCGGCGCCTGGTGCTGGGCCGGGATGCCGCCCGCGAGCGGGACCTTTCCGGTTTCCTGGCCGACGTGGGCCTGGCGGGCGTTCGGGTCCGCTACTGCGTGGTGCAGGTCTAAGGGGCCGGTTCCATGGCGGTGCGCCTGCTGGTGGTGGAGGAAGACGAGCGCTTCCGGGGGAGCCTGTGCGCCTGGCTTCGGCGGCGGGGCTACGGGGTCCTGGAGGCGGACGGCCAGCAGGAGGCTCTGGGGTTTCTGGAGGCGGAGCCCGTGGATGTGGTGCTTTTGGGATGCCGAGAGGACAGCGGGCAGGGATGGGTGCTCCTGGATCAGGCCCGTGCCATGGACGTCCCGGTGATCCTGCTGGTTCCCAAGGGCCGGGTGCAGCTTTCCATGGAGGGCATGCGGCGGGGGGCCTTCGACGATCTTTTCGTCCCCTTCGACTGGCAGGCCCTGGAGGATCGGATTCGGGCCGCCGGGGCGGCCCGGCGGGAACCCCGCCGGCCCCGCAAGTCCCTCAAGCAGCGGTGGGAGGATCTCATGGTGGCGGCGGCCTTCGCCGAGGCGGGGGCACCCGATGTGGCGAGAAGGATGTTGAAGAAAGAGGATGGGGCCCGCAAGGGGAAAAAGGAGAAGAAGAATGACTAAGAATATCAAGGTTCTTTTGGTGGACGACGAGGAAGAATTCGTCAAGACCCTTTCCGAGCGTCTCCGGATGCGCGACGTGGGTTCGGACGTGGCCTTCAACGGCGAACAGGCCCTGCAGCTGGTGAGCGACGAGGTTCCCGACGTGATGGTCTTGGACCTGCGCATGCCCGGCATCGACGGCATGGAGGTCCTCCGGCGCGTGCGCAAGAACTATCCCGACGTGCAGGTGATCATCCTCACCGGCCACGGGTCCGACAAGGACGAAGAGGAGGCCCGCCGCCTGGGGGCGTTCGAATACCTGCAGAAGCCCGTGGACGTGGATCACCTCATCAAGACACTCCGCCTGGCCTACAAAAAGAAGATGGAAGACGCCATGGTGGCGGCCACCTTCGCCGAGGCGGGGGATTTCAAGACGGCCCGGGAAGTGATGGACGAAGACAAGAAGAAATGAGGAGAGTCCATGAAGGCGCATGTGCTGTTGGTGGATGACGAGGTGGAGTTCGTGGACATCCTGGCCGAACGCCTGGAGGCGCGGGAGTTCTCCGTTGTGAAGGCCTACGGCGGGGACGAGGCCCTCCAGAAGCTCGGCGAGGCCAAGGTGGACGTGGTGGTGCTGGATGTGGTGATGCCCGGAAAATCGGGAATCGAAACGCTTCGGGAGATCAAGCAGAGGGAGCCCCTGGTGGAGGTGATCATGCTCACGGGCCACGCCACGGTGGAGACGGCCATCGAGGGGATGAAGCTGGGCGCCTACGACTATCTCATGAAACCCACCGAGATTCCGGAGCTGGTGGAGAAGCTGGAAGGAGCCCTGGCCCGCAAGCGGGAACATGAAGAGCGGATCCGCAAGGCGGAGATCAACGGGATCATGAAGCGGCGCGGCTGGTAGGCACCCCTCGGCGGGGGGAAGGTGGGAAGCGAAGGAGCGCGCGTCCGTGATCGTTCCTTTATGCACACAAATTAATAAAAGTTAAGGCCGCCGCGCGAAACCAACCAGAGGAGGATGTCTGTGGTCAAAAATACCGTGAAAGAACTCATGGTGCCTCTTTCCGAATACGCCACCGTGCCCGAGGACGCCAGTCTCTACGAAGCCGTCCTGGCGCTGGAAGAGGCCCAGGAAAGATCCACCGATCGGCCCTACAAGCACCGGGCGGTGCTGGTGTGCGACGCCACGGGCCGCGTGGTGGGAAAGGTCAGCCAGTTGGACGTGCTTCGGGCCCTGGAGCCCAAATACAAGGGCGTGGGGGACGTGGGTCTGTTGAGCCGCTTCGGTTTCGGCCCCGAACTCATCCGCGCCATCACCCGGGAGCTGTCCCTGCTGGACAAGCCCTTGGACGACCTTTGCAAAAAGGCGGCGCGCATTCGGGTGCGGGACATCATGCACAGCCCCAGCGCCGGGGAATACGTGGAAGAGACGGCCAGTCTGAACGAGGCCATCCATCAGTTGGTCATGGGTCCCCACCAGTCCCTGCTGGTGACCCGCCGGGGAGAGATCGTGGGAATCCTGCGGCTCACGGACGTTTACGTGGAAGTGAGCGAACGAATCAAGGCCTGTGAGCTCTAACCGAGAGCGGCACACAAACCGGAGGAATCTCTATGCACGATATCGCCATCAAGGCTGAAAGCCGTCTGGACTGGAAGCGGCTCGCCTTCATGTTGACGGGTGTTTTTCTCTTCATGCTGGTCTATTTGTCCCCGCCCTGGCCCGATGCGGTGGATCCCATGGGCAAGCACTTCCCACTTTCCCGGGAGGGCAAGGCGGCCATCGCCATCTTCTTGTGGGCCGGCACCTGGTGGGTCTTCGAGGTGGTTCCCATCGGCGTCACCAGTCTGCTCATCGGAGCCCTGCAGGTGCTTTTCCTGGTGCGGCCGGCCAAGGTGGCCTTCAAGGACTTCATGGACCCGTCGGTACTTTTCATTTTCGGGTCCATCGTGATCGGCACGGTCTTCACCAAGACCGGTCTCACCCGACGCCTGTCCTACAAGATGCTGAAGGTGGTGGGGGATCGCACCAGCATGATCCTTTTGGGGTGTTACGTGGTCACCGCCGCCCTCACCCACATCATGGCGCACACGGCGGTGGCGGCCACCATCTATCCGCTGCTGGTTTCCATCTACGCCCTTTACGGCGAAAACGACCGGCCCACCAAGTTCGGCAAGGCCCTGTTCATGGGCATGGCCTACGTGGCGGGGGCGGGCAGCATCGTGACGCTCCTCGGTGCCGCGCGAGGCGCGGTGGCCCTCGGCTTTTACAACGAGATCGCCGGGAAAAGCGTGAGCTTCTTCGAACTCACCTACTACATGTTCCCCGTGGGCTGGATCATGACCTTCCTGCTCTGGGGGTTTTTCATGATTCTCTGCCGCCCGGAAAAGAAGGTCATCCCCGGATTGCGGGAGAAGGCCAAGGAACTGGACGCCCAGCTGGGGCCCATGACCCGGAATGAGATCATCGCTGCTCTGATCGTGGGAACGGTGATCGTGATCATGAGCCTGCGCTCGTTCATCCCGGCCCTCAAGTTCATCGACAAGACGGCGCTCATCCTCTGTTCCACCATCCTCTTCTATGTCTTCGGCATCCTGGATTTGAACGACCTGGAAGAGGTTCCCTGGAACATCATCCTGCTCTTTGCCGGAGCCATGAGCATCGGTTTCTGCCTGTGGGAGACGGAAGCGGCCAAGTGGCTGGCCGTCAACTGGCTCACCATGTTCAAGGATGCCAACTGGTTCATCTTCGTCATGAGCATCGCCTTCTTCGTCATGATCATGACCAACTTCATCATGAACGTGGCGGCCATCGCCATTTCGCTTCCCGTGGCGCTGGTCATCGCCCCGTACCTGGGCGTGGCGGGAGAGGTGATCCTTTTCGCGTCTCTGGTGACGGCGGGAATGCCCTTCCTGCTGCTGGTGGGGGCGGCCCCCAACGCCATCGCCTACGAGTCCAAGCAGTTCACCACGGGCGAGTTCTTCCTCTACGGCATCCCGGCCAGCATCTTGCTCATGGTGGTGGTGGGGTTTGCGGCGGCGGTCCTGTGGCCGCTCATGGGCATGCCCGTGACCGTGGCAGGATAACGGCCGGAACGGAAGGCCCGCCGGCGGTCCGGATCGGCGGGATGCTGAACTGGGAGGCCGTCCGCGGCGTTTTCGGACAAGCTCTCGAAGTGCCCGTCGGCTATAGGGGCGGTTCGCGAACCGCCCCTACGCCAACAACGGGGAAGGGAAACCACAGCGCCGGTTGGATGCGCCCTCCTCAGGAGGGCATCGAAGGAAGGGCGGAAAACCCGTTGAGTTACCAAGGAACGGTAGGGGCGAAAGATTTTTCGCCCCTACCATTGCGAATTCACCGGCAGCCCATTCTGAATTGGGCGATCCTTTCTCCGGCGGGCGGGTGTAAAGCGCGCCCCTCCAAGAGGGCACCGACCCACCGGGTAGGGGCGGGGTTTATCCCCGCCCGCTGAACAGGCGAGGGGTAAGGAAAGTCGACGGCTTGTCCGAGGTGCGGGGACTCCTCCGCAGCCCTGAAGGGCTGCGCTACGAGAAAAGCAAGGGCCGTGTGACGAGGGAAGCGATGGGCCGCGCCGAGTGAAAAAGGCGCTGGCCCCGGCGTTCTAGGGCAGGTTTTCGGTGGTCCTGAAGAATCCATCCAACCAGCCGCCATGGACAAGGCGGCGAGGAGGTCAATCATGAGTCGCGTACAACAGCTGATCGATCGTATCGTGGATAGGGTCAACATCAATCTGCGGGAGCCCGCCTTCGACGTGGGCCCCTACGTGCGGGAAATCATCCCCGTGGACCAATTCGTCAAGTTCTACGCCTTCTACGGACTGACGCCCCACTATCCGCTGCATTTCAGCTTCGCCCATTCCAGCCTGGCGGGAAGCTACTTTCTCGGGCGGTGCACGGTGGAGCACGCCGTGCTCTACAAGAGCGACATCCGCGGGGACGAGCTCAAACGCAAAGGAACGCTCTTCGAGCACAAGGGAATCCGGATTCCGCTCCACGAGGACGAAGAGATCCGGATCCGGGACAGCTTCCTCATCAAGACCCTGGTGCACAACAACTCCCACGATCCGGAGAGCCCCGAAGAGTTCCAGATCCGGAACACGGTGGCCATGCACTACGCCAACATCCACGGGGCACCGGTGGAAGGCTGCTTCATCGGTCCCTTCGCCACGGTGGATCTGACCACGGTGCACGACTGCGTCATCGGGGCCTTTTCCTACGTGCAGACCGGGGAGCTGAACCACCGGGAGGTGCCGGCCGGGACCATCTGGATCCGGGCGGATGGGGCGTTCGAATTCCGCTACAATTATGCGGACGAGGCCCTGGCACGGTACGTCAGCGTGAAGCCGGGCGAGGTGCCCACGGGGATCCTCATGGACTTCGTGGAGGCACGGAAGGGAGAATTCCAGGAGGTTTTCGAATCGGTGGGTTGCTGCCGCGGCTTGGAGATCCCGGAGGGGGCGTCGGTGAGTCCCTATTCGGTGGTCAAGGGCGAAAGCACCATCGGGCGGAACGTGCTGGTGGCCCAGCGGGCCTATCTCAACGGGGCGCGTATGGGGCCGGGGGCCAACGCCCAGGAAAACTGCTACATCGTGGATTCCACCCTGGAAGGCTTCAACGTCACGGCCCACGGCGGCAAGATCGTCGGCGCCCACTTGGGGGAAAAGGTCTTCGTGGGCTTCAATTCCTTCGTTCGCGGCACCGACCGGGCGCCTCTCAAGGTGGGAGCCGGCTGCATCGTCATGCCTCACACGCTCATCGATCTGGAGGAACCGCTGGAGATTCCGGAAGGGCGCATCGTGTGGGGGCTGGTGCGAAATGCCGCCGATCTGGAGGAAAACAGCGTCTCCGCCGAGGAACTCTCCCGCGTGGATGGGGAATTCAGCCGGGGCCGGATGGTCTTCAAGGGGAAAGGTGAAACCTTCGTCCAGGCGTTTCGGCACCGCATTCAGCACATCCTGGAAGAAAACGGCGCCTACTACGATGGCACCGCGGGCTTGGGCCATGCCCAGAAGGGGCAGAACATGGTCTTCAACATCATCCAACCCTACCCGGACGGCGACCTGAAGGGCATGGTGCCCACCATCGACATCCGCCCGTAGGCGTCTGTCCGAGAACGGGGTTCTTTCAACAACCGCCAAGGAGCTCGACTTCTTTTGTCCTGAATTGGACGATTCTTTCTCATGGTCAGGTCCTGAAGGGCGGGCGTAAAGCCCGCCCCTCCAAAAAGGCACGGACCCGTTGGGTAGGGGCGGGGTTTATCCCCGCCCGCTGATCACGCGGTGTAAGAGACACCCGAAGAAAAAATCGCTCCGTTAGGTTTGTAGCCGCAGGGCTTCAGCCCCGCGGAAAAGGGCTTTCGTAACCCAATGAAGTAACAGGCCATACCCGATGGTCCATCCGACGTCCGAAGATTCCTCCGCAGCCCTGAAGGGCTGCGCTACGAGAAAAGCGGTGATCGCTAGGGTTTTCAGACAGGCTCCCAGGCGGTGGGTTGAGGGAGCCTGTGGCGTCGGGCCGGGAACGGTGGAGGCGGTTTCTCTGGGCGGGATTCGTCCCTCCTGGTCCGACCTGCCCGTGGTGTAGGCTGTAACGGAAAGAATCCCAGAGGAAGCCATGGCGAGGATGAGTCTTCGAGCCCGCATCTTCACACTGCTGGCGGCTCTGGTGGGCGTCAACTGCGCCGGAGCGATCATCACGGTCTGGTATATCGCCCACACCCAGGCACTCTACGGAACCATGGTGGAAAGGGACCTGCAGGCCCTGGTGGCGGCGGAAAAGCTGGGGAGCGCCCTGGCCATGCAGAAGGGCTATCTCACCTACTACTATCTCACGGGAGACGAAAAATGGCTCGAGAGCCTGGGAGACCATCACCAGGCCTTCCTCTCCTGGCTCGCCAAGGCCCGGGAGCTGGCGGAAACGGAAGACGGGCGATCCATCCTCAACGGGATTGAGTCGGCCTACGTGCGTTTCATCTCCTCCCGCGATCAGGTGGTGGATCTGTACCGTCAGGGTCTCAAGGAAGAAGGGGCTCGCCGTCACTGGACGGTGCGGGACCAGTTCCAGGCCATCTACACCCTGGCGGAAGAGTTCAAGGCCCTCCACGAAAAGAAGATGGAAGAGCGGCGCGTGGCCTATGTCAAGAGGGCCCGGCTGCTCACCGCCCTGGCTTCCGCCGCCTTTCCCCTGTCCCTGGGCGCGGGTTGCATGCTGGCGTTCGTCTTGTGGCGCCAGATCCTGGAACCCATCCGGCGGCTCGCCTTTGTGCGCGAAGATGGGGCCGAGCCACCCGATCGCAAAGAGCGCAACGAGGTGAAGGCCCTCAGTCGGCGCGTGCACCACCTGCTGGAGGACGTGGGCCGGGCCCAGGAGCAGCTGGAGGAGAGCCGGGAGCATCTGCTCCAATCGGAAAAGCTGGCCCTGGTGGGGCGTCTGGCGGCCGGCGTGGCCCACAGCATCCGCAACCCGCTCACCTCCGTGAAGATGCGCCTCTTTTCCCTGGAAAGAACGCTGGAGCTGGACGACCTCCAGAGGGAAGACTTCGAGGTGATTTCCGAGGAAATCCGCCACATCGACACCATCGTGGGGAATTTCCTGGAATTCTCCCGTCCCCCTAAACTCAAGATGCAGCTGGTGAGTCCTTCCGATGTGGTGGACATGACCCTGCAGCTGTTGCGCTACCGGCTGGAATCCTACGGGGTTCGGGTGGACGTGGTGCGCAAAGGACGCCTCCCCAAGATCCGTCTCGATCCGGATCAACTCAAGGAGGTCCTGGTGAACCTCATCTTGAATGCCTGCGAGGCCATGGGCGAGGGAGGCCGCATGGAGATCCGGGAGGAGACGGGCACTTTGGGCACCCATGACCGGGTGGTCCTGATCCGGGTGAGGGACAACGGGCCGGGGATTCCGGAGGATCTGCAGGAGAAGATCTTCGAGCCCTTTTTCAGCACCAAGGAGGAGGGATCCGGGCTGGGGCTGCCCATCGTTCAGCGGATTCTGGCGGACCATAAAGGCTGGATCCATGTGCAGTCCAAGCCGGGGGAGGGCACCACCTTCGTGGTGGGTTTGCCCTGTGAGGAGCGTGGGGCGTGGCTGAGATCCTGATTGTGGATGACGATCCGCAACTGCGGCGGAGCTTCGGAAGGATTTTGCAGAGCGAAGGCCACACGGTGCGCCTGGCCGCATCCGGCGAGGCGGGCCTGGAGGAGGTGAAAACGCGCGTTCCGGACCTGGTGATCCTGGATGTGCGTCTTCCGGGCATGTCGGGGCTGGAGACGTACCAAGCCATCCGGGACGTGGAGGCCAAGCTTCCCGTGATCATCATGACGGCCTACGGCACCACGGAAACGGCCATCGAGGCCACCAAGATGGGCGCCTTCGATTATGTGCTCAAGCCCTTCGACATTCCCTCCATGCTGGATCTCATCTCCCAGGCCCTCAAGGCGGGCCGCTTCATGCGCACCAAGGTGGCCGTGGACTCGGTCCCCGACTCCTTCCGGGGGGACGCCCTCATCGGCCGCAGCCGGGCCATGCAGGAGGTTTACAAGGCCATCGGGCGCGTGGCAGCCACGGACGCCACCGTGCTCATCCGCGGCGAATCGGGCACCGGCAAGGAACTGGTGGCCCGGGCCATCTACCAGCACAGCCACCGGGCCCAGGCGCCCTTCCTGGTGATCAACTGCGTGGCCATTCCCGAGACCCTGCTGGAAAGCGAGCTGTTCGGGTACGAAAAGGGAGCGTTCACGGGGGCCGCGAGCCGCCGGGTGGGCAAGGTGGAACAGGCTCACCGGGGAACGCTCTTTCTGGACGAGATCGGCGATATGCCCGTGAGCATCCAGGCCAAGCTCCTGCGGCTGCTCCAGGAACGAAGCATCGAACGGCTGGGCGGCCGGCGGCCCATTCCCGTGGACGTGCGGATTCTGGCGGCCACCAACCGCGACCTGGAAGAGGCGGTGGCCCAGGGGCGGTTCCGGGATGATCTGTTCTATCGGCTCAACGTGGTTACCCTGATGCTGCCGCCCCTGAGGGATCGCCGGGAGGACATCCCGCTGCTGGCCGACTACTTTCTGGCCCGCTTTGCGGCGGAACTGGGAACGCCGAACCCCGGCCTCACCGCCGAGGCCCGGGAGTGCCTCATGGCCATGGACTGGCCCGGAAACGTGCGGGAGTTGGCCAACGTCATCCGAAAGGCGCTCATCTTCAACCGGGGATATCCCTTGGAGCCGGCCGACGTGCTGCGGGCCGTGGGCGAAAACGGCCCCGAGGAGGCTTCCGGCCGTCGGGTCGTTTCCGCCGGGGAGGAAGGCGGGGGGGGCTGGCTGGATCGATGGATCTTCGAGCAGTTGGACCAGGGGCGTTCCGAAAGGCTTTTCGACGAGCTGGTGGACGATTTCTCGGCGCGGGTGATCCGGGCGGCCCTGGAGATCACGGGCGGCAACCGGACCCAGGCCGCCCGGCTTCTCGGCATATCCCGCCCCACCCTGCTGGCCCGCATGGAAAAGTACGGAATCCGCGTGGAGGCCTCCGTGACGTAGGAGCCTTTCCGAGAACTTTCCCAACCGTCACACCTGGATATTTTCCAGGGTTATGCCGGCCCGTTCCCAGGGGCCGACGCCCCGCGGCTACGAAAAAAGACGGATCCCTTGTTGGTGTTGGAGGAAACCCGTTCTCGGACGAAGACCTAACGGGGTTCGAAGGCCTGCGAAGGGGGTTCCTCCCCGATGGAGGCGGCCCGGTTTCGGATGAAAGCCTCAAGGGCTGTGAAATCCACGGATGCCTGCACGGCCTCTTCCGGACACAGGCGGTAGCACGTCATGCAATCGATGCAACGGGGCCCGATGGTCGGTTCGGGCTCCAGGCTGATCGTCCGGGCGGGACAGGAAGATTGGCAGAGACCGCAAAGTGTACATTTTTCCTTATCGATCCGCTTTTCAAAAGGCGGGGGCGGAGATTCCATCTTGGCCGTCATTTCGTCGCGTCGTCCCGGGGGCTGGTAGTCCAGGGCATCCAAGGGAAGGGGCTCGCTCCGGTCACTCTTCAGGCGCCGGACCAGACGATCGACGAAAGAGCGCACCAACAGCAGGTCCTCCCGGTTGGGACGGCCGGCGCCGAGAGGCCTCTCGGAGCGCCACATCATGGAGTGAACCGCCTGGATCTTGAGGGCTCCGGCCAAGGCATAGCCTTTCCGGTGCAAGGTCCGCCCCATCTGCCACAGAGCGATCCCGCTGCAGGCTTCTCCCCACGTGACGAAGGGAAGGGCCCAGGCCTTATGGGGCACTTCGGGAAGCTGATCCAAAAGGTCCATGATGGGCGAAACGGCCAGATCCCGATAGACGGGGGACCCCACGCACAGACCGACTCGGTCGTCCGCTGAAAGAACATCCCCGGCCCTGGGCGCCGCGCCCGGCTCGGCTCCCACATCCACGAGAGTCACACTTTCCTGAATTGGACGGTTCTTTCTCATGGACAGGTCCTGAAGGGCGGGCGTAAAGCCCGCCCCTACAAAAAGCCCCAGACCCATTGGGTAGGGGCGGGGTTTATCCCCGCCCGCTAATCACGCAGTGTAAGAGACACCCGAAGAAAAAACCGCTCAGATTAGGACTTTGATTCTGGTCGAGGAGTGCTTGCTCCATCCATCGGGCCACCCGGCGGGTGGATCCCGCCGGTGAACAGAATACCAACAGCCACTTCACATTCATCCTCCCTTGTTGAGATCGTCGGCCATGGATCCTTTTCCAGACGTGTTCCATCCATTTTAAGGCAAATCCCTTCGACCGGCCTGCCGAAGATGAGGCGATTCGCGCGTCCTGTGTAAGGTTCGGGCCGTGGCCATGGATCTCGGTTTTGTGGGGTCCTGACGGGCATGCGTAAAGCCCGTCCCGACACGAAAGGTTTGGCCTCTCGGGTAGGGGCGGGGTTTATCTCCGCCCGCTACGCGTGCGGCGATCGAGAAACCCCATGGAAAAATCCCTCCATTTAGCCCTGGATACTCAGGGTGCCGGGGGGAAGCGAGAAAAACTCGCGACTACAGGGTTGAAGGTGAATGGTGCGGTTCGGATGGTTTGAGTGGAAGGCGAGGAGAGCCGGTTCGGTCGATGCTCTCGGGGGGGTGAGCCTGGCAGGGACCATCCTGTGGGTTGGGGCTCTCCTCGCCGTTCCGGCTTTGCCGGCGGAGGTGACGAACCGCCGGCTTATTCCGAAAGATAGGGGGACAGGTCCTCCACGTAATGGGTCAGGACCCGGTAGCCGGCGTCTTCCAGGGCGCGGGCGGCGGCTTCTTTGACGGCGATGTTCACGCGGATGATGAGCTGCCAGATCCCTTGGTGATCGGGCAGAGTCACCGTGAGGGCGCTTCGCAGGTTGATGCCCGCCTGTTGCAGGATCCGGCTCACGTCGGCCATGGCCCCGGTGCGATCTCCCACGAAAAGAAGCAGACGGGCGCTGTCTTCCGTGATGCCCGTGGCCAGCAGAATCAGGTCCAGCAGATCCGACACGGTGAGAATGCCCACCACCTTGTCCCGGTCGTTCACCACGGGCAGCGCCCCGATCCTGTTCTTGCGGAGTATCCAGGCGGCCCGTTCCACGCTGGTTCCCGGATGGGCCGTGATCACGTCCCGGGTCATCACGGCGGACACTTTCAGACGCCCCAGAAGATAGGTGAACTCGTAAACACTCAGGGTCGTGGCCGGGGAGGCCCAGGCCTTCTTGATGTCCCGGTCCGTGATGATGCCGCACAGGCGTCCCTTGTCATCGACTACCGGCAGGTGGGAGAAGCCCTTCTTTTCCATGATCTCGCGGGCGGAGGGAAGCGGGGTGTCCGGAGACACGGTCACGGGATTTCGCGTCATGTGCCAGCCGACGAACATGGGAACCTCCTATGGTAAAGATTCCTGAATCGCAGGTTCCGCCGATTTCGACGGCTTGGAGAGCATAAAGCGGGCCAAGGTGGAGGGGGCGCGAATCGTCCGTCCCGCGGGCGCTCCCAATCGTACGGAGCCCGCTGATGGTGTCAGGTTTTTTTACGGTTTGTAAAGAAACCGCTCGATGCCTCCCGATCCGCGACCCATCCCGCCGGGCGGTCCGGGGCGGCGACCGAAAGGGGCGGCTGGTCCGATTTTTGCCCTCTTGTGCATCCAGGTGCCGCGACGGTCCAACGGCGGCTGTCGTCGGTTTTCGGCACCGGTGGTGCATTGGAAAACGCAAAGGAGGGTGGCATGACCACGGTGGAGGAATTGAGGTCCAGCGGTTTCTTCAACGTTCTGGGCGAAGCCGATCTGCAGATGATCGGCGGCTTTACGGAAAAGCGGGTTCTCCAGAAAGGCGGAATCATCTATCGGCATGGGGATCCGGCCTGCAAGTTCTACGTGGTCACCAGGGGAATGGTCAGCCTCCGCGAGCTGCGCCCGGGCGACACCGTGGGGATCGCCTTTGAGACGCGGATGCCCGGCGAGGTCTTCGGAGTCGCCTCCCTCATGCCGTCCAAACAGTACACGCTCACGGCTGTGTGCCAGGAGGATACGGAGCTCCTGGAGGTGGATGTGGGGCGCCTGGAGGAGCTGATTCAGGCCAATCCGCTGATCGGCTACGTGCTCATGAAGGAAGTGGCCCGGATCTACTTCGAGCGCTACAAGCTCTGCAAGCGCCAGCTCTATGAGATGGTGAAGACGCCCACGCTGATCACCGCGCTCCCCGGCTAGGAGGCTGTCCGACAATGGCTCTCCAAGACAAGAGCCCGGGCGATGGCCCCTCTTTTCGTAGCCGCGGGGCTTCAGCCCCGCGGAAAGGGCCATCGCAACTTCATGAAGCGACAGGAAATACGCGATGGCCCATCCAACGTTCGGGGGATCTTCCGCAGCCCTAAAGGGCTGCGCTACGAGAAAAAAGATCATCCGCGACGTTTTCGGACGGCCTCCTAGGAGCTTGTCTGAAAATGGCTCATTTGCCCCTTCCAACGTCCATCCGTCATCCCAGCGAAAGCGGGGATCCAGGATTTCCGGCAACTTATGGGCTCCCGCTTGCGCGGGAGTGACGGTTTGAGCAGTTCTCGGACAGCCTCCTAGTGCCATGTGAAGGCCGGTCCCGGCGCGGATCCGGGCCGGCCGATGAGGGCGAATTCCCCATGGACAAAGACTACTCGCTGCTGCGCCTCAAGCTCATTGCCGTTACGCTGGGCTTTTCCCTCATCCCCCTCTTCCTCGTGGGGACGAGCCTCTACGTGCAGTTCGACCGCGCCTACTCGGCGCGTGTCAAGGAAACCCTGCGGACGGTGGCGGAGGACCGCCGTCACGCCCTGGATCTCTTCTTCGACGAAAGGATCTCCCAGCTCACCACCCTGGCCTACACCCATACCCTGGACGAACTGGTTCGCTCTTCGGTCCTGCAGGATCTTTTCGAACTCATCCAACGACGTTCCAAATATTACGTGGACCTGGGGGTGATCGATCAAAACGGGGACCACCTGGCCTATGCGGGTCCCTATCCGCTCCTGGGAGTCAACTATCGGGAGGCTCCCTGGTTTCAATCGGTGATGCAGCGGGGGGTGCATATCAGCGACGTCTTTCTGGGGGTTCGCAAGGTGCCCCATTTCGTCATCGCCGTCCTCCGCTGGGAAGGGGCCCGCTGCTGGGTGCTGAGGGCCACCATCAACACGGATCTTTTTGAATCCATGGTCCGGGCCGCCCAGGTCGGCAAGGGCGGGGAAGCCTATCTGGTCAACGAAAAAAACATCCTCCAGACGGCATCCCGGTTTCACGGGCAGGTGCTCACCGAGGCGCCCACCCCCAATCTGGCCCGCTTTCGGGGCACGCGCCTTCTGGACGAAGAGCTCCCTCGGGGCAGGATGCTCATGGCCGCCACCTGGCTCCGGAACGTGCCGTGGATGCTGGTGGTGCTGGAAGACCCCCGGGAGGAGCTTCTACCCATCCTGGAAACCCGCTCCCTGGCTCTGGGATTGATGGTGCTGAGCATCTGCGCGGTGGTGGGGGGCACCGTCTTCGTGGTTCGCCTGGTGATCGCCCAGTTGGTGGAATCGGACCGGCAGAAGGCCGCCCTGGATGCCAATCTCCTGCAGACCAGCAAGATGGCGGCCCTGGGCCGGCTGGCGGCGGGCATCGCCCACGAGATCAACAATCCGCTGGCGGTGATCCAGGAAAAGGCCGGTTGGATCCACGATCTGTTGGAGGAAGAGGACGTTCAGGCCAGTGAAAACTTCCGGGAGTTTGCGGAAGCGGTGGGCAAGATCGAACAGCACGTGGATCGGGCGAGAAAGGTGACGCATCGCCTGTTGGGCTTTGCCCGGCGGATGGAACCCGTGCGGCAGCCGGTGGATGTGAACCGGCTGGTGGAGGAGACCCTGCAGTTTCTCGAAAACGAGGCCCTCCACCGCAACATCCGGATTCACGTGGAACGGGATCCGTCGGCCCCGGAGGTCGTGAGCGACGGCGCCCAGCTCCAACAGGTCCTGCTCAACATCCTTAACAATGCCATCGATGCCGTGGGCCGGGACGGGCAGGTGTGGGTGACGACGCAATTCGATCCGGCGGCCCGCGAGGTCCGGGTGCAGGTGGCCGACAGCGGTCCCGGGATTCCGTCGGAGATCCTGGGCAAGATCTTCGATCCCTTCTTCACCACCAAGAAGCTGGGAAGCGGAACGGGGTTGGGGCTCAGCATCTGTCACAGCATCCTGACGAACCTGGGCGGGCGGATCGAAGCGGCCAACCGCGCCGAGGGCGGCGCCGTCTTTACGGTGAGCGTGCCCGTCAACGACCTTCGCGCTTAGGCGGCTTTCCGACAATGGATCTCCGACACCAGAGCCCGCCCCCAAAACGGATATGGAGTCGGGTCCGGGAACGGGGTAGAGTGGCAAGGAGAGGACCCAAGCGCGGGTAGGAAGGTTTGATGAAAGTGCGGATAAGCCCCATGAGCGTGGAGGGAGAAAACGGATGAATCGGGAGCCCCTTCGGCTGTCTTTCACGGAACCCAACCCGGGTGTGGACGAAAAGATTCAGGCCTTGATGGACGCGGCGGGAGGCATCCAGGAACCCGGCTGGGTGCGCCAGATCATTCTGGCGGCGCTCAAGGCCGGCCAGGAGAGCACTTCCCCTCTGGACCTCAAGGTCATGAACACCACCTTGAAGGAGATGCGCTTCACGGCCAAGGTCTTCGGCCCCTACCGCGGGGTTCGGAAGGTGACGGTTTTCGGTTCGGCCCGAACCGCCCCCCACGAGCCCACCTACCGGATGGCGGCGGACTTCGGGCGCCTGCTGGCCCGGGCCGGATTCATGGTGATCACGGGCGGCGGTCCCGGGATCATGCAGGCCGTCAACGAAGGGGCCGGCCCCGAGCATTCCTTCGGCGTCACCATCCGCCTTCCCTTTGAGCAGTCGCCCAATCCCGTCCTGGAAAACAGTCCGCGCGTCATCCACTACAAGTACTTCTTCAACCGGAAGGTGGCTTTCCTGAAAGAGGCGGATGCCGTGGCGCTCTTTCCGGGAGGGTTCGGGACCCTGGACGAGGCCATGGAGACCCTGACCCTGCTCCAGACGGGCAAACACAACCCCATGCCCCTGGTGCTCATCGAGCCGTCCGGGGACGACTACTGGCTCCGGTGGATGCAATTTCTCAGGGAAAATCTGCTGGCCCGGGGCCTCATCGGTGCCAACGACTTTCATCTCTTCGAAAGGGTCACCTCACCGGAGGCGGCCGTGGACTCCATCCGGGCCTTTTATCGGCGTTACCACAGCCTGCGGTATGTGGGCAACGTCCTGGTGCTGCGCCTCAAGGAGCCTGTGCCCGTGTCGGCCGTGGACCAATGGAATCGGGAATTCAAGGACATCCTGGTGCCCCGCGGGTCCATCCGGGCGGCGGAGGCGCTGGAGGAGGAGTCGGACGAACCCGAGGTGTTCCGCCTGCCACGGCTGTTGGTGGATTTCAACCGCAAGGATTTCGGACGGCTTCGTCAGCTCCTGGATGCCGTCAACCGTGTTTGAAAGGGGAGGGGAGTGGTGCGGCCCTATCGCGTGCTGGTCGTGGACGACGAGCCGGATTTCCTGGAGACGCTGGTCCGGCGCCTGGAGCGGCGGGAGATTCCCGCCCGGGGGGCGGCCTCCGGGAAGGAGGCCCTGGCCGTCCTGGAAACCGAACCGTGCGATGTCATGATCCTGGATGTGAAGATGCCGGGCATGGACGGTTTGGAGGTGCTTCGGGTGGTCAAGACCCGATGGCCCGCCGTGGAGGTCATCCTGCTCACCGGGCACGCTTCCGTGGAATCGGGGATCCAGGGGATGGAACTGGGGGCCTTCGACTACGTGATGAAGCCCTGCAAGCTGGCCGATCTGATCCCCAAGGTGGAGCAAGCCTACGAGCGAAAGCTCCTGCGGGAGCGCGCCGGCCCGCCCTAAGAGCCTGTCCGACCACGGACCTTCAAGCCTCTTGCCCTGGAAGCGCGGGCCTCCGGCCCGCACGAGAAGCGGGCGAGACGCCCGCGCTCCCAGGAAACAGCGTTGTCAGGCAAACTCGTAGGAGGCTGTCCGAAAACGTGGCGGATGATCTCTTTTCTCGTAGCGCAGCCCTTTAGGGCTGCGGAAGATCCCCCGAACGTCGGGTGGGCCGTCGGGCCTACTGTCTGTTCTGTCATAGGGTTACGACGGCCCTTTCCCGCGGGGCTTCAGCCCCGCGCCGTTCCTTCAGCCACCCAGCAGGGGCCGCAGGTACCGGAAGGCCACGAAAAGAACCGCCGCCGCCAGGATTCCTTTGATGACCACGGCGGGCACATGCTGTTGGAGCCGGGCTCCCAGGTAGATGCCCAACAGGCCCCCCACGCCGAAAAGGCTCCCCAGTAGCCAGTCGGGGGCGGCGTTCGCCTGGGTGCCGAAGGTGGGCCCGAAGGCGTAGAAAAGGGCCGCCACCACGGAGGTGCACCAGGTGGAAAAGAGGGTGGCTCCCGAAACCACGTACGGCGGAAGGTTCAGGACCGAGATGACGAAAGGCGCCATGAGGGCCCCGCCGCCGATGCCGTAGGCCCCTCCGATCACCCCCACGGCCAGGGAGGTCCCGGCCAGGGGCAGGGTGGGGTAGCTGTAGATTCGATCCCCGAAGACGATGGTGCCGCGCGTGAGCGAAAGGGTTCCGCCGGTGATGCGCCCGGCCGGCGGCGCCTTGGGCGTGCCGTTGCCGGGCTTCGCCTCCTGCCATGTGCTCCACAGGGTTCGCAGACCCAGATAGGCCAGCACCGCCCCCACGAAGATCTTGAACCGCCCCGGCTGGGGAAGATAGACGAGGCGGATGTAGTAGCCCAGAAAGACGCCCGGAAGCGTGCTGCCCACGAGGAGCCAGAAGAGGGGCCAGCAGAGCCTGCCCGAACGGATGTGGCGCAGCACCCCCACGGGGATGGAGACGATGTTGTAGACGAAGTTGGTGGCGCTCACGCCCGGCGCCGTATAACCCAGCACACTCATCTGGAAGGGCAGCAGGATGAAGGCCCCCGACACGCCGCCCATGGACGTGAGCGACGAGATGCAGAGCATGACCAGGGGGGGAAGAAACCAGTAGGTGTCTACT
Organism: Desulfacinum infernum DSM 9756; assembly: GCF_900129305.1. Taxonomy (GTDB): domain Bacteria; phylum Desulfobacterota; class Syntrophobacteria; order Syntrophobacterales; family DSM-9756; genus Desulfacinum; species Desulfacinum infernum. The sequence goes on along the minus strand of NZ_FQVB01000030.1, from coordinate 24,477 downwards.
CCTGAAACGGTGAAATGCCACCGGAGCCCGTCCAACGCTTCCATGGGTCCTCCTCTTTTTCCGCGCGAAGCACTCGAGTGACATACAGGCCTGCCACGGCCGCCAGGGCGGGCGCCAGGTAGAGGCCCAGGGAAAGAAGGGCCGTCAGGTTGCGCTCCCCGCGCCGCACCTCTTCGCCCACACGGGCCACCCGGACCACCAGCGGCTTTTCCGGCATCCGGACCGCCACATAAAGAAACGGTTCGTTCAGGGTGGCGCTCGTGCGCCACGCCACACCCACCCGTCCCTCCCGGGCCTGGACGAATTCGGGGCGGCCCGCGTGATTGGCCATGAGCGACGAAGGGGTGTGGGAATCCCCCATCACCTTGCCGTCCTCGCGGATGATGGAAATGCGCATGCCCGCCAGCCGGGACAGCCGGACGCACACGTTGTCGTAGGTTCCCGCCAGGGGCTCCTCGGCTTCCAGGCGTTCGGCCAGAATCCGGGCCAGGCGGGTGGTGTCGTCCAGCAGCTGACGTCTCAGAGTCCGTCCGGCCAGGTCGGTGACGGCCCAGCCGCCCAGGCTCATTGCCACAAGTAGGGCACAGGTGTAGGCGATATAGAGCTTCCAGAGCACATGGAGTCGACCCATAACGGGATCCCTTTCCAGAGCAGGTGAAGGGCCAGGAGCACGGCTGCTGCGATGACGGGCGTCAGCACCCAGCCCATGCTGATTTTGGCCACCATGCGGGCGTTCACCGTCTTCCTGTCCCGTACCAGTCCGACGCCGATCACGGCGCCCACGATGGCCTGGGAGGAGGAGACCGGAACGCCGATCTGGGTGAAGACGTGAAGGGTGAGGGCTTCTGCCAGGACGGCCGCCAAGGCGGAGCCGGGGTCCAGAGGGACGATACCCTTGCCCACGGCCATCATGATCTTGCGGCTGTAGGTGAGCACGCCCAAGGCGATGCTCAGCCCGCCCACCAGGGCGGCCGTGGGGGCGTCCAGCAGCCCGGAGGACACGTAAACCCCGGTGACGTTGGCCACGTTGTTGGCTCCCAGACAGTAGGCGCTGTAGCAGCCGGTGATCACGACTCCGGTCACGTAAAACCTGTTGCGGGCCACCAAGGATTTCATGCGCCTTTCCACCGTTCCGACGATGCCCTGGTAGATGCACCAGCTCCCCACGATGCCGCCCACGGGTGTGAGGACCCAGCAGGTCATGATCTTATACAGCTTGGTGAAGTCGGGGGTGCCGTGCAGGGCGGCCCAACCCAGAAGGGCTCCCACAATGGCCTGAGAAGTGGAGCCGGGAATGGCGGCATGGGTGAGGAATGCGGTGGTGACGGCCGTGGCCAGGGTGACGAGGAAAGCGGCGTCCACACCCAGCGAAACCAGGGCGCCGTAGGTGCCCATGCACTTGGCCCCTTCCAGGACGGCTCCGGCCACCACGAAGATCGCCGTGAGCCAGATGGCCACGGCGTAACGCACCAGCCCGCTGGCCACGGCCGTGGCGAAGACGTTGGCCGAGTTGTTGGCCCCCAGACTCCACCCCATGAAACAGCCGCTCAGGATCCGCCACATGTTGCCGTCCGCCCGCTAACGGAAGCTCACGCTCAGGATGTAGAGAGCATCGGCGGCGTCTTCCAGCAGGTCGCTGAAACGGGTGAGGCTTTCCAGGAAATCGGCCAGGAACTTGCCGTCCCAGAAGCCGGCCACCGGCAGGGAGGCCACGCGCTGAAAGATGTCGTGTTTCAGATCGTCCACCCTCTTTTCCAGGATGCGGACCGCCAGAGACTGTTCCCGCAGATCCCCCCCTTGCAGGGTGATCTCGAAGGCCACGGCCAAGATCTCGCACATCTGCTTGTTGAGGGAGGCGATTTTGAGGCATTCGTCGGTGAGGGAAGGGTGCAGCCGGATCATGGCGAAGGTCCGTGCGGCGTCTTCCAGGGTGTCGAAGGCCTCGTCCACCAGCTCCACGAACCGGCACAGGTTGGGGCGCAGGTAGGGAAGGAAGGCGCCCTCGAAGATGGTGGAAAGCACCTTCCTTCGGGCCATGTCGCCTTCCCGCTCCAGGTCGCAGATGCGCTCCACCAGATGTTCCTTGCGCTCGTTCAGGAGGCGGTCGAAGGTCTCGGTGGCCGAACAGAGGAGGCCCAGGTGTTCGCGCATGGACACCAGCGCCTCCTCCTCCTTCCGGTTGCCCTTGAGAAGTCGCTTAAGCATGGCTGTTCTTGGCCCTCGCCACCAGGTTCGCCTGCATGATGTCCATGAGCGCCACCACGCCCACCACCCGGCCTTCGTCGCACACGAAAACGCGCGCCACGTTGGCCTCTTCCATGACCGCCGCCACCGCCTCCACGGTCTGGTCCTTGTCCACGCACCGAAGGGGCCGCCCTGCGATCTCTCCCACCCGCACGTTGTGCGGGTTGAGTCCCTTGGCCAGCACCTTGAAAACCACGTCCCGGGCCGTCACCACCCCGTCCGTTTCCACGGGCCCGTCGGCCACCACCAGGAGGGAGCGGATCCGCTTGTCCACCATGCGTTCGATGGCTTCGTACACGCTGGCATGGGCGGAGATGGTTTCCAGTCGTCGTGTCATGATGTCTTCCAGCCGCATCGTTCCCGTCCTTCCTTCCCGTGCTGAGGTTTCCTTTCCGGCGGCCCTTCCGGCCCTTGCTCCCCGGCGGAGCGCGGCGCGGCCTCCCATGGGCCCTGCGCCGTCCGGCTTCGTGTGCGTCCATTCACGCCAGTGTGGTGCGGGGGCCGCCGGTCGTCAAGCCTTTCCGGAAGGATCTTCCCGGCCTCGTGCGGCGACGAAGACCTGCCCGGGGAGAGAAAGGCGGGAATCCAGGCGGGCCAGGGCGTCGTCGCGAGTGGCGGAGGCCACCACGGCCGTGCCGATGGTCTTTCCCGCCTCGTCTACCACCATCACCCGGTCTCCCGCATGCAGCCCGTCCGCGGTCCCCAGGCCGAAGGCCAGCTCCCAGCCGTCCGCTCCCTTGCGGGCCCGATAGACGGGGGCCACGCCCTGGCGGCGCAGGGCTTGGTCCCGTCGCGTCTCGGCTCTGTAGGACAGGCCCAGGCATGCCATGAGCACGGGAAGGGCCGTGGCGGCGACGATCCAGGGACTCCAACCGAGAAGACGGCGAAAGAAGGACCGTTCGGCCTTTTGCAGGGCGTTTGCGTCTTCAAAAATGCGCACCCTGTACACGGGGTTTCGCGCGGCTTCCTCGGGGGTCTCCCCATGGAGAAAGACCCGAAGGGAAACTTCGCCCGCCGGAGCGTCGGGAGAGGCTTCCACGCGACCCCGCCACAGGCGCCCCCGGCCTTCCAGAAAGACCAGCGTGACGTGGGGGCCGGAGCTTTCGTAGGTCAGCCAATGGATGCCCGGGATGGCCGTTTCGGTCTTTCCCGCCACGGGAGCCGACGCTCCGGCCACGAGCCGCACTTCCTCTTCGGGGGTCCGGAATCCGGCCACGATGGCGTCCATGGCCGAAACCAGGAGAAGGACGCCCGCCGCCAGACCTGCGATCCTCACCAGGGGCGGGGGAGGAGCCTTTTGCGGCTTCATGGAGGTCACCCTTCCCGAGGACCGGCCGCCCGGACGCTCCGGCACCGCCGGATGCAGAAGCGCGCCCCGATCACGGTGGCCAGCGCCATGGGCAGAAAGCTCCGGATGAAAAAGGCCGCCATCATCTCCCCCCGGGCGGCCCCCCAATACATGCACACCGTCAACTCCAAAAGAAGCAGAAGATCCATGGCGATCACGATCCCTTTTTGTCTCGCGTTCATGGGGTTCTCCCGGTTTCCGGCGATTGTGGAAAGAACTTAACGCCGGCTATCGCATGTTCCCGCCTTCAATAACCGTTTCGTCCCAGGAGCTTGTCCGGGAATGAATGTGTGGCTCATTGGATGCCACCGAGCGAAACTCCGGGCAATCGGGCCGCGGGGCTCCGCCCCGCGACCGGGACGAGGCGCCTTCCACGGGCGTTACTTCCCTCGCAGATCCTGCTTGGACACATTCATGACCCGGATGGCGATGCGTTCGGAACCCTTGGTTTCATAGGCGATCCGAACCACGTCTCCGGGTTCCGGCGGAATACCCACCAGGGCCCCCTCGGTCCGGTAGACCGAGGTGATGCCCGTGGGTCGCCCGTAGGGATTCTCGTGGCTGATGTTGGTGTCAAACTCCTCGATGGTGAGCGTTTTGGCGGCGGCATCCACCGCGATCACCTTGCCCTGGGCCACTTCCGCGGCCTGGGACGCCGCCGGAACAACCAGGCACGAAAGGGCGAAGAAAAGAACCCACAACCCGAACAGTCTTTTCATGGAGTCTCCTCCGGATGGTTTCTTCCGCGTTTTGGTCTTGGTCCGCCCCGGCCCCATGGTGGGTTTCGCCTGGGCGGACCGATCACCGGCCGACGGCCGCCTCAGAAGCTCGCCTGGGCCTGCTCCCGGGCCTTCTTTTCGCGCAGCTCCTGGGCCGCGCCCTTGAACATGACGGCCATGATGTAGGCGCAGATGATCCCGATGGCGCCCAGGATGATCACCGCCGCCGCCGCGTTGTATTTATACTGCTTCAGGATGATGGACACCATGCAGGCCACCACGGCGCATCCGAAGGCCACCCGGATGCCGTAGCCCTTGGAGTACTTGGTGGCCACGGTGCCGATCTGGGCTCCGATGGCCGCGCCGGTGAGCATGACGAAGACGGCCACCAGCTCAATGCGACCCTTGAGGCTGTACGTGAAAGCCCCGTACAGACCGGAGACCATCACCTCGAAAAGGTCGGTGCCCACGGCGATGTGGGTGGGGCATCCCACCAGGTAGACCAGGGCGGGCATGCGCAGCAGGCCGCCGCCGATGCCGAGGAACCCGGCCAGCACGCCCGTGGCGAAACTCACCATGATGGGCAGCCACGCCGAGCAGGTGAACCCCGCCGCCTTGAAGTGCATCATGGGGGGAATGCGGATCTTATGGAGCGTCTTGTACCACGTGATGCCTTCCGTGCCCTTCTCTCCTTCCACAATGCCGGCCCTCTTCTTCTGGACGGCCTTGAAATAGTCGTAGAAGACCATGAACGCGATCAGAGCGAGAAAAACCACGTAAACCCAGCGGACCACGCTGCCCACCCGTCCGATGCGCTCCAGGAACATGACGATCTGGGCCCCGCACTCGATCCCCACCATGGTGCCCACCAGCATCACGATCCCCAGCTTGTAATCCACGTTGCCGAACTTGGAATGGCGCATGGTGGACACCATGGACTTTCCGGCGATGTGGGCGATGTCCGTGCCGATGGCGAAGGCCATGGGAAAGCCCAGGATGTTCAACCCGGGGGTCACCATCCAAGCGCCGCCCATGCCGAAAAACCCTCCGATGACGCCCACGGCGAATCCGATGAGCACCAATCCCGGCCAGAAGATGTCCATGCCGGCGATGGGCATGTGCAGATAGAGCCAATCCATAATCCGCCCTCCTCGATTGCTAGTGTTCCACGATCTTGCGGCTCTTGAGGTCCAGGCCGGTACGGGCCATGATGAAGTCCATTAGTAGGCCGAGAAAGCATCCGTAGACGGCGGTGAGCACCACCGCCCACACGGCGAAGAGCCAGATGTTGGTGTTGTAGAGATCGGCGAAGTATTTGAGCGCCGCGTTTTGGATCACGCGGGTGTCCGCCACCACCACCAGCTGGCTCGCCTTGCCGCCAGCCGCCCACACGAGGGAGGGCGCCGCGACGGGCAGAAGGCCCGCAGCGCCCAGGACTCTGCGCATCCACCTTTTCATGTCTTCCACCTCCCTGTTGGTCGGTTACACAAAAACTCTTCTTTCGTTCCCTTCCACCGCCTTCCGTTTTTCGGTTACGTCCTCCTTTCTCCATGGGATTCCAGCTGTCTTCTCTTCTCGAGGGCCCCTCGGCCCCGTTCATCCCGCGTCGGGTCGCAGCCCACAGCAGGCAAGCTCCATGCCGGCGAAATCCCACATCCTTTGCGGGATCCGGGGAAATCCAGCGCTCCATGGGAGCTGGCGGTCTTCTCAACCCCTGCGGGCGCGCCACGGGGACGATCCATCCGGGCGGAAAGGCGGCCAAGGGCGCGATGAACCACAAGTCTTCGGTTTTATGGATGTTTTCAGGATATCTCGCCATACTGTAAAGAAACCTGACGGATCCGACGCCGGTCCCGGCCGGGTCCTCCGGGTGCCGAAGGGGAAAAACATCTGAATTTCCATTGGATGAAGCCGGCGCGATTTTTATGCGGCTTGGCACAAAGGTTGCCCTAGGGAACTCCGGCAAGGGGCTGTGGAAAGGTTTGGCGGCCGCCGAAGGAGGCGGGGAAACGGAGGTGGGTCCATGGGCATCAAGCTGCTGAACGGTGGGGTGATGGAAGCCCGCGAGGCCTTCTCCTTCAGTTCCTTTCGACTTCGCACCAAGCTCTGGATGGTTCTGATCCCGGCGGTGGTCTTCATCCTGGTGGTGACGGGGTATCTGACGCACTGGTTTTCCAGCCGGTTTCTGGAGGAGGCGGTGCGCCGGACCGTGCTGCTCCAGACCCTGGGGGCGGCTCACGAGATGGAACAATTCTTCGATCGGTGCCGGGAGGACGTCCTGTGGCTGGCGCGCAGCGGCCTTTCCGAAGAGGAGGTGGAGCGATTCCTGGCCGGGAAGCGATCCATTCGGGGCTGGACCTATGCGGAGGCGGGGGTGGTCTTCCCCGGGGAGGGGCGGACCCGGGTGTGGAGACCCGCGGGAGGGGCCTTGGAGACGGTTTCGACGGACCACTGGGCGGGCTTGTGGGACGGGGTGCCCATGGTCGATCCCGTGAAGGGCGGACCGGGTTCTGAAGAGGGTGGTCCGTGGATCAGCCGCGTGGTGCCGGCCGTATGGGCCCGTGGCGAAGGCTCGGTCCCGCCGGGGCAGGTCACCCATGTGATCCGTTTCATCGCGCCCGTGGGCCCATGGGGCGGATCCGGGGCGGGCGGCCCGTCACCACGGGGCTTCGTCTTCCTGAGCGTGGATGCCCGCCAGGTGCGGGACATCCTCTCCCTCTTCAATTCGGCCCAATCCCCCCTTTCGGGATACGCGCGCAGCCCGGAACTTCGCTACATGTATTTCGTGGATCCCGGCGGATGGATCCTTTTCCAATCGGAAGACCAGCCCCGCAGCCCGGCACCGCTGGGGACGGATCTGGCCCGCTGGAATCTTTCGGGGACCTTCGGACGTCCGGACCTAAAGAGCGCCTTCCGCCCGGACATCCGCCACCGGGACTTCTGGCTCATGGCCGGGGACCTTCGGGAAGGAAGGCACGGCGTGCTCATCCGCAGTGTGGAGCCCCACGAAAAGACCCAGGTGGATCGGGTCTACCTGGGATACGCTCCCGTGCGGTGGCATGCCGACGGAAAGGCAGAGGAGGGTTCGGTCTACGGCGGCGTGGTCTTCGTGGATCGCAGCCGGCTCATCACCCGAGCGGGATACCGGCAGGTGGACGTCATCTTCCTGATCGGCATCGGGAGCTGTTTTCTCCTCTCGGCCATCGTGTGGGAGGTGAGCCGCCTGGTGACGCGGCCCCTGTACAAACTGGCCCGAGCCGTCGACGAGATCCAGGAATCCGGCCGGCTGCAACCCCTCTCCATTCCGGAAAAGGACCTGGAAACGGCCTTTCTCAAGGATGCCATCAACAATCTCATCGTGCGGATCCGGGAGCAGATGGAAACCATCGAGGTCCGGGACCGCCAGCTACAGGAAACCCTCATGCGGGAAAGGATCTCCCTGGAGCAGGAGGCGGCCGTGCTGCAGCGGGAGCGAAGGCAGATGCCCGAGGCCCTTTCGAAGCTGGTGGGCCGCTCACCGGCCATGATCCGTCTCCGGGACCAGGTGGTCCGGGCGGCATCCGCCGACGCGGACGTGCTCATCCTGGGGGAGACGGGCACCGGAAAGCAGCTGGCCGCCGAGGCGATCCATGGGCTGGGGTCGCGCCGGGACAAGCCTTTCCTGGCCATCAATTGCGGGGCCCTGGACGAGAACCTTCTCATGGACGCCCTTTTCGGCCATGTGAAAGGGGCCTTCACCGAGGCGAAGACGGACCGCAAGGGCGCCTTCGCGGCGGCTCACGGAGGAACCCTCTTCCTGGACGAGGTGGGGACGGCTTCGCCCAAGGTGCAGAAGGCTCTGTTGCGGGCCATCGCCGAGCGAAGGATACGACCCCTGGGCAGCGACGTGGAGCAGGAAGTGGATGTGCGCCTCATCGCGGCGACCAACGAGGACTTGCAGGATCTGGTCCGGCGCGGTCTCTTTCGTGAAGACCTCTACTACCGGCTGAATGTCATCACGTTGCGCACGCCGCCCCTTCGGGAGCGACGGGAGGATATTCCCCTCTTGGCGGCCCATTTCCTGGACGAGGCATGCCGGCGCATCAAGCGGCCTCCGGTGGGCCTGACCCAGGGCGCCTTGGACGCCCTGCTGGCCCACGATTGGCCCGGGAACGTGCGCGAACTGGAAAACAGCCTCACCCGGGCGGTGGCCATGGTGGAGGGATCCTGGATTTACGCCTCCGATTTGGGTCTGGGGGGGACGGGAGATCTTCCGGAGGACGGCAAAGACGGAAAAACGGCAAATGAAGCGGCTTCGGACGCGCCGGGAGGGTCTAACGGATTCCCCGAGGCGCCCCGGCCGGGCGGCGGGGATTCCCTCCCGCCGCTCAATGCCCGGCAGGCGCGCGCCCTGCCTTCCCTGCTGGCCCGGGGCCACATGACCCGAAGCGAATACCAGGAGGCCGCCGGGGGCATTCCCGCCCGCACGGCCCTGCACGATCTTCGGGACCTGGTGGAAAAGGGGCTGGTGAAAAAGAGCGGCCGCGGCCCGGCCACGCGCTATAAGGTGGTGAACCGGAAAACGTGAGGCGTCAGGCGTGAGGAGTGGGGAGTGGGGCGGGCAATCGGGGAGAGTAGGGGCGGGGTTTATCCCCGCCCGTGGGAAACGTTTTTGCCGGAGGGGCCTCGGCCGGGATTCGGACCGCCGGTAAGCCGTCACCCCGCGACCAGACGCCTCACGACTCACCACTTACGACTCACCACTCACCACTCACGGAGGAGAGACAGGCGTGGGATTCTGGCGGCGTGTCAAGGATCGATTCCGGTGGGAGCCGAAACCGGCTCCGGAGCAGGTGGTGGATCTTTTCCGCTACAAGTACGCCCAGTTCAGGGAACTGCTCGATTCCAACACGGAACTGGCCCGCATCGTCTCGGACATGGCGGAAAAGCTTCGGGGCATGGATCTGTTCGACATGAGCTACGTCCGATCCCGGGCGGCTCTGGGGATGTCCCACGCGGCGCGCATGGTCCGAAGCCTCAACGCCCTATCCCGTGACGGCTACCCCGGCCTGGAAAGGGCCCTGGCGCGCATCGGGGAAAACATCGCCCGGGAGCTGGAGGCGCGTTCCGGGCCGGAGCCCATGGCCGAGCTGGTGCTGGAGTTGTCCCGGGTGGACCGCACCGTGGCGCCGTGGGTGGGCGGCAAGAGCGCCAACCTGGGAGAGGTGCGCAATCGCGTGGGGTTGCGCGTGCCGGACGGTTTCGCGGTCACCACCACCGCCTTCGAGCTTTTCATGAACCAGGGGGATCTGAGGGATGCGATCCGAAAGCTCAAGGCGGAGGCGGACCTCACCTCTCCCGACCAGGTTCGGGAGGTGTGCGAGGCGATTCAGCATCGGATTCTCACCACGCCGGTTCCCCGGGACCTGGAAGCGGCTCTGACGCAGGCCTTCGACGCGCTGCAAGGCAGGGTGGCGGGGCGGGGGGCTTCCTCCGGTGGTCTTCGGATCGCCATGCGCAGCAGCGCCGTGGGCGAGGACAGCGAGCTTTCCTATGCGGGACAATACGTGAGTCAGCTCAACGTGGGCCGGGATCGCCTGGCCCACACCTACCGGATCATTGCGGCCAGTCTCTATACGCCGCGGGCGGTTTCCTACCGGTTCCACATGGGGGTTCGGGACGAGGACGTGGCCATGGGGGTGGCTTGCCTGGAGATGGTGGAATCCGTCGCCGCCGGCGTGGCCTATTCCATGGACCCGGTGCTCCGGCGGTGGGATCGGGTGGTCATCACGGGTGTTTGGGGTCTGGGGCCCTATGCCGTGGACGGGAAAGTGACGCCGGATCGGTTCGCGGTGTGCAAGGGCGAGCCGTGGGACGTGTTGGAACGTCATGTGGCCGGCAAGCCCGTTCGGCTCGTCATGCGGGAGGACGGGCGACTCGAGCCGGAGCCGGTTCCCGAAGAGGATCGGGGTCGGCCGTGCCTGGAGGAGGCGCATCTGCGGGAACTGGCCCGGGCGGTGGTGCAGTTGGAGCGCCACTTCGGGTGTCCGCAGGATGTGGAATGGGCCGTGGACGGCACGGGGAATCTCTTCATCTTGCAGAGTCGGCCGTTGCACGGATCGGAAGGTTCCACAGGCAAAACCCATGGAGAGTTGAAAATGCCTGTGTTCACGGAGGCCGGGGGATCCCATGGGCCGCCGCTCCGGGCCGTGGAACGCGAGGAAGAGGTCCCCCCCCCACGGCCCGGGAGTTCCGAGGCGGAAGCCGCACAAGAGCCGCTGTTGACTGGAGGGGAGACGGCGGTGGCGGGCGTGGCGTGCGGCCCCGTCCACCCGGTGCGTCGGGACGAGGATCTGGAGAACTTCCCCAGGGGGGCCGTGCTGGTGGCCCACCATTCCTCGCCCTCCTACGTGCTGGTGATGGACCGGGCGGCCGCCATCGTCACCGAAGCGGGCAGTGCCACGGGGCACATGGCGTCGGTGGCCCGTGAATTCTCCATCCCCACCCTGGTGGGGGTGGAAGGGGCCATGGAGATTCTGGCGCCCGGGCGGCTCGTCACGGTGGATGCCGGCGGCCGGTCTATCTACGCGGGTTGCCGCCGGGACTTGATCCTCCGCCAAGGAGAGCGCCGGCCGATCCTGCTGGGGACCCCCGTCCATGAGGCGCTCCGTCGTGTGGCATCCTGGATCGTGCCGCTGACCCTCCTGGACCCCAAGTCCCCGGACTTTCAGCCCGGCAACTGCCGAACCCTCCATGACGTCATGCGCTATGCCCACGAGATGTCCTACCATGAGATGTTCCGGCTGAGCGACGGGGTGTCCGGCGGGCAAGGGTGGGCGGTCAAGCTGGAGGCGGAATTGCCCATCGATCTTCACCTGTTGGACTTGGGCGGAGGATTGGATCCCCGGGCCGCGGGCCGAGGGCGGGTGACTCTGCAGGATGTGCGAAGCGTTCCGCTCCTGGCGCTCCTGGAAGGGATGACCCATGAGGCCTTTCGGGGTACCGGCCCGAAACCCGTGAATCTGCGCGGCTTCCTGTCGGTTCTTTCCGAGCAGATGTTGTCCCCTCCGCGGCTCGGAGCCGAGCGCTTCGGGGACCGGAGCTATGCCGTCATCTCCGACAAGTACCTGAATTTCAGTTCCCGGGTTGGCTACCACTACAGCATCGTGGACAGCTACTGCGGCCAAACCCAGAACAAGAACTACATCACCTTTTCCTTCATGGGGGGGGCCGCCGACGAGGTGCGCCGAAACAGGCGGGTGCGCGCCATCGGCCGCATCCTGGAGACCCTGGATTTCCAGGTGGACGTGGTGGGGGACCGCATGACCGCCCGCTACCAGAAATATCCCTGTGACAAGGTGCGGGAGCGCTTGGACCGGGTGGGGCGCCTCCTCCAGTACACGCGGCAGATGGACATGTTCATGAACAGCGAGGAAAGCGTGGAGGAGGCGGCCCGGCGCTTTCTGGAGGAACGCTACGGCCTGGACGAGTGACGGTTTCCGTCAGGGCCCTCCGTGGAGTTTTTCCCGGGCCCGCTTCTTTTCCAGGGCCCCGTCGATCTTGCTCGTCAGGTCTTCGATGGGGCAGGGTTTCAGCAGGTATTCGTAGCCTCCCAGGCGCATGATCTCCACGGCTGCATCCACGTTGGCATGCCCCGTGAGGATGATCACCTCGGGAAGGGGGTCGATGGCCTTGATGCGTCCCAGCGCCTCGATGCCGTCCATGCCCGGCATCTTCACGTCCAGCACCACCACATCCACATCCCCCTTCTGGATGCGGACCAGGGCCTCATGGGCCGAACCGGCTTCCTCCACATCGTAACCCCGCCGCCGCAGAAGCTTTCCCATGGTCCAGCGAAACCTTTCCTCATCGTCCACCAGGAGCACTCGAGGCCTTTGTCCTTCCATATGGGATCCTCCTTCTACCCATTTCCCCGGCGGCCCGCTGCAGGCTCTTTCATCCATGCGGGGTGGCGCAAGGACGACCATCATCGTCGGGGTCCGCCGGCTGGCCCGGGTGTTCAAAGGGCCGGCCCTTCTCCGGGTTTCCGGGGCAGTCGGACCGTGAACCGGCTGCCGCATCCCTTCTTGGACTCCACCAGGATGAATCCCCCCAGGCCGGTCACGATCTTGTGGCAGACGGCCAGGCCTAGGCCGGTCCCCTGGCCTGCGGCCTTGGTGGTGAAAAACGGGTCGAAGAGACGGCCCATGTTTTCGGGCGGGATTCCGCAGCCGGTGTCTTCCACCGCCATGTCCACCCAGCCGGGAAGGCTTTCCCCGATGGTCACGGTGATGGTTCCCGATGGTTCCATGGATTGCTCGATGGCCTGCACCGCGTTGTTGAGCAGGTTGAGAACCACCTGCCGAAGCAGGGGGGCGTCCGTGAAGACGGCCGCCAGGCCCGGCTCGTAGCAGCGACGGATGCGGATGTCGCGGCCGCGAAGAACCCGCTCCACCAGCTGGACCATGTCTTCCACCAACCCGATGGGATCCACCCACTGGCGCAGCGGCTCCCGCTTGCGGGCGAAGTCCAGGAGCCGGTGGGTGATGTCGGCGCACCGGCGCACCTGGTCCCCGATGACCGCCAGCGAGTCGCGGATTTCCGCGGCCGTCTGTCGGGGCAGGGGCGGGGCGTCTTCCAGAAGGGCCTGGATCCATTCGGCTTCCCGGCCGATCACGGCCAGGGGATTGTTGATCTCGTGGGCGATGCCGGAAGCCATCTCCCCGATGGCCGCCAGCTTCTGGGCCTGCAGGAGCTGGCGGGTTCGCAGCTCGTCCTTGGTCCTTTCCTCGCGAACCCTGCGCCGGAGCATCATGGAAAAGACCGCGGACAGAAGGGCCGAGCCGCCCAGGGCGGCCGCGGCCAAGGGTTCCCCTGCCATGAGGAACCCGACGGCCAAGGCCGAGGTGAGGATGGCGGGACCCGTCGCTGCGACCAGTTCCATCTTCCCGCGCCGTCGGGCCTCAGCGGATGGCGGCACCTCCGTTGGACCGTCCGTCACAGCGAATCCTCCTTGAACGTCGTCCGAATCCCGGATCCAAGAGCCCGTCCGCGAATCCCCGGTTCCGTCGCTCCCGCGAAAGCGGGAGCCCATGGCGTGCGAGGCCTTGCCGTCTTCGGCGTTCGGTAGAGACGCGGCATTGGGCCCATTGTCGGTCAGCCTCCCAGGAGCACGGCCGGTGCAAGGCCTGGAAACGCCCCCCTGCAAGAGAGGGCAAAAACCGCGCCAGCCGGCGAGGCTGTCCCGGTGGGATTCGTGGAAACAGACGGGACGCTTCTGTCTGACGTTGCGGTTACCCATGGCGCGCCCAAGGCCGTCCCCGGCAAAGCAGAACTACCGGCCGCGGGATCCCCCTTTACGATCTGTAAAAGAACCTGACACCCCCGACCCCCGCCGGAATCTCCTTCGGCGTCTCCCCAGCCCCGCCTTCGGGCCCGCGCGCAAGGCAGGGAGCGGAGTTGCCTCCATCCGGACCCGTTGGCATGCCCGTTGCCTTTGGATGTGAAAGCGAACCGCCAAGGAACGCCAATGGACGCAAAGGAGTTTTTTCCATGGTAGGAGCGGCGTTGGCCGCGATTCGGATCGCCGGCAAGCCGGCTCCTACAAAAGGTGTCTTGAGGCACGGAGCGGACGGAACAGGCAACCACAGGCTCTCCAGGGATTGAGGTGACAGTGGGCCGAGGGAACCCTTTGGAGCGGAACCTCCGGATTCTGATCACGGATCGAAACCGACACGTGCGGGCCTTCCTGCGCAGGGAGCTGGCCCGGGAGGGGTTTGAGGTGAGCGAGGCCTTCGACTGCCGGGACATGCACCGGCAACTGCGGTCCTGTCCGTCCTTCCATGCGCTCGTCTTCGATCCCGATGTGGCCTACGGATCGGGCCTGGAGACGCTCCGATTCCTGAAGGACCACTACCCGCAGCTCCCGGTGGTGGTGCATTCCTACTGCGATGAGTCGCCGGAGCTGGCGGGGATGGCCGATGCGGTGGTGGCCAAGAAGGGGCCCACGTGGGAACTGAAGGCCGTTCTCCGGCGCGTCCTCCTGGGCCGGGCGGAGAGCGGGGGAGGGCAAGAGGCCTCGAGGGGGCCGGAAGCGGAAGGCAACACCTTGGATCGGGGGCCGGACGGCCATGAACGGTGATCGCTACTACCACAGCCTGCGCCGCAACATCCTGGGCATCATCCTGGCGGTGTCTCTGCTGCCGCTCCTCATGATCGCCGCCATCGCCGGGTGGCAGTTCCACACGGCCTATCGCCACAAGGTGGTGGATCATCTGAGCGAACTGGTGAACAACCACGCCCGGCACATCGACACCTTCCTGCAGGAGAAGCTTTCCGACATCCAGGTGCTGGCGGCGGTCCACCCCGTGGATCGGCTGAAGGACGAGAAGTTCCTGGGGAGGCTCCTCATCCTTTTGCAGGAAAAGCACGGCGGGGTCTTCGTGGACCTGGGGCTGGTGGATGCCCGGGGTTTTCAGCAGGCCTATGCCGGACCGTTCCAGCTCACCCAGGCCCGCTACACCGACGCCCCCTGGTTTCAGGAGGCCCTGGCTCGGCCCTACACCATCAGCGACGTCTTTCTCGGTCTGCGCGGACTGCCCCACTTCATCGTGGCGGTGCGCATCGGGGAGGGGGCCGACGCCTGGGTGGTGCGGTCCACCATCGACTTCGTGGCGTTCAACCGGCTGGTGGAAAACCTTCGCATCGGCAGGACCGGTCAGGCCTTCATCGTGAATCGGCAGGGGGAGTTCCAGACCCGGCCCAACCGGGAGCCCGATTTGCCGCCCCAGGAACTCCTGGCGGGACTGCAGCCCCAAAAGGTTTCCCATGATCTGCCGGCGGTGCCCGCGGAAGGGTCCGTTCCCGGTCGGGTTCCGGGCCGGGCACCCTCCGCGCCATCCGACGACGTCCGCCCGTTCTGGACCGAAAGGCGCGTTCCGGAAACGGGGCGATCCCTTCTCGTCTTTTCCCGCCCTCTCAAGGGCGGCCAGTGGATCCTCTTCTACCTCCAGGACGTCCAGGACGCCTTTTCCGATCTTTACCGGGCGCGGCGGCTGAGCCTGGGCGTGCTGGTGCTCAGCGCCCTGGCCGTGGCCGGCACGGCTTGGACTCTCTCCCGACGGGTGGTGAACCGCATCATCCAGGTGGACCGGGAAAAGGAGATGATGAACGAGCAGGTGATCGAGGCGGGCAAGCTGGCGTCCATCGGCGAGCTGGCCGCCGGGATCGCCCACGAGATCAACAATCCGGTGGCCATCATGGTGGAGGAAGCCGGCTGGGTGGAGGATCTGCTGGGGGATCTGGAAAAGGGGGAGCCCTTGGACGTGGAGGAGGTTCGCCGGTCCCTGAGCCAGATCCGAACCCAGGGCGCCCGCTGCAAGGAGATCACCCATAAGCTGCTCAGTTTCGCCCGCCGCACCGACCCCACGGTGCAGCAGGTGCAGCTGAACAAGCTGGTGCAGGAGGTGGTGGGGCTGGTGGAGCAGCGGGCCAAATACGCCGGGGTCCGCATCCGCACCCACCTCACCGATGGGATCCCCTGGGTGTCCATGTCGCCCGCGGAGATGCAGCAGGTTCTCCTCAACCTGGTCAACAACGCCCTGGACGCCATGGAAAAGACGGGGGGCACCCTGGACATCACCACGCGGTTCGAGGACGGCCGTGTGATCGTGGACGTGGCCGATACCGGGGAGGGGATCCCGCCGGCCAACCTGCAGCGCATCTTCGACCCGTTTTTCACCACCAAGCCCGTGGGGCGCGGGACGGGCCTGGGCCTGTCCATCTGCTACGGGATCGTCAAGAAGATGGGGGGGGACATCACCGTCAACAGCGCCGTGGGCGTGGGGACGGCCTTCCATGTGTACCTGCCCGCCGGCGACGGCGTGGAGCGGGAGAGGGCGGAAAATCCAAAGGAGGAAGAAGATGGATCGAACGATGGTTTTGCTGGTGGATGACGAGGTGCCCTTCGTGGAGACCATGACCAAACGGCTCGGGAAGCGGGGCTTTCACATCCTCAAGGCCTTCAACGGGCCCCAGGCGCTGGAGGTCCTCGACGACGACGACAAGGTGGACGTGGTCATCCTGGACGTGAAGATGCCGGGCATGGACGGGATCGAGACGCTTCGGGAAATCAGGAAGCGCCGACCCCTGGTGGAAGTGATCATGCTCACGGGGCATGCCACGGTGGAGACGGCCATCGAGGGGATGCGCCTGGGGGCCTTCGATTACCTGATGAAGCCCTGCGACATCGAGGACCTGTCTGCCAAGGTTCAGGAGGCCAAAAAGAAGAAGGCCCGCCATGAGCAGAAGATCCTGGAGGCCAAGGCCCATGCCATTGCCTTGCGCCGGGGCGATTGAGGGGACGGGAAACCATGGCAACCATGGGGACGCACGAGGCGCATCCGCACGCGGTGGACATCCTGCTGGTGGATGACGAGAGGGGCTTTGCGGATGTGTTGAGACGCCGACTGGGGCGTCGGGGCATCCGGGTCACCACGGCCCTCAGCGGCACCGAGGGAATCCAGAAGCTCCGGGACCGCCGGTTCCACGCGGCCGTCCTCGATCTCAAGATGGAGGACATGGACGGCATCGAGGTCCTCAAGATCTTCAAGCGGATGGATCCGGACATGCCCGTCATCATGCTCACCGGGCACGGTTCGGAACAGGCGGCCCGGGACGGCATGGCCCACGGGGCCTTCGACTACCTGACCAAACCCTGTGAGCTGGAAGAACTGCTGGAAAAGATCTGTCAGGCCGTGGGGCGCAGGAGGTGAGATCCCATGGAAGAGGTGCGGCTGTTGCTCGTGGACGACGAGGTGGAGTTTCTGGAGACCCTCATCAAGCGCATGCGAAAGCGTCGGGTGGAGGCCGTGGGGGTTCGCAGCGGGGAAGAAGCCCTGAAATACCTGCAGGAGCATCCCACGGACGTGGTGGTCCTGGATGTGAAAATGCCGGGCATGGACGGCATCGAGACCCTCAAGGCCATCAAGGAAAGGCATCCCCTGACGGAAGTGATCATGCTCACCGGCCATGCCAACCTGGAGGTGGCCATCCGGGGCATGGAACTGGGGGCCTTCGACTACCTGATGAAGCCCATGGACATCGATGAACTCCTCTACAAGGTGGAGGACGCCCACAAGAAAAAGAAGCTCCAGGAAAAGAGAATGCAAAGACGAAAGGGGGTGGAGGGACACGAGGGACCAGGCGATTGAATTCGTTTTCCGGTGGTTGTGATCGTGCGAACACGGACAAAGGAGACAGAGGGTAAAGAGATGAAAAAGGGACGATACATCTACGAACTGTTGATGCGCGCCTCCATGGCCCACGCCCGGTGGGACTACGAGGCGTCCATGAACATCCTGAGGAGCAGGAAGCGGCTGGCGATCCTGGGCCTGCTGGCTCTGCCGGCCATCTTTCTGTCAGTGGCCATTGCGGCCGATCCGGAAACCCTCCCCGCCATCCTGGGCGGCAAGAAGGCCTACAGTCCGGCCTTCTACACACCGGAAATCTTTCTGGTATCCATTCTCATCGGCCTGTGTGCGGGCCTGATCACGGGGTGCATCGGCGCCGGCGGCGGCTTCATCATCACGCCCGCCCTCATGAGCGCCGGGATCAAGGGCATCCTGGCCGTTGGCACCGATCTCTTTCACATCTTCGCCAAGGCCATCATGGGCACGGCGGTCCACAAGAAGCTGGGCAACGTGTCGGTTCCCCTGGCCGTGTGGTTTTTGGTGGGGTCCGGAATCGGGGTCACGGGCGGCGGGGTGATCAACCGCACCCTCTATGAGAAGAACCCCGTTTTGAGCGACACCTTCATCAGCGTGGTTTACGTGGTACTCCTGGGCTTTCTGGGGATTTACGCCCTGGTGGACTTTCTGCGCCTTCGCAAGTCCGGTGAAGACGTGGGCGCCCACCACGGAGAAAGCGCCCATGGGGCCGAGGCCGCTTCGGGCAAGGTGGGACTCCCGGCGCGCCTCCAGGCGGCCCAAATCCCGCCCATGATCCGCTTCGACGAAGATCTGGTTCCCGGCGGCAAGAAGATCCCGGCCCTCTTCGTGGTCCTGGCCGGCGTCCTGGTGGGCTTTGTGGCGGCCATCATGGGAGTGGGCGGCGGTTTTCTCACCTTCCCCATCTTCGTCTACGTGCTGGGTGTTTCCTCCTTCACCACCGTGGGGACCGACATCCTGCAGATCATCTTCACCGCGGGCTATGCGTCCATCAGCCAGTATGCCGTCTACGGCTTCATCTTCTACACGCTGGCCATGGGCATGCTCCTGGGCTCCCTTCTCGGCATCCAACTGGGAGCGCTCACCACCAAGGTGGTCAAGGGCATCTACATCCGCGGGTTTTACGCCACGGCCATCATGGCCGGTTTCGTGAACCGGCTCTTCGCCCTGCCCGGCAAGCTGGCGGAGATGAAGATCATCACGCTGGCTCCCGGAACCGGCAAGATGCTGGCCACCGTGGGCAACTACGCCTTCTTCATCTGCGTGGGCATCTTCGCCGCCTGGGTGATCGGAAAGTTCGTGACCAGCCTCGGAGCGCTCCGGGGAGAGGAGGCCTAACATCATGATTCGGAACAAAAAGGCTTTTGTGCAAGGGGCTCTTCTGAACGTGTCGTTCTTCGTGGTGCTGGCGGTCATGTTTTCCCCGCTCTTCGGGGGAGAAAACGCCTTCCACGCATCGGATCGGCTCTTCAACACCATCTCCAAGGGATCCACCTACTACATTCCGGGTCTCCAGGAGAAGGCCAAGGAATGGGAAGGCAAGGAGGTGAACCTGGAGATCTCCCTCACCCCGGACCGACTGGCCGACAATGCCGTCAAGGTGCTCATGACGGCCGGGGTCATGGTGGGCCGGGAGGAACAGGCCCTGAAGATCCGGGGCGACTTCGGAAAGATCCTTTCCGCGGCACTGGCCGACAGCGACGCCATGTACCACAACCGGGGCGAAGAGGTGAGCTCCCGCTACGGCATACCGGAAAAGGAGGCCCTGTTCGCCTGGTGGAGCGCCTTCATGCAGATGGACAAGGCGCTGAAGGAGCAAAAGGAATTCAAGGCCGCCAAGTTCCTCCAAGAGGTCGTCGCTAAGGGGGTGGAGGTGGGTTACAATTATTACGGCATCGCCCCGGAAAGCGCCAAGTCCAAGGCGGGGATCCTGACCTTCGCTCTGGTCTTCTACGTGATCTACACCCTGTGGTTCGGCTACGCCATCCTGCTGTTGTTCGATGGCTTCGGCCTGGAGATGAAGAAGGGCGCCAAGAAGGAAGTGTAACCGGTCTCTCCGGTCGCGGAGGAAGCAGAGCCGGCTGAACGCCATAACCCCCAGTCGGACGCGGCCGGCTCCTTCCTCCCTCCCCCGGCGGGGCGGCCCACCCCGCCGGGGCCACACGCAAAACGGGCGGATGGGCCCTCCGGCTGGGCGCGTTCCCGGGGGAATCGCCTGGAGCCGGGGGTACAGGAAAAGTCGGCGGATGCGGTTCTTCGGTGGAGGAGGGGCTCCGTGGTTGGAAAAGCCGTCCAGGTCGTGACCACATGGATCCGGGAGACCGCTCTTAAACTGGGCCTTTCCGGATCCCGGCGCCCCGGCTCACCGCGCAATGTGGACGAGCTTCGACTGGCCTTTCAACACCGCTACCACCATTTCAAGCTGCTTCTCAGCGCCAACAACCGGGCCCTGGAGATCATGAGCGAAATGGAGGAGATGCTCCGGGGGACCCGGCCCTTCGGCATGACCTTCGTCCGTTCCCGGTGCACTCGCGTGTCCACCCATGTCTTTCAGATCATCCAGCACCTGGATGCCCTGGCCCCCGGCAAATACACGGAACTCTACGAACGATTCCGGCACATTCAAAGGCAGATCAACCCCTTCGTCCACGGGGACCGCCCGAGGCGGGAAGGCCCTCTGGTGGTGCCTCTGGACCGGGTGGCCAAGGAATCCGCCGACCTGGTGGGTTCCAAGATGGCCGCCCTGGGGGAGCTGTCCCAACGACTGGGAGTGGCGACCCCCCGGGGCTTCGCCGTCACCGCCTTCGGCACGGCCCGATTCCTGGAACACGACGACCTGCAGACGGAGATCGAAAGGCGCCTGCAGGCGGCCCACCCCGAAAGGCTCGATGAACTCTTCGCCCTGAGCGCCCAGATCCAGCAGCTGATCATCCAAGCCCCCGTGCCCTCGGAGCTGGAGCAGGCCGTGGAGGAACACATCCGGCGTCTGGAGGAGGAACGAGGGGGACCCCTTCGGTTTGCCGTGCGCAGCAGCTCCCTGGTGGAGGACCTTCCGGGCATGTCCTTCGCCGGCCAGTTCCGGTCCGAACTGAACGTGAGTTCGGAAAACGCCTTGCAGGCGTTCAAGGAGGTGGTGGCCAGCAAGTACGGTCTGGCGGCCATGACTTACCGGCTCCGCCACGGCCTGCGGGACGAGGACGTGGCCATGTGCGTGGGTTTTCTGGAGATGGTGGACGCGGTGGCCGGCGGAGTGGTCTACACGCGCCATCCCGTGCGGCCGGATGAGGACGTGCTGGTCATCAACGCCGTGTGGGGGCTTCCCAAGTCCGTGGTGGACGGGAGCGTGAGCCCGGATGCCTTTTGGGTTTCCCGCCGGGAGCCGCACCCCGTGGTGAAGCGAACCGTGGGCCGAAAATCGGTCAAGTACGTGTGCGACCCGGACGAGGGAGTCTGTCGGCTGGAGACGGTGGGCGAAGAGGCGGACCGGGTCTGCCTGTCCGACGAGCAGGCGGCGGCCCTGGCGCGCCTGGCGCTGCGGATCGAAGCGCACTACGGTGCCGCCCAGGACATCGAATGGGCCTTGGACCCTTCGGGCCGGGTGATGGTGCTTCAGACCCGCCCCTTCGGCACGCAACGAGCGGCGGTCTCGGAACCGCTCCACGGGGAGGATTCGGGTGCGGTCGGGGAGGCGTCGCCCCCGCAGAAGGTCCTCCTCAGCGGGGGCGTGACCGCCTCGCCGGGTGCGGCTTCCGGCCCGGTTTTCCTGGTCCGGCGCGACGCCGACGCCCTTGCTTTTCCGGAGGGGGCCGTGCTGGTGGTGGGCCAGGCTCTTCCGCGCTGGGCCACCCTGCTGGGGCGGGCTGTGGCGGTGGTGAGCGAGCAGGGCAGCGTGGCCGGCCACCTGGCGAACGTGGCCCGCGAGTTCGGCGTCCCGGCCCTTTTCGGTGTGCCGGAGGCCTGCTCGCGGTTGGATCCGGGCCGCGTGGTCACGGTGGATGCGGACCGACGCCGCATTTACGCGGGCAAGACGGACCTGCCGTCGGCGGCTCCGTCCCCGCGGCCCGCGCTCATGATAGGAACCCCCGTCCATGCCGCCCTGGAAGGGGCCTGCCGTCACATCGTGCCGCTCCATCTCCTGGACCCGGATTCCCCCCGATTCTCGCCGCGCCATTGCACCACGTTCCACGACATCACCCGGTTTTGCCATGAAAAGGCCGTGGCGGAGATGTTTCGGTTCGGATCGGAACACGACTTTCCCGAACGGGCCGCCAAGCAGCTCCGTTGCCGGGTGCCCATGCAGTTCTGGATCATCGACCTGGACGACGGGTTCATCGGGGACATCCCGGGCCCGTACGTGACCCTGGACCGGATCGCTTCCATCCCCATGCGGGCCCTGTGGGAAGGCATGACGGCCGTGCCGTGGGAGGGGCCGCCTCCGGTGGACACGCGCGGATTCATGTCCGTGCTCATGGAGGCTACGGCCAACCCGGCCTTGGATCCGGCCGTTGCGTCCCCCTACGCCGTGCGCAACTACTTCATGATCTCCCGGCATTTCTGCAGTCTCCAGTCCCGGTTCGGATTTCACTTTTCCACGGTGGAGGCCCTGGTGAGCGACCGGACGTCGGAAAACTACGCCAGCTTCCAGTTCAAGGGAGGCGCGGCGGATCTGAGGCGCCGGATCCTGAGGGCCCGGTTTGTGGCGGATCTGCTGGAGGTGTTCGACTTTCGCTGCGAAGTGCGCGAAGACGCCGCCTTTGCCCGCGTGGAAGGCCGGCCCCTTCCGGAGATGGAGGATCGGCTCCGCATTCTGGGCCACCTCATCATCCACACGCGCCAGCTGGACATGGTCATGGACAACGCCGCGTCCGTCGTCCACCACAAGCGCAAGATGCTGGAGGAGATCGAGGGGATGCTTCGCCGGGGGCCGGCGGAGCCGTCCGGGGAGGAGGCCGCCTCATGAATCCGGTGACCTACAAGACGGATCTCATCACCGTGACCTTCAACAAGCGCAAGCTCCTTCGGCGCAACCGGGTTCTCTCCGTCCTGCTGGGCCTGAGCGATCTGCTGTCCCAGCCCCGAAACCTGGAGGATCTCCTGCAGGAGGCTCTGGACTACGTGCTGGCGCACACCCCCTTCGATGCCGGGCGCCTCTATCTGATGGAACCCGACGGCGCCGGGCTGTATCTCGCGGCCCATCGGGGCATGGACGTGGCGGGCCTGGAGCGGGTGAGTCTCCACGAAGGGTTCACCGGCCGCTCGGCGCGCACCTGTTCCTTCATCGCCCAAAGCGTTGCCTCCCTGGGGGATTCCCGGCGGGTGCACCTGCTGACCTCCAAGGGGCTGGCGGTGGTGGTCTGCGTGCCCTTCGTGGTCCAGGACCGGGTGGAGGGGGTCATGAATCTGGCCGCCCGGAAGGCCGTCACACTGGACCAGGACCAGGTGGACCTGCTGATGGTTCTGGGGCATCTGATCGGTGCGGCGGCGGTCCACATGAAAACGGAGGAGGAGCTTCGGACGACGATCCGGGAGCTGCGGGCCAGGAAGGAGACCATCAAGCTGTTTGTTTCCAGCATCACCCACGATCTCAAGAGTCCGGCCGTGGGAGCCCACGGGCTGGCCCGGAGGCTCAGCGAGTCGTGCCGGGACCGGCTGGATGAGCGGGAGAAGGCCTACTGCCAGCAGATCCTCAAGGCCACGGAACACATCGTTTCCATGGTCGACGAGCTCAACGGATTCATCCGAACCCGCGAGATGCCCCTGAACCTCCAGGCGGTGTCCGTGGGGGAAGTGTGGCGCGCGGTGCGCCGGGAATTCTCCGAGCAACTGAGGCAGCGGGGGGTGGCCTGGCAGGAGGAGGGAAGTCCGGAACCCGTCACGGCCGATGAACTGATGCTCTTCAGGGCCTTTCGGAACCTGGTTCAGAACGCCCTGATCCATGGGGGCGAGTCCCTGAAGACCCTACGGGTCGGCCGGCGGGACGCCGGCACCCACCACGTCTTCTTCGTGGCCGACGACGGTCGGGGAATCGCCGAGGAGGATCAAGGGCGGCTGTTCGAGCCCTTCCACCGGTTGCGTTCCAGTAAAGACGTTGAGGGATCGGGCCTGGGCCTGGCGATCGTGCGGGAGGCGGCACTCCGGCACGGCGGGGACGCCTGGGTCCGATCCCGTCCCGGAGAGGGGACCGCCTTCTTTTTCAGCGTGGCCAAGGGATTGGAGCAAACGGAGTCGGCTGAGACAGCAGGAGGGTAAGCCATGTTCAAGAGGATCCTTTTTCCCGTGGATTTTTCCGATGTCTCTCCCCGCATCGTTCCCGTGGTGCGGGAGGTGGCCTCCCGGTTTGATTCCCGGGTCCACGTGCTCTTCGTGGCCCGTGTCTTCGAACACTTGGGAAGCATCTACGTGCCCCATCCGTCCATCAGCAGGTTCGAAGCGGAAATCATGCAGGGAGGGGAAAAGAAGCTGGAGGAGTTCGTGGGGGCACACCTCCAGGGCATGGACGTGGTGCCCCAGGTGGTTTCGGGGGATCCGGCGGAAGAGATCCTGAAATACGCGGACAGCGCCGGCGTGGACCTCATCATCATGGGCACCCACGGCCGCAAGGGCCTGGAACGGGCCATCTTCGGCAGCGTGGCGGAACGGGTGGTCAAGGGGGCGTCTGTGCCGGTGCTCACCGTAAATCCCTACAAGCGGTGAGACGCGGGGGACGAGCCCGTCCCTGCCACGGCGCGGGAGCGTCCACCGTCCATGCGCGTGGGATTGTAGGGGCGTTTCATCCTTCGCTGTCACGGGCCGTCCGTGATGGGGTTAATATGAAAGAGAACCGCGAATGAACGCGAATAGACGCAAATCTTCTTCGTTGTAGAAACTGCGAAGGCTGCAATGAGGGTGCCCGGCAATGCAATGGGCGCGCAGTGACTCATAGAGAATGGCATATCGCGGCGTTCCGACAAATGCCCTTGCT
>NZ_FQVB01000029.1 GCF_900129305.1 Desulfacinum infernum DSM 9756 | reverse complement strand
CGAACTGGGATATCTGCCCATGAGCCGGCAGGCACGCTACAACCTCTTTCAGCTGGTCAACGCCCTTTACGAATACCGTTCCGTGATCATCACCACCAACAAGGAGTTTACCGCCTGGGGCGAGTTCTTCCATGACGACAACGTCGTTGTGCCCATCGTGGACCGCCTCATTCACCATTCACACATCTTCATCATGGGAGGGGAAAGCTATCGACTGAGACAGAAACGACAAGGCTGATTTTTTCGTCCCAAGTGGGTCAAAATTGTTGTCCAAAAAAGGGTCAAAATAACTGGCCATTGACAGCCTTGACAGGTTTGGGGGGTGTACTTAATTTTTGCTCGGACGAAACGGGAAGCAATTTCCACAACAATATCAATGAGAAAGGAGGGACTTGCCATGGCACTGCTTCGATGGTCCGCACCCAACGATCTGTTTCGACCGTTCGCGGAAATGGAACGGGAGATGGAACGGCTCCGTTCCGAGATGGACCGGCTTTTCACCGGCTTTCGGGGGCTGCGACCCGGGCGCGTAGGGGTGTTTCCCCTTCTCAACGTGAGTGAGGACAAGAACAACATCTACGTGCGCGCCGAACTGCCCGGCATGAACCCCGACGACATCGAAATTTCCGTGGAAGGCGACACCCTGACCATCCGCGGTGAACGCAAGCCCGCCGAAGTGAGCGACAAGGTGAGCTATCACCGTCGCGAAAGGGAGTTCGGACGATTCCGCCGGAGCTTGACCCTGCCCACCCGGATCAACGTGGATGCCGTGGACGCCACCTTCAAGAACGGCGTCTTGACCATCGTGCTGCCCAAGGCGGAAGAAGTCCGGCCGAAGCAGATTCCGGTGAAGACCCAATAAACGGTTTCGGGAATCAAGTCGGCAAAGGGGGTGACAACCATGGCGGAAAAGGACATTGAAGTGAGGGAAAAACAGGAAGTTCAGACCCAGGCGGAAAGCACCCGCAACATTCCGGTCTACGTTCCGGCCGTGGACATCTATGAGTCGGAAGAAGCGCTCACCGTGGTGGCGGATATGCCGGGCGTGGCGCCGGAGAACGTGGACATCGACCTCCGGGACGACCAGCTCACCATCCGCGGCACGGTGACCGTGGAAGGAGACGGCGAAACGGTCCTCCTTCGCGAATACGGCGTGGGCGACTACTACCGTCAGTTCACTCTGGGCAGGATCATCGACCAGTCCAAGATCGAGGCGGCCATGAAGGACGGAGTCCTCACGCTCACCCTGCCCAAGGTGGACAAGGCCAAGCCCAGGAAGATTACGGTCAAGACCGGGTAGCACTCCGGTTTTCAAGATCGGCGGTACAAAGCCGGAAAGGAGCGGGGCCTCCGGGCCCCGCTCCCTTTTTTCTACTTCACCGTGAGAACGGGAATCCCCGCCGAACGAAGCTCGAACATGATCCCTTCCAATTCCTCGGGGGTGGCGGCCAGCCGATCCAGGTCGTGCACCACCAGGCGTTTGACCTTCTGCCGTTCGATGTCCATGAAGAGCTGGCGGCGGCTGATGTAAACCTCCACCGGTTCGTCGGCTTCCTCGGGAGCCGCCTCCTTGAGGCGTTTCAAGCAGGCTTCCTTCTGGGCAGCCAGCGGGCGTTCGTAGGAATCCCCGTCCTCGGGGGTCAGTTCGTCGTGGCGCACCATGAGATAGATGGCGGTGAACTTCTCGTCCATGATTCCTCGGTCTCCTCCGCTTATATGAAACGCGACCTGGTTCCGTTCGTGCGCGCGGCCTGTAGGGGCGAATAATCATTCGCCCCTACAGGGACCTGCCTTCCAAAGGTGCGTTTCATCCTTCGTTGTCACGGGCTTCCCGTGACGGGGGTTTATGTCAACGCGCCCAACCAAGGGCTCTCCACATGTTGTCATGTGCGAAACGGGCACTCTGCCGATGAGTTTCGGCGCAACTATAGTGGAGGCGTTTGAGGAAAGCAACCCGCCCCGGAGGCATTGGCTTTTCCGCCCACAACGCTTACATTTTAGAAGTTCCAAATCTGAAGAAAAGGAGGGAGTTTTCGTGTCGTTCACGTTCGAACAGGGTCCCATTCGACCGCCCAGCGAAGCCAAGAGTCTGCTGCTTCGATTCACTCGGAACTGTCCCTGGAATCGATGCCGGTTCTGCCCCGTCTACAAGGGCCGCCCCTTCAGCCGGCGCCCGCTTTCGGAAATCAAGGCGGATATCGACGCCGTTCGAAACATTCTGGACGACCTGAAGGCCCTCTCCTGGTCCCTGGGGGAAGGGGGCGCCCTGAGTCCGGTCGTGGTCAACCGGGCGCTCACCGACCCCGCCAAGGGAGGCTGCTATCGCCACGTGGCCGTCTGGGCCTACCATGGGGAGGGCACCGTCTTTTTGCAGGACGCCAACAATCTGATCATGAGAACCGGCGATCTGGTGGAGGCTTTGCGCTACCTGAGGGAGCGCGTGCCGGGAATCACCCGGGTGACGTCCTACGGAAGAAGCAACACCATCGCCCGAAAGAGCTTGGAGGAGCTCAAGGAGATCCGGGAGGCGGGGCTGGACCGGATTCACATCGGCCTGGAAAGCGGGTCCGACACGGTCCTTCGCTTCATGGAAAAGGGCGCCACGGCGGATCAGCACATCGAGGCGGGCCGGAAGGTGATGGAGGCGGGCATGACCCTTTCCGAATACATCATGCCGGGCCTTGGAGGCGTGCGGTGGAGCCGGGAGCACGCCCTGGAAACGGCCCGGGTGCTCAACGCCGTCGATCCCCATTTCATCCGTTTGCGGAGCCTTCGGATCCCTCCGAACACCCCGCTTTACGAAGATCTTCGGGCCGGTTCCTTCGAACCGCTTTCCGATGACGACACGGTGCGGGAGATTCGCCTTCTCATCGAAAACCTGGAGGGCATCCACAGCACCCTCACCTCCGACCACATCATGAATCTTCTGGAAAACGTGGAGGGCACGTTTCCTCAGGACAAGGACCGGATGCTCGCAACCATCGACCGGTACCTGTCCCTGCCGGACGAAGACCGGCTTCTGTACCGGCTCGGCCGCCGCGGCGGCGCCCTTCGATCCGTGGACGATCTTCTGGATCCGGCCATGCGCGCCCGCCTGGAGCGGGCCCGGCGGGAGCTGGAGGCGGAAACGGGAAAGGATCTGGAAGCCCTCATCAAGGAACTGGGGGACCAGTACATCTAACGTGAAAGAGAACCGCGGATGAACGCGAATAGACGCGAATGAAGCTTTTTCATGGGGTCCGGCCCAAAGGTGAGCAGGACCGTTGTCAACCATCCGCGGTCGTTGACGGTTCGTCCACAAAAAAATGACCCGATTTGACCTAGGTCAAGGAGTTCGAGACGCACCGGGCTTATGGTAGCACCGTCGACAGCAACAGGGAGGCTTTAGGAAAGCCGCTTTTTCAACGTCCCCCAACATCCAAGGAGGCAACCATGTTTTGTTATCAATGCGAACAGACGGCCAAAGGACAAGGATGCACCAAGATCGGCGTGTGCGGAAAGCAACCCGACGTGGCGGCGCTCCAAGACCTCCTCACCTATCTTCTCAAGGGCCTGAGCCAGGTGGCCACCGAAGGCCGCCGGGTGGGCGTCAAGGACCGTCAGGTGGACGTCTTCACCTGCGAAGCCCTCTTCACCACGCTCACCAACGTGAACTTCGACCCGGAAGACATCATCCGCTTCATCCGGAAGACCGTGGAGCTTCGCGAGGCTCTGAAGGCCAAGGTGAAGGCCGCCGGCGGTTCGGTGGACTTCGGCGACGGCCCGGCCGTCTTCCAGCCCGGTTCGACCCAGGCGGAGATGGTGGCCCAGGGCGAACAGGTGGGATTCGACAAGGATCCCGAGCCGGATGAGGACATCCGTTCGCTCAAGCACACGGTCATCTTCGGCCTGCGCGGTTTGGCCGCTTATGCCGACCACGCCCAGATCCTGGGCCGGGAAGACGACGCGGTCTATGCCGCCGTCCATGAAATCCTGGCGGACACGGTCCGAACGGACCTTTCCCTGAACGACTGGGTGGCCCGCACCCTCAAGGTGGGAGAAGTGAACATCCGGGCCATGGAGCTTCTGGACGAGGCCAACACCGGCACCTACGGACACCCGGTTCCCACCAAGGTGCCGCTGGGCCATCGCAAGGGGAAAGCCATCCTGGTCTCCGGCCATGACCTGAAGGACCTGGAAGAGCTTCTGAAGCAGACGGAAGGAAAGGGCATCGACGTCTACACCCACGGCGAGATGCTCCCATGCCACGGCTATCCGGAACTCAAGAAGTACGGGCATCTCTACGGCCACTACGGAACGGCGTGGCAGAACCAGGCCAAGGAATTCTCCCAGTTTCCCGGCGCCATCCTCATGACCACCAACTGCATCCAGAAGCCGCAGGACGCCTACAAGGGCAACATCTTCACCAGCGGCGTGGTGGGCTGGCCCGGCGTGCCCCACATCTCCAACCGGGATTTCACGCCCGTCATTCAGCGGGCCCTGGAACTGCCTGGCTTTACCGACGAGGTGGACAAGGGTTCGGTCATGGTGGGCTTTGCCCGAAACACCGTGCTGGGCGTGGCGGACAAGGTGATCGAAGCGGTGAAAGGCGGCGCCATCCGTCACTTCTTCCTGGTGGCGGGCTGCGACGGGGCCAAGCCGGGCCGCAACTACTACACCGAGTTCGTGGAGAAGGTGCCCCAGGACTGCGTGGTGCTCACTCTGGCCTGCGGCAAGTTCCGATTCTTCGACAAGGACCTGGGCACCATCGGAGGCCTTCCGCGCCTCATGGACGTGGGCCAGTGCAACGACGCCTATTCGGCCGTCCAGATCGCCCTGGCGCTGGCCAAGGCCTTCGACGTGGACGTGAACCAGCTGCCCCTGTCTCTGGTGCTCTCCTGGTACGAACAGAAGGCCTGCGCCATTCTCTTGAGTCTCCTGCACCTGGGCATCAAGGACATCCGCCTGGGGCCTTCGCTCCCGGCCTTCATCACGCCCAACGTGCTCAAGGTGCTGGTGGAGAACTTCGACATCAAGCCCATCAGCACGCCCGATGAGGACCTGAAGGCCATCCTGGCGGCCTAGGAGCCTGTCTGAGAATGGTTAATCTGCCCTTTCCAACGTCCATCCGTCATCCCCGCGAAAGCGGGGATCCAGGATTTCCAGTGAGTTATGGACTCCCGCTTGCGCGGGAGTGACGGTTTGAGCAGTTCTCGGACAGCCTCCTAGGAGGCTGTCCGAGAATGTTTTTCCGGCTTAGAAGGCCGGGAACCCCCTTCTCATCGTACCCGCGGGGCTTCAGCCCCGCGGGACCAGGCGTTCTGAAGTCCATAAACCCCTATCACGGACGGCCCATGACAACGAAGGATGAATCGTACCTTCGAAAATTGGGTCCCTGTAGGGGCGAATGATTATTCGCCCCTACAGGCCGAGCGGCCGAACGGAACCAGGTCGCGTTTCAATAGATCCAAGCGGCTTATCCTACGCCCGGAACGCATTTTTCGCAGCCCTGAAGGGCTGCGCTACGATGGAAGAAGCGATTTTGCCCGTTCCCGGAGAGCCTCCGAATCGTGATACACCACCCGCCGGTCTTTCGAAACGGCCGTATCGGAGGTCGTGTTTAGAGGGCGCTCAAGGACAAACGACGCAAGGAGACGCCCATGCCCATTCCCGGAAACCTGCTGACCACGGCCATGGCGGTCATGCCCCACCGGGACGTGGACCGCGCCCTGGAGGCGGCCCTGTCCCTGGACATCCCCTTCTGGCCCCAGCTGCCTCACCTCAACTACTACGAAGACATGTACGTGCAGGCCTCGGAACACTTCCCCGGCATCCTGCTGGACATGGAAAACCGGACCCTTCGCTTTTCCACGGAAAAGTTCATCCAGGAGCTGCCGGACATCCTGGCCCGCTTCGACGATCCCTCCCTTTTCGACATCAGCCCCGCCTATTCGGCCGTCTACCACCGCTTTCTTCAGTTGGACCTGAGCGAGCGGCCCGCCATCCGGGGCCAGCTGGAAGGGCCCGTCAGTTTCGGCTTCAACGTGCTGGACGAAGAGGAGCGGCCCATCCTCTTCAACGACACGGTCCGCCCCTTCATGCTGGAGTTCATGGCCAAGCGGGTAAACGTGCAGCTGGCGAGACTCAAGGAAATCCACCCCAACGCCTTCATGTTCGTGGATGAGCCGGGCCTTCAGTTCATCTTCAGCGCCATGAGCGGCTACAACCACGTGACGGCCCAAAACGACCTGGAATTCTTTTTCTCCCTCATCGACCGCCCGCGGGGCATTCACTTGTGCGGCAATCCGGACTGGGACTTCCTGCTGAACCTGGACCTGGACGTGCTTTCTCTGGACATGTACTCCAACGGCGAGGTGTTCGTGTCGTACACCGGCGCCATCCGCCGCTTCCTGGACCGGGGCGGGATCCTCATCTGGGGCATGGTTCCCACCAACTTCGAGCCCTTCGAAAGCGAAACGGTGGAATCTTTGGAGGAACGTCTCCTGGTGCTGTGGCAGAGGCTGGATGAGAAGGGGATCGATACGGACTACCTGGTATCCCGGAGTCTGCTGTCTCCCGCCACGTGTTGCCTGGTCAACCCGGACGGAACGGCCACCGTGGAGAAGGCCTTTGAGGCCATTCGGGAGCTGAGCACGCGCCTAAGGAAGCGGTTCGGGCTGTCTTGACGAGCGGGCGGAGGATCAAGCCCGCCCTTCCGGGTCGCACCACGGGAAAGAATCGTCGATGGGTTTCCTGTCACCTGATCACTTGGAAACCCAAAGGGCTCCGTGCTCCAGTTTCTTCAGAATCGAGGTGCAGACCGACCCGGTGAAGATGGCTTGAAGCAGCCCCTTGGACTCATTCTGGTGACCGGCGGCGATCACCGGATAACCGCCCCGGGCCGCCTCTCCCAGGATGAGGTCGGCCACCTTTCCCCCGACCGTCAGTTTCCGGTCGATGCGCTGCGACGCCACCCCGTTTTCTTCAAGAACCCGCTGCGACTCGTCCAGGATCCGGGACGCGTCGAGACCCCCCTCATCGTTCATCACGTGGAACAGACAGACGCGGTGGGATTCCCTTTGGAGCATGAACCCCACGTGGTCCGCCATGCGAAGACTCGCCGGAGACCCGTCCACGCAGAGCAGCACGTTTCGGGGGCCTTCCGCAGGCTTGCGGCAGATCCACACGGGACAGGCGAGGGGCTGTTCCAGGACGTCCGAGGTGACGCTTCCGGAGAAGAGCCCCGACAGGGCGGCGTATCCCCGGCGTCCCAGCACCAGGGCATCGTAGCTGCCCCGCGCGGCCTCCCGCACCACCTCCTTGGCCACGTTCATGGTCTTGGCAACGAGCAGGGTCTCAACGTGCTCCGGGGACATTCCCTTGCGGACCAGGATTTCTTTGGCTTCCGTCAGGGCACGTTCCCCCCGCCATCGGACCTCTTCGGAAATGTGGGGACCGCGGATCAGGTATTCCCGGTTGTTCCAGGGATCCGGCGCGTGGGTCTGCGCCACGTAAAGGAGCGTCACCCGGAGGAATTCGCGGTTTTCCAGAAAGTCCGCCACGAACCGCACGCCGCAGAGGCAGGCGGTCTCTTCGCTCACGGTCACCAGAAGATGTCGTTCCACGGCGTCCCTCCGAAAAAGAACCCCCAATGAACGGCAATGAACACAAACGGCCGCTCCCGTCCTGAACCCCTCCGGGGGGCACGAGATCACCGCACCGCGCGGCCGTAAGGGCGAATGATTATTCGCCCCTACAGGGCGCTGGCACCAACGAAACCAGGTCGCGTTTCACCTGAATTGGACGATTCTTTCACATGGGCAGGTCCTCAAGGGCGGGCGTAAAGCCCGCCCCTACAAAAACGCACGGAACCATTGGTAGGGGCGGGGTTTACGCCCCGCCCGCTAATCACCCGGTGTAAGACACACCCGAAGAAAAAATTGCTCAGTTTAGGTTTCACAATAAACCATGAGCTCCCGCTTTGGAGGTTTCCCGGCGCGACTACAGGATCTGGCTCAGGAAGAGCTTGGTCCGCTTGTGCGTGGGATTGCGGAAGAAATGCTCCGGCGTTCCCACCTCCACGATGGTGCCCTCGTCCATGAAGATGACCCGGTCCGCCACCTCCCGGGCAAAGCCCATCTCGTGGGTGACCACCACCATGGTCATGCCTTCCTTGGCGAGCGTCTTCATGACGTCCAGCACCTCGCCGATCATCTCCGGATCCAGGGCCGAGGTGGGTTCATCGAAGAGCATCACCTTGGGATCCATGGCCAGAGCCCGGGCGATGGCCACCCGCTGCTGCTGACCTCCGGAGAGCTGGTCGGGATACACTCCCGCCTTGTCGGGGATCCCCACCTTCTCCAGGAGAGTCATGGCCTTTTTCTCGGCCTCCTTCCTGTCGCGCTTGCGGACCACCTGCTGGGCCAGGGTCACGTTCTCCAGCACCGTCTTGTGGGGAAAGAGGTTGAAGGACTGGAAGACCATACCCACCTCGGCCCGCACCTTGTTGATGTTGGTCTTGCGGTCCAGGATGTCGATCCCGTCGATGTAGATGTGGCCCGAATCGGCATGCTCCAGACGGTTGAGGCACCGAAGCAGGGTGCTCTTCCCCGATCCCGAAGGGCCGATGATCACCACCACCTCTCCCTTGTCCACCTGGCACGAGACGTTTTGCAGGGCGCGGACCTCGTGGGGGGCGTAAAAGGTTTTGGAGACGTTTTCCACCTTGATCACGAGACCACCGTCCTCCTCTCTAGGTACTGAACAAACATGGAGAGCCCAAAGGTGAGCACCAGGTAGAGCAGGGCACACACGAACCACAGTTCAAAGGGCTGGAGGCTTGTGGTGACCACTTCCCGGGTCGCCTTGGTGAGCTCTCGAATGGCAATGATGCCAAGAAGCGACGAATCCTTGATGAGGCTGATGAACTGACCCGCCAGGGGCGGCAGGATGCGCCGAAACGCCTGGGGCAGGATCACGTGGCGCATGGCCTGGGGATAGGTCATGCCCAGGGATCGGGCGGCTTCCATCTGCCCCCGATGGATGGACTGGATCCCGGCTCGGACGATTTCCGCCACGTAGGCACCGGCAAAGACGGCCAGAGAGGCCACTCCGTACCAGAGAGGAGGCAGCTGGGACATGCCGTTCTTGGCCAGGAGTGTATTGATCACGGTCCCCAGCACGAAGTACCAGATGAAGATCTGCACCAGCAGCGGGGATCCGCGGATAAGCTCGATGTAGGTGATGGCGGACCACTTGAGCGCCGGATTATCGGAAATACGGGCCAACCCGGCGATGAGGCCGATCAGGATGCCGAAGAAGATGGAGATGAGACTCACCTTGAGGGTCAACCACAGGCCCTGCAGCAGGATTCCCACCTTCCACTTCTGGTGCACCCCCAGGATGTCTCCCGGATAGAGGTAGTCCCCTTCTCCGACGCGCACATCCGTTCCAGGTATGGAGTATTGTTCCGATTCCCCCTGGCCTTTCACAACAACGATGGTGGTTCCGTCGCTTGTGGAGATTTTGGCCACTTCCCCTTCGATCTCGGAGCGGATCTCCACCTTGTCCTTGTAGTAGAAGTATTGGGGCACCCGGTACCAACGCCACACGTAGTCCACCTTGCGGGTGGCGTAGTAGAGCAGGGCCATGACGGAAAAGATGCCCACAAAAAAGACGGCGGCCCAGAAAAAGTAGGCCCCGCGGCTCAGTTGCTTGGTTGCTCGTGCCATGAGATTCTCGACGTTATTCTAGGTGGAACGCTGCACGCGACAACGGGGAGGCTCCGACACGCCGGGGCCTCCCCGTCCAGGTCTAAACGCGGTCTCCTATTGAGCCACGTCCTTGATCCATTCCGTTCCCTTGATCCACTTGTTGTAGATCCGCTCATAGCGGCCGTCGTTCTTGACCTGGCGCAGAAAGTTGTTGAGCCAGTTCAGGAAATCGGGGTCGCCCTTGTTGACGGCCCAGGCCAGCGGTTCATAGGTGAAGGGCTGATCCAGAAAGACCAGCTTTCCGGCGCCCTGCTGAGCCATGAAGACCACGCAGAAGGGAAGGTCGTAGACGAAGGCGTCCGCTTTGCCGTTCACCACCTCCAGGGCCGCCTCCGTTTCCGTCTCAAAGGACTTGTACTGGCACTTGGGGATCATGCGCTTGACGGCCTGTTCCCCCGTGGTGCCCAGCTTGGAGGTGACGATGTACTGTGGATCGTTCAGGTCCTTGTAGGAGAGGACCTTCCCTTCGTGCTTCTTGTTGAGCAGGATGGTCTGGCCCACGATGATGTAAGGATCGGCGAAATTCACTTTCAAGTTCCGTTCCTGGGTGACCGTCATGCCGCTCATGATGATGTCGAACTTGCCCGTGATGAGGGAGGGAATGATGCCGTCCCAGGCGGTATTCACCGGCACAAACTTGACTCCCATGGCCTTGGCCATCTCCTTGGCCATGTCGATGTCGAAGCCCACGAAGTTGCCCTTCTTGTCGGTCATCTCAAAGGGCATGTAACCGGCCTCGAAGCCCACACGAAGCTCCCCTCGTTTGAGGATCTCTTCCAGGGTGGACTTCTTGGCCAGCTCGATGTCGGCCGCCGACACCTGCATGGCCGCCACAAGCACCAGGGCGAACACCACCGCCATACACTGCAACGCTCTTCTCATAACCGACCTCCTCCTTTCTTGGTTAAACGTTCCGAAAAGGACCACCCAAAAGCCCCTCGCCGCACTCCCATGGGCAGGAAGCCTGACTCAGGGCCCGTCAATACGCCTTCCCCTCATTCAACAGTTCCCGGATGACCATGGGCACCCGGCATCGGGGACACGTGGGAATCTCTTCCTTGGGCAGGTAGATGATGCGCGTTTCCCTGCACTTGGGGCACATCACCTCCACCGCCTCCACCTTTTCTCGCACAGTGCACCTCCCTGAAAGTACGGCAAAAGTAGCACAACGACCCCGAATCACAAAGTCTTTTCAGGAGCAGCCAATTGCGGGGCGAATGACTATTCGCCCCTCCAGCTCTCGTTTCCGAGCAGAAGGAGGCCACGTTCCCGGATAGCGCGTCACGGAAGAATCACAGGAGGAAATGGGCATTGCAGACCCGCTGATCCTTCAGGATTCCCAGCAATTGTTCCACCGTTTGGATGCCGTTTCGGATGACCTGGATCTGAAAGATCTGGGCCGCAAAGAAAGCATCGGCCAGAGCATTGTGCCGGAAATGCTCCTTCAGACCGTAGCGGATCATCAGGGCGTCCAGGCTGAGTTCTTCCGCACTGCGGGCCCGACCCTCCCGTCGTCCGATCCACTTTTCCAGCTCCGCAATGTCCACCAGCGGTCTTTGGAAAGATCTTCCCATCTTGCCGAAGAAGCGGCTCAAGAATTGAGAATCGATGTGAACACAATGGCCGACCAGGATCCCATCACACAGCTTCCACAGCCGATCCGCGATCTCTTCAAAGGTTGGTGCCGTTTCCAGGTCGTTTGCGGCGATGCCGTGATACTTCATTCCGTCCAGGCGATATTTTTCCGGCCGCACCGTGGTATAGAACGCATCGCCCACCCGAATCCTTGTGCCTTCCATGGGGACGGCCGCCACGGCCACGATGTGATCTCTCCTCACGTCCAACCCAGTGGTTTCCAGGTCCACGGCCGCAAAGCGGGCGTCCTCGAGGCGCATCAGAGCCCCCTCTCCACGCCGTAGCGCGCCTTGAGCATCTTCTGAAAGGACGCGGTGATTTTCAGGGATTCCTTCAGAACCAGCAGGTCCATCTTGTCCAATTCCTCCACGCGAATCAGATTGTCTCCGGCCGATCCGTTTTTCAGGGCGTGGGCCTGATGGCGGAGCCTGAGGTCCTGCAGGAAGGCGTAGGCCTCCAGGAGATCCCCCGCCCTCTCTTGCCCGAGCGCCTTCATGTCCCGCAGGGCCTCGATCCTTTCCCGCGTGTTGGTGACGTGCAGAAGCTTGTGATCCAGGGCCAGGACCCGAACGCCGTTGGCGATGGGATAGATACCGAACTTCTTGAGGTTGACGCCCCTATCCAGGTGCTTGATGCCGAAAATTCCAATGGGCGGCTCATTCAGGGTGGCGTCGTGGGCCAGGAACCGAACGGCCTGATTGGTGGCCGAGGCGTGGATGTGCTCCAGCAGCTCCTCCAGCGGGGCCGCATCTCCATAGACGGTTCGCATATCCAGGAAAACGGTGAGGTACCGGATGTGATCGGGCGTGGGCTCTTCGAACCAGCGGGAAAACAATTCTTTCCATTCTTCGAGCGTCAAATGCCACCTGGGATTGGAGGCCATGTATTGGGCCGGGCACTTGGGGACCCCCACCTGCTCCAGGGCGTCGTTGATGCGCTGGGTCAGTTCCAGCTGAGGTCCCGAGGGGCTCAGGATCACCGCATTGTCCTGATCCGTTGTGATGACCTGTTCCTTCCGGCCGCTGCTTCCCAGGTGGATCCAGAGGAAGTCCCCCTTCTCTTCGGGATCCTTCAGGAACTCGATGATCCGGACGACCACCATGTCGTAGACGGAAGTGATCATGCGGGAGAGCTGGTAGAAGTGCATTCCCTTCAGAGCCATCTCCGAGACGGCCAGTCGAATGGCTCGGAAGGCGCTCTGAAGGGCTTGCAGATCGGTGGCCTTGATCACCTTGCGATAGAGCGCCAGGATGGACGAGGAGGGCTCCAGCTGAGCCAGGATGTCCTTGCTGGTCACCACACCGGCCACGCGGTCTCCGTCCACCACGATCAGATGATCGATGCCGGTCCGAAGAAGCTGCGTGTAGGCGTCAAAGACCGGGGATCGCCGATCCAGGCAGATCGGCGGAGCACTCATGAATTCCCGCACCGGGCTCTCTCTCTCCCCGTGGATCAAGACGCGCCGTATGTCCCGATTGGTCAGAATGCCCACCGGCCGTGTCCCGTCCACCACGATGACGGACCCCACCTTGTGCCGTTCCATGAGGCTCACCGCCTCGGCCACCGTGGCGTCCGCCGTGCACGTCACCGGCGCTTTCGAAAGAAGGGTGCCCACTTCCACCAGGCTGGACGCCTCTTCCGACCCCTCTCCTTCCCGGGCCAGGCGGGAGAAAGCGCGGAAGCGCCTTTCGACAAAGGCGCTGAAAAAGGAGGCGAAAGCGGAGTGGGTCCGGTACACCTCCGCAAAGGTGGTGGCATCGAAGGAATAGCAGATGGTTTCTTCCAGGGTGCGCGCTTCGTAGTAGGACGGAGCCTGATGGATGGCGGACAGCAGGCCGAAGATCTCTCCCTTGGCCACGTAATCCACCACATCCTCTCCGTCGTAAAGACCCACCAGGCCGGAAAAGACCAGATAGACGGCCGGACTGATCTCCCCCTGTCGGCAGATGACCGTATCGGGCGGATACATCACCACATCCAGACCGCTCACCAGGGCATTGAGCCGGGTGTCTTCAAGAAAAGAGAATGGTTTGATTTTTCTTAAGAATTCCTTGGGAGGGATCATGGTTTCCGTTCCGTGGCGAAAGGGACGTCAAGACGGAGGAAGGCCACCCTGCCGAGTGGCCTTCCCTCGTTTCCGCGTTTGCATAGCCACGGCCTGACCGGGCGCATCGGCCCCGAGAGATCAACCGAGAATGTCATTCCCTCTTTGGGGTGCCGTGTCTTTGCCATTTGAATAGGGGCGGCAGGCGAACCGCCCCTGCATGAGAGAGTCTCCTTCGGTGGTCGTCTCCGCTCTTTTCGTAGCCCTAACGCTCATGGGACCCTTCCACCATGTCGCATAACGAAGGATGAAGCAGGCCTTTGAAAAGCGGACAGCCGTAGGGGCGAATGATCATTCGCCCCTACATTCCCCGTGGACGCATGGCTCCCTGTCACACTTCATAGTGGAAGGCTACGGAAGAACCCCCGGACGTCGGATATGCCATCGCATCCAGCCTGCGATTCAAGGGATTACGATGGCACCTTCCGCGGGGCTGAAGCCCCGCGGCTACGAGGTGGACCAAAATTCCTCGGTCTTGTAAGTCGGAGAGCCATTGTCAGACAGCTTCCTGGGAGGCTGTCCGAAAACTCCGCCACCCGTCACTCCCGCGCAAGCGGGAGTCCATAACTTACTGGAAATTCTGGATCCCCGCTTTCGCGGGGATGACGAAGGGGCTTTGAACGGCGCAAATTAGCCGTTGTCGGACAGGCTCCTAGATGACGCCCTTTTCCTTCAGTTCCTCCAGGCGCTTGGGGCCGTAGCCCAGCATCTTCGCATAGACGTAGTAGTTGTCGGCTCCCACAGGGCGGCACACCCATTTGACCCGGGGCGGCGACTCGGTCATCTTGTGGGCGTGGTTGGCGATGGTGACCTCACCGTAGTGCGGGTCGTCGATGGTCTCCAGCGCCATGCGAACCCACCAGTTTTCCGCTTTCATGGTGTCCATGGGCGACGAGATCCGGCCGGGGACCACCACGCCTTCCCCGATGTTCTTGTTGTAGTCCATGACCGCATCGAAGATCTCGTCATAGGTGTGGGCCATGGTCCACTTTTCGATTTCCTTGTACATGATCTTCATGTTGTCCACGTTGAGCCGTTCGAAGATGGTGGGGAACTGCTCCTGGAGATCGGGACGGTTGATGATGGTGCACAGTGCCTTCCAGTTGGGATCGGCGAATCCGGAAAGGAAGGCGAAGCCGTCCTTGCACCGGAAGTAGGTGTAGGGAAAGACGCCCACGTCGTAGTTGCCCACCCGGGGGATGGTTTCCTTGAAGCCGTAGTAATAGGTGATGCCGTAGTTGATGCACCGCCCGTAGGCTTCCGCCGGAGAAACGTCAATGAACTGGCCCTTGCCCGTGTTGTGACGGTAATGGATGGCGGCCAGAATGGACACGGCCGCCCACGCGCCGCCGGCGTACCAGCCCATCCAGTTGCCCTGCTTGGTGGGCACTTCCGAAGGCTTGGGATTGTCCGGATCGAAGACCGGCTCGCCGCTCACCGACACCACTCCCGAATAGGCCTGGTCCACCACGTCCACGTCCGCCTTGCCGCAGGCGGCCTTGGGCCCGAACTGCCCGTAGGTGTAGAGGGCGCAGTAGATGAGGCCCGGGTTCAGCTCCTTGAGTTGCCGGTAGCCGATGCCCCACTCGTCCATGGTGCCGGGCAGGAAGGTCTCCACCACCACGTCCGCGCGTTTGGCCAGCTTGAGGAAGATCTCCCGGCCTTCTTCCGATTCCAGGTCCAGGGTCACGTGGAACTTGTTGCGGCCTTCGTTGAGATAACCCAGGCCCGTGTCCTTGTGCAGGTATCCCCACGGGGTGAAGGTCCTCGCCGGGTCGCCTCCGGGCGGCTCGATGCGGATGACCGTGGCGCCGAATTCCGCCAGGGTGGACGTGGCGAAACAGCCCGCCATGTTGGCATAGCTCACGTCCAGCACCGTGATATGGTCCAGAGCCTCCGGCTTTTCCCGGTTCTTCTCGGGATTATCCAGCTCGTATATCCAGTCGCCCCAGGATTTTTCCTTTTCCATGTGCATCTATGTTCCTCCCTGTCGCGAGGGGTTCTTTTCGGATTCGTTCTAGACCAAGAGAACACCGGATTTGCCGTCCCAACCTTCGGGGGGCTTGCGGCCCGGAGGCACGTCCACCCATTTCCCGATCACGTTCTTTTCCTTGAGGTACTTGATCTTCTTGGTCTTGAGGCCCAGGAAGCGCTTGAGCACGTACTCGTTGTCAAAGCCCACGGGCTTGCCGGCCCACTTGATGCGGCCCGGCGTTTCCGAAAGCTTGGGCGCGATACCTTCCTCGTAGAGTTCGCCGTAGATGGGGTCGTCCACGTAGTAGGTGAAATTGCGGGCCCGAAGGTGTTCGTCCTCGAAATGGTCTTTGCCGTTGGCCACCTTGTGGGCGCCGAATCCGTACTTTCCGGCCAGTTCGTCGATCTCGGCGTAGGTCTTTTCCGCCACCCAGGCTCGGATCATGGACAGAAGCTCCACGGCGTTTTCTTCCTTCAGGCGCTCCAGGTGGGTGGCGAAGCGCGGGTCCTGAGCCAGCTCCGGCTTGCCCATGGCCTGGCACAGTCCCTGGAACTGCTGGTCGGTGGCGGCGCCGATGGCCACCATCTGGCCGTCCTTGTCGGGGACGATGTCCGCCGGACAGATGCTCACGTCCCGGTTGCCGTAGCGCTCGCGCATCTTGCCGGTAAAGTGCTGGTAGAGCCAGGTCCAGTCCATGGCCCGCATGAGGTTTTCCGCCTGGGAGTATTCGATGAACTGGCCCTTGCCCGTCTTGTCCCGATAGGCGAGAGCGGCCAGAACCCCCACGGCGCCCACCAGGCCTCCGTAATAGTCCGCCAGCCAGATGCCCGCCTTCATGGGGAGCTGGTCCGGAAAACCGCTGATCCAGGCCATGCCCGATTCCGACTGGGCGATGGCGTCGTAGGACGGCCGTTCCAGGTAAGGCCCCCACTGGCCGAAACCGTTCAGGGCGATGTAGATGAGTCCGGGATTGATTTCTCGAAGCTGGCGGTAGCCGATCCCCCATCGGTCCATGGTGCCGGCCCGCAGGTTTTCCACCACCACGTCGGCCCGCTTGACCAGTTCCTTGAAAAGCTCCACCCCTTCAGGAACCCGCACATCGATGGCCAGGTGGTACTTGTTTCTCGCCTCCTTGAGCCAGCCCAGAGCGGCTCCGTTGAAAAACTTGGCAAAGGGAGTGAGCGAGCGCATGGTGTCGCCCATGCCGGGCAGTTCCACCTTGAAGACCGTGGCCCCCAATTCCGACAGGTAGCTGGGAAGCGAGGGTCCCAGGATCAGGGTGCACAGTTCAACGATTTTGATGTCCGCCAGGGCCTCCGGCTTGTCGAAGGTCTTTGACGGATCCAAAAGACTCTCCGCCCATTTGAAATACTCTTCTCTCGCCATTGAGTCGCTCCCTCGTAAGGTCTAAAGGTTTGCTCAAGAAACATTACCGAACGCGAACAACACTGAAGTGAGACGGAATGACAGCAAAATTCTCGGGAATTTCCGTAAGAACCTCCTTCAAGACCAGGGCCTCCTCCTTGATGCGCTTCTTCACCCGCCTGCCCTTGCCATCCAGCGGCTCATATCGGGCATCCACCTCCACCCGGGTCTTCACGGGATACCCGTGAACCTTTTCCAGCTCCGAGCGGATGGGATCCAGCGGCCCCTCCCAGTACTCCAGCAGGGAACCCAAATTTCCCAGCCGCTCGGCATCCAAGCCCAGACGCTGGGAAAGAGACCGGCGTGCGGCCAGGCGATCCGCCGCCCCCGGCACATCCTGAGACAACCACATCACCTGCCGCACCTCGGTGATACTCACCGCGTTCTTCTTTCGGTCGAAGGTTTCCAGCTGCAGATGCGCCACCACTTTCCGGCATGGGTAGCCTTCGACCCTCTGTTCTTCCCGCGTTTCGGTCACCGTCAGTCGAGGCGGACGCACCTCGTAACGCTGGGAAACGACCTCTTCCACCTCCGGAACCGTCTGGACCAGAGACCGCAGCCACTGCGCATCCTTCACCCGCTCCAGCGGATAAACGAAGGCCTTGTCGCTTGCCCAGGCCACATCGCGGATCTCTCCGGCGTCGATCAAAAAGAGTGTGGACCTCCTCTCCTTTTTGGCCTCACCGAAAAGACGTTGCATCCAGCTTCCCGTATAGGCCTTCTGGAGATCGTAGAGGACGGCGTCCCGCCTGTAGGCTACTCGAAGAGTTCCCTTTTCCTCGCCGGTCCAAAAACGGTTGGCCTCCACGCTGTGAACGTAGAGCACATCGGCGGGAACGGGACCGGCCCAGGTCAAGACCCCCAGGAAGATGCAGGCCACGATTGACAACAGACGCCGCTCAGGCATGTACGCCCGCTGCCCCGTCATATTCCCCAGATCTTCCGATGGATGTGCGCACCGACAAACATGGTGCTCAAAGGAATACCGATACCGTAAAAGGACCCCCAGAGGATACTGCCACTGGGATCAAAGCCGTAGGGCTTGGTGAAGTAGAGCAGAAAATTGATCCCCACGCCCACGTAGAAGTAGAGCAGGTACCACTTTCTCCAGTGGCGCTCCCAATGTTGAAGCTTGGAAGCCTTCTTGTCGTCCATGCATCATCCTCGCACAGGTTGCGGATCCGGGGCCGGGGCGGCGCCCCGGCCCCCAAGGTTCCTAGTTTTCAGGTCGAAGATCGTAAGAGTATTTCTTCACGATTTCATCCTTGTTGGGCTTCGTGATCAAACTGATGAGTATAAAGAACACGAATCCCACGAAAACCCAATAGAACTGGTGGGGCGTGACGATGCCTCCCTTTTTGCTCAGGAAGAACCAGTGGGCGCTTCCCAGCTTGGTGTTGGCATACATCCACGAGTAGGTGGACAGGAAGGTCATGACCAGGATGTTTGCGACGGCCGCCGTGGTATTGGCCCGGTGCCACCAAATGCCCAGGATGAGCGGCGGACCCACGGAGGCGAGAATCACTATGAACGCCGCACCCGAAATGTCAAGCACCAGCGCCGGCGGATTGAACGCGATGAGAGTACAAATAACGATGACCAAAGTGGTCATGATGCGGGTGACCTGCACCGGCTTTTCTTCCGGCCAGTTGCTCCCGAAAACCTTGCCGATCAGGTCGCGGCCGAGAAGCACATTGAGTACCATGGTCCAGCCCGCCGCCGTGGACATGGCGATGGCCAAACCGCCGGCACAGATGACCGCCAGCAGGAAGGGGCTCTTCAGACCTTCCATGGCCGCGATCATGGAGTAGTCGGTCACCGCCGCACCGCCCACGCCGTAGACCTGCTTCATGTGCTTGAGCACGTCCACAGCGTTCTTGACCCCCTCCACCTGCATGAACGGATGCAGGGTTTCGATGAGGGTGCGTGCCGCCGTGCCGATGATGGTCAGGCCCATGTACATGGCACCACCGAAGAAAACGGCCCAGAAGACGCTTCGACGAGCGGACTTGATGTCCTGGGCCGTGAAGAAGCGCACCACCGTGTAGGGCATGGCGGCAAAGCCGAAGTGCCACGTGTAGTAGAAGCCCACCACGCCGGTCCACATGCCCATGAGGGCGTGGCTGGCCTTCTCGTTGGCGTAGGGCGTGTTGAAGAAGTTGGGGGAAATGCTCAGCACCGCTTCCGTCATGCCATTGATGCCCCCGAAATGGGCGATGGTGTAGATGGCGCCCACCACCGCCGCAACGGCCATGGTGACCCCTTGAAAAGCCGCCGACCAGGTGGTGGCCACCATGCCGCCCCAGTAAACGTAAACGAAGACCACGAGGGCCGCGATGACGACGGACACATTGAAGTTGAGCTTCAGGATGGCGAGCATGAAGAGGGCGGTACCCACGATGGACAGGGTCACGTAGGCGATGCCGGCGATGAGCGTGGGAATCCCGGCAACCAGACGCAGCCACTTGCTGTCATAGCGATCGGCATAATAGTCAGTGAAAGAGGTGGGGGCATACTTACGAAGCGGCGCCGCCGTCAGCAGCGTGGCGATGGGCATGCCGCCGATG
This sequence comes from Desulfacinum infernum DSM 9756, assembly GCF_900129305.1. Classification (GTDB taxonomy): domain Bacteria; phylum Desulfobacterota; class Syntrophobacteria; order Syntrophobacterales; family DSM-9756; genus Desulfacinum; species Desulfacinum infernum. Next base: position 39,756 of record NZ_FQVB01000029.1, on the reverse strand, counting down.
ATCCCCACGAGGGCCCACCAGAAAGGATAGCCCAACAGGAAGATGAACGCCGGGAGACCGAGGAAGCTGGCGGGACTGAGGTACGTGGACGCCAGAGCGGCTCCATTGACAAAGGGCCCCACCTTACGGCCCGCCACGTAATAGTCGGACGCGTTCAGGGCCGCCTTCCTGGAATACCAACCAATGGCGATCATGATGGCAAAATAGATGAGTGCACCTAGGATAACAACCGGATTCGCTCCCATTTCCCCCTCCTCATTTCTTGGCTTTTCGCTCTTCGCGAGTCTCTTCCGAGCGGTAGAAAATGACGGCCACGATCATGTTCAAAACCCACAGGGCGAGAATCCAGTTGTAGAGGTAGCATCCGGGTATGCCGAGGAACTTCTTGAGCGGGAAGCCGGGAACGGTGATTTCCAGAAGGAAGAAGAGAAAGAACCAGCCGTAGAGAAGCCCCATGCCGGCCCAAAAGACTTTCGGTAAACCCTTAAACATGGCAACCCTCCTAGTCGTTAAGGATTCCAAACGGTGGATCCATTCCTATGCCATGAGTTGTGCCCTCACCTCCTTTCCCCTCTTTCGTGCTCCGTCCGGTCCGGTGTTCCAAGAAGATTGAAACCGCGTGAAAAGAACCTCTTGACCACCACCTCCTTTCCTTAGCGCTCAGCGCCCGAACCACGCCGGATCACATGCCTCCAAAACCGCTAACCCCCATGGCTCCGAAATGCCTGCACCCACTGGAGCTGTTCAACCATTGGCAAAAGGTCGTTACCCGAACAACGAAGGGGCGCTTCCGGGCACAAGAAAACGACTCCCGCCGATCCGTTCCCAAACGGGAAGAGAAGGTTCCGCAGCCGGGGAAACGCGGTTTCAGGCGAAAGGCCAGGCTTCCTCGCGGTTTTACCGCCTCTGACTTCCAAACGCCTATCATGCATCGTTGTCGCATGTGCGCGACGCTTTCCATCCGAAAGGGAACACCATCAAACTTTTCGATAGGGAGCCAGGAATCACCGCTTCCTCACGATTGCCCAAACCCACAGCACTTGGTTGCGACCGCCACGGCGGCCCGCGAGAAGGGAATCGCCCATGCCCCGGAGGGTAGGTGTGCACAGGTGCGATGGCGAAAAGGCCGTGTGAGCGCGCAGGAGAAAAAACCGCAGGAGATGGAAGTAGAGTTTGCGCAGAGCGAAAACAGGGCACGCGAAGCGAGTTCAAGCCACTCCTACAACAGCCCGGGAAAGCCGGTCAAGCAAAAAAAAATTTGTTTGACAACGCACAACAGCCTCTTTTAAGTTCGGAAAACCCTCAGTTTGCTGCCTGCTCCAGCTCCCATTCTCCCGCTCCGTGTTCCTGCGGAATCTGTCTTGAGGGATCACGTTCTCGCACGACTCTGGACCGACTCGAACGTACTGCTCAGTCTCTTGTTGGAACGGTTCTCACGGTCTTGCCCATGGGATATACAGCTTACGCGGCGTGGCTCCACAAGATGCGGGGGAGACGAGAAGATCAGACGGAGCTCTCTTTCCAGACGCCCACCCCCTGCGTTTTCCCCGGTGCGACGAGCGGGAGCTGTGTGTTTTTTATTGCCGTGTGATAACAGAAAGATATGTGGCGGGCGCCCGTAGGCGCCCTTCTTCTTTTACGCCGGCCTTGAACGCAGGTTGCATCCGGTTCCGGCTTGGACCATGTGAGGAGGGCAAGAGATATGGGAAAAGGCATGTTTTCGGAATCTCAGCTGGAAAGAATGGAGAGGGAGTACCAGGACTGGCTGGGTGAATACCAGAAGGCGCTTCAGCGCCTGCCCGAACGGCTGGAACGATTCTCCACCGTCTCCGACATGGAGGTGAAATCCCTCTACACGCCCCTGGACATCAAGGAAAAGGACTACTTCGAGGACCTGGGCTTTCCCGGCCAGTATCCCTTTACCCGGGGCGTCCAGCCCACCATGTACCGGGCGAGGCTCTGGACCATGCGCATGTTCGCCGGCCTGGGAACGGCCGAGGACACAAACAAGCGCTTCCACTACCTGATCGAACACGGCGAGACGGGGCTCAGCACCGCCTTCGACTTCCCCACGCTCATGGGCTACGACACGGATGCGCCGGTAGCCCGCGGCGAATGCGGGAAGTGCGGCGTGGCCATCGACACCATCGACGACATGCGGCGCCTCTTCGCCGGGATCAACCTGGAAGAGGTGACCACCTCCATGACCATCAATCCGCCGGCCTCGGTCATCTGGGCCATGTACATCGCCAACGCGGAAAACGAGGGCTACGACCGGAAGAAACTGGGCGGCACCATCCAAAACGACTGCCTCAAGGAGTTCATCGCCCAGAAGACCCTCATGCTGCCCCCGGAACCGAGCCTCCGGCTGGTGGTGGACACGGTGGAATTCGGCACCTACGAAGTTCCCCGCTGGAACACCATCAGCATCAGCGGGTACCACATCCGGGAAGCCGGGGCCACGGCGGTCCAGGAACTGGCCTTCACCATCTACGACGGCATCACCTACGTGGAGGAGTGCATCAAGCGTGGCCTCAAGGTGGACGACTTCGCCGGGCGCCTCTCCTTTTTCTGGAATTCCCACATCGATTTCTTTGAAGAAATCGCCAAGATGCGCGCGGCCCGGCGCATGTGGGCCCGGATCATGAAAGAGCGCTTCAAGGCCCAGAAGCCGCGATCCATGCTGTGCCGGTTCCACACCCAGACGGCGGGTTGTTCGCTCACGGCCCAGGAGCCCTACAACAACATCATCCGAACCACCACCGAGGCGCTGGCGGCCGTTCTGGGCGGCACCCAGTCCCTGCACACCAACTCCCTGGACGAGGTGTACATGATCCCCAGCGAGGAGGCCGTGCGCATCGCGCTGCGCACCCAGCAGATCCTCGCCGACGAGACGGGCGTGGCGAACGTGATCGACCCCCTGGCTGGCTCCTACTTCGTGGAGGCCCTCACCGACAAGATGGAAGAGGAGGCCATGGCCTACATCCGCAAACTGGATGAGCTGGGCGGCATGGTGGCGGCCATCGAAAAGGACTACCCCCAGATGGAGATCGCCGACGCGGCCTACCAGTTCCAACAGCAGGTGGAAAGGGGCGAGAAGATCATCATTGGCGTCAACAAGTTCCCCAGCGAACGGCCCGAGCTGGAGTTCGTACTCCGGATCGACGACGAGCTGGAAAACTTCCAGATCGAGCGCACCCGGCAGTTCAAGGAAAAGCGCGATAAGGTCAAGCTCCAGAAGGCCATGGACGAGCTGCGCCGGCGCTGCGAAGGCCCCCCGTGCTGGGAAAACAACGTGATGCCGGCCCTCATCGACGCCGTCCGGGCGGGCGCCACGGAACAGGAGTGCTGCGACCTCTATCGAGAGGTCTTCGGGACCTACACGGACCCCGGCACCTTCTAGGCCCCCACGGCCCTCCCCCAGGCGAGGTCGGGCTCCAGGGGAGAGGAGAACTAAAAAGGGGATTCCAGATCTGTCAAGCGACGTTATCTTACAGGAGGACGGTTTCCATGAGCGAGGAAAGGAAACTTCGCATATTGATCGCCAAACCGGGTTTGGACGGACATGATCGCGGGGCGCGCGTGATCGCCCGGGCCTTTCGCGATGCGGGCTTTGAAGTGATCTACACCGGCTGCCACCAGACGCCCGAGCAGATCGTGAACACCGCCATCCAGGAGGACGTGGACCTCATCGGGCTGAGCATCCTGTCCGGGGCCCACCGGTACTCCTTCCCCCGGGTGATGGAACTGCTCAAGGAAAACAACGCGGAAGACATTGCGGTCATCGGAGGCGGCATCTTTCCCTTGGAGGACATTCCCAAGCTGAAGGCCATCGGCATCAAGGAGATTTTCGAGCCGGGCGCCAAACTGGAAGACATCGTGAACTGGGTGCGCACCCACATCAAGCCGCGCAAGGCCATGGTGGCTTAGGAGCGTGTCCGAAAACGACAAAATAGCCGCTTTTCTCGTAGCGCAGCCCTTTAGGGCTGCGAAAAGATCCTGAATTCACGGTATCTGGGACGGGAGAGCCAGTGTCGGACAAGCTCTAGGCAAGAGGTATGGACAATGAACCTTGTGGAACAGATCCTGGCCGGGGATGTGCGCGCAACCGCCCGGCTTCTTCGCGACATCGACGACCAGCTTCCTTCGGCCCGCGAAGCCCTCAAGCAGCTCTACCCGCACACGGGCAAGGCCTACATCATCGGCTTCACGGGGTCTCCGGGGGTGGGGAAAAGCACCCTGGTGGACCAGCTGGCCCTGGAATACCGCAAGCAGGGCCTCACCGTGGGGATCCTGGCCATCGACCCCACCAGCCCGTTCACCGGCGGCGCCATCCTGGGGGACCGCATCCGGATGCAGCGCCACTTCACGGACAGCGGCGTCTTCATCCGCAGCCTGGCCACCCGGGGCCACTTCGGGGGACTCACCAAGTCCACCAACGACATGATCACCGTTCTGGACGCCATGGGAAAGGACGTGATTTTGGTGGAAACGGTGGGCGTGGGTCAGGACGAGGTGGACGTGGCCAACTGCGCCCACACCACCGTTCTGGTGACCATCCCGGGCATGGGCGACGAGATCCAGGCCATCAAGGCCGGCATCATGGAGATCGGCAACATCTTCGTGGTGAACAAGGCCGACCGGGAAGGGTCGAGAAAGACCATCCGGGAGCTCAAGAACCTCATTGAGCTGGGCCTGCGGCGCCGGGACGACGAAGGCTGGGAGCCGCCCATCATCGAAACGGAGGCACTCAAGGGCCGGGGCATCCCGGAGCTCATGGACGCCATCGAAAAGCACCGCCGGTTTCTCACCGAAAACGACCGGGGCCAATGGGACGCGGTGGTGGCCAAGCGGGCCAAGATGCAGCTTTTGGACACCCTCCGCGAAGAAGCCCTGCGGGAGCTGTTGCGCCGCATGGAAGCGCGGGGTGAAAACCTGGATGAATTGGTCCGGAAGGTCACGGCCAAAGAGACCGATCCCTACACCGTCGTGCAAGACCTGCTGCAGTGTGAGCTGCGCTGACCGCCTCCCGTCGATCCCCCCCACCGTAATATCCGCCTGCGCGACCTGCTCCGCGGGCGGACCTTTTTCTGCCTTGAGCCATCGCTGCAAATTGTGCACAAATTCTTTAAGTCTTTTGCGTGCCCTGCCGATTCTTCGAAGTGGAGCCGCGTGAGGTCCCGTGCACCCGGGATGGAACGCCCCTTTCCGTGTCTTCCGTGTCGCTTGCGAAGAGGGAGGAGCCATGCTGAAACGACTTCTATTGGCCGCGGCAATGCCCGTGCTGGTCTGTTGGGGAGGGGCCGCCCTCCATGCCCAGGACGCCCCCAAGAGCTACGTGGGAAACGAAACGTGCGCCCAATGCCACGAGGCCGAGTACCGGCGCTTCACCGAATACTCCAAAAAGCACCATTCCTTCCAAAGCATCGAAAAACTCCAGGACGGCCTCACTCCTCAGGAGCTGCAGCAGTGCTACGGCTGTCACACCACCGGGTTCGGGCAGCCCGGGGGCTTCGTGGACCCGGTGTCCACTCCGACCATGAAAGACCTGGGTTGCGAATCCTGCCACGGCCCGGGATCCCTCCATGTGGAAACCGAGGACCCGGAGCATATTCAAGGGGATCTGACCATCCAAGACTGCCGCCGATGCCACAACGAAGAACGGGTCCGCGCGTTCAACTTCCAACCCCTGATCCGCAGCGGTGCGCACTAGAAGAGGCGGGGAGGGGTTCCATGCAGCGAGTCAGGCAATTGCTATTCAGTCTTCAGGGCAAGGTCTTGATGATCGTGGCCTCCACGGTGTTGGTGGTTTTTCTCGGTGCAGCCGGAGCCAACTGGTGGATGCAGAGGGAGAGGCTCCTTCAAGAAGGCCTGGAAACGGGGCGCCTCTTGGCCGATTCGGTTTACGCTTCCATCAAGCACCCCATGGCCACGGGGGCCGAGGGCGCCCTGGAACAGCAACTGATGGATATCGGAGCGAAGTTCCAGGACCTGGACATCTACATCTATGACTTTGTGGGCAAAGTCACCTACGCCACACGAGAAGATCAGCTGAGAAGCGATCTGCGTTCTCTGGGTCTTTCCGGAAACATTCTGACGAACATCGAAAGTTCCCTGTCGGGACAGAGCGTGGAGCAGACGGTCGCCTTGGAGGAGGCCCCAAGCGGCCCGAAAATTGCCGTCGTCACCCCCATTCTCAATGAACCCTCCTGTTACCACTGCCACGGAGCATCCCGAAAGGTTCTCGGCGGCCTGCTGGTCCGACGGGACGCCTCGCCCCTTTTCGCCCACTTGGCCAAGATGCGCACCTTGAGCGCCGTGGGAAGCCTGCTCGGAACGATGGTCCTGGCCGGGGCATTGGTTCTCATTCTCTCCTTCTTTGTCACCCGCCCACTGGAACGCATCGTGGGCGCCATTCGGCGCCTGGCCGAAGGCGATCTCACCGTGGAGATCAAACACCGAAGTCGGGACGAACTGGGACAGCTGGCCGACTCCGTCAATCAGTTGTCCCAAAATTTCCGCGATACCCTCCGCCAGGCCCGTGAGACGGCCGTCCGGGTCAGCGAGGGCACCAGCTCCCAGGCGGCCTCCATCGAGGAGACGTCCGCCTCCCTGGAGGAGATTACTTCCATGATCCGCCAAGGGGCGGACAAATGCGCCCAAGCCGACTCCATGATGCGGGACAACGACGAGAAACTGGTGCAAGCCAACAAGGTCATGAAGGATTGTATGGCCTCGTTCGACCAGATTGTGGCCACCACGGAAACCATGGCGGGCATCATCAAGGACATCGACGAAATCGCCTTCCAGACGAATCTTCTGGCCCTCAACGCGGCGGTGGAAGCGGCCCGGGCGGGAGAAGCCGGCCAGGGCTTCGCCGTGGTGGCCGACGAGGTGCGCGGCCTGGCCCGCCGCGCCTCGGAAGCAGCCAAATCCACCGGTGATCTCATTCGCACGGCCCAGATCAAAACCCAGGAAGGCCGCGCCCTGGTCCAGAAAACCGATGCGGCGTACCGGGAGGTGGCCATCCAAGCGCGCAAGGTGAGTCAACTCATCAAGGACGTGGCCGCATCCGGCCAGGAACAGTCTTTGGGGGTGGAACAGATCAGCCGAGCCATGCACGAGCTGGAACAGGTGATTCAGAGTTTCACCACGGTCACGGACCAGCTCACCCAGATGATGGACTTTTTCAGAACCAACGGGGAACAAAGCGGGATCAGCTCACCCCTGGCGCTCCTTCCGGGCCGGGATCTCGCCGACCCTCATCGCACAAGGGGATGAAATAAAGGGCTAAATGTCTTTTTCGCCAAACGAACCCACTTGGAAGGTATCTTTTGAATTCATGGCGAGATAGCCGTTTCTTTCCTATCGTGCGGTGCAGCCGGGCGGGCGTAAAGCCCGCACCTACGAAAGCGAGTCAACCTTTTGGGGAGGGGCGGGGTTTAGCCCCGCCCGGCTATCCTGCGGTGACAAAGAAACCGGAGACGTGAGTCGCCTTTTTGGGGTCTATATGAAACGCGATCTCTGGCCCCGCACCTGAAACATGGGGGCGAAGGATGCTGCAGCCGTTTCCCAACGTCCGTTACCGGCCCTTGCGGCGGGCCAGGACCTCGTAGGCCTCGGTCATGCGAATGAAGGTTTCGTGGTCGCCTCCCGCGTCGGGATGATGCTTCTTGGCGCAGCGCTTGTAACAACGGGCCAGGGCCTCCGGGCTCATGGCCCGGTACTCCGCCTCGCTGATTCCCAGGCAGGAACACGCCTCCTTTTCCGGCATGGACGCCTTAGGCGGGCCGCCGGGGAACCGAAACTGGCGGTTCCAGATGAAATCGCGGAGCATCTCGTCCAGAAAAGATCCGGGCGCAAAGGAATGATCGAAGTACATGATCACGTACTTGACCAGGTAGGGATGGAGCCTTCGGGGATCGTGGTCGTCCACACCGGCGAAGAACCGGCGGCTTTCATTGAGCCGGCAGATTTCCTCCAGAAAACACCCGTCCACCTTCTCCGGATCCAGGGCGGCGGGGTTGTTCTTGAGCAGGTGATGGGGGAAATACTTTTGCAGTTCCAGGGCCGTAAAAAGGTAGCTTCGCCTCTCGTGGGGCCGAAGGTCCGCTTCCATGCCTTCGATGACATGTTCCATTTCGTCGCGACTTTTCCCCAGGAGGATGTTTAGAAACTTCCAGGGCCGTCCTTCCAGGTTGCCCATGTCGATGCGGCCGCACCGAAGAAAGTGCATGCGTCGCTTGTCGAAGGGGTGAAGATGGTCCTGCCGATCGGCGGCCTTCCGTCGGCCCCCACCGGGCCTCGCCTTCCGGGATGGCGAAAACGTGAAGTTTTCAATGATCCTTCGGATGTGGGGATCCAGGTAGGGAAGAAAGGCCCGTTCCAAGTCCTCCGTTTCCCATTCGATCCCCCGCTCCGCCAGCGCCTCTTCCACTTCCGGGCGGAAGTAGAAGCCGTTTCCGCCCACATAGACGATGTAGGCCTCGGGGTCATCCCCCAGGTCCAGGATGTCCCGACACCTGTAGCAGGTTCCGTCCCAGTAGGAGGTCCTCAGCACGTAACGGGCTGCACCCCGGTATCGAACGTAGCGAATGTACAAGAGAACTCCTCGGCCCCTTCACGGTGCTCCCCATGGGATCTCCATCCACCAATGCCGTCTCTAGATCAACTTAATCTCTTTTCCCCATCGGGCAAGGCGATGAATCACAGGGACGGGCCGTCCAGCCAAAAGAGAAGCGCCCGGCGGAGCTCTTCGATCTGTTCCGGGTCCGTCATCTTTTCACCGCGATGATTTTTCACATAAAAGATGTCCGCCACCTGATCCACCTTGGTGGTGATCTTGGCTACATAGATCCGCAGGTGAAGCTCCAAAAGGGTGCGGGTGATGGCATAGAGCAATCCCGGCCGGTCCGCCGTGTAGACCTCCACGATGGTGTATTCCCGAGCGGATTCGTTATCCACGTACACCTGACTGGCCGATTTGGGGGAAGACGCGGCCGCCCGCCGTCCCATGGCGGCCGCATGGGCCGAGATCCGGTAATCCAGGGCCAATTTTCCTTCCAGAAGCCGACCCATATCCTCCTGCACCCGGCTCCAGTCCACCGCCAAAGCATCGGCATTTTCCTCCTGAAGACACCGGAAGAGGAGAAGCACCACGCCGTTCTTCTTGGTGAAGACCCGCGCGTCCCGGATATCCAGGTGGTGCAGGGTCAAAATGCCCGCCGCACGCGCCAGAAGTCCCGGCATCTCGCGACTCACCACCGTGATGGCCACCGTCCCGTTTTCCTCGCGCACGTCCCAAACGAAGGCGTCCGGCTCCCCGCCCAGGCGCATTTCCAGGCGCAGGTGTGCTGCCATCTCTTCCGGGTCGATGGACAGCAGATATCGAGGCGGCAACTGGGCGAAATGCTCTTCCAACCGCATCCGGTCCACCACGTCCGCCACCTGGGCAAAGACCACGTCCTTGATCCTCTCCACCCGATCCGCCAGCACTTCTTCGCTGGGCTCGCCCTTTTCCAGCAGATAGAGCAGCCGTTCGTAGAGGTCGTGAACCGGCGTCTCCTGCCATTTCTGCTGCGCCTTGGGGCCCGTGGCCATCATGTCGGCCATGGTGAGCACCAGGAGCTGCTGGAGGCGGTCGGGTTCCCCGATGATGCGGGCGCACTGGAGCAGCATCTCCATGTCCCCCAGATCCCGCATGGCGGCCGTGTCCATGAGAAGCAGGTGATGGCGGATGAGAAAGGCCACCGTCTCGGTACCCGCCTTTTCCAGCCCCAGCCTTTGCGCGATCACGGGGAACATATCGGCCCCGTGCCGGGCGTGGTCTCTTCCCGCGTGTTTGCCGATGTCGTGCAATAGAGCGGCCAGATAGAGCCAGGTCACGTCCGGCAAACTCCTGGCAAGGCGGGTCACCTCCGGTTCTTCGTCCTCATAATCTCCCCGGAGGATGCGCTTGATTTCCCGCAGGGTGCGCAGGTGGTGCTCATGGACCGGATAGACGTGGAAGGCATCGTGCTGGACCAGCCCATGAACCAGGGCCGTTTCGGGGATGAGGGCCCGAAGCAGACCGTAATTGGAAAAACGGCGAAGAGAGGCAATGCCCGGGCCGTCCTTGCGGAGCAGGTCCAGGAAGGCGTCCCGCACCCCTTCGTCCTCGGAGGCGGAATCCACCACGTTCTTGTGATGCAGGATCCACCGGCGCGTGGAACTGGAAAACCCCAGTTGATGTTCAGCAGCCAGGACAAACAGCCGCAGGACATTGGACGCCGTGGGCTGATACCTGGAAGGGTCCACCTGGATCCTCCCGTGCACCACCGAAAGGCCGTCCTCCAGGGTGAAGGACGGGCCCTCCATGGGCACCTCGGCCAGCTTTCCGGTCTCCTGGAGGCGTTCGCAAAATTCGGAAGAGACGCAAAAGACGTCGTGGAAGGTCTGATGCACTTCCTGCATGAAGGTTTCCACCGGCAGAAAGCCTGAGCGGCCGGAATAACCCAGCTTTTCGGCCAACGTCTCCTGCACGTCGAAATCCAGGACGGACTCCTTGCCCCCCTTCAGGGCGCGCAATAGCCCTAGCCATTTCCGCTGGCTCTTTTCCGCCGTCTCCAGGCGGTCGGCTTCCCAGCGCGTGAGATACCCCTGGAAGATGGCATCCTCCACGCACCGCACTCCCAGCAACACCCTGGCGGCGAAACGGATGGTGTCGATATCGTTCAGCCCGCCGGGGCTTTCCAGGAGGTCCGGTTCCAGCCAGTTTTCCGGCTGGGAAAGGCGTGTCTGACGGCGACGGAGGCCTTCATAGAGGTGCGAAAAGAGCCGCTCCTGGTTGCGGGCCACGAAATCGTCCAGGGAGTAGTCCAGTTCGTTCACCAGCTGCCTGTTTCCGGACAGGTAACGGGCTTCCATCAACTGGAAGAAGAGGTCCTTATCCTTTTCCGCCTCCTCCAGGACTTCGGGAATGGATGCCACGCGCATCTCCACATCCCAGCCCGCTTCCCGAAGCGGGTCCAGGATGTCTTCCTGCCACCCTTCCCCCCAGGGGAAGGTTTCCGCTCGAAGCCACAGGAGCGACACCGTGTCCCGAGGTCCCAGAAAGCCGCGCCCCAGGGCCCCCAAGGCCGCAATGGCGCCGCTGGAGCGAAACCTTTCCGAATCGGGCGCCATCCGGTTGACCAGCCGGTTGTGGAGGGAGATGATGGCGATCTCGAGAAGGCTCATGTGCCGACGAAGCATCCCCTCATCGGCGCTCTGAAGGATCTGTTCCCGCTGGCGTTTCAGAGATTCCACAATGTTTTCCATGGCTCACCTTTCCACGAGAGGCGGATGAAAAAGCCCGCCCGGTCACCTGGAGGTGCCGCCCGGGCGGGTAGGGTTAGGAGCTCGGCAGGACGTGGGAGTGACGCCTCCGTCCTCGTCATCACAACCAAATGTCAAGGTGACCGGTTCTCGCGCAGCCAGCCCTGCAGGGCTGCGCTACGAGAAAATCGCCGATCCCCAGCTTTTTCAGACAAGCTCCTAAGCGAGCTTGTCTGAAAATGGCTCATTTGCCCCTTCCAACGTCCATCCGTCATCCCCGCGGAAGCGGGGATCCAGGATTTCCGGCAACTTATGGACTCCCGCCTGCGCGGGAGTGACGGTTTGAGCAGTTCTCGGGCAGCCTCCTAAGCGTGACCCGATTGTCCGGTCTTACCTTCATGAGTTCTTACTGCTTTTTCGGCGGACGATTCACCGCCGTGGTGTTCTTCCTTGGTGGTGGAAGCGGGGGGAGGAGCTTCTTTCTCCGCCGATTTCTCCTTTTCCACCGTTTTGGGTTTTTCCGGAATGGCCCCTTCGGGCACTTCCACGCCGAACCGTTCCAGCACCGCCTTCCAGTCCAGGTTCTTGAAGAAAGCGTCCATGTAGGCGGCACGGTCCAGGCCGTAGTCGGTCAGGTAGGCATGCTCAAACACGTCCAGGACCACCAGGGGAACGCATCCGGTGAGATGCCCCGTTTCATGTTCGTTGATCCACGTATTGACGAGCCTCCCGGTGGCGGGATCCTGGTAGAGAATCACCCAGCCGATCCCGCGCATTTTGCCCGTGGCCGTAAAGTCCTTCTTCCAGTTTTCGAAGGATCCGAAATTTTCCTCGATGGCATCATAGAGGGCGTTGTCTTCGGGCAGAACGCCGGCGCCGCCCAGGTTTCCGAAATAGAGCTCATGGAGTTTCATGCCGTTGAATTCAAAGCCCAGCCGGCGTTTCAGTTCCGCATATTCCGGCGTATCGGTGCGGCCGGACTTGGCGTAGGACCGGATCTTTTCCAGGAGATCGTTGGTGTTGGCCACGTATCCCTTGTAGAGGGCGAAGTGGGTGTTGAGCAGGGCTTCGCTGAACCCCTCCATGCCCAGCAGGTGACTGAAGTCCATGGCCTGATACGGCTGCAGGGCCCGACTGGAACCCAGTTTGGCCCCCTTTTCCGAATCCTTGCAGGTGACCACGATCGCCGCGACAGCCAAGAGCACCAAACAGATGAAAAGCTTCTTCTTCACGGCTTCCTCCTTGTGTCACGCCATCGCCTCAGGCGGGTTTCACCGCCCTCCGGCCTTGCATCCAACGGAGTGTTCTTCTGAGACCCTCTTCCAAAGAGATGTGGGGACGCCAGGCCATGGCCGCCTGGATGGCGTCGATGGAAGCCACGCTGTGGCGGATGTCGCCTGGACGCTCTGGGTAAAACCTGATGGATTCCCCGCGTTCTGTCAAGTTCAGAATCAGGCGGGCCAGCTCCAGGACGGACGTGCGGGTTCCGGACCCCACGTTGTAGATGCCGGCAGGAACCTTCGGTGCGGAAGGATCCAACCCCGCCGCCCGGCAGTAGGCCTCCACCACGTCGGAAACATAGACGAAATCCCGGGTCTGTCGGCCGTCCCCGAAAATGGTGAGTGGCTCGCCCTGAACGGCCAGTTCCGCAAAGCGCGAAATCACGCCACTGTAGGGGCTGGATGGATCCTGCCGGGGCCCGTAGATATTGAAGCACCGAAGCGCCACCCCCCGCGGCCCATAGCCACAAGCGCCCACGGCCTTGGACGACCGGTACTTGGCCTCTCCGTAGGGGCTGAGCCAGGAGGTTTCGCCTCCGGCATAGGCCTCCTTCAAAGGAAGCCGCATGTCGTTTCCGTATTCCGCGGCCGATCCTGCAAAAACGAACCGGGAGCAGCCCAGGTTACGGGCTTCCTCCAACAGCCGGACCGTGGCCAGGTAGTTGACCTCGCGAGTTTCTTGCGGATGCTCCACGGAATAGGGAACACTCACAATGGCCGCCAGGTGAAAGATCACGGAGGGAGGGCCGTAGTCCACCGCCAGGTCCGAGAGCAGGTTCCTCTCCGTCACGGAGCGCTCGTGGAAGAAAAAGCGCGGATGGTCCTGGAACTCCTGCATGTTATCCCGATGTCCGGAAAAGAAGTTGTCCACACCGATCACGCGGCATCCCAAATCCAAGAGACGCCGGCAGAGGTGGCTGCCCACAAAACCCGCGGCTCCCGTCACCACGCAAGTCCCGTTCCCTGATCCCTCTTTTGGCATTGCTCTTTCATCCCCCCGCTGGCAGAATGCACTCAATTGCACACCATGATCCGTTGGACCATGTTCTGTTTTCCTGGAGGCGACACACGATGAACGAACTGCTCCGGAAGATCCAAGAAAAGCAAGCCACCGTCGGCATCATCGGGCTGGGCTACGTGGGCCTGCCCCTGCTCATTCGATTCGGAGAGGCGGGTTTCCCCCTCATGGGCTTCGATGTGGACAGCGCCAAGATCAACGCCCTGCTGCACGGCAAAAGCTACATCCGCCACATTCCCATCGAACCGATCCAGCGCTTCCTGGACGCCGGCCAACTGGACGTGACCATCAGCTTCGAAAAACTCCGGGAAGCCGACTGCATCATCATCTGCGTACCCACGCCGCTTACCGACAAGATGGAACCGGACCTGAGGTTCATCGAAAGCACCACGAAGACCATAGCAAAACACCTGAGACCCGGGCAACTGGTGGTCCTGGAAAGCACCACCTATCCCGGGACCACGGAAGAGCTCATGCTTCCGGAACTGGAAAAGACGGGACTCCGTGTGGGAAAAGACTTCTTCCTCGCCTTTTCCCCGGAACGGGAAGACCCGGGAAACCCCAACTACCACACGGGAAACATCCCCAAGGTGGTGGGGGGCGTGACCCCCCCGTGCCTGGAATGCGCCAAGGCCCTTTACGCCCACGCCGTCACCCGCGTGGTGCCGGTATCCAGCACGCGCGTTGCCGAACTCACCAAGCTGCTGGAAAACATCTACCGCAGTGTCAACATCGCTCTCGTCAACGAATTGAAGGTTCTTGCCCTGCGCATGGGAATCGATATCTGGGAAGTGATCGAAGCGGCCTCCACCAAACCCTTCGGGTTCACCCCCTTCTATCCCGGTCCGGGCCTGGGAGGACACTGTATCCCCATCGACCCGTTCTATCTCTCCTGGAAGGCCCGGGAATACGACTTCGCCACCCGCTTCATCCAACTGGCCGGCGAAGTAAACGTGTCCATGCCCTACTACGTTCTGGAAAGGATCATGGAGGCGCTCAATGAGCAGGGCAAGTGTCTCAAGGGATCCAAGATCCTGGTTCTGGGAGTCGCCTACAAGAAGGACATCGATGACGACCGGGAGTCCCCGTCTTATGCCATCATGGAGCTTCTGGAGAAGCGCGGCGCCCTCATCCACTACAACGACCCGCACATCCCCAAGCTGAAGCCCGGCCGCAAGCACGCCTTTCAGCTGGAATCGACAGAGCTCACGGAGGAAACGCTGGGGGCCATGGACGCCGTGGTCATCCTCACCGATCACAGCGCCTACGACTACCCCTGGATCGTGAAGCATGCCACCCTGGTGATCGACACGAGAAACGCCACCAAGAACGTGCAGGAGGGGCGGGAAAAGATCGTCAAGGCGTGATCCGTGATCCGTAATTCGTGATGCGGGATGGGGCGAGGGGGGGCCGGCCGGTCGCAGGACAAAGCCCTGCGCCCTGGGAGCTTGTCCGAAACGGGTTTTTCCCTAATCTGAGCGGTTTTTTCTTCGGGTGTCTCTTACACTGCGTGATTAGCGGGCGGGGATAAACCCCGCCCCTACCCAATGGGTCCGGGGCTTTTTGTAGGGGCGGGCTTTATGCCCGCCCGTCAGGACCTGTCCATGAGAAAGAACCGTCCAATTCAGGTTTTCCTCATCAATCGCCAAGGGACACGACTTCTTTCGTAGCCGCGGGGCTTCAGCCCCGCGGAAAGGGGCCACCGTAACCCAATGAGGTGACCGGTCATACCCGATGGGCCATCCGACGCCCGGGGATTCCTCCGCAGCCCTAGAGGGCTGCGCTACGAGAAATGCGCTCACCCCTAGGCATTTTAAGACAAGCTCCCAGGAGGCTGTCCGAGAACTCCGCAAACCGTCGCTCCCGCGCAAGCAGGAGCCCATAACCCACTGAACATTCTGGATCCCCACTTCCGCGGGGATGACGAATGGGCGTTGAACGGCGCAAATCTACCGTTGTCAGACAAGCTCCCAGGGGAGGGATGGGGGCGAATCAGGGTTCGCCCCGACAACTTTCGGACTCCCGGATCGGGCTCAGATGGCGCCGGCCTTGATCTTTTCGATGGTGCCTTCGATGAGATCCTGGATCTCCTTCAGGCGCTCTTCCGTTTCCGCCTCGTAGCGAAGCACCAGAACGGGCTGGGTGTTGGAAGCCCGCACCAGCCCCCATCCGTCCGGAAAGACGATCCGAGCCCCGTCCACGTCGATGACGTGGTAGCCTTCCCGCTTGAAATAGGCCACCGCCTTTTCCACCACGGTGAACTTTTCATCGTCGGGGCAATCCACGCGGATCTCCGGCGTGGTCACGGTCTTGGGCACTCCCTCCAGGAGTTCAGGAATGGTTTTTCCGGAATTGGCCAGGATTTCCAGAAGGCGGCAGGAGGCATAGATGCCGTCATCGAAGCCGAAGTAGCGGTCCTTGAAGAACATGTGACCGCTCATCTCGCCGGCCAGATCCGCCCCCACCTCCTTCATCTTGGCCTTGATGAGGGAATGGCCGGTGCGCCACATGATGGCCTTGCCCCCGTGCTTTTCGATATCGTCATAAAGGGTCTTGGAACATTTGACCTCGGAGATGAACACCGCCCCGGGCTTCCGGGAAAGGATTTCCCGGGCGAAGATGATCATGAGCTTGTCTCCGTAAACCACGTTGCCCTCGTGGTCCACCACCCCCAGGCGGTCGCAGTCCCCGTCGTAGGCCACTCCCACGTCCAGTTTTTCACGGCGAACCAGGTCGATCAAATCCCTCAGGTTCTCCAGGACGGTGGGATCCGGCTCATGATTGGGGAAGGTGCCGTCCATGTCGCAGTAGATGGGATAAACGGTGCAGCCCAAACGTTCCAGGAGCGGAACGGCCACGGGCCCTCCCACCGCATTGCCGGCGTCCACGCCCACCCGAAGGGGCCGGTTCAGGCGGATATTGCCGGCCACATAATCCATGTACGGCGAGACGATGTCGTAAGACGAAACCGAACCGGAACCGGCCGCAAACTGGCCGGCATCCATCACCGCCTTCAGCTTTTGGATCTCGGCGCCGGAAATGGTGTCGTAGCCGTTGCAGATCTTGAAGCCGTTATATTCCGGCGGGTTGTGGCTTGCGGTGATCATCACGCCGCCTTCCCGATCCAAATGGCGGATCGCGAAGTAGAGCAGCGGCGTCGGGCACACCCCCACATCCACCACGTCCATCCCGGTGGACAGCAGCCCTTCCATCAGGAGATCCCGATACTTGTTGGAGCTCAACCGGCAGTCGCGCCCCACCACGATCCGGCTCTTGCCCTGATCCGCCATGTAGGTCCCGAAGGCTTTTCCCAGCAAAACCACGTCTTGATCATGGATTTCCTTGTCCACCAAGCCTCGAATATCGTACTCGCGAAAGGTTCTCGGATCCACGTCGATTCCTCCTTTCTCCAGGAACACCCGGGTCAGATGCACTACCGATACGCTCAGATGAGAGAGGTTCCGGGATGGCGAGGCGGCATCGCCCATGCCGCATGAATCATTATGGTCCGCGGCTGCGGAGGGAATCAACAAAAAAGGCGGCTCAAAGCGCCGCCTCTTGGAAAGATCGACAAACCCTGAAGATCCTGAAAATCAGATCCGGCTTAGGTGGGAGATCCCGTATCGGCCGCCGGGGGGCCCGGGACCTCCTCAGTGGTGATCCCCGTTGCCCTCCTTGAGATGCTTCAAGGTCATCACCACCGCGATCAGCACTCCCAGCCCGATCACCGTAAGAGCCCCATAGAGGGCGGTAAAAAAGACCGCATGGCTTGGATCATACCAAGGTATGTCCCACGGCAACATGCTGGAAACGCTACGTTTGAGTGTCGCGCACAGAAAATCGATGCCCCACATGGACGCCTCCTCCCGGTTGATGGCTTCCGAGCCTTCCTTCGGCACATCTCAAGCCTGGATCAGGCCTCATGGCTGCTCAAGCTTGTGATACATTTAGCAAACAAGGCGCCCAAGGTCAATTCCTATTGCGCAGGGCATGGAAAAATCGGCTGCGGAAAGACGATTTTTGTTTCACGGCGAAGGAAGATGCTTCGCCCGGCAACAAGCCGGGAAAAAGGAGGGCATGGGGGATTCCGGAAGACAATAAAGGGCGGGCATGAAAAAAGGGGTTGCAGCCTTTCGTGCTCCAACCCCTTCTCATTCAAACCGGCCGTGTTCAGGCCATGAATCGCTGGGATCCATCTTTTACTCCTTGTAGAGAATCACCCTGCCGCTGGGATCCACGCTGCACCGCTTGAGGAAATCCTTCATGGTGCACTCGAACTGATCCCGATGGCTGAAATAAAAACTGAGCATCTTCTTTCGGGCATCCTGTCGATTTCGGCCCTTGATCACCACCGTCTTCAATGGAATCACCCCCTTTCCTTGGCATAAAAAAACCCCGAGCCATGCTCGGGGTCGAATTGCCGCCTAAAGGGCGTCGCTCGTCAGGGTTCATCCCCCATGGAAGGCGGAATCCACCTCACCCCGAACGGAATCAGGCTCGCTTTCTTTTGGATCTTCCGACTACTACTCGGGTCGTCCATGAAAAACCGATCTCCAACCATCTATCAGGATTCACCAAGCATACTTACCAAGATCAATGCCAACATACCGCCTCTTCATCCACCTGTCAAGAGGCACCTACTTTTTCACCTCGATGACACAGTCGTCCCCCACCATGAGACTGATGGTGTCGTGGTGGGTGCTGGTGGGGCGAACCCGGACCCGGCGCCCCAATACGGAATTTTCCAGCCGGGCGATGTCCCGGATATGACAGCCTTCCATGATCACGGAGTGGTCCACGGTGGATCGCTCGATCACCACGCCCGGGCCGATGGCCGTAAAGGGCCCCACGGTCGCCTCCACCAGCCGGGCGCCCCGGCCGATGATCACCGGGCCCCGCACGACGGACCGGATCAGTCGGGCCCCTTCCTCGATGTGCACCCGCCCCGTCACCCGGCTTTCGGCGTCGATGGTCCCGTCCACGCGGCTGCGAAGCCAGTCGTCCATGACCGTATCGTTGGCCAGGAGAAGGTCGTCCTTCTTGCCGGTGTCCAGCCACCAGGTGTCAATGGTGTGACTCTGCACCTTGCGGCCATTTCGAATGAGCCAGGAGATGGCGTCGGTGATCTCCAGTTCCCCGCGGGCGGAAGGCTGGATGTTGTCGATGGCCTCGAAGATTTCCGGGCGAAAAAGATAGATGCCCACCAGGGCCAGGTCCGAAGGGGGAGTTTCCGGTTTTTCCACCAGGTCCACCACCCTTCCGTCCCCGTCCACGACGGCCACCCCGAAGGCCCGTGGGTTGGCCACGGCCTTGAGGAAAATGGATGCCGAAAGAGACGCATCCTTCAGAAACGCCTCCACCTGATCGGTCACCCGGCATCCGATCAGGTTGTCTCCCAGATACATGAGAAAGGGGGAATCGCCCAGGTATTCCTTGGCGGTCAGCACGGCGTGGGCCAGTCCCAGGGGGCGTTCCTGGAGGATGTATTCCACGGCCACGTTCCACCGGGAACCGTTTCCCACGGCCTCCATGACTTCCTGGCCCGTTTCCGGAGAGATGACGATTCCCACCTGGCGGATACCGGCCGCCGCGATGTTTTCCAGCACATAGAAGAGAATCGGCTTGTTGGCCACGGGAACCAGCTGCTTGGCGCCCGTGTAGGTGAGGGGGCGAAGCCGGGTACCCGAGCCGCCCGAAAGAACCAAAGCTTTCATATCCGAATTCTTGGGGTTCACGTCCATCCGTTTGTATCTCCTTATTCGGCCAGGGCGCGGCGGATCTCAGCGCGCTGACCCGGTTCCCAGTCGCCCGCGATCGTAGATCCCTTCGGTCACCCGCCGGCACCAGTCCCGGTTGTCCAGGTACCATCGAACCGTTTTCCGAATGCCGCTGAGAAACGTCTCCTTGGGCCGCCATCCCAGTTCCCGTTCGATCTTGGAAGCATCGATGGCATACCTTCGGTCGTGACCGGGGCGGTCCGGCACGTGGGTGATGAGGTCCTCGTAGGCTCCCTTCCCGTCCATGGCGGGATTGGACGCAGCCGGCACCTCTTCTTCCAGGCAGCGGCACAGGGTGCGGACCACCTCCAGGTTGGTCATTTCGTTGTGACCGCCGATGTTGTAGGTCTCTCCGGGCCGTCCCGCCTCCAGCACCCGCACGATGGCTTCGCAATGATCCAGCACGTAGAGCCAGTCCCGCACGTTGAGGCCGTCTCCGTAGACGGGCAGCGGCTTTCCTTCCAGGGCATTGAGGATCATGAGGGGGATGAGTTTTTCCGGGTATTGGTACGGCCCGTAGTTGTTGGAACAGTTGGTGGTCAGCGTGGGCAGGCCGTACGTTTCCCGGTAGGCCCGCACCAGATGGTCCGACGCCGCCTTGGAAGCCGAGTAGGGGGAGTTGGGGGCATAGGGCGTTTCTTCCGTAAAAGAGCCTTCGGGGCCCAACGATCCGTACACTTCATCCGTGGATACGTGCAGGAACCGGAATCGCGCCTTTTCCTCATCCGGCAGAACATTCCAGTAATGGCGCGCCGCATCCAGCAACCGAAAAGTGCCCACCACGTTGGTTTGGATGAAATCGCCCGGACCGTCGATGGATCGGTCCACGTGGGATTCGGCCGCAAAGTTGATCACGGCCGACACCTTGTGGGTGGCGAGAAGATAGAGCACCAGCTCCTGGTTTCCGATGTCGCCCTTGACGAAGATGTGGTCCCGGTCGTCTTCGAGCCCTTCCAGGGACTCCAGGTGCCCCGCATAGGTGAGCTTGTCCAGGTTCACCACCCGGGCCAGCTGCCTTCGGCGGACCATGTGCACGAAGTTGGAGCCGATGAAGCCGGCTCCGCCCGTTACCATCCAGGTTTTCATCCAGGAACCTCCGAATTTGCAAAGGGCGTCGCGCAGGACGCGGCAACCGCCGGACCGCCTCCCGCGCAGCCCTCACGCACCCATTTTGCCCGTTCTTGGACTGTTCCTCCGGCGAAGAATCATTCGCCCTTGCAAATGTTTTCTTCTGAAAGGCGAAGCCAGGCTTTCAGGCGCCCGTCCCGCAGCCAACGGGAGAGCTTTTCACACACCAGCCGATCCGTGGGAAAAGCCAGCGGTTCCGGCAGGGCATCCAATGGAAAAAACCCGGCCTCCCGTGCGTCGGAACCTGCCCGCAATCGGCCTCCCACACGCTCCCCCCAAAGCCAGATGCCCACCGTGAGCTGCCGGGGGTCATGAAAATTGGAATGGACAGCGAAGACGGGACCCACGGCCACCTCCAGCCCCGTCTCCTCCCAAAGCTCCCGGCGGGCGGATTGGCGGACATCTTCGCCCCATTCCGCATGCCCGCATGGGATGCACCACTGCCCGTCGTAAGATCCACGGCGGCGCACCAGGAGGAGCCGATCCCCATCCATCACGATGACGGCCACCCCCACCGTGGGATTGCGGTAGAAGACCACATCACACCGCCTGCACCACGGCCTTCCAGAGGCGTTCCGGGCGAGTCTTTGCCCGCAGTGGGGGCAGAACCGGTAGGAACCGGAGCCATCGGATATCCGGGAAGCCGGCATCTAAAGGAGATCCTGGCGTTTCTTGTCCTTGAGATCCTCCACCACCCGGCGCACCTCCTGACTCCTGTCCAGGTCGGCCACCAGCAGGGCATCGGCGGTATCCACCACCAGCACCCTCTTGAGGCCCAGCGCCGCCACAAAGCGCCCCCCCTGTCCCACCACAAAGGAATCCTTGCAGTCGAACGCCGCCACATCCCCTTCCAGTACATTGCCGCCCGAATCGGCTTCGGAACGCCGCACATCGTAGAGGCTGTACCAGGATCCCACGTCGCTCCAACCGCAATGGGTGGGCACCACGTAGACCGCCTCTTGAGTCTTTTCCATGATGGCATAGTCAAAGGAGATATTTTCCGTGGCAGCGTAGAGGGTTTCCAGGGCCGGAGCGAACCGGTCCGTATCGAAGGTTTCCGCCAGGGCGTCCACGCCCGCGGCGAAATCCGGCATGTGCAGGGCGAATTCCTTGAGCAACGTGGCGGCCGTGGCCACGAAGATCCCCGCGTTCCAGTAGTGACGGCCGCTCTGGAAGTACCTGGCAGCCGTTTCCAGCGGGGGTTTTTCCACGAACCGGCGCACCCGATAGACCCCGTCCAGGGCCCCTTCCGTTTGCCGCTCGATATACCCGTATCCGGTTTCCGGTCGGGTGGGAACGATCCCCAGGGTGGCGATCCCTCCGTTTTCCGTCACGGACGCCGCTTTTCGAATGGCATCCTGAAAGGCTTCCGGGTCCGCCACGTAGTGATCGGCGGGAAGAACGGCCAAGGGCCCCTTCGCACCCAGATGGGCGGCGTAGCGCGCCGCCAGCCCCACGCACGGTGCCGTGTTGCGGCCGAAAGGCTCCACCAGGATCTTCACCCGCGTATCGGCCAGGATGCGCCGGGTCTCCTCTTCGTGCTCGCGGCCCACCACCACGAGAATCTCCTCGTCAGTGGAAAGGGGTCGGATCCGTTCGTACGTGGCGCGAAGAAGGGGCTCGTTTCCTACGATCTTCAGGAACTGCTTGGGGTAGGACGCGCGACTCAAAGGCCAAAACCGCGTTCCGGAACCACCTGCCATGATGACGGAAATCATGGGACCTCCATCCTTTCGCTCACGGGCAAGAACACGAACGAACCGGTGACCGCCTATGAGCTTGCCCGAGAACTCCGCAAACCGTCACTCCCGCGCAAGCGGGAGTCCATAACCTATTGGAAATTCTGGATCCCCGCTTTCGCGGGGATGACGAATGGGCGTTGAACTAGGCAAATTGGCCATTGTTGGACAGACTCCTAGCAGGGACCTCGTTCACATCACCGGCACCCCTTTCACATTAGATTTCAATACCGAAGAAATTGGAGATCAGGAACGCCAGCCGTTTGCGAAGCACCGAATAGGAATAGTGTCGGGTAGCCACCGCGTAATTGTGATTGACCATCCGCTCCCGCCGTTCCGGCGACTCCAACACCTCCCGCACCTCTTCCACCACCCGCTCGGAAACGTAACCGTCCATCACCACCAGGTCGAACCCCTGGGGCTCGATATCCCGCACAAATACATCGTAACGGTTCACCAGAAGAGGTTTCTTGAAGTAGATGGCCTCCAGGAAGGCATTGCCGAATCCTTCGTAGGTACTGGGATACGTGACGAAATCGCAGTGAGGATAGACGTCCCACAGGGAATAGCGCTTCCTGCCGTCTTCCGAGTACCCTCTTTTGTCGCTCACGTAGTGGGAGATGAGGCGCATGTCCACATTGTGATCGGCGGCGTAATCCTGGAGCCACTGCAGGTATTCGAAGCCTTCGTCGCCCGCCGCATGGGAAATGATCAGCTTGTACTTGGGATCTCCCAGTTCGTGAACCAGTTCGATGGCGTGCTCGATGCCCTTGCGCTGCACCACGCGCGTGGGCTGCAGAATCAGCACATCCTCATCGCTCACCCCGATTTCGGCCCGAAAATCCTTGGTAAACTCCCAGTCGATCTCGGGGGCCGTTTCAAAATCCAACACATTGGGAATGACGATGGAGGAGATGCCGGTGCGCAGGGCCAGCGCTTCCTGAGCGATGGAATTGATCACCACGTGCTGGATGTTGGGAAGCTTGGGCGGGAAAGCCATCTGCAGATAGTCCTGGACGGCATTGACCGAAAACCGGGTCCGCTCCCAATAGAAATCGTGGTGGTGAGCCACCACCGGGATGCCCGACTCGGCGGCCAGCTCCGTGATGGCCAGGCCCAGCGGCACGTGCATGGGGATGGTGACGGCGTTTTGGATGATGAGGATATCGATGCGAAACCGCTCAATGAACTCGTAGAGCTTGATCTTCAGGTAATCTCGAAGAGCATGGATCCGCCCGGTGATGTAGGGCGTGCGCTTTTGAACACCGAACACCCGCTTGTTGATCCACTGGTTTTCCTCATGATCGAAAAAGGCTTCCGGAACCAGCATGCTGATGTCCGGGTGACGGTCCAACTCCCCGGCGAACCAATAGGACACATGCTGATGGTCCCACAGGAGCTGGGCCCATTTGGCGGCCTCCAAGGAAACCCCGTCCGTACCGGCAAACCGGGTGGATACGAATCCGATGTTCTTTCCCATGGAAAGCCTCCTCCCCTCGCTCGTCCGACTGACACCCGTCAGATGAGCAGCATCTTGTCGTCGGCTATCTCATCGCCGCCTCGCAACTTGGAAAACTCGTGGAGCAAATCCTGTACCGAAAGAGCCTTCTTCTTCTCTCCGGCCACGTCCAGAATAATGCGACCATGATGCATCATAATCAAGCGGTTGCCTAGTTCCAAGGCGTGGCGCATGTTGTGGGTCACCATGACCGCCGTCAGCTCCATCTCCCGGATGATCTCCTCGGTCAGCTGCAGCACCTGCTGGGCCGTTCGAGGGTCCAAGGCGGCCGTGTGTTCATCCAGGAGCAGAAGCCGCGGGCGGCGCAGCGTGGCCATCAAGAGGGTCAAGGATTGGCGCTGACCCCCGGAAAGGAGACCCACTTTGTCCCTGAGGCGGTGCTCCAGGCCAAGTCCCAGGAGCCGCAGCTTTTCCTTGAAAAACTCCCTGTCCCGGCGCGTCACCCCCCATTTCAGGCTCACCCCCAGCCCGCGGCGGGATGCCATGGCAAAGTTCTCCTCAATGCTCATGGAAGCGCAGGTTCCGGACAAGGGATTCTGAAAAACACGCCCGATATAGGCCGCCCGCTTGTGCTCGGGCCAGAAGGTCACGTCGTGACCCCCCAGCCGGATGGACCCCTCATCGGGCAGATAGGTGCCCGCCACCAGGTTGAGCAGGGTGGACTTGCCGGCACCGTTGCTGCCGATCACGGTCACAAAATCCCCTTTGTTGACAAAGCAGCTCAGGGAACGGATGGCGGTGACTTCGTTGATGCTTCCCCGGTTGAATATCTTGGTCAGATTGCTGATCTCCAGCACGTTCCAGCCCTTTTGTTCGTTCACGCTCTCTTGAAACGTATCTTTTCCCGCACCAGCGGGACCGTCAAACAGATGACCACCAGGACAGCCGTGATGAGATTGAGGTCGCTGGGAGTCAGCCGCAGGAAGCCCACCTGATAAGACAGGGCCACCGCAATGGCCAGCCGATACACCACCGAACCGGCCAGCACCGCCAGGGTGTGGCGCACCACGGAGTGTTTGCCGACAAGGCTTTCACCCAAGATGACCGATGCCAGGCCGGCCACGATGGTACCGATGCCCATGCCCACATCGGCAAAGCCCTGGCTCTGGGCCACCAGCCCTCCGGCCAACGCCACCAAGGCGTTGGAAAGAGCCACGCCCAGAATGATCATGGTGTCCGTATTGACGCCCTGGGAGCGGATCATCTGGGGGTTGTCTCCCGTAGCCAGAAGCGCCAGCCCCACCTGGGTGTGGAGGAAAAGATCCAGCAGAACCTTGCAGACCACCACGATGACCAGGAAGATGCAGGGAACCAGGACATATTGGGGAAGCCCGAAAAAGTTCAGCGCATCAAAGATGGTGGGCTTGTTCAGCAGCGTCAGGTTGGGCCGGCCCATGATCCGGATGTTGATGGAATAGAGGGCCGTCATGGTGATGATGCTGGCCAGCAGGCTCATGATGCGAAGCTTGGTGGCCAGAAGCGCCGTCACCGCCCCCGCCGCCGCTCCGGCCAACACGGCCGCTCCCAGACTTACAAAGGGATCCATGCCATGAACGATCATGGCGCCGGAAACGGCCGCCCCCAGCGGCAGGGATCCATCCACCGTCAGATCCGGAAAGTCGAGCACCCGAAAGGTGAGGTAGACACCCAACACCATGAGCCCGTAGACCAGGCCCTGCTCCCACGCTCCGATAAAGGCATAAAAGGACATGGTTCCTTCGGTCGATCCCTTCTCTCTAACAGTCATGGCTCCCCTCGCGCCACCCCGCATGGATGAAAGAGCGGGCCGGAGCAAGGGCATTTGTCGGAACGCCGCAATATGCCATTCTCTGTGAGTCACTGCGCGCCCATTGCATTGCCGGGCACCCTCATTGCGGCCTTCGCAGTTCCTACAACTAAAAAGATTTGCGTCTATTCGCGTTCATTCGCGGTTCTCTTTCACATTAACGGTCATGGTCCCCCTTGCGCCACCCCGCATGGATGAAAGAGCGGGCCGGAGCAAGGGCATTTGTCGGAACGCCGCGATATGCCATTCTCTATGAGTCGCTGCGCGCCCCTTGCATTGCCGGGCATCCTCATTGCAGCCTTCGCAGTTTCTACAACTAAGAAGATTTGCGTCTATTCGCGTTCATTCGCGGTTCTCTTTCAAATTAATTCTCGCGGCGCGGTCCTGAAGGGCGGGCGTAAAGCCCGCCCCTGCAAAAACCCATTAACACCCTGGATAGGGGCAGAGTTTATCCCCGCCCGCCAAGGGCGCGGAGATAGAGAAACCCGATGGAAAAAACGCTCCGTCTAGGTCTTCATCTCGTGACAAAAAGAAGGGGAAAAGGGACTTGGCCGTCCCTTTCCCCTTCGCCCCTCTATCCGAAGTTCGCCCTAGAGCACCTTGTCCGCCCTTTTGACGACCGCTTCCGGCAGCTTCACTCCCATCCTTTCGGCGGCCTGGGTATTCACGTAGAGATTGAGGTCTTTCAGGGTTTCTACGGGCATGGTGGCGGGATCCGCCCCTTGCAGCACCCGCACGGCCATCTCACCGCTCTGCAGGCCCAAACGGTAGTAGTCGATGGCCAAGGCGGCGATGGCGCCCCGCGGCACCGAATCAATATCGGCGGCAAAAAGCGGGACCTTGTTGTCTTCACACACCTTGACCACGGACTCGAAAGCGGAAACCACCGTGTTGTCCGTGGGAATGTGGATGGCATCCACACGCCCCACCAGGCTCTTGGCGGCCATGAAGACCCCGCTGGAATTGCTCACCGTGGCCTCCACCACTTCGATGCCGCGCTTGGCGCATTCCTCCTTCAGTTGATTGAGTGACGAGATGGAGTTGTCCTCGCCCGAATTGTAGATGAAGCCCAGCTTCTTGAGATTCGGCACAACCTCCAGGATGAGGTCCACCTGCCGGTCCACGGGGCTCCGGTCCGTGGTGCCGGTCACATTGCCCCCCGGCCGCTCCAGGCTTTCCACCAGACCGGCGCCCACCGGATCGGTCACGGACGAGATGATGATGGGAATTTCCTTGGTGGCGTTCACGCACGCCTGGGACGTGGGGGTGGCGATGCTGTGGATGAGATCCACCTTCTTCCCCACCAGCGCCTTGGCGATGCTGTTGGCGGTGGCCATGTTGCCCTGGGCGATCTGGATATCGTAGGTCACATTCTTGCCTTCCACATAGCCGTGCTTGGCCAGTGCGTCGATAAAGCCCTGACGGGCCGCATCCAGGGCCGGATGTTCCACGATCTGGCTGATGCCGATGGTGATCATCTTGTCCTGGGCCGCGGCCGGAACAACCAGCGCCAAGACAAGGGCACACAACCCGATGGCCTTCACAATCTTCATGGTCCCGCTCCTTTGTGTCCGAAGAATCCGACAACTGCCCCCCATACCTTTCTAAGCCCTCAAAAACACTGGCAGGAAAATACATTTGCACCCCTTTTCTGTCAACCTCGCAATGCGCCATTCCTTTTCGTCAAAAAGGACCATGGCAACATTGATTCCCGAAGGCCGTCGTGATATGAGCCGAAGGGTCACTAGGGGTGGTTTTGCTGAGAGTCCCGCGGCGGCGGGGCAACCCTCATCACCTGATCTGGGTAATACCAGCGTAGGGAAGTGACACGGACAAAGACTGCCGAAGGCACCCGCACGAAGACCGTTCTTGTGCGGGGCGGGCTTTGACGTGCCGCTTTCCCGTGGGAAATGCGGTTTTTCTTTTGTCGAAACCCGAAGCGGAAAGGAGTCTTGCATGGAAACGCGGAAAGTGGCACGAGCCGTTATCTTTGTGGCCATCGCGGTGGCCCTGTCCCCCATCTTCATCCCGGTGGGCATTTCCAAGTGCTTTCCCGCCCAGCACATGATCAACGTGCTGAGCGCCGTGATGCTCGGCCCCGGATACGCCGTGGCGGTGGCGGCCCTTGCGGCCGTGATCCGCAACCTCCTGGGACTGGGCACCCTGTTGGCCTTTCCCGGGGGCATGATCGGCGCCCTGCTGGCCGGACTGGCCTACAAGGCCACGCGCAACATCTATGCGGCCGGACTCGGTGAGGTGATAGGCACCGGACTGCTGGGATCCCTGGCCAGCGTCTGGCTGGTGGCGCCCGTTTTCATGGGAAAAACCATGCCGTTGGCCACCCTGATGATCGCCTTTTCCGTGAGTACCCTGGGCGGCACCATCCTGGGCATCGCGGCCCTGCATGTCCTTCGGAAGGGAGGCATCTGGCATCCGTGATCTTTCTGGAGGGCCTTTCCTACAGCTACCATCCCTCGCCTCCCCCGTGGGTTCTGAACGACATCCACTTGGAAGTCCGGCAGGGCGAGTATGTGGCTCTTTTTGGCGCCAGCGGCTCCGGAAAATCCACCCTGGCCTACGTCTTCAACGGCCTGATCCCCCACTTTTTCGGCGGCAAGCTGAAAGGCAGGGCCTCGGTGTGCGGCCTGGACGTGGCACACACTTCGCCGTCTCAGTTCCTGCCCCATGTGGGGCTGGTCCTCCAGAACACGGACGCCCACCTCTTTTCCGGCTCGGTCCGGACCGAGCTGGCCTTCGGTCTGGAAAGCCTGGGACTGCCCCCTGCCGAAATTCAATCCCGTACCCTGGAAATGTGCCGCCGGCTCCCCTTGGAACATCTCCTGGATCGCCCCCCTCACGATCTATCCGGAGGCGAAAAGCAACTGGTGGCCATCGCCTCCGTCCTGTGCCTTCGGCCCCGGGTCTTGATCCTGGACGAGCCCTTCGCTCACCTGGATCCGCCCAACAGGACCCTGGTTCGAAAGATCCTCCGAGACATCCACTCGGCCGGCACCACCCTTGTCGTGGCGGAACATCTCTCCGACGCCTACCTGCAGGACGTCTCCCGGGTGATCGTGCTGGACGGCGGCTCCATCCGTTTCGACGGCCCCCCGGACCGGTGCCTGGCCCATCTGCAGGCGGCGGGAATCGTGCCGGCTTATCCTCCGATTTCACGCCCGGAACCGAACCCCGCCGCCGAAATCCTGCTGGAGGTCCTCGATCTGACCTGCCAACGTTCCGGAAGGACGATCCTGGAAGACGTCTCCTTCGTCCTTCGCCGGGGGGAAAGGGTGGCCATCCTGGGAAAAAACGGCGTGGGCAAGACCACGCTGGTCAAGCACCTGAGCGGCCTTCTCAAACCCTCGAGAGGCCAAGTGCTCTGCCAAGGCAAACCGGTCCATGGCCTACCCGCCCACCGGGTCGCCTCCCGAATCGGCGTCTCCTTTCAAAATCCCAACGACCAGTTCTTCAAACCCCGGGTGGGGGACGAGGTGCTCGCCGGAGTCCGCCTGCTCGCCTCCAAGGGATTGGCCCCTGCCGAAAGCTGGGTGGAGGAGGTCCGCCGTCTTTTCCGGATCGATCCGCTATGGGAACGGTCCCCGTATCGCCTGAGCGAAGGCGAGAAGAAGCGCGTGGCTCTGGCCTCCATCGCCGCCATGGCCCCGAAAGTCCTCATCTGGGACGAGCCCACCGCGGGTCAAGACGGCCGGTTCCGCCAGGATCTGGCCCGGCTGATGGGCGAACTTTCGAAGCGCGGCACCACCACCCTGGTGGTGACCCACGACCTGGAATTCGCCCGAGCCACGTGCACCCGATGGCTGCTGCTGGAAGACGGCCGGCTCACCCAAGACACCTCCCTGCCGGAAGAGGGGATGAAGAAATTGAGGTTTTCGGCATGAAGGCATTGGATCCTCGCATCCGACTGGGCTTGGGCCTTCTTTTCGTTGCAACGGTGCTGGCCACCCACTCCCGGACCGTTCTGCTGCTGGAAGCCGCCGGACTCTTGACGCTCATCCCGCTCCTGGGCCTATTGAGACCCTGGGGCGCTTCCCTCCGCCTGACGCTGCCCATGATCGCCATCGTCTTCCTCGTCTCCTTGCTCGCCTTCGATCTCAAAACGGCCGTGGACCTCTCTGTCCGGCTGCACAATCTCTTCGCCGCCTCCTTCGTCTTCTTCCGGATGCTTACGGCCGAAGAGCTGGCAGGGGCTCTACGGGCCATGAAAGTGCCCTACGTCTTCGTCTTCATGTTGACCACGGCCATGCGATACGTTCCTCTCATGGGACGGAAAATCCGCAACATCCGCGACGCCCAGACGGCCCGCGGCATCGACCTTCGGTTCCGCCCGGGCAACATCGGCCACTTCACCGCCCTGGTGATCCCTTTGCTGTTCCAGGCCTTCATCCTGGCCGATCACCTGGCTTTGGCCATGGAATCCCGTGGCTTTTCCAGAAGGGAGCGAACGGAGACGCCTTCGGGCAGGCTGGGAATCAGGGATGCGGGGGCCGCACTGGCCGCCGCCCTTCTGTGCACTCTGCTGATCTGGTGGGACCGAAAGGGTGGTCTGTGATGGAAACACCGACTCCGGATAGGATCCGCGACCGCTTCACGCTCATCGTCGGAGAGGTGAACAGCGGAAAGACCACTCTGACCCGGGATCTGCTCCACGAAGTGGCACGCCATGAATCGGGGCCACTGGTGGTGGTGGACCTGGCTCCGCAGATTCCGCCCGACCTGGCCCGGCGCATCGGCAGGCCGGGGATCGGAGGAAGGCTCCAGACCCCTTCGGCGCCCCACGTCCATGTCCTGACAACGGAACTGCACGCTCCCCGCCTCACCGGCCGGGACGACGAGGAAAAGGCCGCCCTGGCCCGGGAAAACGCCCGCCGAATCGAACCGCTCTTTGTCCAAGCCCTGGATCTGAAGCCCACCCACCTTTTTGTGAACGATGCCTCCCTCTACCTCCAGGGCGGCTCCCCCCTGCGACTCCTGGACTGGCTCTCCCGCGTGGAAACCCGGGTCGTGAACGGCTACTTCGGCACGAGCCTGGGCGAGGACGCCCTCTCCAAACGGGAACGCTCGGCCATGTGGACCCTCATGCTCCACTGCGATCATCTGATATTTCTGGAAAAGCATTCAAAAGAAGACTAGATTCTGCCGATTCCCCTGCATAGGGAAGAATCGCGGAAGGATGAAAGGGGCGAGGCATGTTGAGTTTTCTTTTCAAACGGGAACAGATTGTCATCGACTTGATCTTTAAGTATTTGGAGACACTCAAAAAGACCCAGGCGAGCTTTTATGAGGCCCTGCAGACATGCCTGGTCAATCCTCAGTGCAAGAATTTCGATTTTCACATCGAAAGGACGCACAAGTTCGAGTCCAGCGCCGACGACATTCGGGACGAAATCAAGGATCTGATCTACGCCAAGGCCCTGATTCCCGAGTCCCGCGGAGACATGCTGCAATTGCTGGACGCGCTGGACGACATCCCGAACCAGTTGGAGACCATCCTTTACACGATCCAGACCCAAAGGCTGTGTATCCCGGAATTCATCCGCGAGGACTTCATGGAACTCATCGACCTGTCCATGGATGCCTGCGACCTGGCGGCTCGACAGGTGCGGGCACTCTTCCAGCGGGATGATGATCTCAAGGCCCTGGGGGATCTGATCGACAAGAAGGAAAGTCAGGGAGACCACTTGGAGCGGCGTCTCATCTCCAGGCTTTTTGCCGACCATGAACTGAACCCCTTCGTCAAGCTACAGATCAAGGAACTCATCGGACTGGTGGGCAAGCTAGCCGATATGGCCGACAAGGTCTCTCGGCGCCTCCACATCATTGACATGAAAAGGCGGGTGTAGTGCTGTCTTTGCTGGGTGGAATCTTTCTGGGCTGGTCCCTGGGGGCCAATGATGCGGCCAACGTGTTCGGAACCGCCGTATCGTCGCGCATGGTGCGGTTCTGGACGGCGGCCGTGCTGGCGGCCGTCTTCGTGGTGGCGGGCGCGTGGATGGAGGGCCACCGGGGCATCGCGACCCTTCAGTCCTTGACCCAAGTGGACATGACCCACGCCATGGTGGTTTCCGTGGCCGCCGCCCTCACGGTGACCCTCATGACCCTGCTGGGCCTTCCCGTCTCCACCTCCCAGGCCGTGGTGGGGGCGGTCCTGGGCATCGGGATCCTTAAGGGAGCCCAGACCATCCGGATCCGCACCTTGGGCAACATCCTTTTTGCCTGGATCGTGACACCGGCGGTGGCCTGCCTGACCACCTTAATGCTCGACTTCCTGGTCCATCTCCAGTACGTCCCCCATGCCGGATAAGGGCGCCCAAGAGGCCGCCGAACCGCCCCGGTGCGGCTTCGCTCAACTTCCCGGACTTTCCGACAGAATCCCCGCCATGGTTTGGCCGTCCACATTCCCCCCGCTCAAAAGGATTCCCACATCCCCTGTAGGTTTAACTGCACCGCTCAAAAGCGCCGCCAAACCCAATGCGCCGGACGGCTCCACCACCAGCTTCATGCGATAGAACAAGAAGCGCACGGCCTCCCGAATGGCTTCTTCCGAAACGGTCCGCATGTCGTCCACATGGGCCAGGACGAGAGGAAAGGTGATGTCGCCCAGCCGAGGAGTTCTCACACCATCCGCGATGGTGGGAGGGTTGTGGACTTCCTGCAAAGTTCCCATGCGAAAGGAGCGGGTGGCGTCGTCCGCCGACTCCGGCTCCACGCCCACCACGCGACACCGCGGGAAGTAGCCTTTGACGGCAACCGCACAACCACTCAACAGCCCCCCGCCGCCGCACGGCACCAGCAGCATGTCCAGATGGGAAACCGCCTGGGCCAGTTCCAAGCCGGCGGTACCCTGGCCGGCAATCACATCCCAATGGTCAAAGGGAGGGATAAAGACCCTCTCCCCGCCGTCCACCGCCCGCAGCGCCTCCTCCCGGCGGGTTGTGGCTGGATCGTAGGTAACAATGGTCGCCCCGTAGCCCTCCACCGCCCTGCGTTTGATTTCCGGAGCATTGGCGGGCATGAGGACGGTTGTGTCGATTCCCAGTTCACGCCCCACCAAGGCCACGGCTTGGGCGTGGTTGCCGCTGGAAATGGTCACCACGCCCCGGCGTCTCTCCTCCGGGGAAAGCCGGCTCAAGGCGTTGAAGGCTCCCCGGAACTTGAAAGCGCCTATCCGCTGCAGGTTCTCACATTTGAAATGGAAGCGCGCTCCCAACATTTTGTCCAAGGTTCGGCAGCCCATGACTGGGGTCACGTGGGCCTGTCCGCGTAGGCGCTCCTGAGCATCAAGGATGCGCTTGAAAAGATCTGCCGCCGTCTTCAACTCTTTTCCTCCCTGCAATCAAGAACGAGGCGTGCCGTCTCCTCCAAGATCCTCCGGGCCCGGCTTCCATACTGACAGAATCCCAGGGGATGCGCTATATTGAAGGTTCAGAACCGGCATCCCGCCGAAAGGAGACATTCCATGGGCAAAGACCCGAGCCCGATACCGAATCACGGACAAGCGCCGGGCACCCGTTTCGCGTCGGCGCTGAACGAAGCGCAATACCGGGCTGTAACCCACCCCGGCGGGCCCCTGCTGGTGATTGCGGGGGCCGGCACCGGAAAGACCCGCACCCTGGTCTATCGGGTGGCCTACCTGGTGGAGCGGGGCGTGGATCCCCGGTCCATCCTTCTGCTCACCTTCACCCGCAAGGCGGCCCAGGAAATGATGGAACGGGCCTCACGGATCCTGGACGCCCGCTGTGAGATGGTGGCCGGGGGCACGTTCCACTCCTTCGCCAACCTCACGTTGCGCCGCTACGGCTCCCTCCTGGGCTACCCGGCCTCTTTCACCATCGCCGACCGAAGCGACGCCGAAGATCTGGTCAACCTGATCCGCACCGAATTGGGATTTCACAAAAACAAAGCCCGGTTTCCCAAGAAGCGGGCGCTCATGAACATCATCTCCCGCGCCGCCAACTGCCAGGTCCCCGTGGGCACGGTGCTGGCCGAAGAATACCCTCAGTATGAGGACCTGGCGCCGGAAATCGAAAAGATCGCCGAGACCTACGCCCTTTACAAGCAGGAACGGGCTGTCATGGATTACGACGATCTCCTGACCAAGTGCCGGGATCTGCTCCGGGACCATCCCGATGTGCGCCGGCGGATTTCCTGGACCTACGAACACATCCTGATCGACGAGTTCCAGGACACCAACGCGGTTCAGGCCGAAATCGGCGCTTTTTTGGCCTCGGAACACGGCAACATCATGGCCGTGGGAGACGACTGCCAGAGCATCTACTCCTTTCGGGGCGCCGACTTCCGAAACATCATGGATTTCCCGAAGCGCTTTCCCGACTGCACCGTCGTCACCCTGGAGGAAAATTATCGAAGCACCCAGCCGGTGCTCAGCTTTACCAACGCCGTGATTCAAAACGCCCGGGAAAAATACAGCAAGCAGCTCTTCACCCGGACGGCGGGCGGCACCAAGCCCGTCTATGCCCGCCCCTCCAGCGAGATCGCCCAGGCCCTCTACGTGCTCCAAAAGATCCAAAAGCACCTGCAGGACGGGGTGCCGGCCCACGAGATCGCCGTGCTCTTCCGGGCCGGTTGGCATTCCAACGATCTGGAGGTGCTCCTCAACAAGAACGGGATTCCCTTCGTCAAGTACGGCGGCATGAAATTCATTGAGGCGGCGCACATCAAGGACGTCCTGGCCTTTCTCAAGGCGGCGCTCAACCCCGCCGACGCCGTCTCTTGGCATCGGATCCTGCTGCTCATCGAAGGCGTGGGGCCCACCACCGCCAAACGGCTGGCCGAAAGCGTGCACAAAAAGGGACTGGAGGCCCTGGTTTCCAAGCCCCTTCAAAAGAGAAAGTACGCGGCGACCCTCCAGGCCTTCCACGACACCATGACTCGCCTGGCCGCCGGCCGGGAACCGGTGTCGGAAAAGATGGAGGCGGTCCTCACCACCTACCAGCCTCTGCTGGAAGCCAAGTACGACGACGCGCCCAAGCGGACCCCGGACCTTCGATCCCTGGCGCAGATGGCCGAGCGCTACGAAAGCGTGGAGGCCCTCCTGGCGGACCTCACCCTGGAATCCCCCGAACAGGCCCTGGCAGGCGAAGACACCCCACGCCGGCGCAAGGATCATGTGGTGCTTTCCACCATCCATTCGGCCAAGGGTCTGGAATGGGAGACGGTCTTCATCATCTACCTGGTAGACGGCCATTTGCCGTCTTCCTATGCCTTGAACGATGACGACGGCATCGAAGAGGAACGACGCCTTTTCTACGTGGCGGCCACCCGTGCCAAACGGCACCTCTATCTGGTGGCCCCCAAGGTCCAAGGCCCGGCGTCCTTCTATTCGCTGGCCACGGGAGGGCCGTCCCGGTTTCTTTTTGAAATCGGACGGCTGGGGGAACTGGTCAGGAGAGAGGCTTGAAAGGCCCCTTTACTGAAGCGGGATGAAGCGGATCACCTGAGCGTTTACGCACCGATAGATCTCTTCGTCCGTGCCGTAAACGTCCACGATGCATCGGTGGTCGATGAGCTTCTCGATGATGTAGGCCGTGACGTAGAGGCTCACAAAGTGCGGCCGAGGCACCAGATCCCGCACGTTGGCCACCTGGTACTGCACGTCGAACTCTTCGGCGTTCAGCAGATTCTCCAGGCACCAGTGGATCTGGCCTTCCAGCTCCGACTTGCTGGTGGTTTCCACCAGCTTGGTCTCGATGAGCTTGGTGGCGATGCGATCGCTCAGTGCATCCATGTGATCCCTCAGCAGCTGGAGGGCCCGGGCGCGCTGCGCCTCCTTGGCCTGATCCAGCCTCGAGATCACGGACATTTCCCTCACATTAGGTCTGTATTCTCGTGCCATGGCATCCCCCGCGCTCCGGCCCATGAGGTCGAAGCCTTTCATGCGGCGCCGCATCCGCCATATCCGCAATCATACTGGCAAGATAGCCGGCGCCGAAACCGTTGTCGATATTTACCACGGCCACCCCGGGAGCACAACTGTTAAGCATGCCCAAAAGGGCCGCAATCCCTCCGAAGGAGGCCCCATAGCCCACGCTGGTGGGCACGGCGATCACGGGCCGGGCCACCAGGCCCGCCACCACGCTGGGAAGCGCCCCCTCCATGCCCGCCACCACCACATAGGCCGCCGCCCGGTCCAATTCCTCCCGCAGGCTGAGCAGGCGGTGGAGGCCGGCCACCCCCACGTCGTAAAAGCGCTCCACCTTCTGCCCCAAAACCTCGGCCGTAATGGCCGCCTCCTCAGCCACCGGAAGGTCGCTGGACCCGGCGCAAAGCACCTGAACCGACCTCCTGGCCGGGGGGCGCTCACACCCACGGGGATCCTTCCGGTAGATCACCCGGGCCGCGGCGTCATAAGAGAGATCGGGAAAATGCTTCAGCACTTCTTCGGCCTTTTCCGAACTCACCCGCGTGGCCAATAACGGCCCGCCGGCTCGGTCCATGGCCTGCAGGATTTTCAGTATCTGCTCCGCGCTTTTGCCTTCGCCGTAGATCACCTCCGGATAGCCCCTGCGCAGGCTCCGGTGGTGATCCACCTTGGCAAAGCTCAGGTCTTCAAAGGGCAACCGCTTGAGAAAGGCAAGAACCGCCTCCAGATCCACCGTGCCCCGCTTGTACGCTTCCAAAATCTCCACCAGTCGACGCATCCTGTCCTCTCAGCTTTCCCCGTGTTCGGCCCGCCGTCCGCGCGGGTCATCCAGGACTGACAGAACCAACGCCACCTGTCGGTCGGCCACCCCCGCCATCTTCCGGATGGCCTCCAGAGCCCTCCGCCGATGCACCCCCATGCGGTCCGGTTCGCTCAAGAGAGCCCTCCAGCGGGTCAACAGATCCTCCCGGCTTGCAACGCACACCCCCACCCCGGCCCGGCTCAGGATCTCATGCTCTTCCATCACGGTTTGCACATGCGGCCCGTAAAAAACCGTCTTGCCCCAGGCGACGGGCTCCAGGATGTTGTGGCC
Source organism: Desulfacinum infernum DSM 9756 (assembly GCF_900129305.1). GTDB lineage: Bacteria > Desulfobacterota > Syntrophobacteria > Syntrophobacterales > DSM-9756 > Desulfacinum > Desulfacinum infernum. Next base: position 3,220 of record NZ_FQVB01000029.1, on the reverse strand, counting down.
GCCCACGGGCACGAGACTCCCGCCGCAAAAGATCAAGTCCCCCAAGGCGTAGAGGTCGAAAAGATGGCCGATTCGATCCACCACGATCACGTCCGCGGATCGCCGCCTCTTCTCGGATTCCAGAAATGTGGAGAGATCGTCGTAGGGAATCCCCCTGGCACGAAGCCATTCCCGCAAGACCGGCACCCGGTCCAGGTGGCGGGGAGCGAACACGCCCAGAAGGCCGGGCGTGGATTCCTTGAGGCGGCTGAAAACCTGGAGGAGATCCGTGCACTCCCGGCCCCGAAGACTTCCCGCCACCATCACCGGCACGCCCTCCGGCACCTGCAGGCGCTCGCGCCAGAGAATCTCCGCCTGCGGATCGGCGCGGTCCATGAGCGTGTCCACCTTGGCGCTTCCCGTCACATGCGTCCGGTCTTTCGGAACGCCCAGGAGCAGCAGCCTCTGCCTGTCCTCCTCGGACTTCATGGCGGCCAGGCGTAGCGATCGAAAGAGCGGGCGGAAGATTCCCTGAAACCTTCGATAACTTTCCAGTGATCTTTGGGAAAGGCGGCCGTTGAGAAGAACGACGGGCACGCCGCGTCTCCTGAGAGCCCCATGGAGCACCGGCCAGAATTCGCTTTCGAAGGCCACAAAGAGATCCGGAGAAAGGGAAGAGAGAAGGGGGTGGACGGACCAGGGAAAATCCATCGGCGCAGGAAGGACCGTCACTTCGTCCTGCACCTGAGCCCGCGCAAAACGGCACCCTTGCGGCGTCCCCACGGTAAGAAAAATCGCGGCCTGGGGCCGCGCGGCGCGAAGCCGACGGATCACCGCCAGGGCGCCCGTGACTTCCCCCACCGAAGAGGCGTGAAGCCACAGTCGGGGGCGGCCCCTCCCCGCCGCACCATCCATCCGGGGGAAAAGGCGCCTTTGCCAGAATCGGCGCTCCCAGCCTTTCATGAACTCTATCCTTGCCCTCCCGTCAAATTTCATTCTATCTTTTCAAACACGCTCGGTTTTCCGGAAAATCACACCGGCGTGAAGGCACCGATAGCAGCAACGGCGTCATTTGTGAATGGGAAAGACGCCGGGTTGTTCATGCAAAAGAAAGAAAGGGAAGAAAACACCCATGGAAAAAGCCGTCCGCATCGCCCAGCTCTTTCAAAACGAAGAGGCGCACAAGGAAAAGGAAGTGACCATCCAGGGGTGGGTCCGCACCCGGAGGGATTCCAAGGCCGGCATCAGTTTCATCGAGGTCAACGACGGCTCGTGCCTCAGGAACCTCCAGGTGATCGCCGAAAGAACCGACCCGGAACTCACCCGGGTGGTGGACCGGCTGGCTACGGGCTGTTCCGTTCAGGTTCGGGGCGTGGTGAAGCCCTCCCCCGGCAAGGGCCAAAGCATCGAAGTCCATGCCCGGGAAATCGTCCTTTTCGGGTGGGCGGATCCCGCCATCTATCCCTTGCAGAAGAAACGGCACAGCTTCGAGTTCCTGCGGACCATCGCCCATCTTCGCCCGCGCACCAACACGCTGGGCGCCGTGGCCCGCCTGCGCAATCGGTTGAGCTTCGCCGTCCACCAGTTTTTTCAAAAGGAAGGCTTTGTCTATGTGCACACGCCCATCATCACGTCCAGCGACTGCGAAGGGGCGGGCGAGGTCTTCCGGGTGACCACGCTGGATCCCGCCAACCCGCCCTCGCCGCAAGGCCGGGATGGGAACCTCTACAGCCTGGACTTCTTCGAAAAGCCCGCCTTTCTCACGGTGAGCGGACAGCTGCAGGCCGAGATCTATGCCCTGGCCCTGGGCAAGGTCTATACGTTCGGGCCCACCTTCCGGGCGGAAAATTCCAACACCAGCCGCCATCTGGCTGAATTCTGGATGATCGAGCCCGAGATGGCCTTCTACGACCTGCAGGACAATCTGGAGCTGGCCCAATCTTTCATCAAATACGTGATCTCGGCCGTTCTGGAGGACTGCGCCGAGGATCTCCAGCTGTTCGCCCGGTTCGTGGAACCCACCCTCATGGAAACCCTGGAAACCCTGGTTAGGGAAACCTTTGAGGTCATCACCTACACGGAAGCCGTGGAGCTGCTGAAAAAATCCGGCGAATCCTTCGACTATCCGGTGGAGTGGGGGTCCGACCTGCAGTCGGAACACGAACGGTACCTGACCGAGAAAAAATTCCGAAAACCGGTGGCGATCATCCACTTCCCGCGCGCCATCAAGCCCTTCTACATGCGGGTGAACGAGGACGAAAAAACCGTGGCGGCCATGGATGTGCTGGTCCCCCGGGTGGGAGAGATTATCGGCGGGTCGCAAAGGGAGGAACGGCTGGACGTGCTGCTCCAGCAGATGGAACTCAAGGGCATCCCGGTGGAAGAGTATCAGTGGTACGTGGATCTTCGCCGGTTCGGATCCGCACCCCATTCGGGTTTCGGGTTGGGACTGGAACGGCTGGTGCAATTCGCCACGGGACTGGGCAACATCCGGGAAGTCATCCCGTTTCCGAGAACCCCGGGGCATGCGGAGTTCTGAAGCCGTCTCAAGAGATGCAGAGGGGTGGTTTTGTGTGGTCGCCGGGCGGAGGCCCCCGACCACATTCAAACTCCTAGTCCACATCCCCTTCCGGCGGGAGCGGGTCCGCATGGGCGGCCAACTCTCGAAGAAGCCTCAAAGACTCCTGCGCCTCCTGCGGGTCCACCTTGTGGAGCGCAAAGCCGGCATGGACGATCACATAGTCGCCCACCTGGGCGGGTTCGGGGAGCAGGGTGAGGGAGGCGCGCCGCACGGCGTCCCCCACGCGCACGGTGGCCATCTCATCTTGGATTTCCACGATTTCAGCGGGAATAGCCAAACACATGGTTCATCGATCCTCGTTTTCGTCCGTAGGTGAAGGGGTCTTTAAGGTGGACCCCATTGTCAAGACAACGTTTGGAGAAATTTAAGGTGTTGCCTTGATTCTTCACAACCCCGCCTCCAGTTTCCTTGGCTCTCTGGTCCCGGATTGGGTGGCCGGGTTCCCAATATGCATTAAGAGACGTGCCCTCGCGGTAGACCGAGTCGCGGAGGGGCGCCGAGAATGGGCCCAACCGTGGCTCGTCGGAGGCGGCCCTCCGCGACGGCTCGGAAGGCTCCATTCATGCCGCATTCTCTAGGGCTTTTCCCCGGTAAACCTCCGCCGGTGTTCTGCCTTTCAGGCTCTGATGGGGACGTTCGTTGTTGTAAAAGTCAAAATAC
>NZ_FQVB01000028.1 GCF_900129305.1 Desulfacinum infernum DSM 9756 | reverse complement strand
GATGTTTCAATCCACGCCCCCGCGTGGGGGGCGACTGCTCCTGTTGCAAGTGATTGAGGTTAGAGGTGATTTGTTTGCGCTTTCGCGAGTTATGTCAAAAAGCAGCTATTGCTCCCTATTCCATACAAATCCACAGTTGCATCCTGTTCGAATTACACGCTTTTTGAGGATCGCGAAACCCACTGGGATATAATGTGAGCTACACCCTCGCGAAGTTCAAACGATGAGGGGACCCTCCTGATCGTAGTTGGGCTTGGCTCCCACATGTTGCAGTCGCTTCCGCCAATTTGAGCCCAAAAAATAGTAACGAAGGCTATCCGCTTCAGGATCTATGATCTGTTCCAGGCTGGCCTTCAACCGAACCCATTGAGCAGGGTCCACGAGGCACTCAAACACGGAATATTGCACCCGTTGACCATAGTTCTTGCACACTTTGGCCACCTTTCTCAGCCTCCGCTGCCCCTCTTCGTCACGTGTAGAGACGTCGTAGCTGACCAGAACCATCATGGTCTCATCTCCAAACAAAAGGAGGATAGGCGTCCAGATCTCCCCTTAAATGCCTAGCCAGCAGCAATGCCTGTACGTGAAAAAGAAGACCGACGGCCACCTTCTCCCCAAGGTAGGGATGGAATATTTCTTCTTGTTTTCGCTTTTGATAAGCAGTCAGCACCTCCTTCCTGGTAGACTCCGTCATCCTGACGGCCCCTGTATCTGAAAAGCTGAAACCATCTGGCTTCACACGAGCTGTGTTGATGAGAGAGAGAACCTGCCTGTCCGCCATGATGGGTCGAAATTCTTCCATAAGATCAAGCGCCAGGCTGGGACGACCCGGGCGGTCCCGGTGCAGGAATCCCACACACGGGTCCAGCCCCACTCCCTCCAGCGCCGAGCGGATGTCGTGAAGGACCAAGGTGTAAAAAAAAGACAGCAAACAATTGACCCGATCCAAGGGTGGACGTCTGTTTCGTCCCTCAAACCGAAAGCTGTCCTTTTGGGACAGAATGAGATGATCGAAGACCGAAAAATAGATCCGTGCTGCTTCCCCCTCTATACCTCTCATCTCCTCCAAGCCGTCGGCCGACGCAAGCCGCCTTAGAGCAATCCCCAACCCGTTTACCGCCATCTCAACTTCAGAACTTTCGATCTTTACGCCATGATCTCTCAAGGCCCGCCTGAGAACCGTACGGCCATTAGTCAACTTGCCAGCCAGGAAACAGCGCGCAAGATCCGCCGAATGCCGGGCGGAATCCGCTCTACGGTATTGTTCCCGGCGCAGCAACACGTTTCCCGATACCGGGCCCTCCACTCGTGCCAAAAAACGACCGGTCCAGCTCATGAAGCTCAAACTGACATGCCTTTCCGCACAGAGCCCCATGAGCGCCGGACTACAGGAGACCTGACCAAAACAGACGATGCTTCCTAACGTATGAACCGGTATCTGGATCCGCTTTTCCCCATCCACCCTAACGAGCACGGTTTCACCTTCCTTAGAGAGGTACGCACCCTGGCTCGTGACATAAAGTGTATTTAGAAGCTTCTTCATCTCTTGAGCCCAATCCCGGATGACCACAAACCAATTTGCGTGAAACCAGCTCCCATGAGGATAGACTAAGACGCAACTTAATCGTCATACATAAGGGCTCCGACATAGGCCGAAGCCCAGCCGGCCCCTTTTCCTACGACCTTCGGCATACAGAAGGAAACCAACGAACAGGCCTCACAATGCGGGCCAAACTCGGGTGGCGGAGTTCGACCTGAAGCGACCAAGTCATGGAGGCGATTCGCAGTTTCCTCCACCCGAGCCCGCATCGGCTTATCGAATGTCACGGGTAAACGCCGACGTCTCTTTCCGTAAAAGAGAGCGCCGGCAGGCACTTCTACCTGCAGCATCTCCTCGAGGCACATGGCCTGCGCGCAGAGCTGAATTCGATCCCACTCCCCCTTCTTCGGCCTGCCCCGTTTGTACTCCACGGGGAAGGGCCTCCAATGATCGGCGCCGTCTGTGCCGGGCATCCGATGAAACTCCACCACATCCGCCCGCCCCACGAGACCCAGTCGAAAAGAACGGAGTTCCACCCCGAACGCCGTCCGCAGATCCCGCCGGGACTCGGCTCCACCGGAGTCCACACGCTCATGGAGGATCCGGCCCTCGGCCGTGTGGAAGTTCTCCTCCCAGAGCTGCTCCACATGAATCAAGGCACATTGCCGTTCACAAAAAAGCAGGTGCTGGAGCGCCGAGATGGGTAACAGATCGTCTTCTGCATACATGGATCAAAGCCTGTTCAAAATGGTCACTCCGCTGGGAAGATCGGACTCGTCCACCGATACCTCATAGTCCGAAAACGCCCGGGCCGGACCATGGATGCCATTGGAACGCCGGACCTGGAGCCGTTCGAAGAGCGTGTGGGCCGGCGCGTTGCCGAGCTTCGAGTCATGCCGGAAAACCACAAGTCGCCGGCTGCACATGAGCCCTCTGGCGGCTGAGCGGTCATGTTCGAACATATTGACGAGAGCCTCCCAGAGCAGATCCAAGTCCTCCTCGGAAAACCCCGTCTGCCCGGCCAGGGCGGCAGACACAAAACCGTGGCACCTGTAAAGTCCGTAGGGTACGGTGAATTTTCGGCCCATGGTTCTGTTCTCCCCCTGCTGCCTCTCAGCCTCCGCTTCCGTGGCCACAGACATTCGGGTGATGGTGTGTTCCAATGGGACGACCGGTTCGACGCTTCTGGCGAAGGTGAGTTGCACGGGACCGCGGACCTGGCCCGCATTCTCTCCCGTCGTCATGACCGCACCGAAGGTCCTCACGTCGTAAAACCTGCGGCACATCACCCCCCGGGCTTCCTCCGTGCGATCAGCACCTTGTTTCTCATCCCCGAGCGCTTGATGAGCTTCCTCGATCAATTTGTTCAATACGGCCTTTTCTTTGATAAACACGTCATAGCCAGGCTGTCCCTGCCTGGTGAGCAGCACGTAGTTTCTTATCTTTCGTTTGAGGCACACGTCGGTCACCAGACCTTGGCCTGTTTCGGGGTCAATCCTGGGAAGATTCCCCGCGTCCGGATCTCCGTTGGGGTTTCCGTCCGTCACATCGAAGAGAAGCACAAACTCATAGCGATTCTCCACAACCTTACTCATCGCGCCCCTCCCTCTTCTCCTCCGTTTCCGGTTTGACGTAGAAGGCCTGCCTTTGATGATAATAGCCCACCGCAAAACGCCCCTGTTCGGCCAAACTCATGTTGGCCGGAAAGCTTTCCAGGCCGTCTATGATTTGCCCGATCAGTCGTTCGAAGTGGGTGACCCGCCTCCGATTTTCCAGTTTGGCCAGGTGATGGTTCTTCAGTTTCATGAGATGGGGAAAAACCGTGACCGGCGTGGCTGAGGCGGCCCCGTAGAACCTTTCCCTAATGGTCGTATTGATGCCGGGGTTCGCTTCCTCCTGGATTTTTTCCAGGACCGCGAAAAGGCGACCCAACCGATAGCCCACATACTCATTGCCTGGATCCAAGGACATACCCACCTCCTTCGTTTCCTTGCCACAAACTCGAGCCTGCCGAACCAAGACGGCCTTGATCAAGGCCGCCCGCGCATAATCCACACCACGCTCTGCACGGGCACGACGCACCGCCGCTTCCAAAAGGCCCTTCGGATAGGGCAGGCCCTGAAGAACCGACCGAAGGAACTCTGCGCCCAAGTTGGGGGGCAGCTTCCCCTTGTCCCGCTGCGGAGCCAAGGAGCCCAGCAGCCGAGACAGACTGGGATAGCGGAGTTCCCCTTTGGGCTGCACCATGGAAATGTCTTCAAAGTATCTGTCCATTTTGGCTGCCAGATCAGCCACGCTCCCCGCATACCAGAATCTCACGATCAAACGGGCGGCGTTCGGGGACAGTCCGAGAACGAAAAAGCGCGTTGCGGGATCCAGATCCGGAGGAATCCCTGTTTGCGGGGACTTGAGAAGCGAGACCAGTTCTCTGCAATCGGCCTCGGAATTTTCCGGTGGGACTTCCCCAAAGAGTTCGAGGAAAGCCTCTTCCATCCTGTGCTTCTTGTCCGCCCAAAAAACGGCCGTAATCTCATCTCCAAGCTGGAATCGCCTGCCAGAATCCTTGGCAAGAAGCGTATTCAGTGCCGTCGTATAGGCAAACTCCGCCCAGCCGCCCACCGGCGCATTAGCCCCTTGTGCTTTCTGATAACTCCAGAAAGCCGGCAGGTTGAACGAAACGATGTTGGTGCCCGATGACTGTCCCCCACGAACTCCCTTGATGGGAGCATGCAGCCGGGCGGGCACATCCAGTTCACCGGTCACGAGACAAGGCTGACGGGGCTCTCCTCCTTGGGAGCAGGTAGCACGGATCGCCTCTTGAACCCGGGGACGTTGGCAGACAAGCCCCCAGTCCCCTTCCAGTTGAAAACTCAGATTCGCCCCGGTTTTTTCGATCTCGGGCCAGCAGGGATCTTGGTAAATGGCCGAGAAGTCCCGCGCTTCCAGGAAACGAAGGACCGCCTGCACCCCCTCGTCATCCAAGACGCTCCGGCATCTTTCTCTGATTTCCTCAACAAAGGCCTCATGCTGCTGCTCGGCTCGCTTCAAGGCTTTGTTGGGATCCTTTCTTTCGTCCTTTTTCGGGCACCCCAGAACATAGGCCGGGTTGTCCCACAAAAGATTGGCGGCAATGCCACTGGTCCTTTTGACAGCTTTGGGAACCATAAAGTTTCGGGCCGTCAAGCCCCGCCCTTCACCCGTGCGCATATCGAGAATTCCACGAAAAACTCCTTCTCGATTCAAAACGATGATGAAGGGGATGGGGTGTTCTTGAAATCCCATCTCCGGAACCCGGATCTCTCCTTCCGACCGCAGTCGTTCATAATACTTGGCGAGAGACTGAAGAATCATCGGCGCACCTCCGGACTGCCGGGGAAAGGGATTCGCATGCGACCGTCCTCGATTCGGGCTCGGAACCAAAGCGGCATGGGGGGCTCACGGGAAAAATCCATGTCATAGAGCATGAAACCCAGGTCCCGGGATTCCGATATGGGCACCGGGTCTGGGGCATTGGGATCCAATAGCTGGAAATGAGCGGCGAACTCGCGGCATCCGAGGTAGGGGCGATGAAAGCATTGGCCCTTGGCGGCCCTTCGAGCAAAGATTTCTTCAAACTTCCGCACATTGTCATCCTGCCCGCTCCGATCCGTAAGCACAAAAGACCCGTGGATGACATAGGCCACGTCTCGAAGAATGAGGCCCGCCCGTTGAACGCGGTTTTCCTCCACAAGCAAGCTGGATCTGCCGGGCGAAATTCGCTCACTGACCTCATTTCTTCTTATGGAGGCCCATCGAATGGGCCGCAAGACGTGGATCTCATGGACTCGCCAGCTCATGGCCGGCTTCCACAAAATGGCTTCCAGGATGCCTCGGGCTGCCGATGGCGTCATCACGTCATAGGAGACTCTTTCCACCTTCATCTCCGGGCGGGTGAAGCAGGCGTTTTCTCCCCAGACCCTGACGCGAAATAGACGGCTCTTTCGTTCGTATTGCATGACAGGCCCCTTCCTTCCATCAAATGATCAGCTCGTCCGGATCGTAAACAGCCGATCCATGCGGATCGAACCCCACGTCCTCACGGTAAAAGGATCCATGTTCAAGTACGTAGACGCCCGGGTGGACTTCGCGGATCACCCCTTCCCGGGTAAGCTCCCGGGCCGTGCGAGGAGCAATGTGAACGACGAAACGTTGAGCTTTCCGGAGGAGTCGCCTATTGGGCTGTTGCGCTTTGAGTTCTTCCACACAGCGTGTCCCTTCCTCACCATAGGGAACCACAACCGGCAGCAAATCTTGATCGATGATCCTGAATCGCTCGGCCGCCGTTCTAAAGGAAAAACGCAGCTCGTCGTCTTTGCCCAAGAGCTTCCCGATGCCTTTGGAGTCCAGCCTCTCATCTCCTTGGATCCAGTAGAGCCGGCGAAAGTATTCTTCAAACGTCTCCGGAGAGGACAGACTGATTTTCCCTTGACTCATCATCATTTGGGCCACATCCGCTGCCTGTCTGAGAATGCCCTGGGGCGGGCGGGACGGGGGGACGAAAACGACCAGCTTTCCTCGCACCAGAAGGCCCTCACGATTACACCGACCCGCCGCTTGAGCAATGGAATCCAAGCCTGCCAAGGCTCGGTAAACAACCGGAAAATCGATGTCCACCCCCGCCTCCACCAACTGAGTGCTGACGACCCGGGTGGGTATTCCATGGCGCAGACGGTCTTTGATCTCGGCGATCCGGCACGAGCGGTGCGCACCACACATGAGCGCCGAAAGATGGTAGGTGTTTTGCGGCAGCAAGGACCACAGTTCCCGGCAGTCGTCTCGTCTATTTACGATGCAGAGAACCGAAGGGTGTTCCATAAGCTCACCGGCGAGATCGGCCCACTCCACCGGAGATGCCGGATGCTCGGGAAGCAAAATGTCCACCCTCTCCATCTCCCTGAAGAGACCCTCCGGATCGGGAATGATCTCCCGTACGTTGCTGAGTCCGTCGAAAGAATAGCCCTCTGCCTTATGGGTCGTCAGGGCAGGTTGGGTCGCCGTGCAAAGAACCAGACTGACCCCGTAATTCTTCACAAGCTCTTTCAGCACCTCCAAGCAAGGACGAAGGAAGGAGACGGGGAGCAATTGGGCCTCATCCAAGATGACCACACTCCCGGCAATGTTATGGAGCTTTCGGCATCTCCCGGGTTTTGCCGCATAGAGCGACTCCAGGAATTGCACGTTGGTGGTCACCACGATTGGAGCATCCCAGTTTTCACAGGCCAGACGCCACAGAGATTTTTCCGACTCGTCATCATCCGGCCCTTCGAAATTGCTGTGATGCTCCACCACCACATCCCCGAAAATTTGCCGAAACTGTTGCGCGGTCTGTTCAATGATACTTGTGTACGGGATTACGTAGATGATTCGTTGGTGGCCGTGTTTAAGAGCATGTTCCAAAGCAAATGCCATGGAAGAAAGGGTTTTTCCTCCGCCTGTAGGCACGGTAAGGCTGAAGAAACCAGGATCATCCAAGGCCTTTTCCCGGCAGCATGCCAGTACCCATCGGCGCAGACGATTAACCGGTGTATCGGGAGCCTGTTCACATTTTTCCCGAATATAACTCGAAAATAGTGGAATCAAATGGGAAAGGGACGGGAATCTGGTACGTCTCCAAGACAGCTCGGGGTCAAAGAATCGCTCCGTATCGAGAAAATCCGCATCCACCAAACAGGAAAAGACCATACGAATCCAGAATGCAGGATCCTTTCCCGTAGGCATTTGGCTTGGGAGTGGTCTAAAAAGAAAGTCCTTCACTTCCCTTTCTTCCCAGATTCCCAAATCCTTAACCCTGCTCAGACGGGCTTTCAATGCCGCCTTGCCCATTTCATCGCCCGACCAATCCGGAAGACCTCCATGGTGCCCGGCTATAATGTAGGCAAGAATTCGGCCGTACATATTGAGCTGACGGACCGCATAGGCGGCACCAGGTGTGGAATGGTCCACTTTCATGGAGAGGGTCAAACCGGCTTTCCCATCCTCCTGGAGCACCGACTGAAGCTTCCGCTGAAAATCGGGCTGCATTTTGCCGAGATCGTGCCAAAGCCCGGCAATTTCGGCCCACTCATTCGATTGAAAAATTCGGGCAAATCTTGCCGCTAAGCGCGCTGTTTCTATCAGGTGATCTCTTAGGAGATGCGTCCGTTTGTCGGACGCTACATGTGCCAAGGCCCGGTCCAGCACCAGTAAAATCCCTCCTGGCTGAATTTGCGCCAAATAGCCCGCTCTTAATAACCATCACGGGTGCATTACCAATTTGCTCATTGCCGAGCCCCGTTGAAACTTCGTTTATGGAGAGCCGCTTCTGACAGACGACTGTCCGGGATCGGCGCGATGCGCAGATTGCTCGCAGATTTCACACTCCAAAGCCCTTTTTCACAGCCAACGGCGTCTTGTTTTGCCAGCGAACGCAAATCGCCGAGGGTCCCATGCTGAGTCGCCCTGATGCCGAGACGGCGCAGATCTCGCGCAACTTGCCTCACAGTGGCCGGTGCCCCACGTTTTTCCAGCACTTGGAGAATCTTTTGTTGAGATTCCGTCATGCCCCCAATTCCCCGTCTTCAAACGACTCGAGAGGTTCCGCCGAAAAGCGCGTCTTGACCGGGAGACTCTAGACGCCCCGCCATGGCTGGCGGTTCAGTACACCGGTGGAAAGTAAGACCTTGGTCCGCTTTCAAGGGATCCCTACCATTTCCGACCCAGCGGCACGCCGTCCGGCACGACTCTCAGAAAAGGCTTGGATTGTTCAATCTCTTCCTGCAGGAGTTCACGAGAGCGTTGGTCCGTCCCCAAAGCCAAGGTATGTGGTGCCCGCTGATGGCCGCATCGCAGTGGCTAGGAAAAGGCCAGATACAATCCCCCCAGCCGACCTTTAAGACCGCAAGATCCAACCACCACAGGAGAACAGCCATTGAAACGACTGGACCGAATTACAAAGAATCTCGTGGTTGGGCGAATTTTCCTATGGAGATCCCGGTCCGGTGGCCCGGCCCCCTGACCTTCCATTGGTTTGTTAAGAATTAAACTACCACGTTGCAGAACCGGGCGCAATGCGGTATCTACCCGTTATTTCATAGCATTATAGTCGAGATTGCCGCCGGATATTTCGGTTCCGATTCGAAAAACGCTTCCGAAAACAACTATTCTTCAAAAAGGGAAGCTTCTTTTGTTCGGTACCGCTCGAACACACGGCGGCAAGCGACACCAGAAACCGGTCCCCAACCACAGTAGGAACGGGCGCCCCTGGGTAAAGGGTGAGTTGGATTTTTTGACGGTCTGGCCCGCTCCGGCCCAGGAACAGTCAGCGGCGACCCGAGAAGACCGGACCGGGGCTTCTTCCGCTTGAGAGTCCATAGTGCGCTCAAAATTCTGGATCCCCGCTTCCGCGAGGATGACGGACGTTTTGAAGAGAGCCGTTCCGAGAACGGAGGAGATGAGCGCCCATTTCGGAGCGCAACCCTTGATATCAACCGCGACCTTGTCCTGTTCATGAGCGCGGCCTGTAGGGGCGAATAATCATTCGCCCCTACAGGGACCTGCTTTCCGACGGTGCGTTTCATCCTTCGTTGTCACGGACTCCCCGTAATGAGGGGTTCGTGTGAAAGAAAACCGCCCACGAGTCTTTTCAATGGCAGAAGCGCCTCGGCCGCAATTCAGATCGCCGGCAGGCCGGTTCCTGTCGAAGAGGACCGCTCAAGGAGGCCTCTTCGATCCATCGGAGATGGCACAAGGACGATCAGGATCGTTCGGGCTGCGAAAGAATCCGACGAGGAGGAGGCCGGAGATTCCCCGGCCTTTGGAAGCGGAAGAGCCATGGTCGGGCAGGATTTTAGGCCTTCAGGCCGTGGGACAGTTCGCGGAGCAGTCGGCTGCGGGAGATGACGCCCAGGATGCGGCCGCTTTCGTCCAACACGGGGATGGGCTTGGACGTGGCGGCCGCCCGCTCCACCACCTCGCTCAGGGGAGCGTCGGGCGGCACGGCCGGCACCCGGACCGAACGGGCGGGAGGCTCGGCATCCCGCGGCGGCCGCCCCTGCCCGGCCAGTTCTTCCCGCGTGAGAACCCCCACCAGTCGGCGGGCGGCGTCGGTGACGAAGACGCACTCCAGGTTGTGCCGGTCCATGTGGCGGAGCAGCTCCCGGGGGTCCCTGTCCTGCGGGGAGATCCAAGGGCGGGGTTCCGCCATGATGTTGCGGGCGGCGATCACGCGGGTGCGGGAAACCGCTCCCACGAACTCCTCCACGTAGTCGTCGGCCGGATCCATCACGATCTGCTCGGGCGTGCCGATCTGAACAATCCGTCCTTCCTTCATGACGGCGATGCGATCGGCCAGTCGCAGGGCCTCGTCCAGGTCGTGGGTGATGAAGACGATGGTCTTCTTGACGATCTCCACCAGCTTGAGGAACTCATCCTGCATCTGGCGGCGGATCAAGGGGTCCAAGGCACTGAAGGCCTCGTCCATGAGCAGGATCTCCGGGTCCACGGCCAGCGCTCGGGCCAGGCCCACCCGCTGCTGCATGCCGCCGCTCAGCTCCGCCGGCAAGTACCTCTCCCAGTCGGCCAGCCCCACCAGATCCAGCACCTCCCGGGCCCGGCGACGCCGCTCCTTCTTGCCCACGCCCTGGAGCTCCAGGCCGAACGCCACATTGTCCAGCACGGAGCGGTAGGGCAGCAGCGCGAAATGCTGGAAGACCATGGCCATCTTCTGCTGGCGAAGGGCCCGGAGGCGCTTGGGCGTCATGGCCCCCACCCCTTCTCCGTCGATGAGCACCTCCCCGCAGGTGGGCTCGATGATGCCGTTGAGGCAACGAAGGAGCGTGGATTTACCGCTTCCCGAAAGGCCCATGATCACGAAGATCTCGCCTTCGTTCACGTGAAAATCCACCGCCCGAACGGCCACCGTGCACCCGTTCAGGGACAGGTCCTCGAGCGCCGCCTCGGGATCGCTCGCCAGCCGCTCCGCCGCCTCGCCGGAAAGGTTTCCGAAAATCTTCCACAGGTTCCTGACCTGGATCTTCACACCGCCGCCCGCCATGGTTTCCACCGTCACACCTTGACCCGCTCGGCATACATGCGCTGGTAGATGGGAAGGGCCTTCTCGTAGGCCTCCGCCAGGTGGGGATGGCCGTCCACGGGCGTGTAGCGCTTGGTCCCGCCCTTCTTGAACCCCGACCGGGACGCGGCCTCATCGTGCCAGCCCTGGGAACTCCACACCTTCCACTCCGGCCGGTCGCCCGGCTGCCATTCCAAAGCCTCCGGCATGAACTCAATGCCCACGAACCGGCAAAACGCCTCCACCAGCTCCTTGGGGTGTTCCAGCAGATCGGCCGCGTCCAGCACCAGGGGAGTCCGGCCGGTGATCTCCGACGCCATGCGAAAGGCGCGGTCCAAGGCCTCGTAGCCCGCCTCCTCCCAGGTGAAATCGGGCCATACGTGAAAAAGGGACGGAAGCGCCCTGGCAGGGTCCCGGATGAGAAAGACGTTGACAAAGCGCCGCAGAAGGTCCTCGTCCAGATGAGGCCCCACGTGGTAGGCCATGTCCTTGAAAAAGACCGGGCCGTCCTGGGCCTTCCGTTCGATGGATTCCAGGACCCGAGCAAAGGCATATTCCGGCCTTCCGGGCTCCTGGTCGAAACGCCGGCTGACACGCTCGGTGCTGTAATAGTAGTAATGGGAAAAAGGCTCGTGGAGGACCGTAAAGTCCCCCCGCTCCATCATCATCCGTTCAAAGGCCGTGGAAACCGACCGGGGTACGGCCCACAGGGCCACGATCTTCGTCTCCGCTCTTGGCAACGTCACCCTTCCTTTCCTTCCGCAGGGCCCCTCACGCCCTGCCGCCCGTTCCTTCCGAACGCACGATCCGGTCCAGCAGCATGGCCAGCACCACGATCCCCAGACCGGATTCGAAGCCCATGCCCACATCCACGATGGCCAAAGAGCGCATGACCGCCCCTCCCAGGCCTTCGGCGCCGATCAGGGCGGCGATGACCACCATGGAGAGGGCCAGCATGATGGTCTGGTTGATCCCCATGAGGATGGACGGCATGGCGCTGGGAAATTCGATCTTGACCAGCAGCTGCCAGGGGCTCGCCCCGAAGGCCTTGCCCGCCTCGATCCGCTCCGTGGGCACCTGCTGAATCCCCAAGCAGGTCAGGCGGATGACCGGAGGCATGGCGAAAACCACCGTAGCGAAAACGCCGGGCACCGCCCCCAAGCCGAAGAACATGAGCGCGGGGATGAGATAGACGAAAGCGGGAATGGTCTGCATCAGGTCCAGGATGGGGCGAGTGATCAGGTGCGCCGTGCGGTTGTGGGCGGTAACGATCCCCCAGGGGATCCCCAGCGCCAGGCACAACACCGTGGCCGTGGCGATCAGGGCCAGGGTCTGGATCATGGCCTCCCACAGGCCCAGGTTCAGAATCAGGGCAAAGCCCGCCAAGCAAAAGACCACCACGGCCTTCGACCGCCTCACCACCCAGGCCAGGACGGCAAAGAGCGCGATCAACACCAGGGGATGCACGGCCCCCAGGCACCACTCCAGAGCCCCGATGGCACTTTCCACCCCCTGGGACAGCGCCCTGAATTCGGAACTGAACCGGGTGGTGAAAAAATCCACCATCCAGGCCACCCCCTCGCCCAAGGGAATCTTAGTGGTGAGGACGTCCAGAAGCGAAGACATCATAGGTCAAACCCTTCCCTCCGCCACCTCACAAAACCCGGGACACCGCCGGCCGATCCGGCGGACGGCCTCCGCCGTCTCCCCTATCGGGCAAAAGCCCGGCGCACCACGTCCCGGGCCCGGCTGCCGTCGGCCGCTTGGACGCCGTAGACCCACTGGTCCACAATCCCCAGGTTGGAGGCGATCCAGCGCCGAGCCACTTCCTCCGGCTTTTCCTTGTCGTGGCTGAACTTCAGGATCCATTCGCTCTGTATTTCGGGCGTGACCCGAAACTGGCGCAGGAACTCCACCACCTCCGGGAAATCCTCGTCCAGGCCGGCCCTCGCCAACGTTTTCACCACCTCAGGCTCCGTTCCCCAGACCCCCAGAGGATCCTCCAAGTACTTCATGTCGTAGACCAGGTTCATCCAATGGGGCATCCAGCCCAACCACACCACCCAGTCGCCCTTCTTGATGGCCGCGTTGACCGCGATCATCATGGCCTCGGCGCTGCCTTCCACCAGTTTCCACGATCCCAGCCCGTACGTGTTGTTGGCGATGGCGTCCAGGACGATCTGGTTGCCGTCGTTGCCCGGCTCGATCCCGATGATCTTCCGGCTGAACCGGTCGCCGAACTTTTCCAGGTCCGCATGAGAACGGACCCCGGCGTCCCACACGTACTTGGGGACCGCCAGGGTGTAGATGGTCTCGTCCAGGTTCGTGGTCACCTCCACCACCTTGCCCTGCTCGATGTAGGGGTTGACCAGGCTTTTCATGGTGGGAACCCAGGCACCCAGGAAGACGTCCAGATCCCGGTTGGCCATGCTTCGGAGCAGAACCGGAAGGGCCACGGACTTCATGTCGCACGGATAGCCCAGGGACTCCAGGATCTGGCGCGCCACGTGCGTCTTGACCGTCACGCCGGGCCAGTTGACGTAGCCGAAGGTGACCTTGGAGGAGGCCGCCCCGGAAACCGACGGAAGAAAAAGGAAGAGAACGACGACCCACACCAGAACACGAAACCGACTCCGAACTCCCACAGTGTCCTCCTTCCGATTCAAGGATGTAAAAGGCGCTGGATTCATCCAACGGTAAAAGGTTCACATGGTGCATTTCGTATACCAACGTTCGGCGTACGTCAAGAACCGGGGCCCATCTTTTTCACCGGCCGCCATTGCCCAGGCGCCGAAGGGTTTCTATACTATAGTAAATTACTAGGGATTAAACCGCGCACCTTAGGAGGCGGCCATGAAGTTCGTGAAAGATTGTCAAGCCGATGCCACGGTGGATTTGGTCTACCGCATGTGCCCCATGCACCTGCTGGAGCCGGTGGAGCTGATCCGGGATCTCCGGGAAGGGCAGGTCCTGGAGATCCTGACCGACTACGACGGCGCCCTGGAGGATATTCCCGCATGGTGCGCCAAGAACGGCCAGGAGTTCATCGGGATCGGCGAGGACGAGGAAAACGACTGTTACCGGCTTTACATACGAAAGCGCCATTAGAGGAGCTTCTGATGAAGAGAGTCTATTTGGACCATGCGTCCGCGACCCCGGTGCGCCGGGAGGCCTTGGAGGCCATGATGCCGTATTTCGCGGAGGCGTTCGAGAACCCGTCCAGCGTCTACGACAGGGGTTTCGCCATCAAGGCGGCGGTGGACGAGGCGCGCGAAAAGGTGGCCTCGCTCATCCACGCGAAACCGAAGGAGGTGCTCTTCACCTCTTCGGGCGCGGAGAGCAACAACCTGGCCGTCAAGGGCGCCGCTTTGGCCAACCTGAGGAAGGGGCGCCACATCATTGTGTCGGCCATCGAGCACCATTCGGTACTCAACGCGGCCCGCTACCTGGAAAGGTTCCACGACTTCGAGGTGACGTTCCTTCCGGTGACCGAGACCGGTCTTGTGGACCCGGAGCGGCTGCGGCGGGCCATCACGGACGACACGGTGCTCGTGTCCATCATGCACGGCAACAACGAGATCGGCACCCTGCAATCCGTGGCGGAGCTCTCGGCCATCTGCCGCGAAAAAGGCGTCCTTTTTCACACGGACGCGGTGGCCACGGTGGGCCAGGTGCCCGTGGACGTGGAAGCGCTGGGGGTGGATCTTTTGAGCCTTTCGGGCCCCGCCCTGGGCGCGCCGAAAGGCACCGGAGCCCTCTTTTTCAGGGATCGTCTCCGCTTTGTGCCCCTCATCCACGGCGGCATCCAGGAAAACGGGCGCCGGGCCGGAACGGAAAACGTTCCGGGCATCGTGGCTTTGGGCAAGGCGGCGGAACTGGCCCAAGGCGAACTGGAAAAGAAGGCGGCGCACCTGCAGACGCTGCGCCATGCGCTGGTGGAAGGCGTTCTGGGAGCCGTCCCACGGGTGCATCACACCGGGCATCCGGAACAGCGCCTGCCGGGCCATGCCAGCTTCTGTTTCGAGGGCGTGGAGGGGGAAGCCCTGATCTTCCTGTTGGCTCAAAACGGGGTGTACGCCAGCACCGGATCGGCGTGCGCCTCCAAGGCCCTGAAGACCTCCCCCGTACTGATCGCCATCGGAATGGACGCCGCCGTGGCCCAGGGGTCGGTGGTCTTTACGCTGGGCCCCGACAACACCCTGGACGAGGCAACTTACACCGTGGATGTGCTCACCAAGGTCGTGGACCGGCTCCGCTCCTTTTCGCCCGTGTGGCGGAAAAAGACCGCGGCCTGAAAGTCGGGGGGAGAAGACGATGGTGAAGATGTCCACCAAGAGCCGCTACGGCACCAGGCTGGTCCTGGACATGGCCCGCCACTACGGCCAGGGTCCCGTTCAGCTGGCCGACATCGCCAGGCGGCAGCAGGTATCGGTCAAGTACCTGGAGCAGTTGGTAATTCCATTGAAACTGGCCGGCCTGATCGAGAGCGTGCGAGGCGTCAAGGGCGGTTACCTGCTGACCATGGAGCCCCGCCTCATCACAGTGGGCCGAGTGGTGGACGTTCTGGAAAGGGGTCAGAACCTGGTGCCCTGCACGGACGACCCCGAAAAGTGCCGGAGGGCCCCCTTCTGCGCCACCCGGTGCGTGTGGGTGGACGTCGAAAGGGCCATCCGGGACACGCTCGATTCCTACACCTACCAGGACCTCCTGGAGATGGAAGATACCCTCATGGGAGGAAAAGGAGAGGACCATGTACAGCCAGATCGTGATGGATCATTTTACGAATCCGAGGAACGCGGGAGTGCTTGAAGACGCCGATGGCGTGGGCGAAGTGGGCAATCCCGTCTGCGGCGACATGATGACCTTCTATATCAAGGTCAGGGACGGGCGCCTGGAGGATGTGAAGTTCAACACTTTCGGGTGCGTGGCGGCCATCGCCGTTTCCAGTATGGTCAGTGAGATGGCGAAAGGGAAAACCCTGGAAGAGGCGAAGAAGATCACCAACAAGGCCGTGGCGGACGCCCTGGAGGGGCTTCCGAAAAACAAGCTCCACTGCTCCAATCTGGGAGCGGAAGCACTGAAGCTGGCCATCCGAAACTACGAGGAGAAGCAGGCGCTCGGGCCTTCGTCCCACCTTCAGAGTGCATCTTCGGCTTCCAAGCCGGACTACTGCACCCATTGCGACACGGAAGAGCCCGTGGGGGCCGCCTTCTGCATGGAGTGCGACAACGACACCGGTTGCGAACTGATCGAGGTGAAATAGGCCATGGGATGCGGAGAAGCTTTCCCCCCGGGCGATGTGATGCGCAGGGTCGGCTCCCCGCACGGCACGCCCCCGAAACGGGACTCGCCGCAAAGAGGCCGCCCCCGCGGTCAGGGCGAAGCGGCCTCTTTTTCTCCAAGTTCTTCGCCTTCAGGCGGCGGCCCGGCGGGCGGGCGTTCCTCCAGAAAGTCCCGATACTCGATCTGGTAGATGTAGAGCATGACCCGGGCAAAGCCCAGAATGAGCGGCCCGTAGATGATCCCCGCCAGGCCGAAGAACTGCACGCCGCCCAGGATGGCCAAAAAGATGTAGAAAGTGGACATATCCGCCTGGCCCCGCATGAAGAAGGGCCGGAGGAAGTTGTCGATGGATCCCACCAGCACCGCACACCAGGTCGCCAGGAAAATTGCGGACTTGATCTTTCCCAAAAGGAGCAGATATCCCACCGCGGGCACCCACACCAGGGCCGTTCCCACCACCGGGATGAAGGAGGTGAAAGCCATGAGCGATCCCCAGAACAGTCCGGGGATCCCCACCAGCATGAGCCCCACGCCGCCCACCAGACCCTGGCTCAGGGCCGTCAGGAAACTTCCCAGGATGGAAGAGCGGGCCACCGCCTTGATCTTTTCCAGGATCCGATCTTCCTGTTCCTCCCGAAGCGGGGAAAGGTATTTGACGGTCTTCACCATCTCGGCCCCGTCCCGCACCAGATAGTACGTGATGAAGATGAGGATGAGAAAGCGCGAAACCAGCGTGGCCGCATCCCCCAGCAGACCCGCCCCCCGGTTGATGAGGAATTGTCCCAGGTTCTTGCTCAGCGCCAGCAGATGGCTTTCGATATCCAGATGGGAGAAGTCGATGAAGTGGAGCCGTTCCCTGACCCACGAGACAGCCGTCACCACCGTGGGATGGGCCGCCACCTTCTGGAGATTCCCCTGCCGGATCCATTCGGTGACCCGGCCCACGGACTCCACCCCCTGGCTCACCAGCTGGGACAGGAAAAAGAAGGTGGGTAGAGCAATGACGAAGACGATGACGCAAAGCACCAGAAAGGCGGCCAGGCTCTTGCGCCCCTTGAACCACCGCACCAGCCGGTCCTGGAGCGGCGAGAAGAGGCTCGCCAGCAGGATGGAAAAGATGATGGTGTGCAGAAAGGGCTGGAGAATGCAGTAGGCCAGATAGAGCGAGAAAAAGAGAAGGACCAGCAGAAAAGGCCGGTAGCCTTCCAGGATGTGTCGAGGTCCGTCGCGACCGCTTTCGCCTTTCATAGGGCCTCCCTCTGCCAAAGGCGTTGGTTCCGTGGGCGTCCACCGGCGCCCCTTCACGGTTCTCCAACCCGGCACACCGCCGCCTTTTCCCCAAACTTACGGGAGTCGCTGGGCCTTGCGCTGGTAGGCCGCCTCCATGGACGCATCCCCCAACCGTCCGTAGAGATCGGCTTCCAGCAGGTAGGTCTCCTTGAGACGCGCCGGATCGTGCTGGAGAAGGATTTCGGCCTTACGGGCGAATTCCAGCGATCGGGCGGCGAATCCCTTGGCCCGCCACGCCTTGGCTAGGCCCAGGAACGCACGCCCGTTGTACCCGTCCACCTGCACCGCCTGCTCGTAGAGGGCCACCGCTCCGTCCACATCCCCCGAACCCAGGGCCCGATCCCCTTCCTCCACCAGCCGAAGAGACGCCAGATACTGAGGACTCGGTTCCGGCGCCTTTTTAAGGGCCGGTCCCTCCGCGGGGGATTCGATATCCTCCTCACGAATTTCGCCCCGTGCCGGCGGTGCCGGAATCGCCTCCCGGGGGGCTTCCACCGCAGGCCCCCGGGGGGCGGGCGTCCAGGGCCCCGGCAGGGACACCATGGTTCGGGGGGCGCATCCGGCAAGCACACTTGCCGTGAAGAGGGTCAGGACCTGCAAACAGACCGTCCTCAGCTGTGGTTTCATGGAAGGTCACTCCTTCAGAAAGCGATCATCGGCGCGCACGTCCCCCACACGCCTTTCCGCCCCCTCCAACCATCCGGCCCGGGCGTTGGCCGGCCGGTCGAAGGCGGGCACATACGGCTTGATGTCCAGAAGCGGCGTGCCGTCCACCACGTCCACGCCCCGCACATGCAAAACGGCCCCCTCCCGGCCCAGCAGTTCCACAATGGAGAGGCCGATGGGATTGGGCCGCGCCGGGGCCCGGGTGGCGAAGACCCCCCGCTCCACCGTGTCCAGAAAGGGCACCACCAAGGGCTTCCACGGAGCGCTCAGGTGGAAATGGTACAGCAGGATCAGATGGGAAAAGCCCTCGATGTCCTTCAATCCTTCGGCGTAGGGTTCGCGCACCTCCACGCGCCCCACCACATCCGCCGCACCGCTGGGCTGAATGGGAACTCCCTTGGCATCCGGAAAAGGCGAACGGATCCGTCCGATGGGCCGATAGACGATATCTTCCATACCTCACCTCTCACCATCCGTGCACCGTGCAGGGCCTTTGCGGCACCTTCTCCTCCAGGAAAAACTCCCGGTCCGTCCGGGGGCAGGCCCTGGTGGCCAGATCCCCCGTATCGAGACAGACAGTGCGTTCCACCACTCCCGGGGGCACCGGAAAGTCCTGCGGGTGCATCCAGGGTCGAATGCGAGTCATGAACCGTGCCCAGATGGGCAGGGCTCCGCTGGATCCGCTCAGCCGCGTGGAGCGGTTGTCGTCGAATCCCACCCACACGAGCGCCAGAAGATCGCTGGTGTAGCCCACGAACCAGGCGTCCCGGTAATCGCTGGTGGTTCCCGTCTTACCGGCGCAGGGAAAATCCACCCCGTAGGTCGCCAGGCGCCGCGCGGTGCCTTCCGTCACCACCCGCTGAAGCATCCGGGTGAGCACAAAGGCCTTGGCGGGAGTGGTCACCGTGGTCATGGCCACGTGCCGACGTTCCAGCACGGCCCCCTGGGGTGTCACTACTTTCTTGACGGTCAGCAGGTGGGGTCTCTGCCCTTCATTGGCCAGCGCCGCATAGGCCCCCGCCAGCTCCAGCGGGGTTACTTCGAAGGCTCCCAGGGCCAGGGACGGATAGGGTTCCAGACGGGACCGCAGGCCCAGGCTCCGGGCCGTTTCCACGATGTCGGCAAGCCCCACCCGAACAGCCAACTGGACGGTGGCGGCATTGAGGGAGTGGGCCAGCGCCTCGCGCACCATGACCGCCCCCCGGTAACGACCGTCGTAGTTTCGTGGCGACCAGGCCCTCCCGTCCACCCGATAGGCCGTGGGCATGTCTTCGATGAAGCTCACGGGCGTCACCTCATCCAGCGCCGCGAGATAGACGAAAGGCTTGAAGGCGGAACCCGGCTGCCGATGAGCCTGAACCGCCCGGTTGAAGGGGCTCTCGGCATAGTCCCTTCCCCCCACCAGGGCCACCAGGGCACCCGTCTTGGGCTGAACCACCACCAGGGCGGCCTGGAGCTTCCCGGCGGCATCGGAAACGGTCAGGGCCGGCCGTTCCTTTTCCAGGGCCGCCAATCCTTCGCGAACGGCCCTTTCCGCCTGGGCGGCCACTTCCGGCCGGAAGCTGGTATAAATCACCAGGCCCTCGGACGAAAGGGTCTCCTCCGAATAGAGTTCTTCCAGCTGCCGGTTCACGTAGTCCACGTAGTAGGCGGTGGTCTTTCCGGACAGGGCCGGCGGAACGGTGCGCAAGGGCTCCGACAAGGCCTCCTGATAGGTTTCCTGGTCGATCAGCTCCAGTTCGCGCATGCGAGCCAAAACCACGTTTCGACGCTCCCGGCAGGCATCGGGATGTCTCACCGGGGAATAGCGGTTGGGCGCCTTGATCATGCCGGCCAGGGCCGCCGCCTCGGCCGGCGTGAGGTCCTCCACGTTCCGACCGAAATAGGTGAGCGCCGCCTGCCCCATACCGTGAATGGCCACACTGCCCTGTTGGCCCATATAGATCTCGTTCAGATACATCTCCAGGATCTCTTCCTTGGAGTAACGGGCCTCCACCACCAGGGCCATGGCCGCTTCCAGAAGCTTGCGCTTGAGGGTCCGCTCCGGCTGGAGGAAGTAATTTTTCACCAGTTGCTGGGTGAGGGTGGAGCCGCCCTGCACCACGCGACCGGCGCGCACGTCCGCCCAGAGCGCCCGGGCGATCCCACGCCAGTCGATGCCCCGGTGTTGAAAAAAGCGATGATCTTCGATGGCGACCACGGCATCGATGAGATGTTTGGAGGCCGCCCGGATGCTGATCAGATGCCGGCTTTCACGCTCTTTCCCGAAAAGCCGGGCCACCACCACCGGTTCCACTTCCAGGTAGGCGAGCGTTTCACCGTCGGCCTGGATCTTTTCGATTCGGTTTCCCTGGAATCGAATCCGCACCTCCCGAGCAGGCAGATCCTTTCCCGGGTAGGAAAAGGCTCGAAAGAAAACGCGCAACTCCCACTTGCCTCTCCGATATTCCCCCGGCTGCAATCGCCCTCCCACGGCGGGGCGGTATCCCCGGGCCACGAGCACCTCCTCCATGGCGGAGACCCCCAGATCCTGGCCCGGATAGATCATGACCGAATCGCTCAGCACCGTGGCCGGCACGCTCCAGAGCCGACCGGAAAAGCGCCTTTCGATCTGGGTGGCCAGATAAATGTACCCTCCAAACCCAATCAGCAGCGTGAGCAAGCAGAGAATCGCCGCCCATCGGAGCCACCGGGGGCCGCCCCGTGACAAGTTCTTCCTTTTCCCGCGTTTCGCCATGACGCATCCGCTTCCCAAACAGCGTTCGATTACAGACTTCCATCACGAGTGGGCAGAGGCACTGACATCTTCTCGTAGCCGCGGGGCTTCAGCCCCGCGGGAACACCCGTTCTGAACCCGCTGGGTAGGAATGGGGCTTATTGCTGCGCCGTCTCACGCCTTTGCCTTCCGGTCCAGTTGCACCACGCACTCGATATGGGGCGTGTGAGGGAAAAGATCGAAAGGCTGGACCCGGCACACGTGGTAGCGTTCCGATAGAAGCGCCAGGTCCCGGGCCAGGGTGGCCGGGTTGCAGGAAACCGCCACGATACGCCGGGGCGCCAGCTCCAGCAGCGCCTTGATCACGTTCGGGTGCATCCCGGCCCGGGGCGGGTCCGTAATGACCACGTCCGGCAACGCCACTCCGGGGCCGCGGACGGCGGGGTCCCGGATCACGTCCTTCAGGTCCCCCACCCGAAAGACGCAGTTATCCACCTTGTTCAGGGCCGCGTTGCGGTAGGCGTCCTGGATGGCCGATTCCACCACCTCAAAGCCCGCCACTTTCCGGGCATGACCGGCCACGAAGAGCGCGATGCTTCCCGTGCCGCAATAGAGGTCCCAGACCGTCTCCGCCCCCGTGAGGCCCGCAAAGTCGCGAGCCGTCCCATAGAGGTTTTCGGCGGCCAGCGGGTTGGTCTGGAAAAAGGACTGGGCGGAGATGCGAAATCGAAGGTTTCCCAGTTCTTCCTCGATGGCCCCGGGACCCCAGAGCACCCGCTCCTCATCGCCCTGGGCCACCTGGGCCCGGGTGCGGTTTACGGAATGGACGAGCGTGGTGATGTGAGGGCCGGACTCGCGAAGAAATTCCGTCAGGGAATCCACGGCCTTTTCGGCTCCTGGAAAGTCGCCCGTGATGACGTGCACCAGGCGCTGGCCCGTCCGTTTCCCCTCCCGGATCACCAGAAAGCGCCAGCATCCTCGGTGCTCCCGGATGGAATAGGGAGGAAGACCGCTTCGGCGGGTAAAGTCTCGGACCGCCTCCACAATGGCCATGGCTTCGGGGGATTCCAGCCGACAGTCGCCGATGTCGAACACCCGGTCGAAATGCCCCCGGACATGCAAGCCCAGGGCGAACGAGCGGTCGAAGGCCTCCTCCTTCCGCGCGATCTCCTCCGGCGATAGCCAGCGATACCCGGAAAAGGTGAACTCCATCTTGTTCCGATAGCACGTGGTCCGGGGCGACGGGACCACTTCTCCCACGGGCGTTTCCAGCACGTCGCCCAGATGCTCCAGGCACTCTTCCACGTGCCGCCGCTTCCAGACCAGCTGCTGCCCGTAGTCCAGGTCCTGCCAGCGGCACCCGCCGCACACGCCGAAATGGGCACACACGGGCTCCACCTGGTGGGGAGACGGCTCCAACACATCCAGGACCACCGCTTCCGCATAGCTCTTGCGCTTCTTGACGATGCGCGCGCGAACCTTCTGACCCGGGAGGGCGCGGTCCAGGAAGACCACGAAGCCGTCCACCCGGGCCACGCCCTTGCCCCCGAAGGCCAGTTTTTCCACGGAACAGGTCAGTTCCGTTCCCTTCTTAAAGCTCGTCATGAAATGGTTCCCTTCCGAATCCTCTGAAATCCCTGTTGATCGTGCGGGCTCCTATGCTAATAGATACGGGCTTGGATGACCAGTGACTTTGCCCCAACGGATCGCAGGAACCTGAAATGTGGATTCGATCCCTACACACCTACGGACGGCTCATTAAGTTCAGCCACACCGTCTTTGCGCTTCCCTTCGCCCTGGCGGCGGCCCTTCTCGCCCACCGCCACACGCCGCTCACGGCGAAGACCCTCTTCTGGATCGTCGTGGCCATGGCCGGGGCCCGGTCGGCCGCCATGGGATTCAACCGCCTGGTGGACCGCCGGTTTGATGCGCTGAACCCCCGCACGGCATCCCGACCGTCGGTGACGGGGGAAATCTCCACCCGGGCCATGACGCTGCTGGTGGTTCTCTCATCGGCCGTGTTCGTGGCCAGCGCCGCCATGCTGGGAGACCTCTGCCTCAAGCTGTCGCTTCCCTGTCTGGCGGTTCTTTTCCTCTATTCCTACACCAAGCGTTTCACGGCCTGGTCCCACCTGGTGCTGGGATTCGCCATCGGGCTGGCTCCCGTGGGGGCCTGGATCGCCGTCACGGGAACCATGGACTGGGGGATCCTGCTGCTTTCCGCGGCGCTCATGACCTACATCGCCGGGTTCGACATTCTCTATGCCTGTCAGGACGTGGACTTCGACACCTCGGCGGGCCTGCACAGCCTGCCGTCCCGATGGGGGATCCAAAAGGCGTTGGCCTTTTCGTCCGCCCTCCACGTGACCACCGCGGCGAGCCTGGCGGGCTTGGGCTTGGCCTTCGACCTGGGCGGCCTCTTCTTCGCGCTTCTCGCGGTCATCTCGGGCCTCCTCTTCCTGGAGCACCGGATGGTGCGCCCGGACCGTCTGGAAGCCATCCCCGTGGCCTTCTTCCATGTGAACAGCGTGGTGAGCGTCCTTCTCTTCCTCGCCGTCTGGCTCGACCTTCGCCTCTCCTAAGGAGTCGCTCCGGTGAAAACCGTCTCCCTGGAAAAGACGCAGCGGCGCATCGGGTCCATGTTCGACCGCATCGCCGCCACCTACGACTTCCTCAATCATTTCCTTTCCGCCGGGCTGGACCTCTGGTGGCGGCGCCGGGCGGTGGCAGCCCTATCCGTGCCGGCCGGCGGAGTCATCCTGGACGTGGCCACCGGAACGGGAGACCTGGCCTTTGCAGCTCTGAAAGCCCATGAAGGCGTGCGGGTGGTGGGGCTGGATTTGGCCTTCAACATGCTCCGGATCGCAAAGGCGAAACGGGAGAAGAAGGGGACACCTCCCCGCCGCTACCAGCTGCTTCGGGGAGACGCGCTGGAACTGCCTTTTGCGGCGGAAAGCTTCGACGCCGTCATGATCGCCTACGGGATCCGAAATGTTCCCGACATGGGAGCGGCTCTGGAGGAGTTTCACCGCGTGCTCAGGCCCGGCGGCACCCTTCTCGTCCTGGAATTCAGCCTTCCGTCCGCCGCCCTGCTGAAGAGGCTCTACCTGTTTTATTTCGAAAAAATCCTGCCCCGTCTCGGGGGTGCCGTGTCGCGGGATCCGGAGGCCTACGCCTACCTTCCCGCATCCGTGGGAGCCTTCGTCACACCGGAAGACCTGGGAGGTTTGGCCCGAGGCCGCGGATTTCACCGCCTGGAGGTCCGGCGCCTGACCGGCGGTGTCACCTACTATCTTCGCGCCGTCAGGGATTCCCGCTGAACGGAAGAGGGTTTCGGATCGGGTGGAACGCCGCAGTGAGACAAGAACTTGCCCTTAAAGGGACGGGTTTTTCTCAGAGCGGGATATGGACGGCCTGTGGGGGCGAATCATCATTCGCCCCTACAGGGGCTCGCTTTCCAAAGGTGCGTTCACCCTTCGTCTTCACGGGCTACCCGTGATGAGGGTTGATGTGAAGGACAACCGCGAATGAACGCGAATAGACGCCAATGAGTCTTTTCGATTGGAGGGGCGGCGCCCGGCCCGATCCATCATCGATGCGGGGTGGCGCACGGGCGACCATCACCGTAGGGGGGAGTCAACGAGATGATGAAGACCGCGTATCGAAACCTGGGTGAGTTCGTGGAGGCGCTGGAACGGGCCGGAGAGCTGCTGCGGATCAAGGCGCCCGTCTCCCGGGATCTGGAGATCACCCAGATCACGGACCTGGCCAGCAAGAGCCCGGGGGGCGGCAAGGCGCTCCTCTTCGAAAAGGTGGTGGAATCTCCCTTCCCTGTTCTGACCAATGCCTTCGGCAGTCCGAAACGGATCTGCATGGCCCTGGGGGTGCCGGACCTGGAAGCCCTGGCCGCCCGGCTGCGCCGGTTCATCGAGATGGAGCCGCCCAAATCCCTGGGCGATGCCCTTCGGTTGCTGCCTCTCGGGCTGGATCTCCTTCGGTTCTTTCCGCGAAAGGCCCGCAAGGCCCCCTGCCAGGAAGTGGTGCTCACCGGATCCCAGATCGACCTGGACAGGCTTCCCATCCTCAAGTGCTGGCCCCTGGACGGGGGGCCCTTCGTCACGCTGCCGGTGGTGATCACCAAGAGCCTCAAGACCGGCAAGCGAAACGCCGGCATGTACCGGCTTCAGGTTTACGACCGCACCACCACCGGCATGCACTGGCACATCCACAAGGACGGCTCCCACTATTTCCAGGAATACCGCAAGGCGGGCAAGCGGATGCCGGTGGCCGTGGCCATCGGAACAGATCCGGCCACCACCTACGCGGCCACGGCGCCTCTTCCCCGGGGCGTGGACGAGATGATCCTTTCCGGGTTCATCCGGCGGGCTCCCGTACCCATGACCAGGGCGGTGACGGTGGATCTGGACGTGCCGGCGGAAGCCGAATTCATCCTGGAAGGCTACGTGGATCCGGAGGAACTGCGCGTGGAAGGTCCCTTCGGAGACCACACGGGATACTATTCCCTGGCCGACCTCTACCCCGTCTTCCATCTGACGGCCGTCACCCATCGACGCAACCCCATCTATCCGGCCACCATCGTGGGGCGGCCTCCCATGGAAGACTGCTACCTGGCCAAGGCCACGGAGCGGATCTTTCTGCCCCTGCTGCAGGCGGTGCTGCCCGAAATCAGGGACTACTGGCTTCCGTGGGAAGGCGTGTTCCACAACATCACCGTGATCGCTCTCGAGAAGGAATACCCCGGGCACGCCCGCAAGGTCATGAGCGCCCTGTGGGGGCAGGGGCAGATGAGTTTTTGTAAGGCTTTGGCGGTGGTGGACGCGGATGCGGATCTGTCCCGGCCCCGCGCGATCCTGGAAACGGTCCTCAACCACCTGGATCCGGACCGGGATGTGTACATCACGGAAGGCGTCCTGGACGTGCTGGACCACAGTGCACCGGAACCCCTTTTCGGCGGCAAGGTGGGCCTGGACGCCACGCGGAGGCTGCCTTCCGAGGCGCCGCGGCCCGAGAGACCCATCCGGACCCAGTGGCCGGGAGACGGCGCACTGCTTGAACACGCCCGCCGGGTGAGCGAACGCATCACGGACGCCCACCGGCCGGATCTGGCGGTCAGAAACCCCTTGCTCCTTCTCTCCTTCCGGAAGGACGGCACCACACCGGCCCCATCGGCGGCACCGGGGCTTCTGGCATCCGATGCATTGAAGGATTTTTCCATCTTCGTCTTCTATGATCACGACATCGATTTGCGGGACGGCTCCCTGGTGCTCTGGAAGCTCTTCAACAACGTGGATCCCAAGCGGGATATCATCCGGGAGCGAGGCCGCATGGTGGTGGACGCCACCAAGAAGGGACCCGAGGACGGCCATCTGCGGCTCTGGCCCGACGACATCGTCATGGACCCTCAGGTGGTGGAACGGGTAGCCCGGCGCGCCAAGGAACTGGGGATCGAAGAGTTTCTTCGCTAGGAGCTTGCCCGAGAACTCCTCAAACCGTCACTCCCGCGCAAGGGGGAATCCATAACCTACTGGAAATCCTGGATCCCCGCTTCCGCGGGGATGACGAATGGACGTTGGAAGGGGCAAATGGGCCATTTTCAGACAGGCTCCTCGGAGCCTGCCTGTAAACGGTGGGAACGACCGTTTTTTTCGTAGCGCAGCCCTTCAGGGCTGCGGAGGAATCCCCGGATGTCGGATGGCCCATCGGGTACTGCCCGTCAGTTCATTGGGTTGTGATGACCCCTTATTCCCCGGGACGGAAGCCCCGCGGCCACGAAAGAGATCAGACTCCTTAGCGGTTCCAAACGGAAGCCTGTTCTCGGACAAGCTCCCAGGGGCGAAAGATCTTTCGCCCCCATATCTCAACCGACGGCAAATGGTCCTTAGGGTTGGCTGGGAAGGTGCCGGGAGACAGCGGCGGGAAGATGCGTTCGATCAATCGCCGGTAGACAGTTGGCTGGCCCAGACCGGGTTTTCGATCTTCTTGTTTTCCAGGCGCATCACCGCATAGATCACTTCATTGTAGGGGGTGGGCACCTCCAGATCCCTGGCCATTCGCACCACCATGCCGTTCAGCGCTTCGATCTCCGTCTTTCGATGCCACTCCAGATCGCGCAGCATGGAAGGCTTGAAACGCTTGTTGTAGGACTCGGCCAACGCCATGGCCTGGTCCACCGCATCGGCGGGAAGATCCACGCCGCGCTTTCGCGCCAGCGACTCCACTTCCCGCATGACGCCCGCCAGGAGCTCTCGGGTTTCGGGACAGGCAAGCACCAGCCCCAGGGAGGACCGCGACAGGGTGCTCACCCCGTGCACGCCGCAAATAAAAAGAAACTTGGACCACAGAACCTGATGGATGTTGTCGGAAACTTCCGCCTGAATCCCGGCCTTCCGGAAGAGATCCAGGATGCGCTCCACACGTTCCGTGCGCTCCCCGGTCAGCTCCCCGAAGACGATGCGCCCCGGCTGCCCCGAGTGGGCGATGACCCCCGGTGAGGCAATGGTGGATTCGATGTAGGCGGTGCCGCCCAGGATCTTCTCTTCCCCGAAGTACTGGGCCAGCTTCTCCACGTTGTCGATTCCGTTCTGGAGGGTGAGGATCACGGTGTCCTCCTCCACCATGGACTCCACGTACCGGGCCGCCTGTTCCGTATCATGGGCCTTGACGCAGAAGAGGAGCAGATCCACCGGGCCGATGTCGTCCGGTTCGCTGGTGGCGTGGATCCGCACACGGAAATTTTCGTTGTTGGTCACGACTTCCAGGCCGTCTTCCTGGAGGGCCTGCAAATGCTTTCCCCGGGCAAGAAAGTGGATGTCCATGCCGGCACGTGCCAAATACCCTCCAAAATAGCCCCCAACGCCACCGGTTCCCATCACCCCGATCTTCATGGATCGCTCCTTCTGGCTCCATCCTTCCATCTGTCTGAGTTCTCACAAGCCGCTCAATGGGCGTATTTATAGCGCCTCCCTCCCGGCTCGTCAAACATCGGAATATACGCAGATCCATGCCCTACAAAGGGGCCTTGTACGCTCCTTTTTTCACAAATATCCTGAACTTTGACAAAAGCTCCGAAAGTGGTCACTATAGCCGGGACTTTGCCGGCCGGTGGATTCCGTCGCAAGCACCGGCGCCATCGGAAAGACAGTGCGGGAGCCGAAGGTCATGAAGAATGTTTTCGACAACGTCTTGGAGCTGATAGGCCATACACCCCTTGTCCGCATCAACAAGCTCAACCCCAATCCCCGGACAACCATCTACGTGAAACTGGAAGCCAAGAACCCGGGAGGATCCATCAAGGATCGGCCGGCCCTTTACATGATCGAGGCGGCGGAACGCAGCGGGGAGCTAACTCCCGACAAGACCATCATTGAAGCCACCAGCGGCAACACGGGCATCGGACTGGCGGTGGTGGCCGCCGTCAAGGGCTACCGGCTGGTGCTGGCCATGCCAGAAACGGCCAGCCTGGAGCGCCAGAAGATCCTGAAGGCCCTGGGTGCGGAGCTGCTGCTGACTCCCGGTTCCTTGGGCACGGACGGCGCCATCGAGGAAGTTTACCGCATGGTGCGGGAAAACCCCGACAAGTATTTTCTTGCCGACCAATTCAACAACCCCGCCAACCCGGAAGCCCACTACCGCGGGACCGGCCCCGAGATCTACGAGCAGACGGACGGCAAGGTGAACGTGGTGGTCACCACCCTGGGCACCAGCGGCACCGCCATGGGAATCCTGCGGGCCATGAAGGAACGGGATCCCAACATCCAGGTGGTGGCCGTGGAGCCCTACCCGGGCCACAAGATCCAGGGCCTGAAGAACATGAAGGAATCCTATGTTCCGGGGATTTTCGACCGGTATCGTCTGGACCGGATCGTCCACGTCAAGGACGAGGACGCCTTCGAAATGGCCCGGCGTCTCGCCAAGGAGGAAGGCATCTTCGTGGGCATGAGCTCGGGGGCGGCCATGGCGGCGGCGGCCCAGATCGCCGCCGAGCGAACGGACGGGATCATCGTAGCGGTCCTGCCCGACGGCGGCGACCGGTATCTGAGCACCAATCTTTTCACCACCATGCTGGAACCCGACTTCCAATTCTTCGACTTCCTGAGACGGAAGAAATCCCCCTTCAAGCCGGTTCAGGAAGGCAAGGTGCGCATCGCCGTGACGGGTCCCCCGCTGGATTCGGGCCTGGAACTGGAAGCCGCTCGCCGCTTCATCCTGGCCGACCTTCTCACCCGCTTTCTTACGGTCAAGGGGTTCAAGGCGGAGGCCTTCGTGCTCATCCCGGACCTGGACAGCCGCTCCATCCAGTGCGCCTTGGATCGCGGCATGCCTCTCGACCGGTATGTGGAAGAAAAGGTATCGGATCTCACCCGGGAATTTCGCCGGCTGGGCATCACCCGGTCCCTTCGGACGGCTTGCACCTCGGAGCACCTGAACGCCATCGTGGAAACCGCCCGGACTCTCCTCCAAAAGGGGATGGCCTACGAAAAGCTCCGCTCCGTCTATTTCAGCCTGACGGGCTTCGCCGACTACGGCACCCTTTCCGGGGTGGATCCCAAAAAGATCCGGGTGGGCACCACCGTGGACCTGGACGCCTACGAAAAGCTCAACCCCAGGGACTTCGCCCTTCTCAAACGGGCCACCCTGGCCGAGCTCAAGCGCGGCGACTACCTGAAGACCGAATGGGGCAACGTCCTGCCCACCTGGCACATCGCCGCGGCCGCCGCCGTTTTCGACCAGTTCGGCTATCCGCTGGACATCCATGTGAGCAGCATGGATTTTCTCTTCCCCCACTTGGAAAACGTTCGGGCCATCGCCGAGGCGCTCACCGGAAAGCCGTACGCCAACACGTGGCTGCTGGCCGAAAGGGTGCACCTCAAGGAAGAGGGTCAAGAATTGCCGGGCGGGGAACCCAACCTCCAGGCGCTGTACGAGCGCGGTTTTTCGCCGTCTCAGATCCGATTCTGGCTGCTGGGTTCCCATTACCGCAAGCCCATGAACGCCTCCCTGGAAAGCCTTCAGAGCGCCTCGCGAGGCCTCAAGCGAATCCGGGAATTCATCGGGCGAATCCGGCACAGCCCCGCCGATGGAGTGCGCCATGCCGCGGTGGAAGAGGCCGTCTTCGCCCTGGAGCAAGGGTTTTTCGACGCGCTGGCGGACGATCTCAACACGCCCAAGGCCCTGGCCTCGCTCTTCCAGTTCATCCGTACCCTGAACCCCCTTCTGGAAAAGGAACCCTTGAGCGCCGAACAGAAGGAGCAGATTCTGGCCTCCCTTCGCCACCTCGACCAGGTGTTGGGACTCTTTCGGCTGGATCTCAGCCCCTTAAGCGGTGAGGAGAAGGCCCTGCTGGAAAGAAGGGAAGCCGCCCGGAAGGCCAAGGATTGGGCGACGGCCGATCGGCTTCGGGATGAGCTCCTGGGAAAGGGCATCCGGGTGGTGGACACGCCCCTGGGACCGCGCTGGGAGAGGATTCAGGAGGAGGACCTGTAGCGGATCCATACCAATAGCACTGCCAGGATGCTGATCGCCAGGATGGAAAATTTGGCCGTGGAACATGTTGCGGCGATCGGTGGCCACGATGGACCATCGGAGCTTCCCATCATTTTCAGGAGGGCCACGTTTTCCACCATGTCCAGGAAGGCCGCAAGGAGGGGCAGAAAACAAGCATAGCGCCCGAAAAGCGAGGATGTGGCGGAAATTCCCTTCAGCATGCGGCACACCCGGGAAAAGATGACACTCAAGGTTGTGCCGTAAGCCAGGGCAAAGGGAAAATCGAGCCAGATATTCCAGAAAGCCGCCTTCAAGACACCCGACTGGGCCCACGACGCTACAATGGTCCTGGCAGCTTCCTTGGTCCACGCCCATTGCAGGGAAAGGATCCCAAAGGGGGCCGCTTCCGTTTCCAAGGGCCGGTTCAAGACGCTAATGAGCCCGAAAAGGGTGAAGGTCATCGCACCAGACAACCAAACGGCCCAACGACTATGAAAGATCCTCATGATTTTTCCCGCACCCGGCCGGACATCCCCTCATCCCGAAGGCCCCCGCTCCGTTCTAAGGCCCCCTTCAGATCTCTCCTTCTGTGTCGTTCTCGCGCAATCGGGGATGCACGTCTTTGCAGCGGGCGGAATCCGCGTTGCCGGCACGGGGCTCCTTACGGTTCCTTTCCGAGAAGTTTCGCCAATTCCGGCCCTTCCCCGTCGTCCAGCGGATAACTGCAGGCTTTTCCCTCGTAGTTGCGAAAGACGATGCGATCCGCCTCAATCCTCTCAACCGCCTGAGGCGAGAGCGGCACCTTGCCGTATCCGCCGGGAAGGTCCACCACGAACTGGGGCAGAGCCAGGCCCGAGATGCGGTTTCTCAGCCTTTGCAGAATGCGCAGCCCGTCCCGGATGCCGGTGCGGAAGTGGGCCGTGCTCTTCATGAGGTCCATTTGAAGCAGGTAGTAGGGGCGGAGGCGCAGAGAAAGAAGCTCGACGAACAGTTCCTCCAGAACCGTCGGATCGTCGTTCACGTCCTTAAGGAGCACCGTCTGGCTCCCCAGCGGGATGCCCGCATCCGCCAGCCGGGCGCAGGCCTCCCGCGCCTCAGGCGAGATCTCCCACGGGTGATTGACATGGATGTTCATGTAGACCGGATGATGTGTCCGGAGAACCTGAACCAGCTCATCGGTGACCCGTTCCGGAGCCGCAAAAGGAACGCGCGTTCCGATGCGAAGGATCCGCACATGGGGGATGCGCCGCAGGCGGGCGCACAGATCGTGGAGTTTCTCCAGGGGAAGCATGAGGGGATCGCCGCCGGAAAGGAGCACATCCCGAATCGCCGGCGTCGCGGAAATGTATTCCTCGGCTGCCCGGGTCATCCCATCGGTGAGGGGCACAGGGCGGGTCCAGCGCCTCTTGCGGGTGCAGAACCGGCAGTGAACGGCGCACACGTGCGATACGATCCACAGCACCCGATCGGGATACCTGTGAACCAGATTGGGAACCGGCGATCGGGACTCTTCGCCCAGCGGGTCCTCCATGGCGAGAGGCCCGTCGTCCAGAAGCTCCCTCTCGTCGGGCATCACCTGACGCCAGATGGGATCCCCCGGCTTTTCCATCAAGCGTTGGAAAAGAGGGCTCACCTTGACGGGATAGACCCGGTGCACTTCCTCGTGGAGAGAAGCCCCCCCCGGGCCGGCACCGGGCCGTTTTTCATTCTGGTCAACCATTCCTTCCGAAAGCACTTTCTTGCCTTCCTCCGTCCATTCTCACCCCCCCCCGGCACCGCCCAACCGGGACGATGGCGGGCGGGAGGTTACTGGAGCTTGTCAGAAAACGCCAGGGCAAACCGCTTCTTTTGTGGCGCAGCCCTTTAGGACTGCCTAAAGATCCCCCCATGTCGGATGCGCCGTCGGGTATGGGCTGTCTCGTCATGGGGTTACGAGCCCCCTTTCCGCGGGGCTGAAGCCCCGCGGCTACGAAAGAGGTCAGATCCTTTACCGGTTCCAGACGGAAACCTGTTCCCGGACAAGCTCCTGTAGATTATCGCTTTCGCGGGAGTGGCGCCGCCGTTTGATCGCGGGGCTCCGCGCTGCGACCGGATGGTGCGCCGAAAATCCTCCCCGCACTTGCAGGAAGGACCTTCCTCGTGCGAAAAGAGTCCTTCCGGAAACCCGGCCGGATACGGCCTTCCAATCCTTTCGTGCGTGGAACGACATGAACCCTTCCTGGCTTTCCGTTTATGGACGACGTCGGGTCCTGTGCCTCCTGGGCCTGGGCTTTTCCTCCGGCCTGCCGCTGGCTCTCACCGGTTCCACCCTCCAAGCCTGGATGGCTTCGGAAAAGGTGGATATCCGCCTCATCGGCATCTTTTCCCTGGTGGGACTGCCCTACACCCTCAAGATCCTGTGGGCTCCCGTCATGGACCGGTTCGTCCCTCCTTGGCTCGGCCGCCGCCGCGGATGGATCCTCCTGACCCAGCTCCTCCTGGCCGGAGCCATTCTGGCGCTGGGCTCCTTCTCCCCCGCCCGTCATATTCTGATCGTGGGCATCCTGGCCCTCTCGGTCGCGTTTCTGAGCGCCAGCCAGGACATCGTCATCGACGCCTATCGGGCCGACGTGCTTCCCGATGAGGAAAGGGGAGCCGGAGCCGCCACCAGCGTGGTGGGCTACCGGCTCGCCATGCTGACGTCCGGGGCCCTGGCCCTCATCCTTTCCGATCACCTTCCATGGCCCCACGTCTACGGGCTCATGGCGGCGGCCATGGGCGCCTGCGCCCTTTTCACCTTCCTTTCCCCGGAACCCCGTAACCCTCACGAAGCCGCGCCGGTGCCGTCGACCCTGCGGGAAGCCGTCTGGATGCCGCTAGTCGACTATTTCAGGCGGTCCGGCGCAGTGGAAATGCTCGCCTTCATCATGGTCTTCAAGCTGGGAGACGCCATCGCCGGGGCCATGACCACCCCTTTTCTGCTGGACATCGGATTTACCCGAACCGAGGTGGGGACGGTCAACAAGGCCTTCGGCCTGGCCGCCACCATCCTGGGCACCCTGGCCGGTGGCGGCATCCTCTCCCGGATCGGGATCCACCGGTCGCTGTGGATCTTCGCCTTTCTACAGGCCGTCTCCAACTTGGGCTTCACGGGCCTGGCCCTACTGGGCCGGAACTACCCCGCCATGGTGGGGGCGGTGGCGGTGGAAAACATCTGCGGGGGCCTCGGGACCGCGGCCTTCCTGGCCTTCCTCATGAGCCTTTGCAACAAGCGTTACACGGCCACCCAATTCGCGCTCCTGTCGAGCCTCATGGCCGTCACCCGGGTGCTGGCCGGAGCCCCCACAGGCTTTCTCGTATCCACCCTGGGCTGGCCTCTCTTCTATGCGGTGAGCACCCTGGGGGCCGTTCCCGGCATCTTGCTGCTCCCCCGGTTTGCTCCCTGGGCCCGCAGTGAGGAGGCCACCGCCGGCCGGGATTGAGCCGCACCGAAAGCTTTTCAGATCTCCAGCAGGGACAGCCCGCTTCGAGGGTCTTTCTTCCGGACCGCGTCGATCCCCTGGATTTCCAGGATGACCACTTCGCCCACGAGCCACACGTCCACTCCGGCGCGGGTGCACCCCACCGACGCGCCCCCTTCCCGCCCGGACGCCCCGTGGAGATGCAGGACGGGGCGCCCCTGTTCGTCGGGAAAGATCGTGCCCACGCCGAGGATTTCCTGAATACCCTTGAGGGTGTGCACCAGGGGAACGATCTCGTCGCCCCGGCCTTCCTCCGGCCCCACCACCACTTTGCTTCCGTCATCGATGCCGCCGAGGAGCAGCACGGTGGCCCGCTGCACCCCTTTGGCCTCGGCGAATTGCTCGATCACGTCGGGAATCCTTTCCCCTTCCTCCAGACGCAGCACGAAAACCCGCCCCACATGACCTTCGCAGTAACGCATGGTTCCTCCTTTTCTTCGCCAACATTCGCCCCCTCATCGCGGCTCGCGCCGCTCTCGCGGATTCTCGCACCGTAAGGGCGAATGATGATTCGCCCCTACGGCCCCGCCCGTGGGGGAACAACGTCCTGTTCCGCACGAACCCTTGGATCCCGGGGTTCGTTTGGGGATTTTAGTGGAGAAGGTGGCGATTGGCCAGACGGACGCGTTTCAGGCCGGCCTTTTGAGCCGCCTCCAGGCAGGCTTCGGCCTGGCTGCGCGATGTGGTGGGGAAGTCGTTCAAGTAAAACTGGGGGGCGAAACCCAAGAGAGCATAAGGAATGTGGGGATCCAGGGAGGCGATGAAGCGGGCCAGATGAAAGATCTCTTCCTCGCCCACATAGCCAGGAACCAGCAGAGTGCTGGCCACCAGAAGCGGCGGGTCGCGACGCAGCGGAACGAAGCCGGCGATCCTGGCGAAGTTTTCCAGCACCTGCCGGTTGCCGCACCCGCACAGGGCCTTGTGGACATGGGGATCCCAGGCCTTGAGGTCCACCTTGATGCATCCGCCGGAACGAAGCGACAGGTCCACCATGGGCTTGATCCAGGCCGGATGCAGACTCCCGTTGGTCTCCCAGCAAATCCGAAGAACGGACCCGGAACGTTTTTCCAGGGCGCGCCGGGAGAACCGAATGGCGAAAGGAAGCTGGGGAACCGGATCCCCTCCGAAGTAACAGATGCAGGAGGTCCGGTCCGTGACGGCGGGCAGCAGATCTTCCACAACGGTCCAGGTGCCGCCGGGCCTGGCGCTCTTTTTGAAACTCCAGTTCTGGCAATAGAGACAATTGAAATTGCAGGCTTCGAAGAAGACCGCCAGGTTGTAACAGCCCACCTCGGGACCTCGTTCCCGGCTGTAGGCAGGGTATCCGCTTCCGGTCCCCGCGGCGCACACCCAGTCCGCCACGCAATTGGTGGGAATCGGATCGTGGTAGTAGGAAAGCAGCGCGCGGTGTCGGCCGTCCCGGCGAAGACTTTCCTCGCCGCCTTGGCGGATCCCGCAGTAGCCTTTCTGCCGGGGCTCCATTCGGCAACGATGGAGACAGAGCGCGCATTCCACGCCGACGGGGACTCGGGGGACCCGGGGCGGGAGATCAAAACGCTCCCGGGAACGCCTGTGAATGGTTTCCACCACGGGCTCCGCCTCGTCCCAGCGGCTCCGAAGGCATTCCGGACAGACCCCCAGGCCCGGCCCGGCGTCGGTGACCAACCGCCGGCAAACCGCACACTGGAAATGACGCGACTTTTGATGGAACCAGCTTCCGCTCAATGGATGGCCGCCTTCCGTTCGGAGCCAACGACATGGGATGGGAGAACAAAGGTTCATGGGAACTCTAATCGATGGGACGATGCACCGACAAGGTGCGGCGGCCGCCATGGATGGAAATCCTCCGTGGAAGGAGCAATCCCCCGGCCCCTTTCCCGTGATCTGTGATCTGTGATCTGTGATCCGTGAGTCGTGAGTCGTGAGTCGTCACTCATCACCCGTCACTCGTCACTCATCACGGCCGTCAGCAGATGCGGGGCAGCTGTTCTCCCCGAAGCATGTCCAGCAGACGATGCCCTCCGATGCGCGTGCACAAAACCACGCGGCCCGGATCCCGGTCTGTCACTTCCCCGATGAGCCGGGCATCCCGCCCCAGAGGGTGGCCCCGCAGCACATCCAAAGCCTTCTCCGCCACGCTCCTCGGAACGATGGCCAGGACCTTTCCCTCATTGGCCACGTACAGAGGGTCCAGGCCCAGAAGTTCACATGCCCCGGCCACGTCGTCCCGGATGGGCAGCGCCTCCTCGAAAAGTCGGATCCCCACTTCCGACTGCCGGGCGATTTCATTGAGCGTGGTGGCCACCCCTCCCCGGGTGGGGTCCCTGAGCACCCGTACCTGGGGGCAGGCTTCCAGAAGCTCCGCCACCAGATCATGCAGGGCCGCCGAATCGCTTTGTATTTCGCCTTCCATGGCGATCCCTTCCCGGGTGCACAGGATGGCCATGCCGTGATCTCCGATGGTGCCGTTGATGAGCACCACGTCTCCGGGGCGGGCGTACTGGCCTCCCAGCTCCAGTCCCTCGGGCACCACGCCGACCCCCGCGGTGTTGATGAAGATCTTGTCCGCCTTTCCCTTGGGCACCACCTTGGTGTCCCCCGCCACCACGGCCACCTGGGCGTCCCGGGCGGCGCGGGCCATGGCCTCCACGATCTCCTCCAAAAGCGCCAGGGACAAGCCCTCCTCCAGCACGAAACCCGCCGTCAGGTACAAGGGCCTGGCGCCGCTCATGGCCAGGTCGTTGATGGTCCCGTGGACCGCCAGGCTTCCGATGTTGCCGCCGGGAAAGACAACCGGATCCACCACATAGGAATCGGTACTCATGGCGATGCGCCCGGCCGGCACTTGAAGCACCGCACTGTCGTTCATCTGTCCCAAAAAGGCGTTGTCGAAGGCGCGAGCGAAAACCTCCCTGACCAGCTCATGGGTCGCCCGGCCACCGCTGCCATGATCCAGCGTAATGGTGCGTTCCTTCAATCGACGTTCCTCCTTGTTCAGAGCGATCCTCCTCGACGCCAAACCGAGGGCTGGATCCTACTACATGGTGCGGGCGGGAGGTGACAAGGGCAAAATGGAGGCGGGCGTCTTGGATTCAAAGAGATTCCAAGAGATCTTCCGACAGCTCACGGCCGCATTGGGGGCAGCGCTGGATTTCCCGATGCTGATCGTCGAAAAACCGATGGGTCCACCTCTTTTCCGCAGAAATCAGGTACTCGATCCAGACTTGCGCTCCGCACGAGCAATAGCCCACGGCGCTGTAGACCATGGCGACTCTCCGCCTAGGAGGTTGTCCGAGAATGGGTTCTTTGCCTCGTTTTGTCTCCATCAGTCATCCCCGCGAAGCTTGTCCCCGGCTTGAACGGGGAGCGGGGATCCAGGATTTCCGGGAACCTATGGACTCCCGCTTGCGCGGGAGTGACGGGTGGCGGAGTTTTCGGACAGGCTCTTAGTTCCCATCGGAGGTTCTCAGAAAAACCGGCAGGACCCGGGCCACCTCCTCCGGATCCCGGCCGGGTCCCGGCGGGGCCACTGCCCCGTAGCGGCTGAAAAAGGACCCGTCCACAGGGCCCGCCACCTGCTCCAGCGCCGACAACCGAATCCCCTGGCGCACCAGGAAGAGCAGGTAGGTATGGCGCAACGCATCGGGAGTCACCGCGCCGGGGGATGCCAGGCCCGCATCCTGGGCCAGGAAGAGCAATCTCGCCCGAATCTCCTCCGCCGTCATGGGAGCGCCGTCTTCTTTCACAAAAACCGGCGCCGACTTGTCCGGAGGCTCCCGGTGATAACTTTCCAGCAGCCCCTTCAGGGCCTCCCGGCCCCGTCCTTCCAGGGGGATGAGTCGGGGCGGATTCCCCGAAAGACGGACCCATCCCTTCTCCAGATCCACTTCCCCCCAGCGAAGGGTCGCCACCTCATCGGCCCGAAGGCCTGTCAGGAGGAGATAGACAAGAGCACCATCCACCGGATCCGCCGCGCCCATCATGGCTTCAATCTCCAGGGGCGACAGCTCCCGAGCCGGCCCCGGAACCGCCCCGCCTGCGGAATCCTCCAGCAGGGCTTTGGGTGGGGGCGGTTCCATGCTCCGAGAGACGTTGGGCTGGAAGATGAGCGTCGGGCCTCCGGCGGCCTCCTCCTTTCGGGGAGAACGAAGGAGAAATTCGAAGAGCCACAGGCCGAAGAGCGAGACCACCAGAACGCCCGCCATCCCGATCCCCGCATCCCTGAGATAATGGGGCCGCACGGGGTTTTCCCCCGCTTCCGGCTGTTCCAGGACGCTCAGCCTGGGCACATGCTGCGCCGGGGAAACCTCCCGCTGGATCCTCTGTTCCTTGCGACGGCGATAGAGCGCTTCCAGATCCTTCAGTTCCTCCACCAAAGCCTGGTGGCGCGCAAACTTGGCATTGAAATCCCTGGCCTTCTCTTCGTGCTCCGCCACCTGAGCTTCCAATTGCACGACGCTTCGGCGGGCGGTCTCCACGTCCTGGCGGGCCTTGTCCAAGGCGGCGGCCTCGGCTTCCGTCCGGGTTTGGACGATTTTCCTTTCAATCCTTTCCAGCTGGGCCCGGAGGCCCCGGACCCTGGGGTCCAGGTTCATGTATTTTTCCGTGTAGCGTTCTCGGAGATCCCGGAGCTGATCCCGCAGTGCCTCGGCTTTTTCCTGCAAGGACAGCACGGCCCTCAATTCCCGCCCTTCCAGGATGTCTTCACCACGGGCCCGGGCCTCCAGAAGGGCCTTCAGACGGGATTCCGCGGTCACCAGTGTTTCCCGGGCCCGGGCCAGCGACTCGTTCAGCCCCCGGAGGCGCGAGACCAGCTGGTTTTCCTCCCTTTCCAGAGAGACAATGTCATGGACCTGCCGATAGAGCTCCAGTTCCTGCCGTTTGCTTTCCAGGCGAGCTTCCAGGGCCCGGACTTCTTCGTCCAAGGTTTCACTGTCCATGGCCAAGGCCGCCTTCTGGGATTCTTCGAACGTCGCCAGATAGACCCGGATCCAGGTGCGCAGAACGTGGAGCAGCACGGTCCTGTCCGACCCCTCGGCGAACAGCCGGATGAGGTTGCCTTCGGGGACCATCCGGGCGCCCACCATGCGAGCGATCTCGTCGGTGCCCAATTCCCTCACGGGTTCCGGCGATCCGTTGCCGGACGAAAGCTCCTCCCGCACCTTCTCCAGCATGGAGCGACTCAGGAGGACCTGGTGTGCCACCACCAGGTCCGACTTTCCGGCGGGCGAAGGACCC
Source organism: Desulfacinum infernum DSM 9756 (assembly GCF_900129305.1). Taxonomy (GTDB): domain Bacteria; phylum Desulfobacterota; class Syntrophobacteria; order Syntrophobacterales; family DSM-9756; genus Desulfacinum; species Desulfacinum infernum. The sequence goes on along the minus strand of NZ_FQVB01000028.1, from coordinate 21,356 downwards.
GGCGGCGATATTTCCGTCGCTTGGGGGGGCGTGGGTTTGAGAATCAGAGACGCCTCCGCCCGGTACACGGGCGGACGTAGGAAGCAATAGGTGAGTGTCAGGGCGCCGAGGCATCCGAAGAGGCCCAGAAACACGGAAAGACGGCGCCCCCGCCGGCCATCGGAAGGAGCGGAGCCGGCACCCGGCCGCTCTTCCGAAGCCCCTTCAGGAACTCCGTGGGCCGTTACATCGATGACCTGCCTGGATTCGCCCATGGAACGCCTCCCTCTTTTCGCAGGACCCGTTCAATGCACATGCACGACCTAAGAAACGTTATAGGCCACCGAGCGTTCCCACGGCAACGTTCTCCCAACCGCCCCCGACTTCACGACTTCACGACTTCACGACTCACGACTCACGACTCACGACTCACGAAAATACCGGTAGTAGGCGCCGCAGGTGCCCTCACTGGACACCATGCAGGGCCCTTTGGGATTCTGGGGGGTGCAGACCTTTCGAAAGAGCGGACATTGGGGCGGGCGAAGAGCGCCCCGTAGCACGTCCCCGCACCGACAGGCCGGATCTTCCTTTCCTTCCATAGGCGGCAGGTCGAACCGTCGCGCCGCATCGAAGCGGGCCCACTGGGGCCGCAGGGCAAGACCCGAACCCGGAATCTTTCCCAATCCTCTCCAGACGGCGTCCGCAGGTTCGAAAATCTCGGCCATCAGTTTCTGTGCCGTCGGGTTTCCTTCCCACGTGACGCCTCGCCGGTATTGGATTTCCACCGAAGGCTTCCCCTCCGCCCGCTGTTCCACCAGAAGCGTCAAGCCCTGCAGGATGTCCAGGGGTTCGAATCCCGTGACGACGCAGGACAAGCGGTAGCGTTCCGCAACCGCCTGGTAGGCCTTGGCTCCAATCACGGTGGTCACATGGCCCGGGCACAGGAAACCGTCCAAAAGGAGATTTTCCGATTCCAGCAGGGCCTCCATGACGGGGGGAAGCACCTTGTGAGCGGAAAAGACGGAGAAGTTGTCCACGCCGTCCCGGGCGGCCATCTGGACGGCGGCCGCCACCGTGGGAGCCGTCGTTTCGAAGCCGATCCCGATGAAGACCACCTGTTTGTCCGGATTTTCTTTGGCGATCTGGACGGCGTCGAAGCTGGCGTAGACCATCCGCACGTCGGCCCCGTTGCCCCGCTCCTGCAGAAGGGACGACCGGGATCCCGGAACCCGAAGCAGGTCTCCGAAGGTGGTGACGATCACGTCCGGCCGGCCGGCAAACCAGATGGCCCGGTCGATATCCCCGTTGGCTGTGACGCAAACCGGACAGCCGGGACCGCTGATGAGCTCCACGTTGGGCGGCAGCAGATCCCGAAGGCCCGAGCGAAAGATGGACACGGTGTGGGTGCCGCAGATCTCCATGAACCGCATGGGCCCCAGGTCCCTGCAGCGGGTCTTCAACCGCTGGAGAACGGCGCGCGCCAGCTCCCCGTCCCGAAACTCGTCGATGTATTTGAGAGCCATGGGGAGTCCTTTCCCTTCTCACGTCAAAGTCTTCAGGTATTCCCGCCCCACGTGCACCTGGCCCAAGGCGATGCACGCGTCGTTGGGCGGCACCTCCTGGTGAACGAGCACCTCAAAGCCCCGATCTTCCAGCTCCTGCTCCACCTTCCCGGAAAGATAGACGTTCTGGAAGACGCCTCCGCTCAGAGCCACGGCGGAAAGTCCCGTTTCCTCCCGCAAGATTTCCACCATCCGCACGACGGCTCGTGCCAGGCCGTTGTGAAACCGGGCGGAAACAAGACCCGGGCGGACGCCGCGGCGCACGTCCCGGACCGTTTCTTCCAGGAGCGGCAGGGTGTCCAACACCCAAAGGTCTTCCTCTTTTACGAGGCGGGCTTCGTAGGCCCCGGAATCCGGCTCCAGGGCCTGTTCCAATTCCACGGCCGCCTGTCCTTCGTAGGTGATCCGATCGCGGAGTCCCGCGAGAGACGAGACGGCATCGAAGAGCCGGCCGCACGAGGAGCTGAGCGGCGAGTTGAATCCCTTTTGGAGCATCCGGAGCACCACCCGCCTCTGCCTTTCCGGCCACCGGGAAAGGATGTCGTCGTGGACGCGTTCCGCCTCCTCCCCCGCCAGGGACCAGAGGGCGGCCACGGCCATGCGCCAGGGCTCCTTGATGGCCTTCTCGCCGCCGGGAAGGGGAAGCCGGGAAAAGCGGCCCAATCTTTCATAGCGGGCCCCGTCCACCCAAAGGAACTCCCCGCCCCAAAGGGTGCCGTCCGCCCCGTAGCCGGTGCCGTCCAAAGCCACGCCCAGCACGGGGCCGTTCCATCCCCTTTCCGCCGCCACGGAAGCGATGTGGGCGTGGTGGTGCTGAACCGCCAGGCGGGGAAGGTCCGTGCGGGCTTCGGCCCACTGGGTGCTCAGGTAGTCGAGGTGCAGATCGTGGACGATGAGCTCCGGGCGTACCTCCAGGATCCTTTTCAGGTGGTCGATGGTGTGCTCAAAGGCCCGAAGGGTTTCCAGGTTTTCCAGGTCCCCCACGTGCTGGCTCAGAAAGGCGTAGCGGCCCCGCGTGAGGCAGACTGTGTTCTTGAGTTCTCCGCCCACCCCCAAGACCGTGGGGCCCGGCTCGCGAAGAACCACCGGAACCGGCACATAACCGCGGGCCCGTCGGATGGGGCGGGGTTTTCCCCGTGCAGAGCGCACCACGGAATCGTCGCAGCGGATGTAGATGTCCCGGTTGTGGAAAAGAAAGGCGTCGGCGATGCCCCGGAGCCTCTCCCGCGCGGTTTGGTCTTCCGTGACGATGGGCTCATCACTTTGGTTTCCGCTGGTCATCACCAGGGCCCGGTAGGGGGCGTCCCGAAAAAGCAGCGCGTGGAGCGGCGTGTAGGGAAGAAAGGCTCCCAGGAATCGGTTGCCGGGGGCCACGGACGGAGCGACGGGGGGACATCCCGGCTTCGGCTCGGGACGTCTGGCCAGGAGCACAATGGGGCGCTCCCGGCTCATGAGGAGCGCTTCTTCCTCGGGACTCACCCGACAAACACCCCGGATATCCTCCAGCGACGAAAACATGACCGCAAAGGGTTTTTCCTCGCGGATCTTGCGGCGCCTCAACCGGGCCACCGCCTCCTCGTCGCCGGCCGCTACGGCCAGATGGAAGCCTCCGAGGCCCTTGACGGCGGCGATCTTTCCTTCGGACAGGAGCCGGATGGTCTCCCGTACGGCCGCATCCCTTTCGGCCAACCGGCGCCCCTCGGGATCCTCCAGCCACACCGTGGGGCCGCACTCCCAGCAGGCGTTGGGCTGGGCGTGGAACCTTCGATCCCGGGGGTTCTCATATTCGGCGCGACAGGCCGGACACATGGGAAAGGAGACCATGGTGGTCTTGTCGCGGTCGTAGGGGATGTCTCGGATGATGGTGTAGCGGGGACCGCAGTTGGTGCAGTTGATGAAGGGGTAGCGGAAGCGGCGGTCGTGGGGGTCGAAAAGCTCGCGCAGGCAGTCGTCGCAGATGGAGACGTCCGGGGAGATGAGCGTGGTACGGGATCCGGTCCGCTCGCTGGCCTGGATGAGAAAGCCATCTACGGGCGAGTAGGGCCTCTCCTCCACGTCCATCCGGACGATTTTCGCCAGCGGCGGGGCCTCCCGGGGCAGGCGGCGCAGGAACTCCGCCACCCGGTCCTCGGGGCCCGCCACCTCGATCTCCACGCCTTCCGAATCGTTGCGCACCCGGCCGGCCAGATCCAGGCTTCGGGCCAGCTGGTATACCGTGGGTCGAAAACCCACTCCCTGGACGATCCCGTCCACCTGGACACGAACGCGCCGCAGCCCCCTCTCTCCGGAAGGGTTCACGCGTTCTTCACTTCCCGGATTCGATCTTCCAGCCATGCGTACCAGGCGTCCAGGCCCTCTCCCGTTCGACACGACACTTCGAAGACGGCCTGGTTGGGATTGAGTTGGGAAGCGCGCTGCCGGATGACGGCCACATCACAGTCCACATAGGGCAGCAGGTCGATCTTGTTCACCAGAAGAACCGATGATTGCTGGAACATGAGGGGATACTTGAGCGGTTTGTCGTCGCCCTCGGCCACGCTGAGGATCATCGCCTTGTGGTGTTCTCCCAGGTTGAACTCGGCGGGGCAGACCAGGTTCCCCACGTTTTCGATGACCAAAAGGTCCACCGAATCCAGATCCAGAGCGTTCAGGGCCGACTGGATCATGTTGCCGTCCAGGTGACAGGCCCCGTCCGTGTTAATCTGCACGGCCTGGACCCCCTTTTTCTGGATCCTCTCGGCGTCGTAGGAAGACTGGATGTCCCCTTCGATGACCGCGATGCCGAACCGTCCCCCCAAGCCCTCCACCGTGCGTTCCAGCAAGGATGTCTTTCCCGCCCCGGGAGAGCTCATCAGGTTGATGGCGAGAATCTTTTTTTCGTCGAAGAGCCTTCGATTTTCCGCCGCCAGGCGTTCGTTGATCTCCAGGATGTTTCGAACCACGGGAACCTTAATCTCCGTCATGACCGTGCGCCCCCTCTTCATCTCCCTGTCCTTCGATGGACAGAACCGTCATCTCCCGTCCGCTCACCATGTGCATTCCCGACACCACGGGCCCGCAGTCCGGGCAGGCGTCGAACCGATCTTCCACCTCGAAGAGCTCCCCGCACAGGGGGCACCGGACTACCACCGGAACGGTCTCGATGTCCAGTCGGGCGCCCGCCGCAAGGGTGTCCTGAGACACCGCCTGGAAACAGAAGGTCAACGCCTCCGGCACCACCGCCGCCAAGGCTCCCACCTGCACCACGATGCGGTCCACCCGGCGAATGCCGTGCCGGGCGCTTTCGTCCAGTACGATTTCCAGTAGATTCTCGGCAATGGCCATCTCGTGCACGTCGTTTTCCCCCCGTGCGGCCCTGGATTCGGGACCCGTTGCTTCCTCTCCAAAAGCAAGAGGCACTTTACACACGGCTTCCCATGCCGGTCAAGTTGACTCCCGCCCCGCCGCCTTCCCTGCATTTTACAATCTGCTGGATATGCTGGTAGAATGTTTTAGTTTGGATCGTCACGTCACGCTTGCTCGAACCCTGTCGGGACCAAGACCCATGGAACAAAAGCTTTTCCGCCAGCGCCTGACGGCCGTTTCCCTCTCCGTGGCCGTGGGCGCCTTCCTCCTTCTCTTCAAGTTCTACATCTACCGACTGACCCGCTCGACCGCTGTCCTTTCCGACGCCCTGGAGTCCATCATCAACGTGATCGCCAGCGGCTTCGCCCTGTGGAGCGTCGTGCTCTCGGCCAAGCCCCCCGACGCCGATCACCCCTACGGTCACGGCAAGATCGAATACTTTTCCGCCGGCTTCGAAGGGGCTCTCATCGTGATCGCCGCCGTGGGTATTTTCCTCTCCGCTTGGAAGCAACTGGGCGCCCCTCGGCCCCTTTCCCACCTGGACCGGGGGCTCCTGCTCCTCCTGGCCGCAAGCGCGGTCAACCTCGGCCTCGGAATCTTTCTCATCCGGACGGGCAAACGAACCCAATCCATTCCCCTGGTGGCCGACGGCACGCACGTGATCACGGACGTGGCCACCTCCGCCGGAGTCATCCTGGGGCTTCTGCTGGTAAAGTTCACGGGATGGTACTGGCTGGACGGTGCCGTGGCGATCCTCGTGGGCGCCCATATTCTTTATTCGGGAGGCAGGCTCTTGAAGGAATCCTTCTCCCGCCTCATGGACGCCTCGGATCCGGCGCTGCTGGAAGAGATCGGCCGCCTGCTCACCTCCCGAAGAAGGGAGAACTGGATTGATATCCACCGCCTGCGGGCTTGGCGTTCCGGGCAGCGCCTCTATGTGGACTTTCACCTCATCCTGCCGAGGGATCTGAGCATCTACGAAGCCCATCGGGAGGTGCTGGAGCTGGAGCAAGCCTTTCGGAACCGGTTCGGAGAGCAGGCGGAGGTCTTCATTCACATCGATCCTTGCCGGGATCCCCAATGCCCCATCTGCAGCCGGGAAAGGTGCAAACAGAGGAGCAGACCCACCCATGCCCTCCAACTGTGGGATCAGGAGCACCTGACCACGGAGTTTCGCAAAGGCCAGAGCTCCTAAAGAAAACGCAGGGAAAGCCCGGACACCTTGAGCGCGCAGGTTGCCGGCCGATCACGGCGGCCTTATAAATCAACCCGAGATGGTTTCAACGACCGGAGTGAATTCCTGAAGGAGAAGTTTCCAAAACAGACCGCAACGAACAACGGAGGAGGAAGGAATGGAAAGCAAAGAAAAGCGGCGGGAAAAGGTGATCGAGGTGCTCAACAAGGCCCGCGCCATGGAGCTTCTTGCCATCCACCAGTACATGAATCAGCACTACAATCTGGACGACATGGACTATGGGGAACTGGCCGCCAAGATGAAGCTGATCGCCATCGATGAGATGCGCCATGCGGAGATGTTCGCCGAGCGCATCAAGGAATTGGGCGGAGAGCCGGTCACGGGCCATGACGGCCAGGTACAGAAAGGGCAGGACGTGCGGCAGATCTTCCCCTTCGATGCCGACCTGGAAGACGACACCATCGACGTGTACAACCAATTCCGCCTGGTCTGCCAGGAAAACGGCGATGCGGTGACCATGAAGCTCTTTGAACAGATCATCGAAGAGGAGCAGATCCACTACAACTACTTCGACAACATCCATTCCCACATAGAGAAACTGGGCGACACTTTCCTGGCCAAGATCGCCGGAACGCCTTCCGAGACGGGGTTGCCGCCCCGCGGATTCGCCTTGGGCACCGAAACGGCGTGAGCCGCGCGTTCCTTAGGAGGCTGTCTGAGAACTCCGGGGATGACCGCTTTTTTCGTAGCGCAGCCCTTTAGGGCTGCGAAGGAATCCGCGAACTTCGGGCGGACCTCCGGGTATTCCCTATGACTTCATGGGTTACGATGATCCCTTTCCGCGGGGCTGAAGCCCCGCGGCTACGAAGATAACACAAATCTCCGGCATCTTGAGCCGAGGAGCCATTGTCGGACAGCCTCCTAGTCATGCATCCTGGGGGCTTGAGGGGGCGAAATCCCGGGCGACCAGGTTGCAGGGCGGACAGATGGCTTCTTGAACTGTAGGGGCGAATGATCATTCGCCCCTACAGCCCGCATGCACGGAAATCGAAAGGTCTTGTGGGAACTACGGGAAGGACTTCAGCCCGCCTTGCTGCGGACTCGGCTCACAAACTTCTCGCGGTGCACCACGAACCGTTCGTGCACCCCCTCTCCGATCTTTTCCCTTTCGTCGTGCGCGGTGACCTTGAAAATCAACCGGCGACCGTCCACCTGTTCCAGGACGGCTTCCGCCCGGACCTTCATCCCCACCGGCGTGGCCGCTATGTGGGAGGTGTGAATGGAGGTGCCCACGGAAGTGTTCTCATCCCCCAAAGAGTCCCGCACGCAGGCCACCGCCGCTGCCTCCATCAGGGCCACCATGGCCGGAGTGGCGAACACATCCACATCCCCGCTCCCCATGGCGCGGGCCACGTTGGTTTCCGTCACGGTCGCTTCCGCTCTCCCCGTCATACCGGGCCTCAGTTCCCCCATCTTCTTACCTCCCTCTCAAGATGCCCAATTCCTCCCGCCCTTGCCGCCTCACCGAAAGAGAACCCAGAAAAGCCGCGCCGGCTCATCGCCCAGGTTCCTCCACTCCGTGGCCGTGGCCCCGCCCAGGTAGATGGCATCCCCGGGACCGGCCTCTTTGGTGCCCGTTTCCGTCTGAAAGATCAGGCGCCCCTGGAGAACATAGCCCATCTGGTCGGTTTTTCTGGAAAAGAAATGGGACGGCACAACGGATCCCGGCGGGATTTCGATCAGGTAGGGCTCGCCCTTGCCCGCCATGTCTTCCGGAGCCAAGGCCCAGATGGTGAGCCTCTCCCGATAGTCCTCCGGGAGGTCCAGCTTCCTGGCGTCGTCCCGGGGTAAAACGGGCTTTCGATAGCGTGCGGGCGGCTCAGTGAAAAAGGCGCTCACCTCCACGTCGAGAACCTCCGCCATGCGCACCAAGGCCGGTATGGAAGGGTAGATCAGGTTGCCTTCGATCTGGGAGATGCTGCTGGGCGTCACACCGATCATCTGTGCCAGTTCGGTCTGGGAAATGCCCCGGCGCATGCGGAATTTGCGCAGCCGCGGGCCCAGCTCGCTCTTCAAGGGCGATCGCTTCTGCGTTTCCACGGACACCCGTCCCTCCACCTGCCAATAACGGATCGGGTTGCCCAGCTCCGCCAGATCCTCCCGCCCCGCGGCCTTCAGGAGTGTCAGGTACGGCCGGTTCCGCTTCGAGCCCAGTTCCACCACCACGCTGGCCCTGGCCTCCGCTTCGTCCAGAAAACCCCGGGAATGGACTTTTGTTCGGGTGACCCAGTAGCTGAGGGTGTTGTGGCCGCCCAAGGCATCCTGGACCCGATCCATGAATTCAAGGGCTCCGGATTCCTTCCACAAACCCACCATCCCCGTCAAACTCTCGAATACCAACCCCAGGGTTTTCCTGCGTGGGGGGAGGATGGAAAGAAGAAGCTCCACCAGGGTCTCGGGAGTGGAAAGATCCGAGGCCGTATGCAGGCGGGCATGACGCGGGGCGCCGTTTCGGTCCTGCAAATGCGGCTCGCCACCGATCGGAGACCTGCCGTGGGAGAAACAGTCCAGCAGGCTCAGGCTGGAGGTATCGGCGCCTTGGCCGAATCCCGCCAACACGTCCCGGGGAGACCGGTCGAAAACCACGTAGATCAGGGGCTTCTTCGTCAGAATCTGTTGACGCACGAAGGCGGTGCCGAAGAGAGGAAAGCGATCTCCGGCCTCATCCACCCAGAGAACGGTCTCCGGCGGGCGGATGCCACCCATCACACGGTCCAGATCCTCGATGCCTGTAGTTAAGACAGCCTTTCGCCCCATGAGGGTTTCCTTTCCCGGGCCATGATCTTAAGCTAGATGTGGAAGATTTCTCAAGCAGGACGGCACCATTCGCCACAACCTCAGGAGATGACGACATGGGCTTCGTTCAGGAAGAACATGAAGAGCATGTGCGAATCAAGAGTGACGGTCCCTTGATGGAAATAACGCTGAACCGACCTCGAGCCATCAACAGCCTCACGCGCCCCATGGTCCGCCGACTGGCGGACGCCTTCCGACGGGCAAGGGAAGACGACGGCATCTCCATGGTGCTTCTGACCGGTTCGGGCCCCAGGGGATTCTGCGCCGGAGGCGACATCAAGGAGCTTGCGCAAGCCGTACGAGAAGGAGATGCGGAGAAGGCGGAAGCCTTCTTTCGGGAAGAATATGCGCTGGATCTTGCCATCCACCGGTTCCCGAAACCCGTTGTGGTCCTTGCCCACGGGGTGACCATGGGAGGCGGGCTGGGCCTGGCCGCCGGAGCCGATGCCGTGGTCGTTACCGAAACCACCCACATGGCCATGCCGGAAACCCGCATCGGTTTCTTCCCGGATGTGGGATCCACCGGCTGGCTTTTCCAAAAGTGCCCGCCCGGCTATCCGGAATATCTCGCCCTTACCGGCTACGACCTGATGGGCGGGGATTGTGTCCGCGTGGGCCTGGCCACTCACTACATTCCCGGCAGCCGCCTGGAGGCCCTCCGGGACGCCCTGCGGAGGGCCGCGCTCCAGGCTGCCACAGACCCCCAAGACAGATCCTGGTGCAGGGTTCTAGAGAAACTGTCCGAACCGGTCGGCGAAAGGGATCCCGCTGTGGACGCCTGGGTGCGCACCTACTTTTGCGGAAAATCGGACATCCTGGAGATCATGCGGGAACTCTCCGCCTGCTCCCTCCACAGCGAGCTGTGCCAAGGCGTTTTCCAGAGGCTCTCGGAAAGATCCCCCACCGCCGTGGTCCTCACCCTGCGCCTCCTTCGCCGCAATGAAGGTCGGCCCCTGGAGCAGGTCTTCGCCACCGAGGAACGGGCGGCCGCTTGGATCATCCGGCATCCGGACTACCTGGAAGGCGTCCGGGCCCGCCTTCTGGACAAGGACGACAACCCCCGGTGGCAGCCCCCCACCCTGGAAGAGGTGGGTTCCCTGGATTATCTGGATTTCTTGGAAGCCGATCCTTGAGCTTCAAAGGCGGTTCTTTTCCTACAAAACCCCGGTGGATCCAGGGGATGTTCCCTTTGGCATGAAAGTCTCATGCGTAGGGAGGCCGCCCCGCCATCTCCCGGATCACGTCCGGCAGTTCCTTGAATTCCCTGGGAAACCAGGTCCTCAGAAAGGTGTTGTCCGCCACCAATTCGGGCGGATCCCCGGCCCGAATGGGTCTTTCCTGCACGTTCACCCGAACGTTCAAGACCTCCTCCACGGCCCGAACCATCTCCCGCACGGACACGCCCCGGCCGCGTCCCACGTTGGAAACGAGGCGGGGCTGATTCCGGATCACATCCAGGGCCTTCAGGTGGGCTTCCGCCAAGTCCATCACGTAAACGTAGTCGCGCACGGCCGTTCCGTCCGGGGTGTCGTGATCCGTTCCGAAAAGAAAGAAAGGCTCTCCGGACCGGGCGGCCCTCAACAGGTTGGGCAGGACGTGGGTTTCCGGCTCGTGTCGTTCGTAGAGTTCCCCGTCGGGGTCGTTACCCACCACGTTGAAGTAGCGCAGCGCGGCGAAATGGATCCCCTCGGCGGCCGCCACGGTTTCCACCACTTGCTCGCACTGCCACTTGGAAAGACCGTAGGGGTTGGTGGGCTCCCTGGGATGATCTTCCCGGATGGGGCGGGTCCGGGCCTTTCCATAGACGGCCGCCGAACTGGAAAAGACGAGCCGGCGCACTCCCGCCCGGGCCATGGCCTGCACCAAAGCGATGGTCCCCCCCACGTTGTTGTCGAAGTAGAGCCCGGGACGCCGGGTGGACTCTTCCACGCTGGCCAGGGCCGCAAAATGGATCACCGCGTCGATCCGAAAGGCCTGCAAGGTGCGAAAAAGGGCCTCCTCGTCCCGGATGTCTCCGAAAACGAAAGGCCCGAACCGGGCCCATTCCGCCCAACCGTTGCTCAGGTTGTCGAAAACCACCGGGGTGTGCCCCCGGCCCTTGATCAACTTGGCCGTGTGGGAACCGATGTAGCCGGCGCCGCCGGTGACGAGCACGTTCATGGATCCGTGTCCTTCTCGAGTCCGACGATCACTTTCGAGCGTGGAGGGCCATCACGTCGTCGCGCAGAATCAAGGCATCCACAGCGTCCACTTCACGAAGGATGTTCTCGCGCCCGTTCATTTCCTGCCGGTCCACCAGGACCACCACTCGCACCACCTTGAGGCCCGCCTCCCTGCACGCCGCGATGGCCTGCAGGGTGGATCCGCCGGTGGTGATCACGTCGTCCACCACCACCACCCGGTCCCCCGGCCGGAGGTTTCCTTCCACGCGGGCCGCGATCCCGTGGTCTTTCTGCGCCTTGCGCACCACAAAGGCCTGGATGGGACGCCCCTGGAGCCACGAAGTGTAGGCCACGGCGTTGGCGATGGGGTCCGCGCCCAGCGTGAGGCCCCCGATGCCCTGCACGTCCAGGTCCCGGATGCGCTCGAAGATGAGGTTTCCGATGAGGACCTGGCCTTCGGGATCCAAGGTCACCCGCTTGCAGTTGAAGTAGAAGTGGCTGGACGCCCCCGACGCCAACCGGAAAGAAGGGGTTTCGGAATACTGGAAGGCCTGGTGATAGATCTTTTCTTTGAGCCTTTGGAGCATGGCCTCGGTGTTCATGGACGGGGTTTCCTCACTTTTTGTTCTTGAGATCTCGCACGGCGCGGACGATCCCTTCGGCCGCCCGGTCCACATCGTCCTGGTCGGTAAAGCGCCCCAAGCTGAGGCGCAGGGTCCCTTTGGCCACCTCCGGATCCAAACCCATGGCCTCCAACACGTGGGAGATCTTGACGGTATCGGAGTGGCACGCGGCCCCGGCCGAGGCCGCCACCTGGGGGAGAGCGGCGAGAAGCGCATCCGAAGCCAGTCCGGGGAAGGAGATGCTGAGCGTGTTGGGAAGGCGTTCCCGGGGATGCCCGTTCACCCGCGCTTCAGGCACGGCTTCCAACAAGCGGCGTTCCAGTCGATCCCGAAGCGACCGGACGCGCTCCATCTCCCGGGGAAGATCGTCTGACGCGCACCGGGCGGCGGCGCCCAGGCCCACGATCTCCAAGACATTCTCCGTTCCCGGCCGACGGCCACCTTCCTGGCCCGCGCCGTAGAGCACCCGGGCCAAGGGGGTTCCGGTCCGCACGTAGAGCGCCCCTATCCCCTTGGGGGCATAGAGCTTGTGACCCGCCACGGTGAGCAGATCCACCCCCAGCTCGGAAACCCGCGTGGGAACCTTTCCCACACTTTGCGCCGCATCCGTATGGAAGATGACCCCGCGGGAACGCAGGGGGCCGGCCAGCTGGCCTATGGGCTGGAGGGTTCCCACCTCGTTGTTGGAGTGCATGAGGCTCACGAGGATCGTATCCGGGCGAAGGGCGCGCAGGATGTGGTCGGGATCCACTTGTCCATGCCCGTCCACGGGGACGAACGTCACATCGAATCCCTCTTCCAGCAGCGCCAGGCAGGGCTCCAGGACGGCGGGATGTTCGATGCGGCTCGTGACGATGTGACGTCCCTTGGATGCCAGCGCCCGCGCCACGCCCAGCAGGGCCATGTTGTTGGATTCCGTCCCGCCGCTCGTGAAAACGACCTCGCCGGGATCGCAGTCCAGCAGCGCCGCCACCTGCTCCCGGGCCTTCTCCACCGCTTGCCTGGCCCTCCGCCCGTAGGCATGGGAGCTGGACGGATTGCCGAAGATCTCATCCAGACACGGCCTCATGGCTTCCGCCACCCGAGGATCGATGGGGGTGGTGGCGTTGTAGTCCAGGTAGATGGGATCCTTGAGCTCCATGGGAACTCCTCGTCAGGAAGGCAACGCGCCCGTTCGCTCGAACTCCTTCCATTCCCGCCTCTTGAGGGTTCGAAACCGGGTCCCGGAACACTGGGGGCATCCCATGTATTTGCCGTCGGTGGACTGGCGCCACAGGGTGTAAAAGAGCCCCGGCAAGAACAGACAGCACCACAGGGCGATTTCCTTCCTTCTCGACCCCTTTTTCAATTCCACGGCGTTGCCCACGTAGCGGCAATCTGAACAAACGATCTTCATACAATACTCCTTTCAAGGTTGGTAATGGGCTTCTTTATAGAATGCGGCGCATGTGTTATCAACCTTTCGAGGATTTCTTTTCGCATCGGCCGCACGATCCCGCCGAACCGAAACGGCGCGGGTGCTTGCTCTGGTTCAAAGGAAGGAGGCGAAGGATGCAGTCCCTTTTCGACAGAATGAGCGTGGTCTTTGCGGCGGGTTGTATCGGCGCGCTTGTCAATTCGGTGCTCGTCTGGTATCTGGGCCACCAAGGCATTCCCCAGCAGGTGGGCGTCCACATCGCCCCCGTGTGGAGCAAGCATTTTCTATATCCGCGGATCGTCTGGGGAGGATTGTGGGGGTTTGTTTTTCTCCTTCCCGTACTGCGGGGAGGCTGGCTCATCAGCGTTTTCACGCGGGGCATCTTTTTCAGCCTGGGCCCCACCCTCGTTCAGCTCTTCTACGTGTTCCCCTTCCTGGCCCACAAGGGGATGATGGGCTTTTCCCTGGGGACCCTCACCCCGCTCTTCGTCTTCTTCTACAATGCCGCCTGGGGACTCACGGCGGCCCAGTGGATCCGGATGTGCGGAAAGCCCTGACCCAACCGGCTTTTCTTGACCCGATCCATCGGGAACGCTATTTTGTCGAAAACGAAACAGTAAGGAACCGCCATGCCGACGGATATCCTGGAAGGGCTTTCCGCAAGCCTGGAAGATTACCTGGAAGTCATCTATCACCTGGAAAAGACCAACCGGGTGGCCCGGGCGAAAGACATCGCCGACCAGATGAGCGTGCAGAGGGCCTCGGTCACCGGAGCGCTCAAGGCCCTGGCCGGCCGGGGACTCATCAACTACAGCCCCTACAGCTACATCACCCTGACGCCCGAAGGGCGAAAAGCGGCCAAGGAGGTCATCCGCCGCCACGAGGTGCTCAAGGAATTCTTCACCACGGCCCTTCTGCTGGACCCCAACCAGGCGGAAGCCAACGCGTGCCGCATCGAACATGCCATCGGCCCCACGGCCTTCGAAAGGCTCGTGCAATTCTTGGAATTCATCAAGAACTGTCCGCGGGCCGGCGAAGACTGGCTCCAGGCCTTCGCCGACTTCTGCCGGGAGACGGGACAGGCTCCGGACTGTGAGGCCTGCGTGGCCCGATGCCGCAACAAGCTGGCCCGGCAGGCAGAGACAGAGAATCGGGAGTAGTCCTTCCGCCCTTACCCGCTGAAACAAGGAGACGCCATGAAGCGACTTTGGATTCAGCTCAAGCCGGACTGCGACGAAAAGAAGATCATCAAGGAGCTGCAGGCCATCGGGCGCGTCGAAAAGGACCCCCAGCATCCCGACCGCCTTCTCCTCACCTTCCACAACCAGTCCGACGCGGGCGTCAAGATGAGCTGCTTCAAGCTCCAGGAAGACTTCATCCACTTCTTCCACGATTTCGACATGATCCGAAGTTAGAGGCGTGTCCGAAAAGGCCGAGGATGACCGTTTTTTCCCGTAGCGCAGCCCTTCAGGGCTGCGGAGGAATCCCCGGATGTTGGATGGACCAGGTGGTGTTTCATGTCATTTCAGCGAGTTGCGATGGCCCTGTCCCGCGGGGCTGAAGCCCCGCGGCTACGAAAAAGGGCGCTCGTTTGGCGGGCGGGGATAAACCCCGCCCCTACATCCCGCGCGCCCTAACTTTTTATCCCTCCCTCCCCCTAACTCCCCACTCCCTATCCCATACCCCATATCCCTTACCCATCACTCATCACCCGTCACCCATCCCTCCTCCACGCCATCCACTCAGCTTGACAAAGAAAAGGGCGCGCACTATGTTCTCTTAGCACTCTGCCAAACAGAGTGCTAACATCAGGGGTGAGGACGCCATGGAACTGAGCGAAAGGGACCAGAGGGTTCTGGAAGCGGTCATCTCCGGCTACATCCGGAGCGGGGAGCCCGTGGGTTCGAGGACCGTCAGCAAGCACTATGGGCTCAACGTGAGTTCGGCCACGATCCGAAACATCATGGCCGACTTGGAGGACATGGGTTTCCTCCAGCAGCCGCATACTTCGGCGGGCCGCATTCCCACGGACAAGGGGCTCCGCTTCTACCTGGATTCCATCCTCAAGATCCGCCAGCTGGAAAAGCGGCAGCAGGCCCTCATCCGCAAGGCATTTGAAACCAAGAAGGGCGACATCGACGACCTGCTCCGGCGGACGTCCCAGGTCCTGTCCCGATTCTGCGAACAGGCGGGGGTGGTGCTCTGGCCGAGGCTGAGCGCCACGCGCTTCAAACACATTGAGTTCGTTCGCCTGAGGCCGCGCCAGATTCTGGTGATCCTGATCTCCAAATCCGGCCTGGTGCAGCACACCCTGTTGGACTGGGAAGAGGATCTTTCCCAGGACGATCTGGACAAGTACGCCCGCTATCTGAACGAGCTCCTGGAGGACGTCCCGCTGGCGGAAGTGAAGGACCGTATCCTCAGGGAGATGGAAAACGAGAAGGTCCTTTTCGATCAGCTCTTTTCCCAGGCCCTGGAGCTGAGCAAGCGCGCGTTCCAGGAAGCCCTGGAGAGCGCGGACGTGCACATCGAAGGCCATACCCAGCTTCTGCGCAACCCGGAATTCGCCGACGTGGAGCGCATGCGGCGGATCCTGGAGGCTTTCGAAGACAAGACGCGCATCATCCGGCTCCTGGACAAGGCGCTGGACCCGGAGCGCCAAGTGCAGATCGTCCTCGGCACGGAAAGCGACGTGAACGAGCTTCAGGAAATCAGTCTGATTTCGTCGCCCTACCGGCGCGGCGAAACCGTGCTGGGAGTTCTGGGAGTGATCGGCCCCATGCGCATGGACTATTCCCGCATCATTCCCATCGTGACCTTCACGGCGTCCCTGCTCAGTCAGCTCCTGGCGGATCCGGACGAGGCCCCATCGGGAGAAGGCGCCCACGAATCGAGTTGAGATATTCCGACCCCGGTGACCGGGTGGTTCGGCGAGTCGGCGTGCCGAAACGCCCGAGCGAAAACCGGGTTTTTGCATGAAAAGGACTGGCACAAGCGTCAGAAATGATTATATGTGCCTCATTGTCATTAGGAACCGGGGGGTGATTTTTCATGAGTGATGAACGGAAACCCAATGAACAGATGGAAGAATCCGGAGGTGCCGTAAACGGTCAGGAACCAGGGCAGACATCCAAGCCCTTCGATCCGGATACGGCCACCGTGGACGAATGGAAGGCCTTGCTGGCGGAAAAGGAAGCGGAAATCGCGGCGCTGAAGGACAAACTGTTGCGGCAGGCGGCGGAGATGGAAAACACCCGCAAGCGGCTGGAACGCGAACGCACCGAGGCCATCACTTTCGCCAACGAGAACCTGCTGCGCGAGCTTTTGACCGTGATCGACAATCTGGAACGGGCCATCCAGCATGCCGAACAGGAGGCCGAAAACCATCAGTTGCTGGAAGGGGTCAAGATGACCCACAAACAATTCCTGGACACGCTGGCGCGCTTCGGCTGCAAGCCCTTCGAATCCAAGGGAAAAGATTTCGATCCCTGCTATCACGAAGCCATCCTGCAGCAGGAAACAGACGAACATCCGGCCAACTCGGTGGTTCAGGAGTTCCAGAAGGGGTACATGCTGCATGACCGGCTGTTGCGTCCGGCCATGGTGGCGGTGGCCAAAGGATCCCGCACGGCGGGACCCGACGCAGCAACCGCGGAAGAATCCAGGGCTGGCGGCACAGATACGGCCCATTGAACGGGGTAATACTCTGCTCAAAGAACCAGGTTCTATCTGACTTTCAATATCCCTATAAGGAGGCACATTCTCATGGGCAAGATTATCGGAATCGACTTGGGCACAACCAACTCGGTTGTGGCCATCATGGAAGGCAAGGAACCCAAGGTTTTGACCAACGCGGAAGGCGGCCGCACCACCCCGTCCATGGTGGCCTTCACGGACAGCGGGGAACGGCTGGTGGGACAGGTGGCCAAAAGGCAGGCCATCACCAACCCGGAAAACACCATCTTCGCGGTCAAGCGCCTCATCGGACGCAAGTTCAAGTCCAAGGAAGTCCAGCGGGACCTGGAAATCCTCCCGTACAAGATCGTGGAAGCCCCCAACGGAGACGCCCACATCGAGATTCGGGGGCGGCAGTACAGCCCCACGGAAATTTCCGCCTTCATTCTCATGAAGATGAAGCAGACGGCGGAAGATTACCTGGGCGAGAAGGTGACCGATGCGGTCATCACCGTTCCCGCCTACTTCAACGACAGCCAGCGGCAGGCCACCAAGGACGCGGGCAAGATCGCGGGCCTGAACGTGCTTCGGATCATCAACGAGCCCACCGCGGCGGCCCTGGCCTACGGCCTGGACAAGAAGAAGGACGAAAAGATCGCCGTCTTCGACCTGGGGGGCGGTACCTTCGACATCTCCATCCTGGAAATCGGCGACGGCGTCTTTGAAGTGAAATCCACCAACGGGGACACCCACCTGGGCGGCGAAGACTTTGACCAGCGGATCATCGACTGGCTGGCCGACGAATTCAAGAGGGACCAGGGTATCGATCTTCGAAACGACAAGATGGCCCTGCAGCGCCTGAAGGAAGCGGCCGAAAAGGCCAAGATGGAACTGTCCTCCACCACGGAGACGGACATCAACCTGCCCTTCATCACGGCGGACGCCACCGGCCCCAAGCATCTCAACATCAAGCTCACGCGGGCCAAGCTGGAAGCCCTCACGGATGACCTCATCGAAAAGCTCGTTCCGCCCATGCGCCAGGCGCTCCAGGATGCCGGCCTGACGGCGTCGGACATCAACGAGGTGATCCTGGTGGGCGGCATGACCCGGATGCCGAAGGTGCAGCAGAAGGTGAGGGAGTTCTTCGGCAAGGAACCCCACAAGGGCGTGAACCCCGATGAGGTGGTGGCCATCGGCGCGGCCATCCAGGGCGCCGTCCTTTCCGGCGACGTGAAGGACGTGCTTCTTCTGGACGTGACGCCGCTCTCCCTGGGCATCGAGACCCTCGGCGGCGTGATGACCAAGCTCATCGAACGCAACACCACCATCCCCACGCGCAAGAGCCAGATCTTTTCCACGGCCACGGACAACCAGACGGCTGTCTCCATCCACGTGCTCCAGGGCGAACGCCCCATGGCGGCCGACAACAAGACGCTGGGACGCTTCGACCTGGTGGGCATCCCGCCGGCGCCGCGCGGCGTGCCCCAGATCGAGGTAACCTTCGACATCGACGCCAACGGCATCGTGCACGTTTCGGCCAAGGATCTGGCCACGGGAAAGGAACAGTCCATCCGCATCACGGCTTCCAGCGGCCTGAGCGAGGAAGAGATCGAAAAGCTGGTCAAGGAAGCCGAAATGCACGCGGAAGAGGACAAACGCCGGAAAGAGCTGGTGGAAATCCGCAACCAGGCCGATGCGCTCATCTACAGCACGGAAAAGAGCCTGCGGGATCTGGGCGACAAGGTGGACGCGGCCACGCGCCAGAAAATCGAATCCCAGATCGAGGCTCTCAAGAAGGCCATGGAAAGCGACAGCAAGGACGCCATCCAGAGCGAGATGGAAAAGCTCACCCAGGTCTCCCACAAGCTGGCCGAGGAGATGTACAAGCGCACGGCCGAACAGCAGGCCCAGGCAGGAGGCGAAGGGGCTCAGGCGGGCGGCAACGGCGGGACCAAGCCCGACGACGATGTGGTGGATGCCGATTACGAAGAAGTGAAGGACAAGTAACCCTTCGCTCAGAAATCCGGATCGCTCCAGGATGCAAAGGGGCACGTGATGCCACGTGCCCCTTTGTGCTATAGTGCCCCCGCAGATCGCTCTCGCCGAAGGACGGACCGACAACCGATGGAAACCCCAAGGGAGGAGACAAGGGCATGGCGCGCCGTTTCGCTCTTCTGCTCGTTCTGGCTCTGCTGAGCGTCCACTGGGGCTGTGCTTCGCTGCAGCGCCAACCAAGGGTGCTCATTCCGCCCGAAATCTTCCACGGTGAGCCTTCTCCGGAAGCCCAGGCCCTTTACCGGGAAGCCCAGGAACTGGAAAAGGAAGGTCGGTGGCAGGAAGCCGCTCTGGCCTACGAGCGCATCGCCCAGTTTTTCCCCACCAACGCCGTGGCGCCCCGGGCGCTCACCCGGGAAGCCGCCGTGTGGCTCCAGGCGGGCGACCCGGAAAAGGCGGAAAAGGTCCTGGAGCGGGTACTGCGGGAGTTTCCGCAATGGAAGGATTCCGCGCGGGCCCGAGTGGTGCTGCTGGAAACCCGGTGGGTTCAGAAACGGGACCCCAAGATCATCGAGGAGGGCGTCGCTCTCTGGGACGAAACGGCCCAAGACCCTCAAGCCCGTCTGGCCCTGTGCCGGGCCCTGGCTTCCTTCCACCGGGACCTGAAGGATCCGGACGGAGCCCTGCGCTGGCTGACCCAGGGCTACCGGCTCTCCCCTTCCCAGGAAGACCTGGGACTTCTGGACGACCTGGCTCTCCATGTCACATCCGATCTGGACGTCGAGACCACGGAAAGGCTTCTCCAGACCGTCTCGGAACCCAGGCTCGGCCCGTTTCTGGCCTATCGCCGAGCGGACCTCCTGCCCCCGGAATCACGGCGCGAGGCGCTCCTGGACGTGCTGGCCCGAAACCCCGAACACCCGGTGGCGCGGGAGATCGAAAAGCGCCTGCACGGCACCGTGGCGGAGCAGATCCCGGCGGATCCGGGCACCCTCGGATGCCTGGTCCCTTTGAGCGGCCCCCACGCCAAATTCGGACAACGCATTCTCACCGGAGCCGCCCTGGCCCTGGACCAGTGGCATGGGAGCTTCCCCCACGATCCCGTGAGACTGGTGGTCTTGGACAGCGGGGCGGATCCGGATAAGACCGTCGCCGCCTTTTCGGCTTTGGCGTCGGATCACGCCGTGCTGGGGGCCCTGGGCCCCGTGAGCCCCCGCTGCGCCAGCGCCATCGCTCCGCTCATGAATCGCTGGGCCATTCCGGTGGTGAGCTTCACCGAAAAGCGAACGGTGGACAACGCCACGCCCTTTCTCTTCCACGCCTTCGTGGACCACCGGGACATGATCGAGGCCCTGGTGAGCTATTGCACGGACGTACGGGGCCTCGTCCGCTACGGCGTTCTCTATCCCGACGACTCCTACGGACGGTCTTTGAGTCGCCTCTTTGCCGAGGCGGTGGAACGCCGGGGCGGCCGGCTGCTGGCTCAGGTCTCTTATGAACCCGGGAGCACCGATTTCAAGGAACCGATCCAGAAGTTTCTCGACCAGGCCCAAAAGGCTGCGGGCGCCCCGGCGGACAGTTCTCCCGTGGAGGCCGTCTTCATCCCCGACACGGCCAAGACGGTGGCCCTTCTGGCCCCCCAGCTTCCTTACTACAACGTGGTGGGAGCCACTCTCCTGGGAACCAACCTGTGGGAGGAGAGCTCTCTGGTTTCCATCGGAGGCGTGTATGTGGAAAACGCGCTCTTTCCTTCCGCCTTTCACAGGGAAGACGCCGTCTATCAGGATCCGGCCACCGGGGCGTTCGTGGAAGAATACAAGCGGGTTTACGGCAGGGATCCGGACTACCTGGCAGCCCAGGGCTACGAAGCGACCCGGCTGCTCCTCCAGGCCCGCCGTGAGGCCCTGGATGCTGGCGGAGGCACCTTGGATCGGCTGGCTTTGCGAAGCGCCCTTCTCGGCATCACCCTCTCCCAGGGGCCCCTGGGCACTACCCGCGTGGCTCCCGACGGCCATCTGATACGGGACTACCCCATCCTTCAGGTCCAAGGCGGGACACTCCTCCGCGTCTATCCGTAGGCCGCGATCCGGAACGGCGCCCATCGTGCCGGAGCCGTAACGGTGAAGCTCATCCCTGGATTGGACGACCCTTTCCGATCGCGAGATTCCGGCGGGCGGGCGTAAAGCCCGCCCCTACAGCCGCACATGGCCACGCGCCCGTAAGCCGGAAGACGGTTGGTCTTTTTATGCCAACGATTGATAGGGGTAGGAAGGACTCGTTGCCGAGTCCCTCCCCCCTCCGAACCGTACGTGCGGATCTCCCGCATACGGCTCTCCGGTTGGTGGTTTTACCCCGCTGAGGACTGGAGCATTGCGCGATGGGCTGCCACGAGGCTGTACAACCCATGGCGCTCAAAGAAAACATTCGGCCATCTGTTATGATCGCGGCCTCGGCTGATCCCCTTTCGTCCGCTGCGCTTACGCAGAATACTGCGCAGCCGCCGACGAACCCATGAGTCGAGACGGGGAAACGTCCACCTGGAGGAGT
>NZ_FQVB01000074.1 GCF_900129305.1 Desulfacinum infernum DSM 9756 | reverse complement strand
GTATCCGCTAATTAAACCCCACTTATTGATTGCGGCAAAAGGAGGTCGGCGGCTTTGAGCCTGTTCGGTAGCAGCTCTTCGTAATCGCTCTGCGATTCTGCGAAAGGAAGTTTTTCGAAGATAAAACGAAGATATCTGTACGGTTCCAGGCCATTTGCTTTCGCTGATTCGACGAGACTGTAGAGGCTGGCACTAGCTGCCGCTCCGGCAGGATTACCGGCAAAGAGCCAGTTTTTGCGGCCTATCACAAACGGCCTGATGGCATTTTCAGCTGCATTATTGTCTGGGCCGACTACGCCTTGGTCAAGGTAGACGGTGAGGCGGCTCCTTTGGTTGAGTGTGTAGTTGACTGCAATGCCCAGCAAGCTTTTAGGAACAACCTGTGTCGCTTTTTTGCTCAGCCATTTGAAAAAGTCGTCGAGAATCGGCCTGGCCTTCCGCTGCCGCAACTCAATTATCTGCTCTTGATTAAGGTTGTCTTTGGTGCCTTCCTTTTCCACCGCATAAATTTTCTGAATATAACTCAGCGCCACATCGACACTGCCGGCTTTCTTTGCTTTTCCTGCCCCTTTGGCAGCATCCTTGAATTTGCGACGAGCATGGGCCCAGCATCCGGCATGTGCAATATCCTTGCTGACGTTGAGAAAATCATAACCAGTATACCCATCACTTTGCACAACTCCCTTGTATCCCGTGAGCAACTGCTTCGCCACGCCGGACGAGCGGCTTGTGTTGTAATGGTAGAGCAAGAGCGTTTTGCCGGGCGTACCACCACGACAAACCCACATATAGGATTTTGTCTCAGCCGATCGCCCTGGTTCTTTCAAAACCTGTACAGTTGTTTCGTCAATATTGATCAACGGGCCTGAGCGGATCTCGCGAAGGAGAAGTTCAAGCAAAGGAGCCGCAGCCTCAGCGCTTTTCATAGCCCAGTTGCACATGGTTGCCCTTGGAATTTCGACGCCAAGTCGCTCAAACTGGCCTTCCTGGCGATAAAATGGCAGACCGTCACAGAATTTAGCGGTAAGGATGTGGGCCAGAAGGCCGGCAGTGGCGATACCTTTGTCGATGATCTGCTTGGGGGCGGTGGCAATTTTGACTACCGGACCTACGGTGTCGAGTCCTTCGCAATGTCGGCAGGCATATTTGGGCCTGACGTGGCGAATAACCTGGATGACAGCAGGGATGATATCGAGTTTTTCCGAAATCTCCTCACCTATCCTGTTCAACTCATGGCCGCAGGCGCAGACTTTCGCCTCTTCAGGGATGTCGTGCACCACCTCGACCCGCGGCAGAGACTCAGGCAACTTTTTGCGTCCACACTTCTGTCTGGAGTGAGATGGAATCGTCACCTCTTTCTCGCCGGGCTCTACCTCTGGTTCTGGCATGTCAAAAAGAGGGAGTTGCGTTCCTGCATCGGGACCGCCTTTCTCGCTTTTCTTGCCAAAAATCCGGGCATAAAGCACACGCACTTGCTCACGCAGCAGTTCAACTTCCTGCTCGTAATAGGCGATGATTTTCCGCAGTTCCTGCGGGTTGTCCGGTAGTGTGGCACCCCTTTTTATCATCTGCCTATACTATCACATCTCAATGAGAAAATCACTACATTTTCAATGATATCAATACAATATTTACGAAACGGCAGCATATGGCGCTCGGCTGTGTGCGTGGCGCAAATCAAGGCCATGCAAGAGCCAGTTCAACGCCTTTCTGCTCACCTCCATCACTTCCGACTCAGATTCGGGCCAGC
Organism: Desulfacinum infernum DSM 9756; assembly: GCF_900129305.1. Lineage (GTDB taxonomy): Bacteria > Desulfobacterota > Syntrophobacteria > Syntrophobacterales > DSM-9756 > Desulfacinum > Desulfacinum infernum. The sequence continues at coordinate 637 of NZ_FQVB01000074.1, read as the reverse complement.
GGAAAATGTCTGTCTCAAGACGCTTAAGCCAGAGGCAAAACCCATTCTCCGACCAGTAGAGAATCTTCACCATATCACGACGGCGATTGCAGAATGCAAAGAGACTCCCGGAAAACAGATCAAGCTCAAACTGTTCTGCGACAAGAAGTGACAGACCGTTGATGGATTTGCGCATGTCTGTTGCGCCCAATGCAATATACACTCTGGTCTCTTCGGAAAAATCGAGCATCAAACCTGCTCCAAAGTCGTGATCAGCCGCCTCAGAGTTGATGCAGAAAAGTTTTCCTCAACCTCTATCATGAATCTTCTTTCCTGCAGGACCAACCGGACAGTATTGAAACCTGAACTCTGCTTTTCCTGGACCTGGGATTGTACCGCAAGAGGAAAAAAACGCGGTTGCGGTTCGTGAGAAACCTTCAATGAGCTCTTTCGACGCCAGTAACCAAATGTCGCCAAAGAGAGCATGTTCTCCCGGCAATATGATGATTGCGTCAGGCCGCTACTCTCCCATGAGCGGATGTGTTCCTGCCAATATTCCTGCTTGGCCGACCGATTCTTGCTATGCTCTGTTTTCATTGTGCCCTCCCGTGGTCTGGTTTGCCACAATGAAACAGATTGTTAACGATATGAAAAGATG
>NZ_FQVB01000027.1 GCF_900129305.1 Desulfacinum infernum DSM 9756 | reverse complement strand
GTCCCAAGGGTTCGGCTGTTCGCCGATTAAAGCGGTACGTGAGCTGGGTTTAAAACGTCGTGAGACAGTTTGGTCCCTATCTACCGCGGGCGTAGGAACTTTGAGGGGATCTGTCCCTAGTACGAGAGGACCGGGATGGACGGACCTCTGGTGTCCCAGTTGTTCCGCCAGGAGCACCGCTGGGTAGCTATGTTCGGAAGGGATAACCGCTGAAAGCATCTAAGCGGGAAACCCACCCCAAGATAAGAGTTCCCCTTCCGCTTCGGCGGAGCTGAAGGCCCCTCGTAGACGACGAGGTTGATAGGCCGGAGGTGGAAGTCCGGTAACGGATGGAGCTGACCGGTACTAATAGGCCGTGCGGCTTGACCATCCCTTTCTTGAGGGCGATGGGGCAGCGTACTGAGAAGACCCTATTCATGGAGTTTGGGCCGGTGGCTATGGCGAGGAGGCCACACCCGTTCCCATCCCGAACACGGAAGTTAAGCTCCTCAGCGCCGATGGTACTGCGTGGGTAACCGCGTGGGAGAGTAGGTCGCCGCCGACCCATTCTTATAGAGGCCGGATCTCGTATGAGATCCGGCCTTTTTGTGTTGGGGCGCCTCTGGTTCAGGCCCCTCGGGGATTGGGCCGGGGTTGCGTACGGGTACGGGCGACGGGGTTGTGGTACGGGCGACCGGCCGGTCGCCCCTATATTGGGGGGCGTATCCGCGGGTTTTTACGCGTTGGATGCGTCGTCCGGTGCCGGGGCACTCTGGCCGCGGCCGGGGAAGTCCTGAATTCGGTAGCCGTGCTTTTCGTCCATGATGTTGGCCACCATCTTGTAAACGATCTTGAGCGGGATGTGGGCCGGGCAGGCTTCCTCGCACAGGCCGCAATAGACACAGTAGCCCACCATGTGCACGGCGCGGGTGAAGAGGAATTCCGGGTTGGCGGGCGGCAGGGTGGAGCCGGTCTTGGGAACGAAGGTCTCTTCTTCCAGCGTGCATTCATGGCAGAAGCAGACCGGGCAGATGTTTCGGCACCCGTAGCACTTGATGCACCGCTGAAAGTTGTCCTTGAGAAACTGCATGTCCTTCACGAGATTCTTGGGCGTGGCGGTGACCACCTTGGGGCTGGGCGGGACATCCGGCTTTTCGCCGGCCACCAGCTCGTCCGGCCAGGGCTTGAGACAACCGCAACGGTCCGCCAGATCCTGGGAGCACGAAAAGCCCACCAAGGTCACCCGGTTGGGATTGATCTGGCTTGCCTGAACGAGCTTGTGGAAGGCTCGTTCTTCGCAGCCCCGAACCATGACTGCCAGCTTTTGGGTGGGCTGGAGCCGGGTCAAACGCAGGAGAACCTTGATGAGCGGATAGCGGGCCTGACCGGGCTTTTCCAGGTCTCCCAGCGAGAGGCTGTCCAGCTCATCCGCCCGGGTGAAAAGGTGCGGGTGGATGTGTTCTCCATCCTTGCGGAGAGCCAGGAAGCCGTCCACGGTGCCGTCCTGCAACAGTTTTTTCGCGTAGTCCCGGATTTGGTCTTTCATAACGATTCCCTGTATTGGTAGATTTCAGTACTGGGTTTCCAGTGATCCGTCACGATGTGATCTTCGCGTTCCCAAGGAGGTTCTCATGCTCACAGAACACGGTGTGGTTCAGGATGTCCGAAACCAATCCGCCTTCGTGAAGGTGGAACGTACGGAAGCTTGCCACAGCTGCGAATCCCAGGGCGTTTGCAAGATGCTCAGCAGCAAGGAGATGGTGGTGGAAGCCACGAACGACCTGGGCGCCCGGGTGGGAGATCGCGTGGAGATCGGCCTTCCCACCGGTTCGTTCCTCACCATGTCCCTGGTGGTTTACTTTGTTCCCGTGGTGGCCCTGGTGGTCGGGGCCGCCGTGGGTTGGTCCAAGGCCGCCGTCCTGGGTATGGATCCCACGCCGGCGTCGGTCCTGCTGGGCGTGGGGGCCATGGCAGCGGCCTTCCTGGGAGCCAGGTCCTTCGACCGCAGGGCCGGATCCCGCAATCGGTACCGGCCGCGGATCATGCGGATTTTGCCAGGCTCTCCGGTTCCTGGACCGTCCGACGATAGCAAATGAGGCCGCAGCGGAGGCATCGCTGCGCTTCCCGCCGTACCTGCTCCTCCGTAAATCCCAGCTCCACCTCGGCCTTGGGGTTGGCCAACTGCTCCGCCGGCGACAGCGCGGGCATCTTTTCCCGCGGCTGCGGGGACAGGGGTTCCAGCCGGTCCACGTTGAGCACGGTCGTGGTGCGCCGGATCATGCCGGGAGGTGCGACCACCTCTTCTCCCAAGAGTCGCTTGTGGACCGAGATGGCGCCCCGACGGCCGGCGCCGATGGCTTCCACCACGGCCTTGTAGTCGCTGGTGGCCTCTCCGGGTCGGAAGATTCCCACGTCCTCCTCGGCGAAGGGGCCTGCGTAGGGAACCACGGTTTCCCAACGGTCCGTGCGGACCGCTTCCTGTTGGTCTCCTTCTCCTCGCAATTCATAGACGGGCGCGTAGATGAGTTCCGGAAAACGGCCGGCACCCGTGATGAGCGTCTGTACGGGAATCTGCTGGAGGGCCGCCTTGGCGTGGAGCTGCTGGAGGGTTTCTCCGGGTACGTAATTTTCCAGGGAAGCCACTTCCACGTGGGTGAGTTCGGCGCCCTTTCCAAACATGCGGGTGATGGCGGACCGGAAGTGGAAGATGACACCCTGGGCTTCGGCGGCCTGAATTTCCTCGTCCTTGAAGGGGGCTTCTTCCCGCGGGCTTCGAAAGACCACGTGGACGTGCTGAGCCCCCAGTTCCTTGAGAAGCAGGGCGGCATCGATGGAGGCGTTGCCGCCGCCCACGATCATGGCATCTCCCCCCACGGCCGGGGCGTTTCCGGCCATGTGGGCGAAGGTGAGATTGACCAAAAGCTGCACGCCGGGAAGGGCCTGAACTGGCTGGGTGGGAAGCCCGTCGGTCATCTGGCTGTCCCAGCCACCCGTGGCGACGAAGACAGCGTCGTAGCCGTCATCCAGCAGACCTTGAATGGAAACGTCCCTGCCGAGCTTCTTGTTGGTCTGCGCCGTGACGCCCGCTTCCAGGATGCCCTGGATTTCCCAATCGAGCACGTCCTTGGGCAGGCGAGCGTCGGGAATGATCGTTCGCAGCAGGCCGCCCAGGTGGGATTTTCCTTCGACGACCGTGGGTTCGTGCCCGAGCCTGGCCAGGAAGAAGGCGGTGGTGAGACCTTCGGCCCCGCCTCCGATCACCGCTACGCGCTTACCGGTGGCCGGAGCCTTCTCGATGGGAATGCGGCTGCCGCTCTTCATCTCGTAGTCGGCCACGAAACGCTTGATGGGATTGATGGCCACGGGTTCATCCAAAAGGTTCCTGCGGCATTCGTTTTCGCACGGATGCACGCAGATGCGGCCGCAGACCAGCGGGAAGGGGTTCTTTTCCTTGATGATCCGAACCGCTTCCAGATAGTCGCCGCGACCGGCCGCGTCGATGTAGGCCGGAATGTCGATGCCGGCCGGACAGGTCCGCTGGCACGGGGCGGAGCATTGATCCAGGGTGTATTCCTGGGTGACCCGACGGGAATTGGAGGTGAGGGTAATGATGTGCTTGGGACACACGCGCTCGCAGGTGCCGCAGCCGGTGCAAAGGGAAGCGTTCACCACGGGAAGGCCGTCGTCTCCCATGGAAAGGGCACCGAAGGGGCACGCCTTCACGCAGGAGCCCAGTCCGAGGCAGCCTACGGGACACAGCTTGGCGCCTCCGTTCAGAAGCATGGCGGCGCGGCAGTCGTTCAACCCGTCGTAGACGTATTTCAGGTCGGCTTCCTGGGGCCCGTAGTAGCAGCCGGGACGTGCGATCTCAGGCTCCACTTCCTTCACTTCGATGCCCAAAATGGCCGCCACGGCGGCGTGCGTGTCGGGACCTCCGCCCACGCAGATGGTGGGATCCGCCTTTCCCATGGCGATGGCTTCCGCCGCGCCGGAACAACCCGGGAACCCGCATCCGCCGCAGTTGGCACCGGGAAGAGCTTCCTCCACCGCCACGATTTTAGGATCTACATATACGTAAAAGACCTTGGATGCCACGGCCAATCCGATTCCCGCAAACAGACCCAGGCCGCCGATGGCAAGAATGGCTGAGAGCATGATGGGTGTCCTCCTTATGGTTTCGATGGGCACCGAACGAAAACGGGTTCTCCGGCCCTCCCGGGCGGGCGGCTAGTGGACCATGCCGATGAAGCCCAGAAAGGCAAGGGCCAGCAGACCGGCCGTGGCCAGACCCACGGGCATTCCCTGCAGGTGCTTGGGAATGGGGGCCACGGCGCACCGCTCGCGGATCCCCGTAAGAAGAACCAGCGCCAGAGAGAAACCGACCCCGGACGCGAAGGCGAATACGAGGCCCTCCATGAAATTGAAGTCCTCATTCTCGACGGCCAAAACCGCGGTGCCCAGGACGGCGCAGTTGGTGGTGATCAAAGGCAGGAAGATGCCCAAGGCGCGGTAGAGAGCCGGAATGGACTTTTGAAGGAACATTTCCACCAGCTGCACAAGGGTGGCGATGACCAGGATGAAGGCGATGGTCTGCAAGTACTCCAAGCCCATGGGCTCCAAGAGACTTTTCCGTACAAACCAGGTGATGGCCGTGGCCAAGGTGGTCACGAAGATGACCGCCATGCCCATGCCGGTGGCGGTATCCATGCGGGTGGAAACCCCCAGAAAGGGACAGTTGCCCAGGTACCGCGCCAAAACGATATTGTTGACGAAGACGGCGCTAACAATCAGAAGCCAGTATTCGCTCATGATGTCCTCTCACCGATCCCGTTTAGGATTTTCGTGTGCTGATCAAGTTCATGGTGGCCAAAATGAGCCCCAGGCAGATGAAGGCCCCGGGGGGCTTAAGCATGATGGCGAAGGGCTCGAAGGACGGACCGAGGACGGCGTGCTTGAAAATGGTCCCGCTTCCCAAAAGTTCCCGCAAGGCTCCCAGGAAAGTCAGGGAGAGGGTGAAGCCGAGGCCCATGCCCAAGCCGTCGGCGATGGAAAGGACGGGACCGTTTTTGGATGCAAAAGCTTCGGCCCGGCCCAAGATGATGCAGTTGACCACAATGAGTGGGATAAAGATCCCAAGAACCTTGTAGAGGGGGTAGAAGTACGCCTGCATGGTGAGTTCCACGATGACCACGAAAGATGCGATCACCACGATGTAGGCGGCGATGCGGACCTTGGACGGGATGATGGAGCGGAGCAGGGAAACGATGAAGTTGGAGCAGACCAGCACGAAGGTGGTGGCCAGCCCCATTCCCAAGCCGTTTTCCGCCGCCGTAGTGACTGCCAGAGTGGGGCACAACCCCAGGACCAGGCGGAACGGCGGGACCTCTTTCCATAAACCTTTTGTGAATTCCTTGGCCACACCCATGATTTAGAGGACCTCCTCCTTGATCTTCGGAAACTGCTCCAGGGCCTGGCGGACGGCGTTCACCACCCCGTTGCTGGACAAAGTGGCGCCGCTGATGCCGTCGATGCGTCCTCCGCGGGTGGATAGATTCAGTTCCTCGGAGAGTGTCAAACCCGCAAACTGTTGAGTGAACTGCGGTTCCTCCACGCGGGCACCGAGACCGGGAGTCTCCGTATGGGTCATGATGCTCACCCCGGTCAGTTTGCCCTCCAAGTCCACGCCGATCATGACGGCGATGTTTCCGTGATAGCCCGGGGCGGCGCTGTCATAGGCCAGGGCCACGATCTTGCCCCCCTTTTTGGCCGGAAAGATGGTCTTCTCCACGGGATGCCCCTTCTCGTCCGTGCCCATCTTGAAAACGATCTTGTCCGTGATGGGATCGTTCTCGTAGCCTTCCGGAAGCACGGCCTTGATGGAGGGCCCCTTCACGTACTTGAGCAGTTGGTATTCGCGCGGCTCCTTGGTCGCCTCGTTCACATAGGAAAGCACGAGGCCCGAAGCGCTGCATATCACCGTAAGGACGACGACCATTTTGACGAGATCACGCAATTTGCTCCACCCTCCCTACGACTTTGGGTCGAATCCGATCCAGAAGGGGCGTCAGACTGTTCATGAGAAGGATCGCGAACGCCGCCCCTTCCATATACGTTCCCCAGATGCGGATGGTCATGATGAGGCATCCACATCCCAGCCCGTACAAGATCATACCGGGCAGGGTGACCGGGCAGGTGCCCACCTCCGTCGCCAGGAAGAAAGCGCTGAAACAGGTCCAACCGGCCAGCACGTAGAAGATGGGTGCGGCGTAGTTCTGCGGGCTGACCACCTTGCAGATGGCGGCGAAGACGAAGGTGCCGAGAAGGCAGAAGAGGGGGATCTGCCAGCGGATCGTCCCGCGGGCCACAAGGTAAAGGCCTCCCAGAAGGACGGCCAAGACCGACACGGTACCGGCCGTGCCCGGCACATTCCCCAGGAAAAGGTCCATCCAGGGTATATCCCGGACCGCCTCCACTCCGTCCATCTTGAGGACATCCATGGGCGGATATTCGATGAATCCGCCGGGCTCAAGCAGGAAGGCCGGTTGAGGCATGGGAAAGGACTCCAGCAGATGCTGGTACGAGATGAAGAGAAAGGTGTAGCCTACCAGCGCTGAGTTGAAAGGGTGATTGCCCAGCCCCCCGAAGAGTTGCTTTCCGATCAGGATCGCAACAACGGCGCCGAGGACGGGAATCCACCACGGAACCTCCGGGGAGAGAAGAAGCCCCAGGATCACCCCGGTCAGGGCGGCCGAACCGTCGGAAATGGTAAGGGGCCTTCCCAGGGCTTTTTGCCAGGCCGCTTCCGCCGCGACGGCCGTCAGCGCAGAAATGATCACCACCCGGAGCGCGGCAAACCCGAAGAAAAACCACCCCGCCAGAATGCACGGAATCAGAGCGATGAGCCAATCACGCATCATGGCGTCCACGCTCTTTCCGGAATGGATATGGGGCGAAACGGAGACGATCAGGTCGGGACGCGTCATGACTCCTTCCTCATTTCAACAAGCTCTTGTTTCCCATGGCGAAGCAGCTGGACCATGGGGCGGTTGGCCGGACATACATAGGCGCACAAACCACATTCGATGCAGTGGGCCAGGTAATGAGCTTCGGCTTCTTCGAACTTGCCGAACTCGCAATATTTGCCCAATTCGTTGGGAAGCAGCCTCATGGGACAGACGGGAACACAATATCCGCAGTTGATGCACGCCCGGTAATTGTAGGTGTGCACCTCGGAGGATTCCTGAAGGAGCACGTAGTCCGAAGCCTGCAAGGGGGCTTCCCGGTCGAATTGGGCACAACCCAAAAGGGGTCCTCCCACCGCGATCTTGCTCAACCGCTCCGGTGCGGCGTCCGCATTGAGAACATGGGCGAGCGGTGTTCCCACGGGGACTCGATAACACGCCTGAAAACCCGCCTTCCACGCGGACACCTGGACCACGACGTCCAGGGGCAAAGTGCCGTCTGCGAGAAAACGCCCCACCTGCCAGGCCGTGACCACGTCCAAAACGGCCGCGCCCACCAGGCGCGGATCCGATGCCGGTTGGGGCACCTGACGGCCGGTCACAAGCTCCACCAGGATGGGGGTGAGGGCCGAAGGGTAGATGTTGTCCAAGGCCCGGCATTCCGCCCCCTGGTCCTCCAGGGCCCGAAGGGTCTCCTGGCCGGGAGGCGCACTCCGGTCGTAGGCAAGGACCACCTTTTCGGCCTGGGAAAGAGCCTGGAGCGCCGGGACGGCTTGGGCGACGAACGTGCCCAGGTGGGCCAGCACGGTCCGGCGGATCATCTCACCGGGCTGCCGGTCCAGCCCATTGATGATGAGGGTTTTGACGGGTTTGTCGAAGGGGGCGTCGGTGAGCTGGAAGGCCTTGGCGGCGGTTTCCGGCGAGCAGATGCGGGCGGGAAACGGCCACGGGTGGCGGTCCGTTTCGCTAAAACCCGCCTGACTCAGGGCCTCGGCCAGTGCCTCGGGGTTGTCGGCCTTCGCCGGTGTTTGCATCCCGGGAGTCGCATCCCCTCGGGGGCGGACCACCACGGCCTGGGACTTGCGCCCGTCCACCGTGTTGACGGTACGGATTCCTTCCACGGAACCCGCCACGGACGCCCGAACAAAGGGCAGGCGGGAATCCCGGAATCGGCCCACCACCTGGCCTGTTTCCACCATTTGTCCGGGGGAGACCTGGGGTTCCGCCCGGCCCCACGGGCCTTCCAGCGGAAGCACGATCTTCTCGGGAACGGGAAGGACATCGGGCGGCGGGGGACTTCCCTCACTTGCGGTCAGTAGATGGATTTTGGCTAGCTTCATGCTTTTTCCGATCGTGTCCCATCCTCTTCGGGTTGACAGATACGCTCAGAAACCGCCTGAAAGGTTCGCGGGAGCTTGTGCGCGGGGAGGGCACGGCACCCGCCATTGTGAAATGCTTAACATTTTTACCGCAAAAAAAGGCCGCCGAAGCGGCGCCAACCGGCTGCACTCGGCGCACGAACCTTTGAAGCGCGCCATACAAGTTAGGCATCTTATAGAGAAGGGGCCTTGGAATTGTCAAGCCAATTGAGAGAGAAGGCACAATATCGGGCCCGGGGCGGTCCGGGCGGCTTGATTTGCACAGTGGGCTGTGGTAGAGGGGATCTCGCGGGTTGGTGGCGCCCGCGATGTGAAAGGTTGCACGAGCCGCGGGCCGTGCGCGTTCTCGGATCGCCCCGTTGAGTGGGACTTTCTTGCGAAAAGGAGAGGTCCATGGATTACCGTTCCGTTCTCACCACCTGCCCCTACTGCGGCTGCGGTTGCGGGCTCTATCTGGAAGTGGTGGACGGCCGAATCGTTCAAACGCTTCCATCCAAGACCAGCCCCGTGAACCAAGGAAAACTGTGCATCAAGGGCTGGAATGCGCATGAGTTCGTGCAGCATCCCCGGCGGCTCACCCGGCCGCTCATGCGCCGCGGCGGCGCCCAGGAAGAGGCGTCCTGGGACGAGGCCCTGGGCGCGGTGGCCTCCGAGCTCAAACGGGTCAAGGAAGCCCACGGGCCCGACAGCGTGGCCTTTCTCACGTCCGCCCGTTGCACCAACGAGGAAAACTATCTGCTGCAAAAGTTCGCCCGGGCGGCCATCGGAACCAACAACGTGGACCATTGCGCCCGTCTCTGACACAGCGCCACGGTGGCCGGTCTGGCCGCTGCGTTCGGAAGCGGTGCCATGACCAACTCCATCGAGGAGTTGGCCGACGCCGATTGCATCTTCATCACCGGATCCAACACCACGGTGGCGCACCCTCTGGTGGCCACCCGCCTGTACAAGGCCAAGGCCAAGGGGGCCAAGATCCTGGTGGCGGATCCGAGACAGATCCAGATGGCGCTCTTTGCCGATGTGTACGTGCGCCAGCGCCTGGGGAGCGATGTGGCGCTCCTGAACGGCATGATGCACGTGATCGTGAAGAACGGCTGGCACAACCGCCAGTTCATCGAGGAGCGCACGGAAGGGTTCGAAGAGTTTCTCAAGGTTATCGAACAGTTCCCGCCGGAGAGGGCGTCGGAACTGAGCGACGTGGCGGTGGACGACATCGTCCGGATGGCCGAATACTACGCCAAGGCCAAGAACGGCTCCATCGTCTACTGCATGGGGATCACCCAGCACACCACGGGTGTGGACAACGTGAAGACCCTGGCCAACCTGGCCATGCTCTGCGGCCACATCGGACGTCCGTCCACGGGGGTGAATCCCCTTCGCGGCCAGAACAACGTGCAGGGGGCCTGCGACATGGGAGGGCTTCCCAACGTGTATCCCGGCTACCAGGCCGTGACGGTTCCCGAAATCAAGGAAAAGTTCGAAAAGGCTTGGAACGCCAAACTTTCCCCCAACCTGGGGCTCACCATCATGGAGATGATGTACGGGATCGAGGAAGGCAAGGTGAAGGCCATGGTGATCCTGGGCGAAAATCCCCTGGTGAGCGATCCCGATGTGGAGCACGTGCGTCACGCGCTGCAACAGCTGGAATTCCTGTGCGTGATCGACATCTTTCCCACTCCCACCACGGAACTGGCCCACGTGGTCCTTCCCGCCGCCTCCTATGCGGAAAAGGAAGGCACCTTCAGCAACTCCGAACGGCGGGTTCAAAGGGTCCGGAAAGCCATCGACCCCGTAGGCGACGCACGGCCCGACTGGCAGATCATCCAGGATCTGTCCAACCGCGTCGGCTACCCCATGAATTATGGATCTCCGGAGGACATCTTCGAAGAGATCCGACAGGTGACCCCGTCCTATGCGGGCATCACCTATGAGCGGATCGAAGGGGAGGGCCTCTGCTGGCCGTGCCCCACCACCGACCATCCGGGAACGCCCTATCTCCACAAGGACCGGTTCGCCCGCGGAAAGGGCCTGTTCCACGCCATCGACTATCGCCCCCCGGCGGAAACCCCGGATCAGGACTACCCGTTCTGGCTCACCACCGGCCGGTCCTATGTGCATTATCACACGGGTACCATGACGCGCGTTTCGCCGCATCTGGAACGGGAGATGCCGGAGGTTCTCCTGGAGATGCATCCGGACGACGCCGCCGCTTACGGTGTTCAGGACGGCGACGTGGTACGCGTGACCAGCCGGCGTGGCACCGTCACCACCAAGGTGCAGGTGACGGACCGGATCGGAAAGGGCGTGCTCTTCATGCCCTTCCACTTCGCCGAAAGCGCGGCCAACGTACTCACCAACACAGCCCTGGATCCCGTCTGCAAGATCCCCGAATACAAGGTGTGCGCCGTGAAGGTGGAAAAGGCGGCCTAGACGGGCGGCCGCCTTGAAGGCGCCGTGGACAAAAGGGCCCGGGGAGTCATCCCCGGGCCCTTTTGTCTTTTGGAGACCTACTCGGTGACTCGCAATTTCATTGAAAGGTGAACGTGCGCCGTGCATGCATGGGGACTCTGCAGGGGCGCATGATCATTCTTCCCTGCAGGGACGTCTCGCAAAGGTGACTTTCATCAGGCGGCGTCTTTCATCCATGAGGGGGCGTGCCTCGCCGTGACCCTCATGAAGAAAGGAAGCTCAAGCCGGCCGTCACCCCTTGCGCACCGCACCGATGGCCGCCCGGGCCAGGGCGTCGCAGCGCTCGTTTTCGGGATGGCCGCTGTGCCCGCGCACCCAACGCCACTCCACCCGGTGTCGCTGCGTGAGCCGGTCCAGCTCCTGCCACAGTTCCTTATTCTTGACGGGTTCCTTGGTGGCGGTCTTCCAACCGTTCTTCTTCCACCGATGGATCCACTGGGTGATGCCCTTCTGGAGATATTGGGAGTCGGTGTGGACCACCACGTGGCAGGGTTCCTTGAGGGCCTTCAGGGCCTCGATGACCGCCGTGAGTTCCATCTTGTTGTTGGTGGTCCAGCGGCTGGATCCGCTCAGTTCCCTTTCGTGGCCCTTGTAGCGCAGAATGGCGCCCCAGCCCCCCGGCCCCGGATTGCCCGTGCAGGCCCCATCCGTAAACACCTCAACTCTTTTCATGTCCTGCGACATTCATGCCTCAGATTGGACGGTTCTTTCGCATGCCGTGGTTTTGCCTTCTTTCCGTGGGCAGGCACCATACCATGAAACGGCCGGCGTGGCATCCTTGGTTCCGCGGAGGGACCCCGTGTTTTCCCGGTTGCTTTTGTGCTAATAGTGGAAGGGCGATGGGCAGGGGAAACTTGGAGATCGGGTGGGGAGGCGCCTATGGTCGGTTCGTGGAAGAACTTTCACCTGAACATACGCCAGAAGGTCATCGTGGGCATGGCCCTGGGGCTGGTGGCGCTGGGCATCATCGGAGCCATCTCCTACCGGTCGCTGCTGGAGATCGAGACCAAGGTGAAATTCGTGGAGGTGGCGGACGACCTTTTGAACGCCATCCTGGAGCTTCGCCGCTTCGAAAAGAACTTCTTCATATACAAGACCTTGGAAGCCATCGAGGAAAACGAGCGCTACAGCGAAGAGGCTCTGTCCATCCTGACGCGCATTTCCCCCAAACTTCGATCCCTTGAAGGCGGCAAGAAACTCCAGCGGATCGAATCGTCCCTTGAGGACTATCGGAAACTGATGGCCGACCTGAAGAGGGCGGCTTCGGCGCAGAAGCCGGAAGAGATCCAACGTTTGGAGCAGCCGCTCCGGGAAAAGGGCAAGGAGCTGGTGGATCTGGCTCAGGACCTGGTCTATTTCGAACGCCTGCGGATCCTGGGAATCCTCAAGGCCCTGAAGGCCCAACTGGCCGGCTCCCTGGCCCTGGCACTGCTGGCGGGCGTCCTCTTCGTCGCCCTGGTGGCCCGGAAGATCGTGCGGCCCTTGAAGGTGATCGAAAAGAACATGCTTCGCATCGCCAAGGGCAACTTCGCCCCTCTTCCGGTCATGGACACCCGGGACGAGACGCAGCAGGTGGTGGAAGCCTTCAACCGCATGGTGACCGAGCTGGAACGGCGCCAGGACCAGCTGGTCCAGGCGAAAAAGCTCTCCTCCCTGGGCGTGCTCACTTCCGGGGTGGCCCATCAGTTGAACAACCCTCTCAACAACATCTCCACCTCCTGCCAGATCCTTCTGGAAGACCTGGAACGGTTGGAGGCGGACTTTGTGAGGCGGGTGCTCACCAATGTGGAGCAGGAGGTGGCGCGGGCCCGGGACATCGTCAAGGGCCTCCTGGAGTTTTCCCGGGCCAAGGAATTTTCCATTCTCCCCACCCGTCTCAAGGAAGTGGTGGACAAGACGGCCCGGCTGGTCTCCAGTCAGGTGCCGCCGGGGGTTCGGATTGAAACCCGGGTGCCCGAGGACATGGTGGTCGACATGGATCCCCAGCGCATACAGCAGGTCTTTTTGAACCTCTTTATGAACGCCATCCAGGCCATGCGGGACGGGCAGGGGGAGATTTCGGTGACCGCCGACTACGACGACGCGGGAGAGCAGGTGTACATCCGGGTTCGAGACACCGGGTGCGGCATGTCGGAGGAGGTGGTGAGCAAGATCTTCGATCCGTTCTTCACCACCAAGGAAGTGGGGGAGGGCACCGGCCTGGGGCTTTCCATCGCCTACGGGATCGTGGAAAAGCACCGGGGGCGCATCGAGGTGGAAAGCCGTCAGGGCGAAGGGACCACCTTCACCATCACCCTGCCCGTAAAGCACGCGGAAGAGTGATGCCGAGCGGTTCCAGAAAGCGTGTTCCCACAGGGCTCAAACACCGCGGCGACGAGGGATGGGTTGAGTGGGAAAAGATCGCTCCATTTCGAGAGAAGAAGGGGCATGACGGGATGACGGCGCGGATTCTCATCGTGGACGACGAAAAGATCGCCCGGGACAACCTGGAATACGTCCTCAGAAAGGAGGGCTACGATGTGGTGGCCGTGGACAGCGGCTTTCGGGCCTTCAAGGAACTGGAGCGCTCGGAATTCGATCTGGTCATGACGGATCTGCGCATGGAGCGGGTGGACGGCATGGACGTGCTGGAACGCACCAAGGAGCTCTACCCGGAAACGGAGGTGATCGTCGTGACGGGCTACGCCACCGTCTCCTCGGCGGTGGAGGCCATGAAAAAGGGGGCCTACCATTACCTTCCCAAGCCCTACAAGCTCGACGAAGTGCGCATCCTGGTGCGAAAGGCGCTGGAAAGAAGGGAGCTGGAAAAGGAGGTCCGGGAGCTCAGGCGGCAGGTGAAGCGGGAGGCCGGCGGTCCGGTGATCATCGGCAAGAGCGAAAAGATGCAGCAGCTGCTTCGAATGGTGGAGCAGATCGCCCCCACGGACACCAATGTCCTCATCCTGGGGGAGACCGGCACCGGAAAGGAACTGGTGGCCCGGGCGGTCCATGCCAAAAGCGAACGCTGCGATCGCCCGTTTCTGGCCATCAATTGCGGCGCCTTTACCGAGGAGCTCCTGGCCAATGAGCTCTTCGGCCATGAAAAGGAGGCCTTCACCGGGGCCCGGTCCACCAAGAAGGGGCTTCTGGAATCGGCCCAGGGCGGAACCGTTTTCCTGGACGAGATCGGAGAAATGCCGCCCACCATGCAGGTGAAACTGCTTCGGGTCCTGCAGGAAAGAAGGCTCATCCGGGTGGGCGGAACCGAAGAGATCCCTGTGGACATCCGGGTGGTGGCCGCCACGAACCGCAATCTCCTCAAAGAAGTGAAGAAGGGCCGTTTCCGCCAGGATCTCTACTACCGGCTCAACGTCATCACCCTGTATGTGCCCCCGCTGGTGGAGCGCCGGGACGACATTCCGCTCCTTTGCCGCCACTTCCTGGAAAAGTTCTCCCGGGAGCAGAAAAAGGAGATCCGCGAAATCTCAGAGGACGTGCTGGACGTGCTCACGCACTACGAATTTCCGGGCAACGTGCGGGAGCTGGAAAACATCATGGAGCGGGCCGTGGCCCTGGCTCAGGGGGACCGCATCGAAGTGAGCCACCTGCCGCCGGATCTTCAGCAGTTGACCCTTCGCGTTCCCCGCCCGGCACGCCGGGAATTCCTCACCCTGGAGGAATACGAAAAGGACTACATCCTGTGGGTTCTCAAGAAGGTGAAGGGGAACAAGACCAAGGCGGCGGAAATTCTCGGTATCGACCGGGTTTCCCTGTGGAGGCGTCTGAAGCGCTTCGGGCTGCAGGAGGAGCCGGGCGGTTCTCGTTCACGTTAACGATCAGGGCGCGATTCGCCGCCCCGCATCGGAGGAAAGAACCTGCACCGGGGGGCCCTCCGCCCTGTGGGAGCACCGCAAGGCGCGATGAGCCGGCGGCCGCACCGCCACGGAATGGCCGGTCACCCATGTCGCGGCTTTCGCCGCTCCCACAGATGATGGTGTTCCCACAGGTGCTGCTGCACCTGTTAGGTGTTGATTGAAGCTCCCGATGCTCCTGCAAGATACCGAACGAACTATTCTTTCATATTACCGGCGGGTTCCAGGACCCTTTCGATGATCTGCTCCACGTCGTCGGCCAGTACCACCTCCACGCCCGCCAGCACATCCTCTTCCAGCCTTCGGATGTCCGGCTCGTTTCGCTTGGGAAAAACCACGGTGGAAACCCCCGCTCTCTGAGCGGCCAAAACCTTTTCGCGAACGCCGGCCACCTGGAGAATGCGCCCGCTCAGGGTGAGTTCCCCGGTGAGGGCCACGTCCCGGCGTGCCGGTCGCTGCATGAGTAGCGACAAGAGGGAGACGGCGATGGTGATCCCCGCGGAGGGCCCGTCCTTGGGGATGGCGGCGGCTGGGATGTGGATGTGGATGTCCGTGTCCTCGAAAAAGTCGGGGTCGATCCCGAACTGTTCCGCATGGCTTCTCACGTAGCTCAAGGCCGTCTGGGCCGATTCCTTGAGGATGGTGCCCAGGGATCCGGTGAGGATGAGCTGCTGGGAGCCCCGCATCCGCGTGCTCTCCACAAAGATGATCTCCCCACCGAGCTCGCTCCACACCAGCCCCGTGGCCACCCCGATCCGGCTCCTGGCTTCCGCCACTTCGTGGGTGTATCGGGGAGGCCCCAGAAGTTCGTGGATCACCTCTTCGCCGATCTCACCCGGCCCCGCCGAGTGGTCCGCCGCCACATAGAGCCGAGCCACCTTGCGGCAGACCGCCGCCAGCTCCCTTTCCAGCTGGCGCAGCCCCGCCTCCCGGGTATAACCCCGAATGACGGTGCGGATGGCCTCCTCGGAAAAGGAGACGTCCCGGCCCCTCAGCCCGTGCTCCTGCAACTGCCTCGGGATCATGAAATGGCTCGCGATGGCCACCTTTTCCTTTTCCGTGTAACCGGGAAATTCGATCACCTCCAGCCGATCCAGAAGAGGCCCCGGAAGGCGCTCCACCACGTTGGCCGTGGCGATGAACATGACGCCCGAAAGATCGAACGGCACGTCCAGGTAGTGGTCCATGAAATGAGAATTTTGTTCCGGGTCCAGGATTTCCAGCAGCACCGAAGCGGGATCTCCTCGGAAATCCTGTCCGATCTTGTCGATTTCATCCAGCATGAAGACCGGGTTCTTGACCCCCAGCCGTCGAATCTCATGGATGATCCGGCCCGGCATGGCGCCCACGTAGGTTCTGCGATGGCCGCGCAGTTCCGCCTCGTCGCGAAGGCCAGCCAGAGACAGCCTGACGAAGCGTCGCTCCAGGGCCTGGGCGATGGAACGCCCGATGGAGGTCTTGCCCGTTCCGGGCGGGCCGGAAAAGCACAGGATCGGCCCCCGGGTCATCTGCATGTGGCGCTTCTTTTCCTTGATGGAAGCCACGAGCGATCGGAGCTCGGCGATGTTGATGGGCTTGGAAAGATAGGTGGCGGCTCCCTTCTGCAAGGCCGCCACGGCTGAGGAGACCGTGGCGTAGCCCGTCACCATGATGGTTTCCGTGTTGGGCGAGATCTTCTTGACGGCCTCCAGAAGCTGCAGCCCGTCCATCTTCTGCATCTTCAGGTCCGTGAGGATCAGGTCGTACTCCTTGCGGCGGAGCTTTTCGAAGGCGTCCTGGCCGTCCACGGCAGTGTCCACCTGGTAGCCTTCTTTTTGGAGCACGTATTCCAGGTTGGTGCGGGCGATTTCCTCGTCGTCCACCACCAGCACGCGGAAGGCCTGAAGGGAGCAGAGGGTTCGAACGGCCAGGTAGTCCAGAATCCGATCCTTCACGTGCTGGAGGCCGTAGTGGGCCTGACTCAGGATCTTTTCCGCCCGCCCGAGATCCAGGTTGTCCTCCGTGAAGCGATTCCACGGAAGGGAGAGGAGAAAATCGATGTAGGTGGTGCCGATGGCGTACTCGGCCACCGCCGGATCCGTCTTTTCCAGCTTGTCCAGTTCCTTGAGAACCACCTTGAGAACGTGTTCCGGGAGGTCGGCTCCTTCCGCACGTTGGCGCAGTTCTTCCAGGTCGCCAGGCTCGCCCTCGGGGCGCTGCTCCTCTTCCGGTCGCCTAAAGAAGATCATGGGCCGGCTCCTCTCTTGTTGCGATCCTTTGCCGTGCCACATTATTTCATCCGCGGAGCCGGCAGGCAAACGAAAAGGGGCTTGAGCGCAAGCTGGGTGGGCAGGGCTAAACCCCAGCATTCCGCCCCAAGCGCTCAACCGGTCTTGTGGGGTGCTTTGGGGGTGCCGAGACCGGCCCATGGCCCGAGGGTTCCCGCCGGTGATGTCCCGGCTCGTTGCGATCTGCAACGCCTCGTTTCTTTTGTTGCAATAGTCGCTAAAAAGCCGAGATAACAACAAAAGTCAAACATATCCTCCTGTACGTTGCAGTATGCAACGACGTCGCCCTTCTCGCGCTTTCCTCTTGAACGCCAAAAAACCTAAGAACGGCCATAGGTTACACGACTGATGCGCCTCCGGGCACGGGTCTTGATCTTAAAGGGGGCAAACGGAACGAACCAAGGAAACGGCTCCCCGGCGGGGACAAGACAAAAGGAGGACGGTCGTGAGGCGCATCAAGGAAAAACTGGAAGCCATGGCGGCGGCCATCGCCTTTGCGGAAGCCGGCGAAAGGGACGAAGCCCTGCGGCTGCTGAGCGAAGAAAAGCGTGCGGAAAAGCGCGTCGAAAAGCGGAAAGACCAGCGGCCTCGCGCCCGGGCGTACCGGACCTGAAAACTTCATGGGAACTGCTCCTCAGCGGGCGATAGGGAGGGAAGCCATGATCAAGAAGTTTAAGAAGCGCTTCGGCAAATCCGATCGGGAAGAAGCCGTGGATGTGAAGAAGCGAAGCGGGTTGCGTGAGGCGGTGGAGAGAGTCACGGATGCCATCACCTTCGCGGAGGCGGGCTTTCCGGAGCACGCTCGGGAGATCCTCGGGGAACCGGAAACCTTGGGGCGCAAAATCCTGGTGGTGGGGCACGAAGACACTTTTTCGCGGCCTGTTATCGACTACGCCCTGGGGTTCGCGGAAAGAATGGGCTACGAGATCGTGGCGCTCAACGTGCTCCATCTTCCCAAAGATTCCAAGAAGGTGGGACCGTATTGTTCTCTCATCGCCAAGGAGTTCCAGAATACCTGCGAGGAAAGCATCGCGGAGTTCTACCGTGAAGCCCAGGAGCGGGGAATCGGCTTCCATCATGTGGTCAAGGTGGGGGACCCCGACAAGTGCATCAAGGAAGTCACGGACGAGATCCGGCGCATCGAGTTCGTGATCAGCGAGCCGGAAGCGCTTCCCGAAGTGGTGGCCAAGGGCGAAGAGGTGGTGATCCCGGTTTATGCGGTGGCGGCTCCGGCTTGAGAGCCGGGTGGAGCGATACGTGGTGCACCGTGAGCGATAGGGAAGGGTGAGACAGGTTATGGATACGCACTTTATCTTCGGGTTGGCTTTGGTGGCGGTGGCCTTCGGACTTTGTTTCTGGTTTCGAAAAGAAAGCAAGCATTGAGAGTCCTTGCGGCGAAGATCATGGCCGCTTCGGACGACGGTCGAGAGGCGGGGCGTCCCGCCTTTTTATTGGCCGAACCTCAAGAGATGATCCAGGAAGATGCACAAGAGAGGAGGAGTGTGGATGATACGGAAAGCGCTCAAGGGACTTCTGAATGCCGTGGGAATCGGCGGCGGGGCTCAAAAAGGGACTCGAGGCGTGCGGGAGGCTCTCGAAGCGTGTTCGCAAGCCGTGGCCTTTGCGGAAGCCGGTCTTGAGTCCAAAACCCCTTCCGTCGACCCCCGGGAGAAGGCTTTTGAGGGCAAGCATGTCCTGGTGCTGGGAGGAGAGGAAGGCTTTTCTGAAGAGGTCATGGACTACGCCGTGGGGTTCGCCGCCCGGATGGGCTATCGTATTGCCGCGCTGAGCGTCTTCAACGTGCCATTGGCCTCCACGGTCGATGACCGGCTCTATGCCGATATGGTTCTGGAATTCGAAGGAACCGCCAGGGAGGCGGGCGATGAATTCGCCGCTCGCGCGCGGGACCGGGGAGTGGCCTTGGTTCATTATATTCGACTGGGGAATCCGGACGGGGCGGTGAAAGAAATCTGTGGCCAGGTGGGATGCGTGGATTTCGTGATCAGTGAACCCTCGCTGGACGAGGGGACGGTGGCGGTGGATGCCGGTCCCGTGATCCCCGTCTATGCCATGGCCGCAGCGGCGTAGGCAGGCTGTAGGGCTTTCTTTTGGGAGAGGCCGGCCGCGGTGTTTCATTTCGGTATTGCCAGGTGATGACAGCATGTGGTAATGGGGGCATAATAGTGAAAGTTTTCTTAAAATCAGACTGCTCCGCCCCGGAAAGGCCGCTAACGGGTCTTGCGGCAACACTGCATGCTGACCTTGTATGCAAAACCGTGGAATCTTGCTTCAGAATGGGAGGTAGCGGCGTTGAGTCACGACATGATTCTCACGTTGGTTGTGCTCGCTTTTGCAGTGGTTCTCTTCGTCTTCGAGTGGGTGCGGGTGGACGTGGTGGGCATCATCATGATGGTTCTCTTGCCCCTCATGGGCTTGGTCACCCCCCAGCAGGCTTTCTCGGGTCTCAGTTCCAATGCGGTGGTCTCCATCATCGCCGTGATCATCATCGGCGCCGGTCTCGACAAGACGGGGGTCATGAACAAGGTGGCCACCCCCATCATCAAGCTGGGAGGCGGGAGCGAACGGCGCATCATGGCCCTGGTTTCCGGCACGGTGGGCCTCATCTCCAGCATGATGCAGAACATCGGGGCAGCGGCCCTTTTTCTGCCGGCCACCCAGCGCATCTCCAAGCGGCTGGGCATTCCCATCTCCCGGCTGCTGATGCCCATGGGGTTCTGCGCCATCATCGGCGGAACCCTCACTCTGGTGGGCGCCAGCCCGACCATTCTCCTCAATGATCTGCTGGTGCTGGAAGGAAAGAAACTGGAGCCCTTCGGGCTCTTTACCCAAACCCCAATCGGTGTCTGCCTTCTGGCTTCGGCCATCCTCTATTTCATGGTGCTGGGAAAATATGTGCTGCCGGCGAGCGGAGGCGAGGCGGATAAGGGCATCACGGCCCAGCTGCTGGAACAGTATGCGGCCCTGGAACAGCCCTACGAGGTGGAGGTGCCGGAAGACTTCGACGGGCCCAAGACCCTGGAACAGCTGGGCCTTCGCCGGGATTACCTGGTCACGGTGGTGGCCGTGGGAAACCCGACCACGGGCAAGAAAAGGCTTACCGCCAGCAAGAATGATCCGGTTTCGCCGGGGGACTGCCTGGTGATTCTGGGCAACGTGGATCGCGTGAGGCGCATGGCCCAGGACAAGGGATGGCGGCTGAAGGACGGCCTCGATTACTTCGCCGATGATTTCGCCCGTACCAACGCCGGCGTGGTGGAAACGGTCGTGTCACCCCGCTCGGAGCTCATCGGGAAGACCCTGGCCGAGGTGGATTTTATCAGCCGCTTTCGCGTGAACCCCGTGGCCATCAACACCGGAGACCGTATCTACTATTCGGGCATCAACCACGTGCGGCTGAAGATGGGCGATGTGATCCTGCTGCAGGGCCCCTGGGATCGGCTGCACCGCATCCGCAACCTCCCCCAGCCGCGCATCTTGACCTTCGCCACGCCGCTGGAAGGCGAGATCCTCCGGCCGGAAAAGGCGAAAATGGCGGTCTTCTGGCTGGCCCTGGCCCTGGCTCAGATCATCTTCTTCAAGGTGCGCTTGTCCGTGGCCCTCATGTCCGGCGCTCTGGGGATGATCATCACCGGCGTGCTTTCCGTGGACGAAGCCTATCAGTCCGTGGACTGGATGACGGTCTTTCTGCTGGCCGGCCTGATCCCGCTCGGCATCGCCTTTGAACAGACGGGGACGGCGGCTTTCATCGCCAAGAAGGTGCTGGAAATCGTAGGGCAGGTGTCGCCCATCGGATTGCTGGCCGTGGTGGGGATCATGACCTCCTTTTTCACCCTGGTCATTTCCAACGTGGGCGCCACGGTGCTTCTGGTGCCGCTATGCATGAACATGGCGGTGATGGCCGGAGGGGATCCGCGCATGGCGGCTCTGGTGGTGGGACTTTCGGCATCCAACACCTTCGTGCTCCCCACGCACCAGGTGAACGCCCTGGTGATGCGCCCCGGAGGGTACCGCACGGTGGATTACGCCAAGGCCGGCGGTATCATGACCATCCTCTTTCTGGCCATCGAGCTGACCGTGATCTATTTCTTCTACGGCGTTTCCGGCTAGCCGAAAAGGAATGGCGCGGGGCCTGAGGCCCCGCGCCCTCCCCATGAATCCCCCCCAGCCCCCCTTTGGAAAAGGGGGGAGCCTCTCACTGCACCCATCGTGCGCATCACTCGTGACGCCTCACGGATTACGGTCAATCCCCCCCCTTGGGAAACGGATATGCGATCGGCAGGAGTGTCGCGCTTGGCGGGCGGGGATTAACCCCGCCTCGAGCCCAGAGGTCCCTGCGCTATTCGCCCCTACATGTTCCGCATGCCATGCAACGCACAACGCCACCTGAACCGGCAAGACAAACCCCTGCCGGCGGCTTCAAGGATGCATCATTGACAGCTTTGGAAAAGGGGGGAGGTTCATCACCCATCACTCCTTCTACGGAGACAATCGGCGGCGGACGAAGCGGGCGTAGGCCAGGGGTGTTTTTCGCAGAACCACGTCTTCCAGGTTCTCCAGGGGGATCTCGGCGCGGGCGGCGGCCTTGTGGCCCCCGGCGCTTCCGAAGGCGGCGAAGGCCTTCTGGATGCTTTTTCCCGCATCCTTCCGGTAGCCGTCGTTTCTCACGATCACCACCAGGGTGTTTCCCACGATCCCGCTGACGATGCTCCAGGAAATGTCGTGCACCTTCAGGAGGAAGTCGGCCAGGATGACCAGGATGTCCGCCGAGGGTGTCTTCTGGAGATGGGTGTAGATCCGGTCCTTGGCCACGGTCTTGTTTTCCAGTGCCTCGCGGAAGTACGCGAGATCCTTCAGGGCCAGGTCCGAGATTTCGATCTTTCGAAGGACGTTGTGGTTGATCT
The DNA here is from genome assembly GCF_900129305.1 of Desulfacinum infernum DSM 9756. Taxonomy (GTDB): domain Bacteria; phylum Desulfobacterota; class Syntrophobacteria; order Syntrophobacterales; family DSM-9756; genus Desulfacinum; species Desulfacinum infernum. The sequence goes on along the minus strand of NZ_FQVB01000027.1, from coordinate 39,095 downwards.
TGTCGAAGAGGTAGTGGAAGGCCCGCACGTCTTCTTCGCGGCTTTGCCGTTCGAAGTTCTGGGTGTCCGTCTTGATGCCGTAGATGAGGGCCGTGGCCAGGGTCTGGGAAGGCTTGATGCGCGCCGCCCGGAGGTACTCGGTGAAGATGGTGGAGGTGGCGCCGTAGTCGGGCCGAATGTCCACGAAGGGGACATCGCTGCAGGCCGTGAGCGGATGGTGGTCGATCACGGCCGTGTAGGGGATTTTTCGGAAGATGTCGTTATGGCAGGGCTGCCCGTCCACCAGGAGGAACTTGTCGTAGTCGGCCAGGGATTTTTCCTTGATGGGCACCAGGGGCAGCTTGAGCAGTCGCACCATGGTGAGGTTGTTGAGGCGCTTGATGGGGCGGATGATTCCCACGGTGGTGGACTGGACGCGACGCCACAGAAGGCGCCTGAGGGCGAAGGCGGAGGCGATGGCGTCCGGGTCCGGGTCGATGGTGATGAGCACTCGGTCTTTGAAATGGAGGAGCCCGTAGAGTTTTTTGAGGGCTTCCTGGCGGGAGCGGGGGCGTCGAGGGGCGCCGTCGGGCTTGGAGTTTGCGGCTCGGGTCGTCATGAGGGCGGCCTGCACAAAAAAAGGGGTGGCCACCCACCCCTTTTCGTGTTCATTTTGGAGCGGGAAACGGGATTCGAACCCGCGACTTCGACCTTGGCAAGGTCGCACTCTACCACTGAGTTATTCCCGCTCAGTTCGTGGGTGTATTTACCTGAGACCGTTTCGGGAGTCAAGGAAAAAAATGGCCTCACATGTCCGATAAGATATATTATGTAAACCAACGAGGAGGCGAGCCCATGACCACCGGAATCCTCTACCACCCCAGCTTCAGTCGCCGGAGCTACCTCACCCAGGGATCCCGACTGCAAGACTTTCCCCAAGCCCTGGAACCGCTCCTGAAACACCCCCAATTCCGCCTCTTCGAATCGCCCCCCATCGACGAAGACTGGGTCCTCAAGGTCCACACCCCGGATCTTCTGGAAGGCGTCTACGAGGATCCTCTCTGTTCCACCGCCTGGCATTCGGCGGGCGGCGTCGCCCGGGCCGCGGAACTCATCGCCCGGGGCGAGATCTCCAACGCCTTCGCCTTCATCGGCGCCGGCGGCCACCATTCGGGCCGAAACTTCTTCGGGGGCTACTGCTGCTTCAATGATGTGGTGATCGCCATGACCATCCTTCGCGAACTCCACGGCGTGAAGCGGTTCGCCATCCTGGACACCGACGCCCACCACGGAGACGGAACACGGGAGCTCGTGCGAAACGATCCGGATGTCCTCCATGTGTGCGTCTGTTACAGCTCCTACCAGTCTGAGGACGGCACCAAGGTGGACGTTGCGGCCCCCGGCGGGTTTTCCCTCTGGCGGGCCGCCGCGCTGGGCGGAACCGAGGAGGCGCCGGGGCGCGACGTGGATCGGGCCTACTATGAGACGGCGCGCGAGGCCTTCTATGAGCGCTGCCTCACCTTCGGCCCGGAGCTCATCTTCTGGTACTTCGGCTTCGACACCCACCGGGGCGACTACGGAGATCTGGGTCTCAGCCGGAAAGCCTACCTGCTGATCGCTCACATGATGCGCGATCTGGCCGACAGGGCGTGCGAGGGGCGCCTGGAGGTGGTCCTGGGGGGCGGATCCCGCAGCGACATCGCCCGCCGTTGCATCCCGCCCGTCATCGCGGTTTTGGGAAATTTGGAATGGGAGGATTCTCTCCTTCCATAATTTCTCAGAAATTTCTCAGACGATCTCCCGAATGCGCTACCCGCCCCGGGAACTTTCCTGCTATCCTGCCACTCTCGTCCCGATAATCACAAGGAAGAGCGCGGAGGCAGAGACGATCCATGAAGATGCCCCACAAGACCCTGGCCAAGACCCTGTCGACGATCCTCACTCGGGTGCCCGCTGAATACGGCCTCTTTTGGGATCCGGACGGCACCATGCCCTGGAGGGAATGTTACTGGGCCTTGCAGGAAGATCCGGCGCTGCGGTTCGTACGCGAATCGAATATCCGGGAGCTCCTTCTCCTGGGCCACGATCTTCCCGTGGTGCTGGAGGAAAACCGGCTGCGGCTTCGCGACGAGGAACAAAGTGCGGCTCGCTATGAACCGGGGGAACCGCCGGAGCGCCTCTTTGCGGCTTTTCGCCGAAGGCGGTACCAGGCCGTGGAAAAAGCGGGACTCCAGCCAGGCGCCCGAACCTTTGTTCCCCTTTTCGAAGATCCGGATATGGCCGAACGGATGGCGAGGCGTCGCGGTCCGGAGGTTCTGGTGGCGGAAGTTCGGGCCGGCGAGGCCGCGGCCGACGGCATCGTCTTTTTGAAGGCGGGAGCCGGCATGTATCTTGTGGAAATGCTTCCGCCTCAGTGGATCGACCTGCCGAGGCTTTCGACGACCGAACGGGAGGCCATGGAAGCCGAGGCTCAGAGGATCCGGGAGAAGAAGCGGAAAAAGGAGGTACCCGCCCCCGATCCGGAGATTCCCGGCGCCGTTCGCATCGGAAGGCGCCACCTGCGGGGCATGTTTCCGGAAGCCGCCTTCGACCACGAAGAAGCGGCGCGCAAAGGTCGAAGCAAGAAGGGAAAGGGCTGGAAAAAGGAAGCCCGCAAAGAACGCCGCAAAAGAGAATTGTAGCGCTACGGGGCGCGGCTTCCCGGAGCCTGTGATGTGGTCTCTTTATCGCCGTCCCGTAGTCCATGTTGAGATCGCGCGGCCGCTTTTCCGCAAGGCCCGTGGCCCCATGGTTTAACGGGCGATTCGCCCATGCCGCCTCACGGAGGATCCTCAGCAATTCGCCTACCCCATGGCCGATGGTGGGGCCTTTTCTTCGAATGCGGGCTCGTGCTAGGTTCACTGGAGGGAAGTGGGTGTATGGAAATCAAGGAAGCCATTCGAGCCGTGTTTCAGGAGCTCATCGTCCCCGAGTTGGACGAGATCCGGCGGGATCAAGCCGAGATGAAGGGGCGTCCGGCCGCGATCGACAAGCGGATGGACGATGTGCATGCGCGGATGGATGATGTGCACGCCCGCTTGGATGACCTACATGCTCGCTTGGATGACGTGCGCGCCCGCTTGGATGATGTGAGCGACCACCTGGTGGATCAGAGCCGCCGGATCGACGAGATCAATGGGCGGATCGATTCCGTTCGCGGGGACCAGGGTCGGCGGATTGATGAGATCAACGGACGAATCGATTCCGTTCGTGAGGAGCTGGGCCGGCGGATCGATGAGACCAACCGGCGGCTGGATCGTCTCTACGAAGTGATCGTGCGGCGCGAAGAACACGATTTGCTGGAACAGCGACTGGCAGCGCTGGAGCGGGATGTGGCGGATCTGAAACAAAGAGTGGCGTGATCGGACAATCTCCTAAACTGAGCGATTTTTTCTTCGGGTGTCTTTTACACCGCGTGATTAGCGGGCGGGGGTAAACCCCGCCCCTACCCAATGGATCCGTGCCCTTTTGTAGGGGCGGGCTTTACGCCCGCCCTTCAGAACCTGTCCATGAGAAAGAATCGTCCAATTCTGGAATCTCCCATTGGACGGCGGCCGATCAACCGCCGCCGCCGAGATAGGCCTTTTGCACGTCCGGGTTGGTCAGAAGCCCCTGGGCGGTATCTTCCAGCACGATGTTTCCCACCTCCAGCACGTAGCCCCGGTGGGCCAGCTTCAGGGCCGCCCGGGCGTTCTGTTCCACCAGCACGATGGTGACCCCGCCCGATTCGTTGATTTCCTTGATGGTCTGAAAGATGGTCTTGACCAGAAGCGGCGCCAGGCCCAGGCTGGGCTCGTCCAGCAGGAGAATCTTGGGGTGGCTCATGAGTCCGCGGGCGATGGCGAGCATCTGCTGTTCCCCGCCGCTCAGGGTGCCGGCCAACTGCCCCCGCCTTTCGGCCAGCACCGGAAAGAGCTCGTAGATCCATTCCTGGGTCTTTCGGATTCGAGTCGTGTCGGTGCAGGTGAAAGCGCCCAAGTTCAGGTTTTCCTGCACGGTGAGGGTTCCGAAGATGCGGCGCCCTTCGGGAACGTGGGCGATGCCCGCTTCCACCACCCGGTGGGGGGGGAGCCTGTGGAGCGAGGTCTTGTTGTAGTAGATGGCGCCCGAGGCGGGCTTCACCAAGCCGCTGATGGTGAGCAGCGTGGTGGATTTGCCCGCCCCGTTGGCTCCCAGGATGGTGACGATCTCCCCTTCCTTCACGTCCAGGTTGATGCCGTGAAGAACTTCGATATTGCCGTACTTGACTCGAAGGTCGACCACTTGGAGCATTTCAGTAATCTTCTTCCGTTCCCAGGTACGCTTCGATGACCCGCGGATCGGCCTGGATCTCCTCCGGGGTTCCTTCGGCGATCTTGGATCCGTATTCCAGCACCACGATGCGTTCGCACACGCGCATCACCAGGCTCATGTCGTGTTCGATCAGAAGGACCGTGATGCCCTGGGCCTGAATCTTTCGAATGAGATGGATGAGCTCGGCGGTTTCCTGTTCGTTCATGCCGCCTGCGGGCTCGTCCAGGATGATGAGCTTGGGTTCCGTGGCCAGGGCCCGGGCCACTTCCAGGAGGCGCTGGTTTCCGTAGGAGAGGTTTTTGGCCTGCTGGAGCGCGTCCTTTTCCAGGCCCACGAAGGCCAGGGCCCGGAGAGCGTTTTCGATAGCCTTCCGCTCTTCACGGCGCTGGCCGGGGGTGCGCAGCATGGCCGCCAGGGCTCCGGCGCGCATGCGGCAGTGGCAACCGGCCAGCACGTTTTCCAGCACGGTGAGGTTCTGGAAGAGTCGGATGGTTTGGAAGGTTCGGCCGATGCCGCGGGCCACGATCTTGTGGGTGCGTTTGCCCACCACCGACTGGTTCTGGAAGAGGATGTCCCCTTGATCGGGGCGGTAGATGCCGGTGATGAGGTTGAAGACGGTGGTCTTTCCTGCGCCGTTGGGGCCGATGAGCCCCATGACGGTCCCCTCTTCCACGTCGAAGGAGACGGAGTTGACAGCCGTGAGCCCCCCGAAGGTCTTGGTCACCCGAGAAAGACTGAGAAGGCCGCTCATGCCGCACCCCCCTGCCCTTCTTCCCGGCCGGGAAGGATGTAGCGGCGCGGCTTGGCCGGCAGGATCCCACCGGTTCGAAAGATCATCATGGCGATCATGGCGGCGCCGAAAACCATCATGCGGGCGTTGGTGAAGCCTCGGAAGACTTCGGGAAGACCGATCACCAGGAACGCTCCCAGAAGCACCCCGGGAATACTCCCCGATCCCCCCAGGATGATCAGGGTGAACATGAGCACGGACTCCCAAAAGCTGAAGGACTCAGGGGAGATGATGGTCATTTTGGCGGCGTAGAGGTTGCCCACCATACCGGCCCAGGCGGCCCCGATGACAAACGCCATGAGCTTGTAGTGGGCCGTATCGATGCCGCTTCCTTCCGCCGCCGTCTCGTCTTCGCGAAGATAATTGAGGGCGCGGCCGAAGCGGGAATTTTCCAAGCGGTGAAAGAAAAAGGCTGTGGCGGCCACGAAAAACCAGATGAGATAGAAAAATTCGTGGGGCTTTCGGATCACGAGCCCGAAAAGGTTCGGGCGGCTGATGCCGAAGATCCCGTTGGCGCCTCCGGTGATGCCGAAGATGTTGTTGATCAGGGCGATGCGAACGATTTCGCCCACGCCGATGGTGACGATGCACAGGTAGTCGCCCCTCAGGTGAATGATGGGCTTGGCCACCAGGAGCGCGAAGATCCCGGCCGTGAGAGCGCACAGGGGCAGGAGCGCCAGCACGGGAATGTGGAACATCGTGTTGAGGATCGCCGCCGTGTAGGCGCCCACCGCGTAGAAAGCCGCGTGTCCCAGGTTGAAAAGCCCGGCGTGTCCCACGATCAGGTTGAGGCTCAGGCCAAGGGCGGCGTACAGGCCGATGTTGTTCAGAACGTCCGTCCAATAGGGATTCAATACCAGGGGACAAAGGGCCAAAACGGCCCCGAGGACAAGATAAGTGAGGGTCCGTTTTTCCATCATACCTTTTCCGCCACTCGTTCACCCAGCAATCCCGTGGGCCGCACAATGAGAATGATGATGAGCACGCCGAAGGCGATGGCATCCTTCCAGGCGATGGAAAGATACGCGGCCCCCAGGGCTTCGATGACCCCGAGAAGGATCCCCCCCACCATGGCGCCCGGGATGTTGCCGATCCCGCCCAGGATCGCCGCGGTGAAGGCCTTGAGTCCGTAGACCCACCCCATGGTGAAGTTGATCTGGCCGTAGTGCAGGCCCACCATGAGCCCCGCCACGCCGCCCAGGGCCGGACCGATGAGAAAGACGAAGAGGATCACCCGGTCCACGTCGATGCCCATGAGGCGCGCGGCGTCCTGATCGATGGCCGCCGCCCGGATGGCCGTGCCGATCCGCGTCTTTTGGATGAAAAAGTAGAGGGCCAGCATCATGACCACGGAGGCGGCGAGGATGAGGATGCGAACGAGCGGAACGTAAAGCCCGAAGATGTTGACGGCGACTTTCGGCAAAATGCCCTGGGGATAGACCTGGAAGCGGGCTCCGTAGATGAGCATGAGGGCGTTGGAAAAGAAGATGGACGCTCCCAGGGCGGAGACCACCGCCGAAAGCCGGGGGGATTGGCGAAGAGGACGGTAGGCCACCCGTTCCAGGAGGGCCCCCACCACGGCCACCAGGCCCATGACCATCACGGCCAGCACCAGCACCCCCGCCGCCGGGGCCAGCCGGTCTGTTAGAGAAAGGGATGTGAGCAGCGTGAGGCCCAGGTACGAGCCGATGGTGAAGAGGTCGCCGTGGGCGAAGTTGATGAGCTTCAGGACGCCGTAGACCATGGTGTAGCCCAGGGCGATGAGCGCGTAGATGCCGCCCACGGCCAACCCGTTGGTCAGTTGTTGAAAAAACTCTTCCATGGGAAGTGGATTCTCTTTTCTTGCGGGAAAGGCATGGGCTCCGGACGGGCCGTCCCCCGTCCGGAGCCGGATGGTTGCGGGTGAGGCTTACGGCTGCAGGATGAAGTTGCCGTCGGCATCCACCTTGTAAACCCGGTAGACTTCGCCCACGCGATCACCCTTTTCGTTGAACGAAAGGGTTCCGGTGAGGCCCGGGAAGTCCTTCATCTTGTTGTGGAGATAATCGGCCAGGGCGTCCGGGTCGGTGGACTTGACGGCTTCGATGGCTGCCGAGATCACGCGGAACCCGTCGCCGGCCAGCACCGCGTAGATGGAGGCGGGCTCATTACCGTACTTCTTCTTGAACTCGGCCAGGAACGCCTTGGCCTCAGGGGTGGGAAGGTCCTTGGGCAACGGAGCGCTCAGAAAATAAAAGCCTTCCGCCGCGTCCTTTCCGGCGATCTTGACCAGGTCCGGATTGTTGGTGGCATCGCCGCCGATGAAAGGCACGGGCCAGTTCATCTCCTTTTTCTGGCGAAGCAGCAGGCCCGCTTCCGGATAGTAGCCGGTGAAGAAGACCACATCCGGGCTGGCTCCCTTCATCTTGGTGAGGATGGCCGTGTAGTCCCGTTCCCCGGGCGTCAGGGCATCGTAGAAGACGATCTCCACACCTTCCTTTTCAAGCAACCCCTTGGCCTCGTCGGCCAGGCCCTTGGCATAGGTGGTGTTGTCATGGAGGATCGCCACCTTCTTGAACCCCAGCTTCTGGATGGTCTGGACCGCCACCCGGCCCTGCTCGTCGTCGCGCGGACAGGTGCGGAAGAAATATTTCAGGCCCTTTTCCGTCAGGCGAATGGCCGTGGAGCCGTTGGCGATCTGGATGATTTTGGACTCGTCGTAGATGTTCTGGGTGGCTTCCGTCACCGACGACCCGTAGGTGCCGATCACGGCCACGATCCCCTGGGTGGCCAAACGCTGGGCCGCCAGAGCCGCCGTCCGCGGATCGCCCCCGTCGTCTTCACTCACCACCTCCACGGTCTTGCCCAAAAGACCGCGCTTGGCATTCAGATCCTCGGCAAGAAGGTCCAGGACCTGCTTCATCTCCTGCCCTTCGCTGGCCCAGGGCCCGGTCATGGGTCCCATGAGGCCGATCTTGACGGAATCGGCGGCCGCCAAGGTCGGCACGCCCGCCAGGAGACACAGTGCCATCAGTGCAATGAACACCCTCTTCATGGAATCCTCCTTGTCCGTTGAGTCCCTGCCTTCGATCCCTGTGTCCTTGTGAAAAAATTATGATACCCTTAAACGAATGGAAAATAGCAGACCGGTCTTCGCACTGTCAACTTGACAGCCCACGGAGGTTCTTCTAGCGTAGCGTGCCATACATTTCATGTGATCAAATAAGATTTGACAAGTCCCGGAAAAGGATGTCGTCCCCGTTCCCGCCGAGGTGACGAAAAGGAGTGGGTCATGAGCAGAGACTTGGAAAAGCGAATCCGCCAGACGGGCCTGTGGCTCTACCAGCTCATCGAAGGAGAAACTCCGTCCATTTTCCGAAAGGATTTCTGGACCGGGAAGGTCATGGAATGGTGCATGCAAAACGAGGCGTTCAAGGTGGAGATGTTTCGCTTCGTGGACGTCTTCCCCTACCTCACCCGGCCCGAATCGGTGGCCAAGCACCTTCAGGAATACTTCTGCCGACCGGATCAGTGTTTTCCCATGGCGCTGCAGTGGGGGCTCCGCCAGCTTTCCCCCACCTCCATGGCCGCCAAGATGGTGGCCAGGAGCATGGCCAAGAACATCGCCAACATGGGCCTCCAGTTCATTGCAGGTGCCGACGCCCGAGAGGCTTTGCCGGTCCTGGAAAAGATGCGCGCTCAAGGTTTGGCCTTTACGGCGGATCTTTTGGGCGAGGCGGTGGTGTCCCGGGAAGAGGAGGAGGCCTACCTGGAGCGCTACCTGGATCTTTTCGACGTGCTGGGGACAGCGGCCCGGAGCTGGAAGGCTCTGGGGGACGGGGCCGGGGATCTGGACTGGGGCTGGGCCCCCAAGCTCAACGTCTCCATCAAGCCTTCCGCCATGTATTCCCAGATGAACGCGTGCGCCTTCGACTATTCGGTGGATCGCGCCAAGGACAGGCTTCGGCCCCTCTTTCGAAAGGCCATGGAGCTGGGCGCCTTCGTGTGTCTGGACATGGAACACACGGCGCTCAAGAACATCACGCTGGCCCTCTACAAGAGCCTCATGGAAGAGCCCGAATTCCGCGGCTATCCCCACACGGGTGTGGTGATTCAAGCCTATCTGCGGGACAGTGAGGCGGATCTTCGCGATCTCATCGACTGGGCCAGGAAGAACAGGCAGCCGTGCACGGTGCGTCTGGTCAAGGGCGCCTATTGGGATGCGGAGGTCATCTGGGCGCGGCAGAATCACTGGCCGGTTCCGGTCTATACCAACAAGTACGATACGGACGCCAACTTCGAAAAACTGGCCCGCCTCCTCATGGAAAACAGCGCCCACGTGGGTTTTGCCTGCGCCTCCCACAACATCCGCAGCCTGGCCTACGTCATTGAGCTTTCCAAGGACCTGAAGGTGCCGGAAGACCGCATCGAATACCAGATCCTTTACGGCATGGCGGAACCGGTGCGCACGGCGCTGAAAAAGGCGGGACTTCCCCTTCGCCTCTACACGCCCATCGGGGAGATGATTCCGGGCATGGCCTACCTGGTGCGGCGTCTTCTGGAAAACACCAGCAACGAATCCTTTTTGAGGCTCAGCTTCTCCGAGGGGGTGTCGCGGGAAGAGCTCCTGCGAAACCCGGTGGAACTGGCCGCGGAGCATCCGGAACCCCAAAGGCCGCCGCGGTCCGCCCCGGAATACGGAGACAAGGGCCCCTTCGTGAACGAACCGCCCTGGGACTGGACCATCGCCGAGGTGCGCCGGACCTTCGAGAGGACTCTGGCCAAACTGCCCAAGGATTTTCCCGTACAGGTTCCTCTGGTCATCAACGGCAAAAAGGTCCGGACCCGCGAGACCTTTTCCTCCACCAATCCCAACCGCACGGATCAGGTGGTGGGCGTGGTGGCGTCAGCCGGTGAGGAGGAAGCCCTTCAGGCGGTGGCGGCCGCCAAGGACGCCTTCGACGCCTGGCGCGACACGCCGCCCCGGGAACGGGCCGAGTATCTTTTCCGGGCCGCTCAGGCGGCCAGGAATCGCCGGTACGAATTGGCCGCTCTCCAAGTCTACGAAGTGGGCAAGAGCTGGAAGGAGGCCGATGCGGATGTATGCGAGGCCATCGACTTTCTGGAGTATTACGGCCGGGAGATGATCCGGCTCGGCACGCCGCGGCGCATGGGCCACGTGCCTGGCGAGGTGAGTCACCTTTTCTATGAACCCCGGGGCGTGACGGCGGTGGTGGCGCCCTGGAACTTTCCCTTCGCCATCTCGGTGGGGATGACCTCGGCCGCCTTGGTCACCGGAAACACGGTGGTTTACAAGCCCGCGTCCCAGTCGCCGGTGATCGGATACTGGGTGTACCGGATCTTCGAAGAAGCGAAGCTTCCCAAGGGGGTGCTCAACTTCCTGCCCGGCCCGGGCGGGAAGATCGGAGACCTCCTGGTGACCCATCCCGACGTGGCCATGATCGCCTTCACGGGAAGCAAGGAAATCGGCCTCCGGATCATCGAGCGGGCCGCCAGGACGCCTTCGGACGCCCAGTTCGTCAAGAACGTGGTGGCCGAAATGGGCGGCAAGAACGCCATCATCATCGATGCGGACGCGGATCTCGATGAGGCGGTGGTGCAGGTGCTCCATTCCGCGTTCGGCTACCAGGGTCAGAAATGTTCCGCCTGTTCGCGCCTCATCGTGCTGGAGGAAAACTACGACAAGCTCCTGGAGCGGCTTCGGGCGGCGGCGGAAAGCCTGGAGCTGGGACCGGTGGAAAATCCGAAGAACGTGATGGGGGCGGTGATCGACGCCCGAGCTCGGGAAAAGATCCTGGAATACATCGAAATCGGAAAGCGGGAGGGCAAGGTGCTGGTGGAGCGGCCCGTGGAGGGAAAAAACGGACACTTCGTTCCGCTGGCCATCTTCACGGAAATTCGCCCCGAGCACCGGCTGGCCCAGGAGGAAATCTTCGGGCCGGTGCTGAGCGTCCTGAAGGTGCGCGATTTCGATGAAGCCCTGGAGGTGGCCAACAGCACCCAGTACGCCCTCACCGGCGCGGTCTTCAGTCGCAGCCCGGAAAACATCGAGAAGGCCCGGCGCCGCTTCCGCGTGGGGAACCTCTACATCAACCGGGGATCCACCGGGGCCATCGTGGAGCGCCATCCCTTCGGAGGATTCAAGATGTCCGGGGTGGGATCCAAGGCGGGAGGCCCCGACTACCTGCTCCAGTTCATGGTGCCGCGAAACGTGGCGGAAAACACCATGCGCCGCGGCTTTGCGCCGAGTGACGAGTGATGAGTGACGAGTGATGGGTGACCCAGAATGCGCTCTGGAGAGCTTCGTTTCGCGTCACTCGTTACACATCACCCATCACTTCAACAAGAGCCAGGCGAGGGCGGCTCCGGCGGCCAGGCCCGCCAGGAATTTGATCCAGAAAGACAATCCGGGGGCGGATTGTGTGGCGCCGGCGCCCTCTTCCCGTTCCCGCCCCGCGTCGGAAGGCGGGGCATCGGCCCCGTGAAGGCGCACCACGGTGGCGCCCCAGGCCCCTCCGTCGCGATCCGCGTCCCGAAAATCGACCACGAGGGGATGCTTCGCCAGGAGGGATCGCACCCGATGCCGAAGCACTCCCCTGCCCTTCCCGTGAATGATGGTGACCTGGCGAAGTCCTTTGGCCGCCGCCTCTTCCAGGTAGTCCCGAACCAGGTCCGCCGCCTCTTCAGGCCGGAAGGTGTGCAGGTCCAGCGTCCCGTCGATGGGAAGATGAACGATGGGGTCGTGCGATTTGGGGGCTCCGCCCTCTTCCATCAAGCTGCCTCCGTACCTAAATTTTAACGAAATCAGACGACAGAAAGGCGCGGTTCATTCTTCCTGGTCACTGCCCCTCTTAATGGAGGTTGTTGCTAATCTCCGGTCGTCTCGGTGGCGGCCCGGGGGGAAGAAGGAGGTTGTGCCATGCGCATTGGGTTCGTCTCCACCTATCCGCCCATTGAATGTGGTATTGCCACCTACACCCAGTATCTTACCGAGGCCCTAAGACGCAAGCACCAGGACTGTTACGTGGTGAGCCATCTGGGGGGCTCAGGCCCCCAGGTGATCCCCGCCTTCGACTACGAAGACGGCGATCTGGGGGATCGGGCCTTTTCCGTGCTCACCCGGTTTACGCCCGATCTGGTCCATATCCAGCATGAATTCGGACTGTTTGGAAAGAATTTCGGCGTGGCCGTGGTTCCGCTGATCCTGCACCTTCGGCTGAGCGGCTTACCCGTGGTCACCACCCTGCACACCGTTTACGACGTGATCCCAGAAAAGCCGAGGATCATCCTGGATTCCATCCTGCTCCATTCCAATCGTGTTGTCGTGCACGAACCCTACCAATTGGAATCGTTGGCTCGGATCTACCCGCCGGAATGGATGGAAAAGGTGTGCGTCATACCCCATGGGGCGCGAATCGTGGAACCGATCCACGAAGCCAAACGGAAGTTGAATCTTCCCCCGGACAAGAAAGTCCTCCTCATGGTGGGCTATTTTCGGCCGTCCAAGAACTTCGAGCTGATCATCGACATCTTTCCCGAAATCCGGCGTCGCTACCGGGACGTGATCCTGGTCATTGCCGGCAAGACCCGAGGCCGGGAATACCTGGATTACCGGAACAGCCTGTTGGAACGGATCCGAAATTCTCCGGAACGCGACGCCATCTACTTCATCCGGGGACAGCTGCCCCAGGAGACCTTCGATACGGTGGTGTCGGCGGCGGACGTGGTGGCGCTGCCTTACAAGATCTCCTCCCAGAGCGGCATTCTGGCTCATGCCCTGGCCTTCGGGCGGCCGGTGGTGGTCAGCGATACGCCGGCCATGGAACAAGCCATGAACCGGTCTGGAGCCGGCTTCGTGTGTCCCACGCCGGAGGACTTTGTCCATGCCATTGGACGCCTGCTTTCCGAACCGAAACTCTGGGACGCCTTCTCCCGGAACGCACGAAGATACGTGCGTGACCAGGTCTCCTGGGACCGTGTGGCGGATCAGCACATGGCGGTCTATGAGAGCCTTCTGGACATTCCCCCGATCGAAACCCACGTGATCCGCGTGGACTGATGCCGGGACCGTGACGAGTAATGAGTGACGAGTAATGAGTGACGAGTAATGAGTGACGAGTAATGAGTGATGGGTAATGGGTGATGGGTAATGGGTGATGGGTAATGGGTGATGGGTGATGGGTCGGGGAATGAGTGGGGTCGCCCCTGGGACGCTCGCCTCTTTTTCGAAGGAGGGTTGGGGGGGGACTCCCCTCCTGGTTGCAGGGTTCCGGTCCGCGAACCGAGCTTCATGATAAGTTTCAGGAACGGAAAACGTCAGAAGGGAGGACTTGCGCGATGGCATCTGCAAAGTTGCATCCTTTTGTGCGTTACCCAAACAACCCGATTCTGACCCGCGACGACATTCCCTATCCGTGCAACACGGTCTTCAATGCAGCGGCCTGTCAATTCGAAGGGCAGTATCTGCTGTTGTTGCGGGTAGAGGACTTCAGCGGAAGGAGCCACCTCACGCTGGCCTGGTCCGAGGATGGAATCCGGTTCCGGGTGGATCCGAAACCGTGGATCACCCCTTCCGAGGATCCGGAGTACGAACCCTACGAGCGTTACGGGGTCGAGGATCCTCGAATCACTCGGATCGGCGATACGTACTACATCGTCTACACGGCGTTCGGACCGTATGGGCCTCGGGTGGCCATCGGGGCCACCACGGACTTCCAGAGGTTTCAGCGGATTGGTCTGGCCACCGAAGTGGACAACAAGGACGGCGCCCTTCTGCCTGAAAAGGTGAACGGGCATTACGTGCTTTTCGACCGGCCGTCCGGTTACGGCGGGCAGTCGGGGAGCATCTGGGTCACCTATTCGCCCGATCTCATCCATTGGGGGCGGGCTCGGGTGGTGCTCAGCCCCGAACCGGGATGGAGCACTTCCAAGCTGGGGATCTGTACGCCTCCCATCCCAACCCCTCATGGCTGGCTGGCGCTGTATCACGGTGTTCGTTTGACGGGTTCCGGTCGTCTGTACCGGGTGGGCGCCATGCTCCTGGACAAGGCAGAACCGCACAAGGTAGTCGGCTATACGCCCCACTTCATTTTCGGGCCCGAGGAGCCCTACGAGCGCACGGGGGACGTGCCCAATGTGGTCTTCCCCTGTGGCGCCGTGGTGGAGCCCGACGGCCGGTTGCGGATCTATTACGGAGCGGCGGATACGTGCATCGCCATGGCCGAGGCCCGTTTGGACGACCTGGTTCAACTCTGCCTGCAGGAGTCCAAACCGGGCGGCACGTCCGGGCAGCCGCATGCCCGACAAGGTTGAACGGTGGTCTGGGCCTGCCTCGGGCCCGGCAGACTTCCCGCAAGCGCCTTACGGCCTCATCGCGGCATTCAACGGCCATTCGTCTTGTGGATTGGTGGCGGTCCGTAGGGGCGAATCATGACTTGCCCCTACACAACACATCCAGGCAGGGTATATGCCATCGGAACCGACTGGACCAAGCTCCCTATCCACGGCCTGAAGTGTGGGGCATAGTCGGCTTGGGTGTCGGGGGAATCCCCCCCAGCCCCCCTTTGGGAAAGGGGGGAGTCGTCCCTCGGGTCCTCGAAGTCATTCCCTCACCCCGCGTGTCTTGATTGCACAAAATATATGCCGTCCCCGGTGAAGACACGCTCACTCATCACTCATCACTCATCACTCATCACTCATCACTCATCACGGCCCCCGGCCTTGTCTCTGCGGACAACGGGTATTATAAGGGATGCGACAATGATTCTGACAGGTATGTGGATCCGGGGGCGAGCTCGGAAGGCCCGATCCTTTCCCTGCACGATTGAGGAGACGCAGATGGCGAATCGCATCAAGGTGACGTTCCAGCCGGAGAATCGGGTGGTGGAAGCCGGCCCGGGGGAGACCCTTCTGGATGTGGCCGCGCTGGCCGGTATCTACATCAACAGCCTTTGTGGAGGCCAGGGGGTGTGCGGCAAGTGCCGGCTCAAGGTCCTTTCCGGGGAGGTGGAGTTTTCCAGTCGGGGTATCGGCTTTCTGGATCGCAAGGAAGTGGACGAAGGGTACGTGCTGGCGTGCCAGAGCACTCTCAAGGACCGGGACGTGGAGGTCTGGATTCCCCCCGAGTCGCGCCGGGAGGAAGAGCAGATCCTCATGGTGGACAACATCGTGCAATACGGGGCGCCCTCTTCCCAGGAAGCCGGGGCGGCGCCGGTGCCCGTGCCCTATTACGAACCCTTGTGCCACAAGGTCTTCCTGAAGCTTCCGGAGCCCACCCTGAAGGACAACCTGTCCGATCTCGAGCGCATCTATCGCGCATTGGCTCAAAAGTTTCCTGATGTGAAGTGGGAGGCGGACTTTGCCTGCCTTAGGAATCTGGCCCGCCTTCTTCGCGACAACCATTGGGAAGTGACCGCTCTGGTGCATGCGTTGGATTCCCACTGCCACCATGTGCGCTCTCTGGAGCCCGGCGACACGACCCGGAACGCCTACGGTGTGGCCGTCGATGTGGGGACCACCACGATCGTGGCGCAACTGGTGGATCTCAAGAGCAGCCAGGTGGTGGGAGTGGAAGCGAGCCACAACCAGCAGGCCCGCTACGGGGAGGACGTCATTTCCCGAATGATCTACGCGTGCGGCCACGGCGGTCTGGACCCGCTCAAAAACGCCGTGGTGACCACCATCAACACCTTGGTCAATTCCCTGGTGGCGGGCGCCGGCATCCAGCACACGGACATCATCTCGTTCGTGGCCGCGGGCAACACCACCATGACCCACCTGTTGCTGGGCCTGGAGCCCTGCACCATCCGTCTGGAACCCTACATTCCCACGGCCACGCGCATTCCCTGGGCTCGGGCCGCCGAGGTGGGGCTCACGGGCCACCCGGACGCCCTGCTCCACTGCATGCCGTGCGTCAGCAGCTACGTGGGCGGGGACATCACGGCGGGTGTTCTGGCCTGCGGCATGAACGACAGCCCCCAGCTGAGCGCCCTCATCGACATCGGCACCAACGGTGAGATCGTGGTGGGCAACAATGAATGGCTTGTGTGCTGCTCCGCCTCGGCGGGTCCCGCTTTCGAAGGCGGCGGAACCAAGTGCGGTATGCGGGCCACCAAGGGGGCCGTGCAAAAGGTGCGCATCCGCGGGGATCGACTGGAGATCCAGACCATCGGCGGAGGCAAGGCGCGCGGGATCTGCGGATCGGGCCTCATCGACTGCATGGCCGAGCTGGTGGCCGAAGGCATCATCGATCAAAGCGGCAAGTTCGTCCGGCTGGATCACCCCCGGGTGCGGGAAGTGGACGGGGTGCCGGAATTCGTCCTGGCGAAAGAGACGGAGAGCGAAACGGGAGAGCCGGTGGTCATCACGGAAGATGACATCGGCAACCTCATGAAAAGCAAGGCGGCGGTCCTGGCCGCCATGAAGGTGCTTCTGGAAAGCCTGGGACTTCGGTTTTCCGATTTGGATCGCCTCTACGTGGCGGGCGGCTTCGGCGCCCATCTGGACATCGAAAAATCCATCCGCATCGGTTTGCTTCCGGACGTTCCCCGGGAGAAGGTTTTGTTCATCGGAAACAGTTCGTTGGGGGGCGCCCGGCAGGCCCTTCTTTCCACCCATGCCTACAGGAAGGCCAATGCCATCGCCCGTCAGATGACCTATTTTGAGTTGAGCGTTCATCCGGGTTTCATGGATGAATTTGTGGCGGCGCTCTTTCTGCCCCATACGGACCAGAGTCTCTTCCCGTCCGTGCAGGAGGCGCTGAAGAATCGCCAAAGAGAGGAGGCCCTGTTGAAATGACGGATCGGTGCCGGTTTCATCCGGAGCGGGAGGCGGTGGTGCGATGCGAGAAATATCTTTACGGGTATTGCCGGGAGTGCGTGGACGCGTGTGATGCGTGTACCGATCCCGAGCTCTATTGCCGTCATCGGCAGGCGTGCATGATCTGGGAACTGTGTCGGCGGGAGATCAAGAAACGCCGTCGGGCCGCCTGTGGCGGCGCCTGAAAGGCGGCCTTCTACGGGGCCTTGTCGAGCTTGATCACCATGGGTTGAGTCTTTTCCAGGGCGGCGATCTTGTCCGCCGCCTTGCGGGCTTCCTCTTCAGACGGCATGGGGTTCAGCCTCACCAGGTAGAGACGGCCCAGCGACTTGTGCCGGAACGGCCTCACTTGGATCTGAAACCCCCTCTCCTTGAGCCGCCGCGAGATTCTTTCGGCGTTTTCCATTCGGCTGAAGGCCCCCACTTGGACCACATAGACCGGCTTTTGCGAGGTCGGCGTCACGGCGGGCGCCTGGGGACTTGATGGCTCCCGGGCGGCCTGTTCGGCGGAGGATGCCCCCTTCTCTCCTGGGACGGACGTTGCCGATTCCGTCGGTTGCCCGGATGCCTCCGGGGGCGCCTCGTTTCCTGCAGAGACCGGCTTTCCCGGCTGTTTCCCGGCAACGGATGCCGGTTTGGGTTCCTGTTCTTGTTGCACCTCAGGAGGTGAGCTTGCGGTTCCCGAAGGCACGACGGTCGGGGACCGATCACTTGGTGACGGCTGCTCCGCTTCCGTTTCCGAGCCTTGATCTCCCGGTTGGGATCCCAAGGGCAGCACGCGGGGCTCCGGTAGCGCCGTTTTGGGCACCTCCTTCAAGAGCCTTTGCTTGCTGGACGGCTCTCCCGTCTCTTGAGGAGGCTGCGCGTTGTGCTTCCAGAGAAGCGATAAGAGGAGGGCGAAAACGATACCCAGGGACAGGGCGAGAAAGACTCTGCCCAGAAGGGCGCGCGGGACACTGGACCGGCTGGATTTCCCGCCCTGCGGTTGAGGCCTTAGGGGTTTCCTCTGCATGGCGCCTCTCCTTGTATTTTCGCCATCGCCGGGGTGAAAGGCACGAACCTCACCTCACCCCGGCGGCACTCGCCTCTTGGTATCGCTTCCCCGTCGAGGTGTCAAACGGCAACAAAGCCCCGAGGGCATGGGGCGGCTTTCCCGCCCCTGAAGCTCTCCTAAGCCTTCCGGGCCTTTTCCAGGGCTCGGGCAAAGCCCGGCAGGGCCCCTTCGATGGTGCGGTCGTCCACACAGTAGGCCAGGCGGAAGTGTCCCGGACCGCCGAAACCGCTTCCCGGCACCGCCAGGATGTTCTCTTCCTGAAGGATCCTCACGAAAGCCACATCGTCGGCCACCGGGCTTCGTGGAAAGAGGTAGAAGGCGCCTGGGGGTTCGATCAGATCGTAGCCCGCTTCCTTGAGGGCCCCGTAGAGGCGGTCTCGCTTGGCTCGATAGATGCCCACGTCCACCGATTCCTCCAGCAGGTCCGGGAGGATCCACTGCATGAGAGCCGGGGCGTTCACAAAGCCCAGGATCCGGTTGGCCAGCACCATGGCCCCCATGACGGCCTGCCCGTCCCGGGCTTCCGGGTGCAGGACGGCGTAGCCGATGCGCTCGCCGGGAAGGGACAGGTCCTTGGAAAAGGACGTGACCACAAGAGAATTTTCGTAGGCCTGGAAGACGGAAGGAACCGGATCGTCCGTGTAGACGATCTTGCGATAGGGTTCGTCGGAAACGAGAAAGATCGCCCGGCCCGCCAGGCGACTCTTTCGCCGCAGGATCTCTCCCAGGGCCTTCAGGGAATCGGCGTCGTAGATCTGGCCCGTGGGGTTGTTGGGCGAATTGATGAGCACCACCTTGGTCTTGAGGCCGATGGCCGCCTCCAGGGCGTCCAGATCCAGCTTGAAATCACTTTGCGTGGGAACGGTCCGAAGCACGCCCCCATGATTTTCGGCGTAGAAGCCGTACTCCACGAAAAAGGGCGCCGGGACCACCACCTCGTCCCCGGGGTCCAGCAGGGCTTTCAGCACGATGTTGAGGGCTCCGGCGGCTCCGCAGGTCATCACCACATGATCGGCCGTGAGCGGGACGCCGTGTTCCCGGCTGAGATATTCCGCCAGCCGTTCGCGGGTTGCGGGAAGGCCGGCGTTGGGCATGTAGCTGTGGATGGACCCGTCCGGTTTGTCGATGATCGCCTGGAGCTTTTCCTTGACCGAAGGCGGCGGGGGAACGTTGGGATTTCCCAGGCTGAAATCGAACACGTTTTCGGCTCCGTGGAGGCTTTTGAGACGCGCCCCCTCCTCGAACATCTTGCGGATCCAGGAGGCCCTTTCCATGTAGTTTCGCATGCGGTGAGCGATGGTCATCTTGCCGGCTCCTTCGAAGGATGTCGGTTGTGATGGTTCCGGTTGGGAGGGCCCCTTGCCTTCCGGATCGGAGGGCCCTCGGGACGTCTTTGCTGTGCTACCAGAATCGCGGCCGTTCAGCAAGCCGGTCCTGCGGGGTTCCCCTGGGGCAGGAGCTAGTCGTCTGAATTGGACGGTTCTTTCTCATGGACAGGTCCTGAAGGGCGGGCGTAAAGCCCGCCCCTACAAAAAGCCCCGGACCCATTGGGTAGGGGCGGGGTTTATCCCCGCCCGCTAATCACGAGGTGTAAGAGACACCCGAAGAAAAAATCGCTCAGTTTAGGAGTCGGAAAATGAGCATTCGGCCTGCGGCCATGACCGTTGGAATGGATGAAAGATGGCGCCGAATCCTCCGTCGATGCGGGACGGAGGGGCGAAGGATCATACGCCCCTACGGGTTCCCGGCCTGCAAAGGCGGCTCTTCTTCCTTTGGCGCTTCCTGCCGAGCCCACACCAGGGGATAGAGCCTCTCGTGGGTCGTGTCCAGGCGGGTCAGCCCGGCTTCCCGGGCCGCCTGTTGGGCCGCGCGGTATTCGTCTTCCGTGAGGGGCCGGTTGAGAGGCGGGTGCTTTCGGGCCTGGTGGCAGGGGCGAAAATGGCCCATGAGGTTCACGTGGGTGTGCGCAGGTAGATGGGAGGCGATCCATCGGAGGACGGCCCGCGTTTCTTCTTCAAATCCCGGAAGCACCAGGTGTCTTATGAGGAGTCCCCTCCGGGCGAGACCGCTTTCGTCCACCACCAGATCCCCCACCTGGCTATGCATCTCCAGCAAGGCTCGGCATGCCGCCTCGGGGTAGTCCCGAACGCCGGACAGGCGCTGCGCCACGGAGGGGGACACGTATTTCAGGTCCGCAAGGTAGATGTCGACCCATCCTTCCAAGTCCCTAAGGACGGGCACTCTTTCGTATCCCGACGTGTTGTAGACGATGGGAACCGCGAGTCCTCGGGCCCGCGCCGTCCGGATCCCCTGCACCACGTGGGGAAGAAACTGCGTGGGCGTGATCAGGTTGATGTTGTGGCAGCCGTCCCGCTGGAGCTCGAGCATGAGGTCGGCCAGGCGCTCGACGGTGGTGTCCGTCCCCTCCCCTTTCCAGCTCATCTCCGCCGTCTGGCAGTAGACGCAGCGCAGGGTGCAATGGGAAAAGAAGATGGCTCCCGAGCCCCCCTCCCCCACCAGCACCTCTTCCTCGCCGTAGTGGGGCATGGCGTCGTGGATGCGCAGAACGGCGCCCGCGCCGCAAAAGCCCTTCTCGCCCCGCGTTCGGTCCACCCGGCAGCGGTGCGGGCACAATTCGCAGGCCGTGTAGGTCTCAAGGCTTACCGCTTCGACCATGGTCGTTTCGGGCCTCCTCGTGGGAAAGGCGGCGGTAGAGGTGAAGTGTCTCTCGCTCCCATCGAAGCGCCTGCTCGCACCGGAACCCGCGGGGGGGAAAATGGGGACCGTAGATGAGGAGCCTTCCGTGCCAGCCGGGCGGCACCAGTCGGTGAAGCTCCGCGGGAGGCTTGTCGGGGTAGAGGTACAGGCAGTCGGCGTGGTGGGGCCGAAGCCGGGTGTAGTCGGCACAGACGAAAAGTGCGGGGTGAGGCAGGGAGAGCGACCGGGCGTTGGCGGTCGCCTCCCGGCACAGGTCCGGGTCGGCTTCGATGCCCACCGCCGTGGTGAAGAGGGCCGCGCAGCAGACCGCCAGGCCGTCCCCGCTTCCCAGGTCGCAGAAAAGCCGGCAGGTCTCCAGGTTCAGCCGGCGGAAGAAAAAGAGGAGGGCGTCCGGATCGGAGGCCGCCCAGGCCCCCTTGGGTGTCATCTTGTAGGGCCCCTCGTCCCCGAATCGTTCCCGGTGACGGGACCTGAAGTGGGTCGAAATCTTCCGCCCCGGCTCCTCGTTTTGCACGGCCGCCGAGTCCGCTCCCTGAGTCGCCGTCTGGGTTTTCCTTTGGTTCAATCGCCTGTCCGTCACCTTTTCCATCAACGGATGACGGTTCGGGCCGGATGGTAGCCCGCACGGACGGACAGGACCGGACAGACCAGGCACCGCCGGCCCAGGATGGTGCCGGGATTGGTCACGGCGTTGCAGCCGATTTCCGTGCCGTCGCCGATGACGGCCCCCAGCTTGCGTCGCCCCGTGTCCAGCACGCCCTCCCCGGTCCGGATCCGGATGGAATCGCCCTTGATCTTCAGGTTGGCCAGCTTGGTACCGGCTCCCAGGTTCACGTCGTTTCCCAGGATGCTGTCTCCGATGTAGGCGAAATGGCCCGCCTTGGCTCCGTCCAGAAAGATACTGGATTTAACTTCCGTGGTGTGGCCCACCACGCAACGGTCCCCGATCAGGCAGGTGCCCCGGATGTAGGCTCCCTGGCGCACTTCCGTGTGGCTGCCGATGAGGGTCGGGCCCTTGATGAGCGCGCCCGGTTCCACCACGGATCCGCGGCCGATCTGGATATGGGGGTCCATGAGGACGCAGCCGGCGTACAGAATGGTGGCCTCGGTGGTTTCCGTGCCCCGGATCCGCACCCTCAAGGTACCCTTGCAGGCGTCGCCTCCCAGGATTTCGAAGCCGTCGAACCAGACCTTCTCGTCCCAGAGGACCACGGTCTTGGGAAGGGGCGCTCCGAAGGAGCCCACGGCCGTCACGTTGGAATTTAGGTGGTCGGCCAGATAGTCCTTGAGGCGGGACAGGGCCTCCCATACGTTTTCGTCCTCTCGAAAGAGGGCCCGGTGGGCGAATCGGGTCAGATCGAAAAGTTCCGATGCCGGTATGATCTGGGCCATGGAATGCGGTCTCCTCTCCTACTCTTTTCGGCCATCGCCCAACAGGCGATGGTGTTCCACCTTGGTGCACTTGTTCATCACCACCTTGAGGCCCGCGGCCCGCGCCTTTTCCGCCGATTCATTGTGGGCCAGCCCCAGCTGCATCCACACGCAGCCGGCTCCCACCCGGATCGCTTCGTCCACGATGCCGGGGATGGCCTCGATGTTTCGGAAGATGTCCACGATGTCGATCTTCATCGGCACGGAGGCCAAATCCGGATAGCAGGGCTCCCCCAGGACCTCCTTGTACTTGGGATTTACGGGGATGAGGGTGTAGCCTTGCTCCTTGAGGTACTTGGCCACCTTGTGGCTGTCCCGGTGTTCCTTGTGAGAGATGCCCACCACGGCGATGGTCTTGGCGCTTCTCAGGATCTCCGCGATTTCGGGATCGTTGGGGTTTTCCCTGGGCAGTTCGCAATCGATCATGGCGTCCCTCCCTTTTCGGAGTCAAGAGACGGTACGAGCCGCGGCCTTTTCTCCTTTGTACTGAAAGACCTTATGCCAATCCGCGACCGAAGGTCAACCGGGACCGCCGGTTCGCCATGCCGTCGCGGCCACCGAAGGGCCGGTGGCCGACGGGGCCCGTAACGGATAGGATAAGAGCCGGGGATCTCGGTGGGCACCGAGGAACGGGGTATTTTCTCGCTTCGGGAAAGGAGGAAGAGATGGGTAAGGAATGGGTTCGAACGGCGATCGTCTTGGCGGTGCTTCTTTCGGGGATGGGCGCTGCTCCGGTGGGAGCGGACGGCCCGGCGTCAGAAAAAGGCCTCATCGTGGATCTCTGGAACCGGGTGGTTGCCCCGGAGCCGGTGGCCTTGGAACGGGTCTCGCTCCCCGCCTCGGAAACGGCCCTTCTGATGCTCGACTTTCAGTACCAGAATTGCAACGATGAGCGGCGTCCCCGCTGCGTGGCGAGCCTGCCTGCCGTGAAGGGCCTGCTGGAGAGGGCCCGCAAGGCCGGCGTCCTGGTGGTCTATACCCTGACTCCCAGGGGAACGCCGGCAGACGTCCGAAAGGAAGTGGCTCGGGAGCCGTCCGAACCCTTGGTGGCGTCCGGGCCGGATAAGTTCATCCGAACGGATCTGGAAAAAATCCTTTCCGAGCGCGGTATCAAGACGGTGGTGCCGGTGGGGACCGCGGCGCACGGAGCGGTGCTCCATACCGCCGCCGGGGCGGTCTTTCGCGGCTTTCGAGCCGTGGTGCCGGTGGACGGCATGAGCGCCGAATCGCTCTACGCGGAACAGTACACCGCCTGGCATCTCACCCATGCCCCCGTGGTGCGGAACAACACCACGCTCACCCGCCTCGACTGGATCACCTTCAGTCCCTAAACAAAAAGCCCATCGGGCGGTAGCCCGATGGGTCCTTTCCGTCGCGCCGTGGTGGAGATGACGGGATTCGAACCCGTGGCCTCAGCCTTGCGAAGGCTGCGCTCTCCCAACTGAGCTACATCCCCACGCGGGAAGTGCAAGACCCTATAGCGCTTTTGAGTCTCCCTGTCAAGAACGGCGTGGAGGAAGCTGGCAGCAATCAGCTGGCAGCAATCAGCTGTCAGCTATCAGCTGATAGCTGTCAGTTCTCAGTTGTCAGTTCTCAGTTCACGGATCACGGATTACGGCTGACGGATTACGGATCACGGAACACGGAACACACTCCTCCGGCAGAGCGATCTGATGATCTGTGCTGAACTGGTAGTCCTTGAAGACGTGCTCGGCGCTGAGGATCTGGTAGGTGCCGTCCGGATTCCGCCGTGTGGTCTCCTTCAGCCGGTAGGTGTAATGGCCGCAGGTCCAGCACTGGTAGCGCCGCATGTGGGTGCACAGGCACACCTTCTGGATCTCGTGGAGCTTGTCGGCCCCGCCGTTTTGGGCCGCCTGGTAGTAGGCTTCCAGGTACGAGCAGTGCCCCGTTCCGTCCAGGAGATAGCCGTAGGCGTCGCAGGCGGGACGAACCCGGCGCGAGACGGCCGGGCAGTTTTTGAGCATGCGCATGGGGTATCCCGTGGGCGAGAGCATGTTCACTTCGATGTCTTCCTCTTCCGCCTCGAAGTAACGCTGTTTCACATCCTCGGGAAGGCCCGACTCCCGCGTCACGGTAAAGCGCGTGGCCACCTGGACGGCTCCGGCTCCCGCTTCCATGTATTCCACGGCGTCCGTTCCCGTGAAGATGCCTCCCGCCGGAATGACCGGAATGGGCAGCCCCTCTTTCTTGAGGTATTGCACAACCTCCTGGAAGATGGCCTTCAGGTCGAACTTCTTCCAGTCGAGACCGAAGCCCAGATGACCGCCCGCAAGGGGTCCTTCCACCACCACGTAGTCGGGAGGTCGGTTGACGCGCGCCGCCCGTTTGAGAAAGAGCTTCAGAGCCCGGACCGACGAGACGATGATCCCCAACAGGGCGTCCCGAAACCGGGGATGGTCGGCCATGAGGGCAAAGCTCGCCAGGTGGAGCCCGGCGCTCAGGGTGATGCCGTCGATTCCCGCATCCAGGGCCGCCTTGAGGCGCGCCTGCAGGGTCTCCTTGGGGTTTCCCATGGTGAGCTTTTCCATGCAATTGAGAAAGACCAGCCCTGGGCCCTGCTTCCTCTCCATGGTCTTGCTCACGTACAGCCGGGTGGCTTCCGCCACCTGAGCCACCTGGAAAAAGACGCCCGATTTGTCGGGTTGCTTCACGTTTCCGCAGTTCCTGCTGAGCTTTTCCGAAACGAAATGCGTTCCGAGAACATCGTCCGTCACGGCGGGCATCATGGCGTCGGATATGTGTCCCACCCCGCCCAGTCTCGCCGCCTCCAAAGCCAGCTCGGTGGTGGAGATGTTCACGCCCATTCCGCCGATCACCAAAGGAACCAACTCTTTTCCCGCTAGTTTCAGTCGAAAATCATCCAGCTTTTTGCTCATGACGCTTGCCTTTCAAAGGAACTCGCCTTGTCTTCCCGAGGGGCCCACGGATAGGATGAATGAAGTTCAGTCCCGCCTGAATATCATGAATGCCGTTCATTTTGGAAGAGCCAAGGAGGGGGTCATGTTGAGTGATCTGCAAAAACGGGCCGCCCAGGCCATCGTGAACGTCTTTGAAACGGGCCGGCCTCTGGGCGATTACGGCAAAGTAACCTACCATCCCCGGGACACCGGGCAGCTCACCTACGGGAGGTCCCAGACCACGCTCGCCAGCGGCAATCTGTATCTGCTCCTTAGAGACTATTGCGATCGGCCGGAAAGCGCCCTGGGCCCGGACATCCGCCCCTACCTGGCGCATGTGGCCCGTCGCGATCCGGCACTCAATTTCGATGGGCGCTTCAAGGCCCTTCTCCGGGAGGCGGGAGACGACCCGGTCATGCAGGAGACCCAGGACGCCTTCTTCGACCGGGTCTATTGGAGTCCCAGCCTGAACTCGGCGGCGGCTGTCGGGGTCGTCTCGGCCCTGGGGACGTCCGTGGTCTACGACAGCAAGATCCACGGGTCCTGGCACCGTATGCGCGACCGAACCGTGGAGCGGTTCGGGACCGTCGAATCCCTGGGGGAGACTGAATGGGTCCGGTGCTACGTTCAGGTGCGCCGACAATGGTTGGCCACCCATTCCAATCCCCTCCTCCACAAAACCGTCTACCGCATGGAGAGTTTCGAACACCTTATCCGGGAAGAAAAATGGGGCCTGGAACTGCCGTTGGTGGTGCGGGGCGTTCGCATCGATGAGCCGGTGCTCGCGGGCGAGCCGGTCCGCATCTCGGCGGAAGAGGAACCCCCGCGGATGTTGCGTTTGCAAACGCCCTACCTCCGCGGCGAGGACGTGCGGCGGCTCCAGGAGGCCCTTTCGACCAGGGGCTATGCGGTCACGGTGGACGGGGTTTTCGGACCCGAGACGGACCGGGCCGTGCGGCGCTTCCAAAAGGATTCGGGCCGCCTCAAGGTGGACGGGATCGTGGGCCCCGCCACCCGTACCGAACTGGGCTTGGAGTCCTGAGAAAGGAGGTTCTCATGATACGGGTGCTGTCCATCGACGGAGGCGGAATCCGCGGGATCATCCCCGCCATGGTGCTGGCGGAAATGGAGCGGCTCACCGGCCGCCCCACGGCGCAAAACTTCGACTTGATGGCCGGGACGTCCACGGGTGGGATTCTGGTCATGGCCCTCGCCATCCCCGGAAGCGACGGCCCGCGGTATGCCGCTCGGGACCTGGTGGATCTCTATGCCGAACGGGGCCGCGACATCTTCAAAAGATCCTTCTGGAAAGGGATGAGCTCGGCGGGGGGACTCTTGGACGAAAAGTATTCCCACGAGCCGCTGGAGCGGGTCCTGGACGAGTATTTCGGCGACACGGTACTGAGCGAGGCCGTGACGAAGGTGCTGGTGTCCGCCTACGAGATCGAAAACCGCGCGCCCTTCTTCTTCAAAAGCTGGCGAGCCGAAACGGCCATGGTGCCCATGAAGCGGGCGGCGCGGGCCACCTCCGCCGCCCCCACCTACTTCGAGCCGGCCCGGATCCGCATCGGAAACGAAACCAGGGTGCTGGTGGACGGTGGAGTCTTCGTGAACAACCCGGCCGTATCCGCCTACGCGGAGGCCCGGCGGCTCCATCCGGGGGATGAGGACATGGTGGTGGTTTCCCTGGGTACGGGGGAACTCACCCGACCCATCACCTACGAAGAGGCCAAGGACTGGGGGCTGGCCGGCTGGGCGATCCCCATCCTGAACGTGGTCTTCGACGGGGTGAGCGACGCGGTGGACTACCAGCTTCGGCAGATCCTGGGTGAGCGCTTCGCCCGCTTCCAGATCCCGCTCCACGTGGCCAGCGACGACATGGACAACGCTTCGGCGGCCAACATCACGGCGCTCAAGCTGGAGGCGCAGACGCTCATGAGGCAACGTCGGGAAGACCTGGAAAAGGTCTGCCGGTGGCTGGAGGCGAGTGACGAGTGATGGGTGATGGGTGACGAGTGATGGGTGACGAGTGATGGGTGACGAGTGATGGGTGATGAGTGATGGGTGATGGGGCTTCCCTGCCCTTGGATGGGATTGAAACCGGAAAACCGAAAACTGACGGCTGACGGCTGAGAGCTGATCGCTTTCACCAAATGCACAAAAGGGGGCTGGAATGCGTGCCGGGTTGTGAAAAGGTTGACATGCACGACCGTTTTGTGTCAGTAAGTCGGACCGTTGTATGCCCGGGTGCTTGGCGCATGGCAAGGCGTAAGGGTTCGTAATATGGGGATCCTCGCCGGTTCCAGCGCCGGCCCGGCGGCTGCGGCGGTGACGCCCGTGGAAGTGGAGTTTGCACAACAAACCCCCGAAACATGTGAAGTGGAGAAGGAAAGTTGGCTGACATCGTCTTTGGTATATGGGACGGCCAGATCGTCCACAACGGAAAAAGCGAGCTGTGGGCGCCCAAGCTCGCGCCCCTCCAGGACATTGCCGAATACGAACCCGGAAATCCCATCCAGGCCATCATGGGCTGGGACGGCTTTTTCGTCTTCGATCCCTCCGTGGACCTGGTGGACATGGCCCGGGCCTACATGGAGGTGGTGCAGCGAGAGTCGTGCGGAAAATGCGTGCCGTGCCGCATGGGCACCCGGGTGGCCGTGGATCTGCTCACCCGCATCGCCGACGGCAAGGGCAGCGAGGAAGACATCCACACCCTTCGGAAGGTGGCCCGCCTGGTGCGCGAAGGGTCCATGTGCGAGCTGGGCCACACGGGGATGAACGGCGTGCTCTACCTTCTGGATCATTACGAAGGGGTTTTTCGAGAAAGCATCACCAAGGGTGTGCGCCATCCCCGCCGGAGCTACCACACCAAGGTGACCGCTCCGTGCATCGAGGCCTGCCCCGAGCGCTTGGACATCCCCGCCTACATCGACTACATCCGATCCGGGCGCTACACGGACTCCCTTTCCATCATTCAGGAAAAGAACCCCCTGGCGTCCGTCTGCGGCCGCGTGTGCGTGCGCTTTTGCGAGTTCGCCTGCCGCCGGGGCATGCTGGACGACCCGGTGGACATCAAGCACCTGAAGCGCTTCGTGTCCGACGTGGAGCTGGAGGCGGCGGTCAAGAAGCAGGCCAAGGAGGTGCGCATCGCCCCCGATGCCAAACGGGTGGCCATCGTCGGGGCCGGCCCGGCCGGCATCACGGCGGCGTACCACCTGCTCCGCAAAGGCTATCGGGTGGAGATCTTCGAGGCCATGGATGAGCCGGGCGGATGGGCCGCTTTCGGTATCCCCGACTACCGGCTGCCGCGCCAGGTGCTTCGAAACGAGGCGGAAGTGGTCCTGGAGATGGGCGGCCAAATCCACTACAACCAGCGGCTGGGCAAGGATTTCACCTTGAAGGATCTCCGGGATCGGGGATTCGATGCCATCTTCCTGGCCATCGGCTGTCAGCTGGGCACGAGCCTGGGCATTCCCGGCGAGGAACTTCAACCCAAGGGCTACTACCCCGGCGTGGAATTCCTGAAGCGCGTCAACCGCAACGAACCCATCGAGATGGGTTCCAAGGTGGTGGTGGTCGGCGGCGGCAACGTGGCCATGGACTGCTCCCGGTCGTCGCTGCGCATGGGGGCCAAGGAGGTCCATCTGGTCTATCGGCGAACCAAGGCCGAGATGCCCGCCGACAAGGTGGAAATCCACGAGGCGGAAGAGGAAGGGGTGCACTTTCATTTCCTGACCAACCCCACGCGGCTTCTGGTGGAAGACGGTCGGGTGGTGGGCATGGAGTGCATCCGCATGGAACTGGGTGAGCCGGACAAGAGCGGCCGACGCCGTCCCGTGCCCGTGGAAGGCTCGGAGTTCGTCATCGAGTGCGACATGGTGCTCCCGGCCATCGGGCAGAAGATGGACGTCTCGTGCCTGGGAGATCCCCCGGTGCTGAAACTCTCGCGCTGGAACACCGTGGAAGTCAATCCGGACACCCTGCAGACCTCCCTGGAATGCGTGTTTGCCGGCGGCGATTGCGTGTCCGGCCCGGCCACTTTGATCGAGGCCATGGCCGCCGGATTCCGGGTGAGCCATTCCATCGACCAATACCTTCGCTTCGGCCGTGTGGAACTGACCGAAGAAGAGCGCATGAGCCGCGTTCTTCGGGCCGTGGCCGCCGTGGACGAGGACATGGTGGACCGCCTGGGCCGGGGCGTCCAGCGCATCCAGATACCCACCCGGACGGTGGAAGAGCGCGTGGACGACTTCGAAGAGGTGGAGATGGGATGGGCTCCGGAAGACGCCCTGCTGGAAGCGGACCGCTGCCTGCGCTGCTATCGCATCCTGCTGGTGGCCACGGAGAAGTAGCTCCCAAGGAACCCCACACTCCTTTGGATGGATCCCTGCGAAAATGGAACGGGTGAGAAGAGATGGCAGTGAGAAGACAATCTGAGGCAAAGACCGTGACCATCCTCATGGACGGCATGAGGCTGAACGCCCGGGAGGGACAGACGATCCTGGACGTGGCCCGTGAACACGATATCCGCATTCCCACTTTGTGCTACCATGAAAAACTGAAACCCATCGGATCCTGCCGCATGTGCATCGTGGAGGTGGAAGGGAGCAGCACGCCGGTGGCGGCCTGCACCACGGCGGTTTCCGACGGGATGATCGTTCGCACCCACACCCCGGATCTGGTGGAGCTTCGACGGGAAACCCTGAAGCTCATCTTCCTCAAGCACCCCATGAACTGTGCCGCGTGCGAGATCAACGGCAACTGCCAGCTGCAGGATCTGGCGCACGAGTACGACATCAACCACACGGATCTTCACACCTACAACATCCGGCCGGTGGAGCCGGAGCCCGGACCCTACGCGACCCCGCTCATCCAGTACCATCCCCGCCGGTGCATCCTGTGCGGTCGGTGCGTCCAGGCGTGCGTGGAGATCACCGAGGTGGGGGCCATCAATTTCAAAGGCCGCGGCGCCTTGGCCCGTATTGCGCCGGTGGAGCGCATGGGAAGCATCAAGCCGGAATGCGTTTCCTGCGGGGAGTGCATGGCGGTCTGTCCCGTGAACGCGCTGACGGAGGCTCTGGGAAAGAAACGGGGCAAGGCTTGGGAGACCCGGAAGGTGAAGACCACCTGCACCTACTGCGGCTGCGGGTGCCAACTGGAACTGAACGCCGTGGGCGAAACGGTCACGGCGGTGACCCCCGTGGACGGCGGCGTGAACCGCGGGGCGCTCTGCTCCAAGGGGCGTTTCGGCTACGACTTCATCAACCACCATGAACGGCTCAAAACGCCGCTCATCCGGGAAAACGGAACCTGGCGGGAAGCCAACTGGGACGAGGCCCTGGATTTTGTGGCCAAGCGCCTGGTGGACATCCGCTCGGAATCGGGCCCGGACGCCATCGGGGCTCTTGCTTCCGCGCGCTGCACCAACGAGGAAAACTACCTCTTTCAGAAATTCATCCGGGGGGTCATCGGCACCAACAACGTGGACCACTGCGCCCGTCTCTGACACAGCTCCACGGTGGCCGGTCTGGCCGCCGCGTTCGGCTCCGGTGCCATGACCAACTCCATTGCGGAGATCGAGGAAACCGATGTGATCCTCATCACCGGAAGCAACACCTCGGAGGCGCATCCCATCATCGGTCGGATGATCAAACGGGCCGTGGATCGGCGCCGCGCGAAGCTCATCGTGGTGGATCCGAGAAAGATTCCCATGGTGAGCTTTGCCAACATCTGGCTGCGGCCTCGACCCGGCACCGACGTGGCCTGGATCAACGGTCTGTGCCACGTGATCCTGGAAGAAGGGCTGTGGGATCGGGAGTTCGTGGCTCAGCGCACGGAAGGCTTCGAAGAATTCCGGGAGTCGGTCAAGGAATTCACCCCGGAGTATGTGGAGCAGGTGTGCGGGATTCCGGCCGAGGACCTTCGGCGCGCCGCCCGCCTCTATGCCCGGGCGCCCAAGGCCATGATCTTCTACGCCATGGGCATCACCCAGCACGCCCACGGCACGGACAACGTGAAGGCCCTGGCCAACCTGGTGATGCTCTGCGGTCAGGTGGGCCGCGAAGGCACGGGACTCAACCCCCTGCGCGGCCAGAACAACGTGCAGGGCGCCTGCGACATGGGGGCCCTTCCCAACGTCCTTCCCGGTTATCAGCCGGTCACCGACGAGGAGGTCCTGGCGCGATTCCAGGCGGAATGGGCCACGGGGGTTCGGCTTTCCAACAAGGTGGGGATGCCGGTCACCGAGATGTTCCCGGCCGTGCTGGAGGGCCGGCTTCGCGCCATGTACATCGTGGGGGAAAATCCGGCTCTGAGCGACGCCAATGTGTCCCATGTGCGGGAAGCTCTGGAGGCGCTGGACTTCCTGGTCGTGCAGGACATCTTCTTTACGGAGACGGCCGCCTACGCGGACGTGGTGCTGCCGGCGGCCAGCTTCGCCGAAAAGGACGGCACCTTCACCAACACGGAACGGCGCGTGCAGCGGGTGCGCAAGGCCATCGACCCGCCGGGGCGGGCCCGTGCGGACTGGGAGATCTTCTGCCGGCTGGCCAAGGCCTACAGCCGCGAGCTCAACAAGCGGTCGGCCGTGGCGGCGGTGGCCAACGGCCTGGCGGCGCGCTGCAAGGACCGCGGGTACTGGGACTACGCCGATCCCAGTGAAATCTTCGACGAACTGGCGGCGGTCACGCCCATCTACGCGGGCTTGAGCTACAAGCGGGTGGAACGGGGCGGTATCCAGTGGCCGTGCCCGTCGCGGCACCATCCGGGCACTCCCTATCTGCACAAGGACCGGTTCGCGCGGGGCCGGGGCAAGTTCCACGCCCTCGCCTTCCAGGGGCCCGCCGAACTGCCGGACGAAGAGTACCCGTTCTACCTCAGCACGGGCCGTATTCGCTTCCACTATCACACCGGCACCATGACCCGGCGGTGCCGTGGCCTGGACAGGCTGGCTCCCGCGGAACGGATCCAGATCCATCCGCAGGACGCCGAGCGGCTGGGAATCCGAACCGGAGACCGCGTGCGGGTGGTCTCCCGGCGCGGCGAAGTGGAGGCGGAGGTGCTGGTGTCCGAGAATCCGGCCCCGGGAATGGTCTTCGCCACCTTCCACTTCGCCGAGGTTCCGGTCAACGTGCTCACCAACGATGCATTGGATCCGGTGAGCAAAATCCCGGAACTCAAGGTGTGCGCCGTTCGCGTGGAGAAGGTGGCGGCGTAGGAGCTTGTCCGAAAACGGCAGATTTGCGCCGTTCAACGCCCATTCGTCATCCCCGCGGAAGCGGGGATCCAGGATTTCCAGTAAGTTATGGACTCCCGCTTGCGCGGGAGTGACGGTTTGGGGAGTTTTCGGACAGCCTCCCAGGTGGCTGTCTGAGAATTGCTTTCTGACCCAATCTGAGCGATTTTTTCTTCGGGTGTCTCTTACACCGCGTGATTAGCGGGCGGGGATAAACCCCGCCCCTACCCAATGGGTCCGGGGCTTTTTGTAGGGGCGGGCTTTACGCCCGCCCTTCAGGAGCTGTCCATTAGAAAGAACCGTCCAATTCAGGTCTGACGCAAGGGCCCAGGGAGCTACCGTTTTCCACGTAGCCGCGGGGCTTCAGCCCCGCGGGAATGGGTCATCGTAACCCCATGAGGTTACGGGCCGAATACGACGGGCTATCCGACGGTCGGTGGATCCTTCGCAGCCCTAAAGGGCTGCACTACGAGAAAGGCGGTGGTGCCCAGTGTTTTCAGACAAGCACCCAGGGCCAGATCGCCGGGCGGTCCGCATTACGGCGGGATTCGATATGCCGGCGGCCCCATGGCGCCCAGCGTTGGTTTCAACTGTAGGGGCGAATGATCATTCGCCCCTACCTCCTGCGCGCCGCCTTTGTCTTCGACTAAAAAAGCCCCTGCCGACTTTCGGCAGGGGCTTTTTGGTCGCGAATCGGGTTGGGGGGCCGTTCGGCTTAGTCGTCGGACGATGTGGTGGAGGAAGAAGGCTTGTCTCCGGAAGATCCACCGGAGGAGTCTTCGTTCTTGGACGAACTGGAGTTGGCGTTCTGCTTTCTTCCGGCATAGTCGGTCACGTACCAGCCGGAACCCTTCAGGTGGAAGGTGCTCATGGAAATCATCTTTCGCAGTTCGCCGTGGCAATGATCGCATTCGGTCAGCGGGGGATCGGAAAACTTCTGCATGGCTTCGGTGATCTGACCGCACTTGGTGCATTCGTATTCGTAAATGGGCATCGCTTTGACCTCCTTGCCGTCCTCGGTGGACGGGCGCTCTATGAAATCGGCACCGGGCACGAGTGACCATTCGATTTTCGCGGTAATTATAAGTTCGACTTCCCGGTTGTCAAGGACCGGATCCCTTGTTCCCTTCGGCGCATAATCGGTTGCAATTGCGAGGTCTTTTCTTTATGATCGCGCCCACCCGGATGGATAAGGTGCATCGATCGAGAACCGGATGGAATCAAAACGCCGAGGAGGAGGACAATGCGCGGGAAACGTGTTTGGGGCATCGTGGCGGTCGTGGCCGCGTTGCTGGGGACCTTGATGGCGCCCGTGGCCGGTACGGCGGCGGACGATGAATTCATCTTCGGGCTCCTGCTGGTGGGCCCCTACAATGATCGTGGTTGGAGCCAGGCCCACTACGAGGGTGGACTCTACGTTCAGGAAAAGGTGCCCGGGACCAGGATGATCTACATCGACAAGGTGAACCCCGCCGACCGCCCCGGCGTGACCATCCCCCAGTTGGTGGACGACCTGGTGTCCAAGGGCGCCAAGCTCATCATCGCCAATTCGGACGACATGAAGGACGGGATCCGGGAAGCGGCGCTTCAGCACCCCGATATCCACTTCGTGCACGTTTCCGGCGACGATGCCCTGACCGGCAAAGGTCCCGCCAACCTGGCCAACATCATGGGGCGCATGGAATACGGCAAGATGATGGCCGGCTTCGTGGCGGGTCTTACCACCCGGACCGGAAAGATCGGTTACCTGGGCCCCCTCATCAACGAGGAAACCCGGCGCCTGGCGGCCAGCACCTACCTGGGTGCCCGCTACGCCTGGACCCAGGTCCGAAAACAGGCTGAAGACAAGCTGGCCTTTCGGGTGACCTGGATCGGCTTCTGGTTCAACATCCCCGGAGTGACCGCGGATCCCACCCAGGTGGCCCAGAACTTCTTCAACTCCGGCTACGACGTGGTAGTTTCCGGGATCGACACCACGGAAGCCCTGGTGGTGGCCGGTCAGAAGCGCAAGGAAGGAAAGGAAGTCTGGGCCATTCCCTACGACTACGAAGGGGCCTGCGAGACGGCTCCCGATGCCTGTCTGGGCGTGCCTTACTACAACTGGGGTCCCGGCTACGTGCAGTTGGTTCAGGCGTCCATGTCCGGCCAGTGGAAACAGCAATGGCTCTGGCTGCCTCCCGACTGGGCGGACATCAACAACAAGGACACCAGCGCCATAGGTTTTGTTCCCGGGTCCGCTCTGAGCGATGAAGCCAGGAAAGCCTTGGATGCCTTCGTGGCCGATCTGGGCTCCGGGAAGGTCAATCTCTTTGCAGGTCCGCTGTACTACCAGGATGGTTCGGTGTTTGTTGAGGCCGGAAAGACCGCGTCGGATCAGGATGTGTGGTACATGAAGCAGCTGCTCAAGGGAATGGAAGGTCAGAGCAGCGCTCAATAAGACCGCGACCGGCGATCCCAAGAGGTGACGGGGGCGGCCCGCGCAAGCGGGGACCGCCTCCATCTGTTTTCGTAGGCGTCTTTGTTCATGCATATCCAGCTGAAAGAAATTCATAAGTTCTACGGTCCCGTCCACGCCAACCAGGGGATCAACCTCACGGTGGATTCGGGGACCATCCACGGCATCCTGGGGGAGAACGGCGCCGGCAAGAGCACTCTCATGAAGATCCTCTCCGGCTATATCCAGAAGTCCGGCGGCGAGATTCTGCTGGACGGACGGCCGGTGGAGTTCCGCAATCCCGCCATGGCTTCCCGCATGGGCATCGGCATGCTCTATCAGGATCCCCTGGACTTTCCCCCGCTCACCGTGCTGGAAAATTTCATGCTGGGCCAGGTCCACGGCACCAGGCTTTCCGCAAGGGATTGGGCGAACAAGCTCAAGGAACTGGCCGAACATTTCGACTTCCATCTGGACCCCGAAGCGCCCCTGGCCGCCCTGACCGTGGGAGAACGGCAGCAACTGGAACTGCTGCGCCTGCTTTCCCTGGGAGCCCGACTGCTCATTCTGGACGAGCCCACCACGGGGATTTCCCCCGTTCAGAAGGAAGTGCTCTTCCAGGCGCTGCGAAAGCTCGCCCGGGAGGGAAGAACGGTCCTCATGGTGAGTCACAAGATCGAAGACGTGGAGGCCCTGTGCAACCGGGTGACGATCCTTCGCCAGGGACGTGTCACGGGGGAGATGGAGGCGCCCTTCGATCCGGAAACCATCCTGGCCCACATGTTCGGCACCCCGCCCTCGCCGCCTCCCAAGTGCGCCAAGGAAGCGGGAGACCAGGTGCTGGCCTTCCGGGAAGTGAGCGCCGAAGGAGGCCGGGCGGGCCTGAACGAGTGCACGGTCTCCTTTCAACGCGGGCAGGTGGTGGGCCTGGCGGGCCTGGAAGGAAGCGGTCAGGGGGTCTTCCTGAGGCTGGCCGCCGGGCTTCAAAAGCCTCTCACGGGTACTGTCCTTCTGGACGGTCAGGACATGCGCGGCGCGGACCACCACGAATTCAAACGACGGGGCGTGACCTTCCTGCCCACCGCACGCCTGGAAGAAGGGCTCATTCCGGGGCTTTCCATCACCGAGCATTTTGCACTGGCGGCATGCCGTCAGACCTTCCTGGTGCCGTGGCTGGACGCCCTGAAGGTGGCCCGAACCCGCGTGGAGCACTTCAAGATACGGGGCACGCCGGAAACGTCCGTGGAGGGCCTTTCCGGAGGCAATCAGCAGAGGCTCCTCCTGTCGCTCATTCCCCCCAGTCCCAAGGTGTTGCTGCTGGAACAACCCACCCGGGGATTGGACGTGGAGTCGGCGCACTGGATGTGGCAGCACCTTTTGAACCTGTGCGACCAGGGAACCACCATCCTTTTCAGTCCCGCGGAACTGGATGAAATCCTCATGGTGGCCGACCGCGTCCTGGTCTTCTTCAACGGGCGGATCGTGCTGGACGTGACGGCGGAAGAAGCGGATCCCGATCGGATCGGAAGCGCCATCGCCGGGCGGGTGAGTGATGAGTGACGGGTCAAGGGTGACGGGTGAAGGGTCTCGTTAATGGAAAGGTGGGGAATGGCCCGGGATCTGCCATCGGTTGCCTCCCGAGTCCGAGGTTCTAGGAGGCTGTCCGAGAATGACTGATTTCCGTCATTCAACGCCCATTCGTGATCCCCGCGAAAGCGGGGATCCAGGATTTCCGGGAACTTATGGACTCCCGCTTGCGCGGGAGTGACGGTTTGCGGAGTTCTCGGACAAGGTCCTAGGGCGGAGGGAAGCTGCAAGGAATAGATAATGAGGCATGGTACGGGTAGTGACGGCGGGTGAAGATGGAACGGGACAAGGGAACAAGGGCGAAAAGCGTGCTGGGTCAGGCGGCGGCCATACTGGCTCTGGCCTTTTCCTTCACCACGGTGGTGGTGCTTCTGAGCGGAGAGCCGCCTTGGGCGGCCTACCGATACATCCTGGAAGGATCGGTGGGATCTTGGCTCAAGGTGGCCCAGGTGCTGAAGGTCTGGGTGCCCCTGGTGCTCTGTTCCTGCGGCCTTCTTTACACCTTCCAGATCGGCTTGTGGAACATCGGTGTGGAAGGACAGGTGATCCTGGGGGCCATTGCGGCCACGGCGGTGCTTCGCTGGGGAGCCCATTGGGGATCTCCTACGGCGGTGCTCCTCTTGTCCCTGCTGGCGGCCGTGGGCTGCGGCGGATTGTGGGCCCTGGCGGCGGGGCTGCTCAAGACGAGAGGCGGAGTGAACGAGATCTTCGCCGGCCTGGGACTCAATTTCGTGGCCGTGGGCGTCATCTTGTGGCTCATCTTCGGTCCGTGGAAGCGCCCCGGAATCGCCAGCATGAGCGGCACCGAGCCGTTTGCCCGGGAGCTGTGGCTTCCCACCCTGGCGGGATGGCGCATCTCGCCCTACGCTCTGGCGGCTGCCGTGGCGGTGCTGGCCTTGACCTGGTGGACGCTGAAATACACCCGGGTGGGGCTGGCCTGTCGTGCCATCGGCCGCAATCCCCATGCGTCGTACCTTTTGGGTCTTCGCCCCGACCGCTGGATGCTCATCGCCATGATGCTCGCCGGAGGGTTGGCGGGCCTGGCGGGGGCCTACCAGGTGGTGGCCGTCTATCACCGCCTGATTCCCGCCATCTCCAGCAACTACGGATACCTTTCCCTTCTCGTGGTGATGCTGGCCAACTATCGCCTGGTGTGGATCCCCTTCATCGCCTTCTTTTTTGCCGCCCTCAACGTGGGCAGCATCCAGCTTCCCATGATGCTCCAGATGGATTCGTCCCTGGCGGGCGTGATCCAGGGAAGCCTCGTTCTGGCCACCCTGGTGGTGCACGGCTGGGCGCGTAAGAGGGAGCAGGCGTCATGATGGAGTTGAGTTTCGAAATCCTTCTGGCCGGTGTCCTGGCCGGAGCCGCCCCCCTCATCCTGGCCACCATGGGAGAGACCCTGACGGAAAAGGCGGGAGTGATCAACCTGTCCTTGGATGGAACGATCCTCCTTTCGGCCATGACGGGCTTTGCGGTGGCCTACGAAACCCACAGCCTGGTGCTGGGTTTTTTGGCCGCCGGTGTGGTGGGCGTTTTGGTGGCGGCCGTGGTGGCGGGCGCCGGCATCTACCTGGGGCAGTCCCAGGTGGCGGTGGGATTCGTTCTGACGCTCATGTGTCGGGACCTGGCCTACTTTCTCGGCAATCCCTATTCGCGGCTTCAAGGGCCTCAGGTGGGTCTGTCTCCCCTGCCCTTCCTCAAGGACATTCCGGGCGTGGGCCCGGTGCTCTTCCAGCAGAATCTCATCACCTACGCCAGTCTGGTGCTCATCGCGGCGACTTGGGCCTTCATCTACCGCACCCGGTGGGGGCTGGAACTGCGGGCCGTGGGGGAACATCCCCACGCCGCCTACGCCCGGGGGATCAACGCCCGGCGGGTTCAACTGATCTACGCTCTTTTGGGGGGATTTCTGGTGGGGCTGGCCGGAGCGGCCTTTTCTCTCTGCACCAAGCCCGGCTGGGGACGTCCGCAGGGTGCCGAGGGCATGGGCTGGATCGCCCTGGCCATCGTCATTTTCGGGGGATGGCATCCCGTGAAGGTGGCGCTGGGGACCTACCTCTTCGCTCTGCTTCAGATCCTGGGCATCACCTTCCAGGGCGTGCTGCCGTCGGTGCCCACCCAGGTCTTTCAGGTGGCGCCCTTCCCGCTCATGATCTTCACCTTGGTCTTCATGCACTTGAGTCAACGCCCGGGAGCGGAGCGATGGGCGGCCAAGAGGCCGTGGCTGCTCAGGATCATCCGGCTGCTTCGAGGCAGCGCGCCCCGAGCCCTGGGCCAGCCCTATCGGCAGGATTGACGGGCTGGCGGGTTTTCCTCCCGGCCTTCGAAACCGCACTAGGTGCTTGTCCGAGAACTCCCCCTACCGTCACTCCCGCGCAAGCGGGAGTCCATAACCTACTGGAAATTCTGGATCCCCACTCCCCGTTCAAGCCGGGGACAAGCTTCGCGGGGATGACGAAAATGGGCGTTGAACCAGGCAAATTTCCAATTGTCGGACAGGCTCCTAGCCCAAGTTTGTCACTTTTGTGTGTAAGTTACTGATTTTGTTGTAGAGTGCTTTCAAATTCTACACTACAAATTTTTCATTCGATGGCGGTCAGCCTCCTTAATGGCCGTACCGGCAGCCCGAGAGCATTGTAAATTTTCACGTGAACCGGTTCCGGCTCGGACGTGTGTCGTATGTGAATGACCTGCCCTTTGTCATTGACCATGCTGGTGGTCACCCGCACCTGGCCACTCAGATGCGTTCGCAAGGTGGCCCAGTGGTGACGAATTCCGCTTTCGCGAAGCGTCCTCTG
>NZ_FQVB01000025.1 GCF_900129305.1 Desulfacinum infernum DSM 9756 | reverse complement strand
CGACTCCCTGTGCGGCTTCAAAATCACTTTTGCCCAGGCACAGGAGACCGAGATAGGTCTTCACCACATCCCCGTGCGAAACCCTCGGCTGCCCGGGAACTTCCTTTTCCAACCGTTCGCACAGGCTTGTATAGCCGTTGATCAGGTTCCCTACCAGAGCCAAACCCGAGTGGCTGCTGTAGAAGGCTTTCGAAGACTGTTCGATCACAATTTTCTTCATGCGAGCACCTGCCAAGTGAAAGGTTGACAGGAGACTCTATAGCACAAAACACGTGTAAATTCAAAACCCTAGATAAGGTCTGATATTTGTTTGGTTAAAATCACACTCACGGATTAAGGTATATCTTTTAGAAGGTCGGCCCAGTCCTTCGTCGTATCGTGAAACCCGCGCTTGAAGTCCACATGCGCCGATTCGGTCCGGGCGCTCGACCTGAAAAAAGTAAGGCCTCTAAGGACAGCCTTGAGCTCGCGCTCTGTAGGCTGTTGTCCCGCCCTTATTCGTTCTATGGCAGAATTTGCATTACGGGACATGGACTGAGGCCTCCAAACAGTAAGCCGCTGTCTCAACCATCGCCGTATCCAAGACGCCGTAACCGAGATCGGCGAATACGGTCGGCCGAGCTTCCTTTAGAAGGATCTCTTCACGCCACTTTCGAAATGAAGAGAGGAAAAAACCCGTCCGTGAAGTAATGGCACCAATCATCCCGCGATTCTTAAGAATGAGCAGACCTCGCTCCACAAAGGCAGCGTAAAGGTCGTTCTTGGTTCGCGCATAGGCCTGCCCCATGTATTTCTTGGAAAGCTTGCTCGGTTCCCCAAACGGCGGATTCATCAGCACCACGTCGAACCGCTTGCGGCAGAGATCCACGAAAGCGAAGCCACGGGCGGCGTCCTCGGCGAACAGGCGGCGGCGCAGACCACGGCCGTTTTCGGCCCGCTCCGCGTATTCCTTGAGCGCCGCCAGGATGCGTCCTTCGGCCTGGTTCCAGAACTCCTCATCCGTGATTTCCTTGACGTCGAAAAGGGTCCTCTGCTCGGGCTTCGGCGAGGCCGGCTCCGGAAACAACAACATCTGCTCCGGTTTCGGCCCTTCAACCCATTGCTTCTTCGCCTCCGCCACGGCGTCCCGGATCTCCTCCTCGATCTTGAGCAGAGACCCGCCCTCGCCGGCGAGTTTCATCTTGTCGAACACCACTTCCACCAATTGGCCGAGAACCTTGGGGCGCAAGGCCTCGAGGAACTCCCGCCGCATGTCTTCTTCGCCGGGCATGGGTTCGGCGGTGACGATGTTGGACTTCACGACACGGGGCCTCTCCGCAGGCTTGAGCCCCAGGCGCTTCCAGGTCTTCTGCGCCCGCAACCAGAGGGCGAGCGCGGCGATCTGCACCGCCCGCGGGTCGATATCGATGCCGTGGAGATTGTGTTCGATGATCAGCTTGGGAACGTTCCGACGCAGCTCGTCGAGGGTTTCGAACTCCTCCCGCAGAGTGCGGCCCGTGACTTCCGACGCCGGACTTTCGGGGTCCTCCCAGGCCTCCTCGTAGATCGTCTCCAAAAGGTCGAATGCGTAGAGCAGGAAATGCCCGCTGCCGCAGGCGGGATCGAGGATCTTGATGTCCCGCGGGTCTTTCTTCGGTCTGTGCTCGATGTAAACCGGTTGTTTGAGGAGTTCCTCTTGGGAAAGATCCCCGCGGGCGTCGTCCTGCGACGGCGCCTTTTCCCCGGCCTCGAGAAATACCTCGTTCGGTCTGCGGACCAGATAACGGCATTCCTCTTTGAGCCGGGTGTCTCCTTTGCGCATCTCGTACCAGATGCGCCCGAGGGTGTTGTCGGTGAGGAACTCCACCACATAGCGCGGTGTGAAGAACTGGTTGCGGACGGCGAGTTCCCGGCTGTTGCGCGGCGCCTGGGAGGCCTCCCGCATGGCTTTGCGTTCCTCGGGCGGATTGAAGTACTGATAGATCCAGCCGATGGTCTCGTCTTCGGTCCAAAGGTGCGCGAGGTCGGGCTTGTTGAGCTCGTCGAGCACCTCTTCCAGGCAGCGTTCGCCCGGGAAAACCGCG
Organism: Desulfacinum infernum DSM 9756; assembly: GCF_900129305.1. GTDB lineage: Bacteria > Desulfobacterota > Syntrophobacteria > Syntrophobacterales > DSM-9756 > Desulfacinum > Desulfacinum infernum. The sequence goes on along the minus strand of NZ_FQVB01000025.1, from coordinate 62,417 downwards.
GACTGCGGGGTGAAGCGGTCGAAAAGCACGCCGAGGTCCAAGGCCAGTTCATCGAACAGACACTCAAGGAACACGCGGTAGGTTTCATAGCGCGTCCCGAGCGCTCCCCCGGAGACCCTCTCGAACAGGCGGAATCCGTCGGATGCCGTGCCCTTGCGCACGCATTCGACGACAAGGCCCCGTTCCTCGCACAGGCGCAGTGCGGCCAGACGGTTCAGCGCCGTGAAGGAGATCTCCAACACCAGGCGCTCATAGGCCGCTTTGCGGCGCGCCGACGGCGTACCCGCCGCCCCGGCCGCGTAATGGTCGAGCAACTCACGGAGCCGCCTCGCGGCGGCCGCCTGCTCCTCGGTGAGGTGGGTCAGTTTCTCCAACGGCAGGATCGTGCCGTCCGGGTGCAGGCCGAACGTACCGCGGAGCTGGTCGGTGACGTCCTCGGTCAGCTGGCGCCTGCAGGCGGCGACCGTCTTCGCAAGCAGGTTTCTTGTTTCCTTGTCGAAGCTCATCCGCGTCCCTTGATTCGTATCCGCTTGCTCGATTTCAAAAGTCCGGCCAGCTTCTCCCGGACGGCGGCCAGCCAGGATTCCAGATCTTCCGTCGTCGCGATCACCGCGGGCTCCACAAGGTCGCCCGCTTCAATGACCTCTTCACCGGCCGGTTCCGCGCCGCCCCCCGGCTCGGGCTCCGGTTCGGCGGGGCGTCTGCGTTTGACCTCGGCCCTCAGTTCTTCGATCAGGCCGGGCAGGGTGCGCTTCCGCACCAGCAGCGTCTGAAGCAGCCGGACCGGATCGCCTTCGCCGGCGTCGGCCGGCAGATCGCAGACGAGCCGGGCGGCGATCTCTTCGCGGTCCTCGTCGAGAAGCTTCGTCCAGTCCGGCTCCGCCTCCAGCCTGTTCATCGCCGCTTTCAGGTCGGTGTCGAAGGCGGCGCGTTCGGTCTCATACATTTTCTCGGTACGGGTCGTCGCACCGCGCACCACGCTCCGAAGGTCGGGCAGCCGTTCATAGAACCGCTCGCTCGACAACACTTCCTCGGCGACGGCCCTGTCTTCGGGACTCAGCAGGTCGGTCACGGTCCCGGGGAACATTCGGTCCAGGTCGGCAATCGAATCCAGCACCGAGCGGGCGTTGCGGACGTCGGCTTCCGCGCCGGATTCCAGCGCGTCGAACACGGCTTTGGCCCAGCTGATCTCGTCCGGCAGGTTGCACTCAACGCCCCCCAGGATCGCGCCCGCCCCCCCCGCATCCCCCTTGAGCAGGTCGGCCGCGTCCGCGAGCAGCCGTTGTGCCCGGCTTTCGCCGGGCAGGCCCAACAGGCGCAGGCGGTCGGGCAGTGCGCCGAGTTTCTCCAGCAGTTCGGGGAAGTGCCGCCGCACGGCGCGGCTGATGTGATCCTCCAGCGGCAGAACCTCGTCGCCGAACAGGGTCTCCAGCCTCCGCGCGGCTCTGTCCAATGCCTCCGGCGGGAGTTTGGCGTCCCGTGGGGATACGCCGATCCGGTTGAACGAGACCGTGCTCTTGACCGCGTCCACCGCCTGCGGGCCGGCGGTTCGGACGGGGCCCCCGGCGCCCGGTACATGGAACTCGATCTCACCGGCCCTGAGCAGGGCCGCGAAGAGATACCGCACGGTGTCCTTGGTCCAACCGTAGGGGGGCGCGCTGAAGAGGTCCTGCAGATACGACCCTTGAAGTCTCCCGGAGCCGGATTCGGCCGCTTTGGTCTGGAAGACCCTGAGCACCTCGGCCAGCACCGGTGCGGCCGTGTCCACCCTCGGCGCCCCTTTGCTCTTGACGACGAGACCGAGGGGATCGAGGTCCCTGGAGATCCGATCCAGCCGTTCGACGCCGAGGAATTTCGCCGCGGCGTCGGTCGAAGGTCGGATGGGAGCAAGGTGGAAGTGGGGGAAGACCTCCTTGACGGCTGAGGAAAGGATGTTGCGCACGGCGGCGTCCAGCGTTTCACCGGCTTCGCGGACCGGGGTGGGTTTGCCGCGGAAAATGAAGACGCCGTCCAGCATCGCTTTCTCCATGGCGGCCGCCACCCGCTCCCGACTGCGCTCGGCGGCCCGCCGTTCCGCGCGGAGGTATTGTGCGACGACATGGTCGGCGCTGCGCTCGTCGACGTCGCCGAGCACCTTTTCCGAACGGACGATCTCGGGCAGCAGTTCTTCGACGGTGTCGTCGTTTCTCACCAGGAGAACCACAGTGTTCCTCAACTCCACCTGGGTGTTGGTGGAGACCAGAAACTCCTTCCGCTTGTCCTCCCACAGCGCGGGTTCGACGAACTCCAGACGGAGTTCCACGTCTTCCGACCCGCCGACGACGGGCGTGCGCCCCAGCTTCACGGCGGCCCTCACTTCCTTGATGTTCTCGAGCCTGGCGGCGGGCTGCGCTCGAAACATGGCGTGGTCGGCGGTGCCCTGCTTGAGAACGTCTATGCGCGCCCGGGCGCATTCGCCTGAGGTCGGTGCGTAACCGTTGCGTTTGTCGCGGATCGGCTTGACCGCGTCGCTCAGGAACACCCAGCCCCCCGCCTGCGGGTCTTCAATGAGACCGCATTCCTTTTCGGACGCCAGTCTGCGCAGGGCTTCCCGCACCTGATCCACGAGCGGCGGCGACCCGACCTTCCTGTACAACAGCGCGGCGATGTTCTCCGCCGTGCGGGGGAAGGTTTCGACGGGTTGAAGAGCCGCCACCGCCTTGGCCGTCCGCACCTCCATGGAATCGGCGCCGAAAATCTTGATCGTCTTGTCCACACCGCCGATGACATGGGGCAGGACCTTGGCGATGTCCGCGCGCAGCGTGTCGTAGAAATCGTCCACGCAGGCCAGGGAGCCGATCTCCCGGTCGGCGAGCTTGACCGCGTCCGCGCCGAGTACACGGCTCTTGTCCACCAGCACGTCCTGAATCACGCGGATCGCCGAGCGCAGGCCGATGCCGCCCGTGGAGCGGGCGAGCGTCCGGATGAGTTCCAAGAGCAGGTCGAAGTGCTGGGGCAGGAACGGGTACAGCCGCACGAAGGTCTCGCGGTCGGGATCGCCTTTGAAAAGAGCCGTTCCGCTGAGGCGGGTGTGCGTGACGGTGGCCTGTCCGTGTTCTTTGAACAAGGCCTCGAGCCGCGCCCGGCCGTCTTCGGATTTCGCCAGCAGCCGGCGGTGGGTGATCTCGCGGATGTCGCTCGCGTCGAGATGGATGGAGATCGGGAAACGGTCGCGCAGTTTGTTCAGCTCCGCGGAGTTGTGCGCCGCCTTCTCGACGATCTCGCTGAGCGTCTGCTGGCCGGTCGCCGCGATCCATACCTTGCCCTTGCCGAGCTCCTTGAAGCTCCGCGCCAGGCCGTCGAGGTTGAGGATCAGCTCGCCGCGCGGGGCAACGTACTGACCGGCCTCGTCCACCAGAAGCAGGATGTTTCCGCATCCGGTTTTCCGGCGGCACAGCTCGATGATCTCACGCGCCAGGTCACGGACGTCGCGGGCTTCTTCGAAACGGAGGCTCCGGAAACTGTCCGGCGTGGGGAAGTCGTCCGGCAGCACTTCGGGCACGATCTCCGCGGCCCTGGCCACGCCGATCAAGGGGTCGTTATGGATCTCCTCCCACTCCCCGTTGTATCGCTTGCGGTATCTTTCCTTGAATTCCTCGTACTTCCCGCGGCGGTCCAGCGTGAATTCAAGTTGTGCGGTTTTCTTCTCCTTGGAGAAGCCCGCCCACTGGAGCACCTTCCAGTAAAGAACGGTGGAAACGGGCGCGGCCGCACTCTCCGCGAGTTGTTCCGCGCCGAGGTCGAGAAACACGACCGCCGTGGGGTGTTTTTTTGCAATGGTGCGCAGGACGGCGGGAATCTCGTTGCGGGGAAACCGGTCGCATAGGAGGTCGAGGAAGGGCTTCCCCTGGACGGTCCTCGACGGGTCGAGCGCCGCCCCGAGGTACTTGGTGAAAGAGCTCTTGCCGCTTCCGTAGAAACCGGAGACCCATATCCCGATCTCCGTGACGTGTCCCCCGCGGACGCCTTCACCGAAAACATCGAGGAACTTTCGGAAGGCATTCTCGATGTTGTCCGTAATCTCGTATTCGGCGACTTCACGTAAGAGGCGGTCTTCCTCCTGCGCGTAGTAGTCGATGACTTTCTCTATGGTTCGGTCGATGGGCCGGTGTGGTGAAAAGACTTGGCGGATCGTCGCACTCATCAGAGACCTCCAAGCAACGTCGACCGGTAGTTGCCGTCGACCGGGTAGAAATCGAGGAAATGCAGTCCGTACTGGCCGGAACGTCTTCCCGGGTAGAAGATGACCGTGGGTGTTCCGACCTTGTCGTGCAGACGGCTTTCGATGGTCCGCGTTCGGAAATACGGATGAAGCAGTTCCGCCTCGGTCAAAAGCACAACGGTTCCTTCAGGCGCCGATTCGACCGCCTCGGCGACCCGGTCGACGAGGGCGTTGCCCTGACGAAGCACATCGCGCACCGCCTCATTGATTTGGTCGACATCCGCATCCGCTTCCAGTTTAAGCCAGTCGTCCCATCTCCCTGAATCATCCACAAGCCCCCAAAGAATGTCGGCGAGGGAGACGCGGCGGACATCGAACCCGGCCTCGCGGATCTTCGACGTCCAACGCGGCAGACGGCGCTTGAGATCGAGCATCAACTCCGGCGGATAGGCGAAGTAAAAGATCGGGTCGCTCTTGGCCGGATTGAGGGCGTCCGGATCGCGGATCTTGTCGATCAGCTCGTTGAATGCGCTATCGAGCGAGTACATCGATCAGCTCCTCAATGGATTTGACCGTCCAGGTGAAATGCACCACGGAGCCGGCACGTTGCACGATCAGCCCCCGGTGTTCGCCGAGGCCGTCCAGTCTTTCCACGACTTCCGATGCGTTCATTCCGAAAAGTCCCCAGTCGGGATGCTCGCAGAGGGATGAATCCGTGACGCCGGATTCGTGAAGATCCCTGGCGAGGAGAGCGGCCCCCTCATCCGACATCCTGTAATTGACGATCTCCCTCCGCGCGCGGGCGGACTCGCGCAGGAAGCCGATGTCCCGCAGAAGGCCGAGAACGCAACGGGCGATGCGGACCGAGACTTTCTCCGACCATTGATTCTCCAGGCGCCCGTCGCAGTGCGCCTCGGAGAGGAATGAAAGCATGGAATCGGTGTCCAGAACGGCCCGTCCCCTCCGCGCGGCCGGCCAATATTCGCGAACCGTGAAGTCGTATACCAAGGGGTCGTTTCGGGCTGTGTACACGAACAGGAGTTCTGTGAAGACCCTTCCGGGAAGACGCGCGTCGAGCACCTTTTTCAAGACCCTGGCGGGTTTGTCGGTGGGCTTCAGCAACCGTGGAGCGAAGACCCGTCTAACCACGTCACGGGTCCTGTAGGCGGTCGCGTTGCCCAAAAGGCCGCTTTTCTGAACCTTTCGAGTGAATTCTTCCAAGGGTTCGTCCGGACTCCAATATTGGAGAAGGCGCCGGGTTTCCTCGATCATCCCGGCGCCTTTACTGATGGCTGTGGAATACTTGGTTTTGTTCTCCGCGCTCATGACCGCGGACATTTTCAACCTCCTCGGCGCTACGGAGTGAAGTAAGGAAAGCCGGGTTTCCCAAGGCGAAATGCATGGAGGTAGAAGGCCGCCACCTTTTCCAGAACTTCGGGCTCCGTCAGCTCCGAGGCGTCGCCTATTCTTTTCGCCCCCGCGGCGTCCCTCGTCCACCTGCGGCCTCCCGCAAGAGTTTCAAGCAGTCTCAACAGCTTTTTTTCCGAGCCCAGCGCTTCCCGACATGCGGAAACGAAAGAGTCGTCCGCCTCCGGTGGGATGAGGTGAATTTCGGTTTCCAGGGACTCCGGTAGTCGGAAGAGGTGGTACACACCGATGCGCCCGACGGCGCGATCATGAACGACGCACGCCGCCTTTCCCGATGCATGGACGGCGGCATGGAAAGCGGTCCGGGGATAAATCCGCTCCAGAAACCGCAATCCCGCTTCCTTCATGAATTCGGTTTTCCACCAGGCGGGCTGGACGACCTCGCCGAGAGCCGAAACCAGAGCTCGCAATCGCAGCGCAAAAAGCGGAGGATTACAATCACCTCGCCATCGGGTCGATTTCATCTTCACCTTTCCTCGGGGAGCACCAATCTGCCGTTGTTGACCATCTTCTCACAAAAAGCGTCCAACTGGGTCCTGGCTAGTTTTGAAGGTTTGGATTGCCCGTTTTCCCAACGGTTGACCGTTGCGTAACTGACTCCGATCTCGCGCGCCAAATCTTCCTGGCTGAGACCGAGCTGTTCACGCACGCTTCTCAGGAAGAGTCTGTAATCTCTTTCTTTTCCATGCATGGGCGTCTCCTCGACGGCGAAAGGGGAAGGCCGGAGACAAGTTATGTGACGTTTTTTATATCACATGCAAGAAAGAATCAAGAACAAGGGAAAGATCAACCGCACCATCTTTTCGAAGGGGCCTTGACAAAACAGATCCGACCGTCGGGGAAACCATCGCCGCCCCGCTCGCCTCGGAAGGCGTTCCTTTCCGGGATACACACCGTCCTTAACGTGCATTTCCGGGCTCCTGAATTTCGACGCGAGATTTCCCCTTATGACATAGAGCCCTTCTCGTCCGAGTGGTCTCGGACCCGGAAGGGGCACAGGTTCGTACTCGAGTGGAGCGAGTGGAGCAAGGTGTAACCCGCGCTTCCCCGGACAGCCCTTCCAACGCGGAGGGCCGGGGAAAAAGGAACGAAGGAGGTGGCATGATGAGAGCACATCGACGGCGAAGAGGACCGAAACCCAGGGATCCATCGCGGCTCAGGACGCATTGTGTCAGCGTCCGGCTGTCCCCGGAGGAACTGGCGTGGCTGGATCGGGCGCGAAAGCGGGCGGGGATGCGGCGAGGCGAATATCTCCGCCATGCCGCCATGGGGCGGCCCATGCCGAGAGTTATCCCGGCCGTCAACCGCGAAGCCTGGATGGGGCTCGGACGACTGGTCGAGGATTTCCATAGGCTTGCCTCGGCAATAAGCTCCGGGAAGGTTCCATCTACCGAGCGAGATGCGCTGTCGGAGCTTGTTCGGGATCTTCGCGGGCAAGTCGTTCGGCTGCGGATCGAACTTTTGGGACAACTCTGAGAGGAGAAAGATCGTCGATGAAAGCGAAGGTCGTCCGAGGATCCGATTTCCGCGGGATCCTCTCGTATGCCCTGAATCCCCGAAAAACACCTGAAATCATAGGGGGCAACATGGGCGGTGCCGCTGTCGGGGAACTGACCGCAGAGTTCGCCGTCGTGTGCCGGCTCCGCCCGTCGGTCACCCGCCCCGTCTGGCACTGCGCCCTGTCGCTGCCTCCCGGGGAACGCCTGGATTCCGAGCGTTGGGCGACCGTGGCCGAAGACTTCCTGGCCCGAATGGATTTTCCTCCCGACACCCCATGGATCGCCGTGCAGCACAGGGACACGCCCCATGATCACATTCATATCATCGCTTCCCGAATCAGCCTTTCGGGAGGCATCTGGTACGGCCGATGGGAAGTGCGGAAGGCCCTCCAGGCATGTCAAGCCCTGGAGCGGGCCCACGGACTCGCCATCACACCCGGGTGGGACGACCTGGACCCGCTCCGACACCGGAAGAATCCTTCCAAGTCGGAGATCGAGCGGTGCCTCCGAACCGGGGAGGCACCCGCCCGCCTGGCCCTCCAGGGCATTATCGACCAGGCATTGGAAGACGGCCCCGTTACGCTGCGGGCGTTCGTGGATCGGCTGAAAGGGGCGGCCGTGACCGTTTATCCGCGCACAACGCCGGACGGGTGCCTCCTGGGTTTGGTTTTCCAATACGACGGAATCCGGTTCAAGGGCTCTCAACTGGGAAAGGGGTACACATGGAAAAATCTGCAGCGGAGGGGAATACGATATGACCATGACCAAAGCGGAAAGGGTTCGGCGGTTGGCGAGCGAACGCACCGAAGCGGCCCGAAGGGCCGTGCGGAGCGAAGCGGAAGTGCAACAGGCGCTCATGCACTGTTTAGCCGAAATGACTCAGCTCCTTCAAGGTCTTTCACGGCAACAGATCGAAGCGTCTCAACAGAGCGAACGGGCTCAGCGGAACCTGGAGCGCTTCGCCGGGCAGGCGGCCGAGGCGGCCCGGAAGATCCAGTCCGTCGGTGAGAACCTTCAGTGGACGACCGTGGCGGGTGCCGCCCTCACGGGCTGGATTGCGGGCGTCGCGACTCTTGTGGCCTTGGAACTCCGGCAGCCGGAGGTTTTGAAATACCTTTGGCGCCTGGCCATGATGATTCGCCAATGACCGGAAAATCCCATCAGCCGCGGATGCTCTTCGCGCGGGGATCCACCCGGATACCCTCCATGCAATGCGGGATACAGGCAAACTGGAGCAGATAAGCCGCGGGGTATACCGGCTCGCCGACGGCTCTCTTCCCGAAAACCCGGATCTCGTGATCGTGTGGAGGCGCATTCCCAGCGGGGTGATTTGCCTTATTTCGGCACCGGCTTTTCATGACCTGACGACCCAAATTCCCCATGAGGTCTATTTGGCTCTGCGGCGCGGTGCGAAGGAACCCCGGCTGGATTTCCCTCCCGTACGGTCCTCCCGCTTCGGCGGAAAATCCTTTACCGAGGGCATCGCGATCCACCGCCTGGACGGCACGGGTGTCCCTTCCCACAAAAGACATTGACCTGCTGGGTAAATTGAACAACAGCACCGATGCCGTCATGGCCGCTGTGAAGGAAGCGTGCATGCAAACGGCAGATCCCGACGGCATGGCGTTGAACGCTGGAACGGTCACCGCGACGGCAATCACGGAAGATGACCGCTACAAAGGGAGCTTGCGAGTGCAGGTGAAATTTTCGGCGGAGCGCCCGGCTTCTGAGGTAATGTTTTTGGGAATAAGGCTCAAAAGACTTCAAAGATGGGGGCAATTTGGGATAAACTTTTAAGGTAGGTTCTGTGCCATGATATTCATTTTTTTCCGAATTCTTTCGTGTAGCTTGACGTTTTGCTTCCCTCTTTGACACGGAGCACTGTCGTACAACCGTCGGGCAGGCACAATGAAAACCTTTCCTATTTCAGTGTTTTACGCAAATTTCAGCTTTCCTGCCGCCCCTTGAGTCAACAGTATTGACCAGGACCGCGGGGAGATCGCGGCTCGATTGAGTGGGCAGCGGTCAGTGGAAGGTGGACAGAAAGATGTGCCAGAGGTGAGGGAGCTGGAGGCCGAGACCGTCGTGGAAGCCGCCGATCTGGTGGAACCCGCCGTGATCGCCAAGGCGGCGGATTTTGATCTTGGCCGGCCAGCATTCGGGAGAAGCCGGCCGGACTTCTCAACCCAGGCAAACGGGTCAATCTCACCGCGTCCCAAGAGGGGGTGTAGCCGTGGACAAGGAAAAGATCATCAAGATCCTTCGTGATAATCGCCCGCTACTGGCTCGGCATCATGTGCGCTCCTTGTCGGTATTCGGTTCGGTGGTGCGCGGGAAGGTGGGGCCGAGCAGCGATATCGACGTTCTCGTTGAGTTTGAACCGGGTGCAGCCGTCGGGCTGTTTGAGTTCATGAGGCTGAAACGTGAGCTGAGCGAATTGCTCGGCATGGAAGTGGATTTGGGGACGCCTGATGCTCTACACCCTGCGCTCAGGGACGACATCCTGAGGGAGGCCGTTCATGTCGCCTAGAAAGTGGCGGTTTCGCATTCAGGATATGCTGAACGCGGCGAGGAAAATAGTAGCTTACGTCGAGGGGTTGACATTCGAGGGTTTTGCCCGGGATGAGAAAACCTTTGATGCTGTCATCCGCCAGTTGACCATATTGGGTGAGGCGGCGACCCATGTGCCGGAGGAAATCGTCTCCCGAACGTCGGATATCCCGTGGTTTGAAATACGCGGGATGCGCAATATTGTCGTTCACGAGTACTTTGGGGTGAACAGCCGGATCGTGTGGGAAACGGCGACGAAAAATATCCCGGAATTGCTCCCGCTGCTTGAGCGGCTCCTTGCCGATGTTTCCCAGGGAAACCAAGACGATGGCCTTCCATAAAAAAACGAGGGGTCGGCCGGCCAGGAACGTCGCAGCCTGCGGGCGTCGGCTGGTCCAGAACGTCGCCGACCAGCTCCACAGCGTGTGAGGTCGCGCGGCGGCATCACGGCTCTGCTGGTGGATTTTGACGAGCTGCAGTAAACACAATAAAAGAAAGTCCGAAGGTCGGAGGTTTAAATCCTCCCCCCGCTACCAGAAGGCAAAGGACGCAGCCGAAAGGCTCGCGTCCTTTTTTGTTTCCGGTTGCGGATAGGTTGCGCATCGCCCTTGCTGAGCCTAAACGTGGCATCCGTGCGGCGCATATCGTGCGGAGTGCGCCGCCGCAGGCCGGGCTTTTCCATGGCTCGCCGACGGCTCTCCTCCCAAAAACCCGGACATCCTGATCGCGGGGAGGCGCATTCCCAGCAGTGTGGTTTGCCTTATTTCGGCACCGGCTTTTCATGATCTGACGACCCAAATTCCCCATGAGGTCTATTTGGCTCTGTCGCGCGGCGCGAAGGAACCCCGGCTGGATTTCCCTCCCATACGGTCCTTCCGCTTCGGCGGTACCGTTCAGCGCCTTGGCCCATCCGGGACTCTCTCAAATTCCCTCCTGAAGTAGTCCCACTCCTGCCGGTCCATTTCCCATTCGCAGTAGATGGCAACGCCGGCGTAATTCTTTGGCAGAGACTTCCGTGCGTTCAACCCTTCATGGATGCCCGACAGGGCATTCTGCAGGTTTTCCACGGCGGGAAAATGGTAGCCGACTCCGGCATCATCGTAAACGGGGATGCCGAGAAGGACTTGTGTATCCCCCGACCAATCCAGAACCTCTGAAGTCCACGAAGACATCAGATACCGATACACCTTCGGCACCCTGATGGCTGTGTCGTACATCATGGGGACAACTTGTTCAGTCCGTTGAGCAACTTGCCGGAAATAGGCTTCGTCCCAGTGCACATCGGGAAACGGGTGCCATCGTGTCGGCGGCGGATACGCCGCCACAGAGAGGATCTTCCCGGAAGGCATGGTGTGTCGAAGTTCATCCAATAGGAGCAAGAAATCCCTGTTGCCCGACGGCAGGGGCTCGATGTTGAGATGGACCCCTGCCAGCCGTGGGTGCAAGCGCAGGAGATCGACCACGGAGGAGACAAAGTTGTCTCTCCACTTCGGAGATTGCGGCGAGCAGTGGACGCCGAGGACCCCGCCGACCCACGGGAGAACCCGGAAGCCTTCGAAGTGGTCGAGAAATCGCTCTGTCTGAACCGGATCAACGGGCGAGATCCTCCCGCTGGGGTCGCAGGGGCAGGCATGGGGAAAGACATACTTCATCCCGTGGTTGGCCAGAAGAGCGGCAAGCGCCTTGATCTTTCCTTCATCCCGAAAGAGAGCTTTGTCTTTCCGATTCCGCTGGAACCACTGATCATCCCCGAGCCAGCCATGCTGGAGCCAGATTCCGTTGGAACGCAGGTCATGTCTCCCATCCTGAAAGGTCTTGCCCGGGGACCAAAGCAGATAAGACAGGCCCATCATACCGAGGATGGCGATCAGCAGAAAAAGCGGGCGCCACGGACGTTTCTTTTGTCGCAAACTTTTCATTGTTCTTTGGGGCTAACGGGCGCCGCGGATCAGCGGCCGCCGCCGAGGCGGGTATTCTCGCCAAAGCGGCCCGCGAACGCCCACACTCCTCCACCCTGCGCACAGTTCGTACATCGCGGCTTCAACTGGTTCAGGCTGGTTGAGGTCTTCAAACGACATCCCTACTGGACGTAAAGCGGAAACGTAAACATCGAGTAAATGAGCATTCGGAATGTGTCAACGGCAATGAGACACCTCCGATCACCGACTAGACTCTCGGCCCATCGCTTGCCGGCTTTGATCCACCACCCGAGCCGCCAAGCCCCAAACCCAAAGTTCCTATTTTTGTGTAACCTATTCATTTTGCCGGGATGTGACTTTAGCCGCCAAGGTGTTGGCGGCCTTTTCCAGATGCTTGATGCCGGAAGCCATCGCATGGTAGTGCCAAGATCACCCAATCCCCGCCGATAGTCCCTTCGGCCTTGCCGGATAGGTAATCTTCCGGAAAATGGTTGCGGATAGGTTGCGGATTGGCGCGATTACGGCGGGTTTTTCGGGCCACCCGCCTATGTGATTTCAATAAGTTATGCACTCACGAGAAAACTCATAACCCGAAGGTCGGAGGTTCAAATCCTCCCCCCGCTACCAGAAACCAAAGGACGCAGCCGAAAGGCTCGCGTCCTTTTTTGTTTGGGACTGGGGGATGGAGGCAGGGATCGCCCAAACGGGTCCCCGGGGAGCCTGCAAGGCCCCGACACCCCTCCCTCACCTACCGCGGCGAATCCCAAAGGGCGGGAGGACGCAGGTGTTTTCTCCCGCATGATTCTTCAGGGACCATACTGTTCACGCACAAACGGCAGGATGCCGATCTTTTCCAGTCGGTCCACCGGGCATCGGAACGTCACCGTCACCACCCCCGGCGCCCTTCCGATATCGACCGAGCCGGCGATGGTGGCCCGGTTCTTCACCTCTTCCACCGACATTTCCAGGACTTTGGCCGCCCTTTCCAAACCGGAATTCACGGCATCATTGAGGGTCGGTCCCGTGCCGATGAAGCAGACAGGGGCGTCTTCCTCGATGCCCTGGAGTCCCCATTGGGCGGCCAACAATCGGGCTTTCTTCTTTTCCTCGGGGCTCAGGGGTTTGGCCAAGTGCGGGAGGTCCTCCACCAGGGGCAACAGGATGGGGCCGTCCAGGCGGAGTCCCTTGATGACGTGGACCTGGAGGGTCACCAGGCCCGCCACGTCCGCCGTATGTCCCGCAATCTCCCCGTTGCCCTGAAAAGCATGCATGTCGCCGACGTAAACGCCCCCGCCCTCCACCTTCACCGGGCAAATCACAACGGCGCCGGCCCGGACCTTGTTGATGTCCATGTGTCCGTCGGTTCGACTCGCCAATTCGCCGTCCGTCTTGGCGTATTCATGAGGCGCTCCCACCAGGAACGTGGCGAAATCCCCTGCGTTGTGAGAATCCGGGAAAGGGAGCGCCGGCATTGTTCCCAGCTGGCCCAGAAAGGGACGCAGGCGGGTCGCCACTCCCACCAGATCCGCCGGAGCGAACGTAAGGATGGGATGCTGCACCGAATGGTCCGGCTTGGCGGAATATCGCCGGGAATCCCGAGCGACCCTTTCGGCACCCGCCTTGTCGAGCGTAACCGCCATGCCCCGCTCGTGATCGAACGCAACCGTATAGCCGTGAACAAAAGCAAAAGGAGACACCTCCGCACCGCACGATGCACACCGAACGGCGCCTTGTCCGATGCCTTGACATACCGAGGTTGGGTGGTAGGCGCCGCAGGACGGACACTGCTTGGCCACATAGGGATCGCCCCTGAAGCGATTCGGATCCGGGCAGGTGTCCGTTCCGGAAGCGGTGGCCACGGACGTCACCGTGATGTCCTTGATACGCACGGCTATGGCGTCGCCGGGCTGGGCGCCCTCTACCGCCACCGGCACCGTGACCTCATGCCCGCCCTTGAGCTCCGGGGTGATCATGGGGCCCCAACAACCCGGCGCCGTGTTGGCCACGATGTGCCCGCCGTCTTTGACGGGTCCCGCCATGGGTTTGGATGGGTCGAGAATCCCATCGGTGAATCGATCCACAAAAACGGTGCATAGGGGCGATTGTGAGGCCATCGGCTTTCCCTCCTTGTTCCGGATGTTTCAGGATGGGGAATCTTCCTCTTGCGACCGCGGCACCTGCTTATTTCTTGCATCGAGCCTAACATAATCCCATAAAGGGAGCGAGTCCCCCGGCACGGATGGCCGTTCCTCCGGGACATGCCAGACTTGCCTGCTTCTAGGGACCAGGCTGGAATCCGCCGCCTGCAGGTGAAGGGACCGAATACCGGGAAAGGAAAGGATGAAAGCAGCCGCCGTTCGAAAAGAGGAACGATTCCATACGGGGCAGGTTTTGGCCCTGTCCGTCTGTCACTTCGTTCACGACGTCTATTCCAGTTTCTTATCCCCGCTTCTGCCCCTGCTCATTGAGAAACTGTCCCTCAGTTTGACCCAGGCGGGTTTCTTGTCCACCGTCATGCAGATTCCCGCTCTGCTGAATCCGCACATCGGGTCGCTGGCCGACCGGATCAGCGTGCGCCTTTTCGTGGTGCTGGCCCCGGCCCTGACCGCGGTCCCCATGAGCCTCATCGGGGTGGCGCCCAGCTACGGGGTGCTCCTTTCGCTCCTTTTCACCGCCGGAATCAGCGTCGCCCTCTTCCATGTGCCGGCTCCGGTGATGGTTTCACAACTGGCGGGGCCGTACAAGGGACGGGGGATGAGCTTTTTCATGACGGGCGGGGAATTCGCCCGGACCGTGGGACCTTTGGCGGCCGTCGGTGCCGTCTCGGTCTTCGGCCTGGAGGGGTTCTACCCGGTGATGATGGTGGGCATTCTGGCATCGGTATGGCTTTACTGGACCGTCCGGGAGGCGGAGCCGACGGGTCGGAAACCGGCGCATCGAAAGGTGCGGGAAACCTGGAACCAGCTGAGGTACCTGCTTCTGCCGATTACGGGGATCTTGGTGGCCCGAGGCTTCATGCACGCGGCCATGGCCACCTTCCTGCCCACGTTTGTCCAGATGGAAACGGGAAGCCTGTGGCTCGCCGGAATCTCCCTGACCGTCTATGAGGCCGCGGGCGTCGCGGGCGTTCTGAGTGCCGGCGCCCTGAGCGACCGGTTCGGGCGGAGGCGTGTGTTGCTGGTGGCCCTGGTGGGTGCGCCCTTGTCGGTGGCATTGTTTAGCGTCCTTCCCGGCTGGTACCGCCTGCCGGCTCTGGTGTTGGTCGGGCTGACGGTGCTTTCCACCACGCCCGTCATGCTGGCCATGGTCCAGGAACATGCCAAGGAAAGCCCGGCCGCGGCCAACGGACTTTACATGATGATCTCGTTCCTGGCCCGGTCCGGAATCGTGGTGGCCGTGGGGTTTATCGCCGATCTCATCGGACTCAAGGGGACCTACCTGCTGAGCGCCGTTCTGGGACTCGCCGGCATCGCCTTTGCGCTCCAACTGCCCGGTCTCGGGCCCTCGCAGCCGTCGCGCCCCTGAATGAAATTCGCCCTTGAGCGCGGAGCGTGGGCCTTCGTGTTTTCGGGCGGATGTGCAGAGACGACCGGATGTAAGGGGAACCGGGGGAGTGATGGTTGATGGGCGGTGTGGAGGGCGAAGGGCGGTCGAACGCGTGGATGAATCGTTGAGTCGCTCGAGCGCTTAGCGGGCGGGGATAACCCCCGCCCCGACCTTTCGTAGCCGCGGGGCAGAAGCCCCGCGGAAAGGGGCCATCACAAGCCCATGAATCGACAGGTCATAGCCGATGGTCCATCCGGCCTCCGGAGATTCCTCCACAGCCCTGAAGGGCTGCGCTACGAGAAAAACGGTCATCCCCGGCGTTTTCAGAAAAGCTCTTAGGAAGCCCGGCGGCCGTATCCCATGCGGGCCACGGCCTGCTTGATCTCATCGAGGATCACCGGATCGTCGATGGTGGACGGCACCCGGTACTGTTCGCCGTCGGCGATCTTGCGCATGGTGCCGCGAAGGATCTTGCCGGAGCGGGTCTTGGGCAGCCGGTCCACCACCACGGCGCTCTTGAAGCAGGCGATGGGCCCCACGTCCTGCCTCACCATCTGGATCAGTTCCTTGACGATCTCCTGGGGATCCCGGGACACACCCGCCTTGAGCACCACGAACCCAATGGGGACCTGCCCCTTCAGGTCGTCCGCGGCTCCCAGCACCGCGCACTCGGCCACGTCCGGGTGTCTGGCGAGCACCTCTTCCATGTCCCCCGTGGACAGTCGATGGCCGGCCACGTTGATGACGTCGTCCACCCGTCCCATGACGTAGACGTATCCTTCGTCGTCCATGTGGCCCCCGTCGCCCGTGAAGTAGTAGCCGGGGTAGATGTCCATGTACGATTCCTTGAATCGGGTGTCGTTCTTCCAGAGGGTGGGGAGGGTCCCCGGGGGCAGAGGAAGTTTCACCGCGATCACACCGCTTTGTCCGGGGCCCAGTTCCCTTCCGTTGTCGGGGTTGAGAATCTTGACGTTGTAGCCGGGCATGGGCTTTCCGGCCGATCCCGGTTTGATGGGGAAGAATTCCAAGCCTCGGAAGTTGCCCGTGATGGCCCAACCCGTCTCCGTCTGCCACCAGTGATCGATCACGGGAACCCCCAGCAGATCCGACGCCCAGTGGTAGGTGTCCGGATCGGTGCGCTCTCCGGCCAAAAACAGGGTCTCGAAACCGGTCAGATCGTATTTCTTGTAGTACTCGCCTTGGGGGTCTTCCCGCTTGATGGCGCGAAAGGCCGTGGGGGCGCAAAAGAGGGCCTTCACCTTGTGCTGGGAGATGACCCGCCAGAAGGCACCGGGATCCGGCGTTCCGATGGGTTTGCCTTCGTACAGGATCGTCGTGGCGCCCGTGAGCAGAGGCCCGTAAACAATGTAGGAATGGCCCACCACCCAGCCCACGTCGGACGCCGCCCAGAAGACCTGACCGGGCTCGATCCCGTAGATGTGCTTCATGGTCCAGCGCAGCGCCACCGCGTGGCCGCCGTTGTCGCGAACCACCCCCTTGGGCATGCCCGTGGTGCCGGACGTATAGAGGATGTAGAGCGGATCCGTGGCCTGGACGGGAACGCACTCCGCGGGCTCGGCTCCTTCCACCGCTTCACGCCAATCCAGATCGCGCCCCGGGGTGAGCTCCGCCGTGGCCTGGGGTCTTTGAAGGATGAGGCATTTCTCGGGCTTGTGAGCCGCCTGCCGGATGGCTTCATCCAGAAGCGGCTTATAGGGGATGACCTTCTTGACCTCGATTCCGCACGAGGCCGAAAGAATCGCCTTGGGCTTGGCGTCGTCGATCCGAACAGCCAATTCGCGGGCCGCAAATCCTCCGAAAACCACCGAATGGATGGCCCCCAGCCTGGCACAGGCCAGCATGGCCATGGCGGCCTCCGGGATCATGGGCATGTAGATAACGACGGTGTCCCCTTTTTCCACCCCCATGCTTTTCAGAGCCCCGGCAAGTTTGGCCACTTGCCCTTGAAGTTCTCCGTAAGTGAAAGAAGTCACCGTGTCGGTCACGGGGCTGTCGTAAATGAGAGCCGCCTGATCCGCCCGCCCGTTTTCCACATGGACGTCCACCGCATTGTAGCAGGTGTTCAGCTCACCTCCGACAAACCAACGGTAAAAGGGAGGGTTGGAATCATCCAGGACCGTGTCCCACCTCTTGAACCAAGCGAGTCTTTCCGCCTCTCTTCCCCAAAAAGCTGATGGATTTTCAATGGATTCCTTGTAAACCGCCTCGTATTTAGAACCCGCCTGAACCTCTCCGTACCGCTCCATCGCCAACCTCCTCACGAAATCCAACCACCTGAGCACTCACCCTAACGGCCTCTCTTCGCTTAAAAATCCTATGAGCTCGCCCTCCTTTCCCTCAATTTGGGATGAACGGTTCGGAACGCAAAGCCCCCCCCTTTCCGGAAAGCTGCGGCCCGGGGCGGTGACGGTGCGGGCCCACCCGGGCACGGCACAGCCGGCGCAGGGCAGTTTTCCAATCGCGGTGGAAACCTGCAAGGAAAGTGAATAGGAACCAGTGCGCG
Source organism: Desulfacinum infernum DSM 9756 (assembly GCF_900129305.1). Classification (GTDB taxonomy): domain Bacteria; phylum Desulfobacterota; class Syntrophobacteria; order Syntrophobacterales; family DSM-9756; genus Desulfacinum; species Desulfacinum infernum. The sequence goes on along the minus strand of NZ_FQVB01000025.1, from coordinate 44,750 downwards.
TTCGGGCTATGAGAGGGCGATGGAGAGTGAGATCAACAGACCGAAAGAGACAAATCGGTCACGCTGCCGCATGAAGACTCTCAGAGAGAAAGTAATTGCACGAAGACTTTACGCTCCGCAGAACCATCTTCTTGTACTTTCTTTCTCAACACCTGTCAATAAGCCCGACCAACTTCTACAAACCTCCGCCTTCAAAATAGGACCCATGGTGTGTTTTTATAGAGCATGGCATTGGGACTTCCGGGCACGAGAGATACAGGGCCGAATAATCATTCGCCACGACGGTTCCCGGCTCCGGAAGGCCCGCTTCGTTTTTCATGGGCGTCGGCGACAAATTCCCGGGAAGAAACCCGCCGTTGCTGCGATTGCCCTGAACCGTCGGCGGTTTCGCCCGGTTTGCCGTTCACCAAAAATCCTTTGACTTCAACCGCCCGTCTTCTCCATGTTGTTCGCGTCCTCCGATGCGGACGAACCCTTTCCAGCGAGGTGTTTCATGTTCAAACTGATTCGGAATGCCCGGGTGTTCGCCCCCCATCCCTTGGGCATCCGGGATGTCTTGACGGCGGCGGGCAAGATCGCAGCGATCGCCGAACGGCTGACCGCTCCGGAAGGGCTCCCGGTGGAGACTATCGACGCCCGGGGGAAATACCTGGTTCCCGGTTTCGTGGATCTCCATGTCCATCTCCTGGGCGGAGGCGGCGAAGGCGGATTCCGGACCCGCACGCCCGAGATTCAATTGTCTTCCATCGTTCGCGCGGGCGTGACCACGGTGGTGGGCTGTCTGGGAACCGATGACGTGACCCGTCGGCCGGAGTCGTTGCTGGCCAAAGCCATGCAACTGGACGAAGAAGGGGTTTCCACCTACATCTACACGGGGTCGTACCAGTTCCCGCCGCCCACCATCACCGGCAGTGTTCGCAAAGACATTGCGCTCATCCCCAAGGTGATCGGCGTCGGAGAAGTTGCCCTCTCGGACCATCGCTCGTCCCAGCCTTCCTATGAGGAGCTGTGCCGGCTGGCCGCCGAAGCCCGGGTGGGCGGGATGATCGGCGGCAAGGCGGGGCTGGTGCATCTCCACATGGGGGACGGCCCCCGCGGGCTGGAGGCGGTACTGCGCATGGTGGAAGAAACGGAGATTCCCATCGGTCAGTTTCTGCCGACCCATGTGAGCCGCGGCGAAAGATTGCTGGATCAGGCCATCGAATTCGCTCGGCGGGGAGGAAACATCGACCTCACGGCGGCACCCAAGTCTCTCGGCTTTGCATCCGATGTGGAAAGCGCCCTGCGCCGGGCCCTGGACGCCGGGGTTCCCCTGGAGCGAATCACCCTGAGTTCCGACTCCAACGGCTCCCTGCCCCTTTTCGACGAACACGGAAAACTGCTGCGCCTTGCCGTGGCCGACATCAGCAGCCTGCACCAGGAAGTCCGTGACCTGGTCCGAAGCGGATTCGGTCTGGAAGAGATCCTTCCGCTGGTCACCGTCCATCCGGCCCGACGGCTCGGCATCGACCGGATCAAGGGACGCATCGAGGTGGGGCTGGATGCGGATCTCGTGCTGCTGGACGAGGAACTGAACGTGGATTGGGTCATGGCCCGCGGACGGGTCATGGTGGCCGACGGCCGGGTGCGGGTCAAGGGAACCTTCGAAACCTGAACTCATGGAGAGGCCATGCGACCCGCCGCCTTGTGATCCGGGCTTGGAAATGCTATAGAGGTGCGCCTTTGCCGCAAACTCTTTCCATGGGACAAGCGATGACGGAAAGCCGACACCTGCTGGAGATTCAGCATCTCAAGACCTATTTCACCACCTTTGAGGGGGTGGCGCGGGCTGTGGACGACGTCTCCTTTCACCTGGACCGAGGGGAAGTGCTGGGCGTGGTGGGTGAAAGCGGGTGCGGCAAGAGCGTTACGGCCCAATCGATCATGCGCCTCATCCCCGAGCCGCCCGGAAAGATCGTCGGCGGTCACATCTGGTTCGACGGCATGGACCTGACGACCCTGCAGCCCTCGGCCATGCGCCGCATCCGGGGGGACCGCATCGCTATGATCTTCCAGGAGCCCATGACCTCGCTCAATCCGGTCTATACCATCGGGGATCAGATCGCCGAGATGTTCCAGCTGCATCGCGGCATGGGACGCCGTGAAGCCTGGCGACACGCCGTGGCTATGCTGGAAAAGGTGCAGATTCCCGCCCCACACAAGCGCGCGTCCGAATACCCGCATCAGCTTTCCGGCGGAATGCGCCAGCGGGCCATGATCGCCATGGCCCTTGCCTGCGACCCGGAAATCCTCATCGCCGACGAGCCCACCACGGCCCTGGATGTCACTGTGCAGGCCCAGATCCTGGACCTCATGCTACAGCTCAAAGAGGACTTTCAGACCGCGGTCATGATGATCACCCACGACCTGGGCGTCATTGCCGAGATCGCCCAGCGGGTGGTAGTGATGTACGCGGGGAAGGTGGTGGAACAGGCCGCCACCCTGCCGCTCTTCGAAGACCCGAAACACCCCTACACCCGGGGACTCCTCCGCTCCATTCCCAAGCTGGGAGAGCGCTCGAAAAAAGGGCGCCTGCGCCTGGAGGAAATCCCCGGGATGGTCCCCGGCCTGCTGGATCTGCCGCCCGGCTGCCGCTTCGAACCCCGATGCCCCCATTCCATGGCCGTTTGCCGTGAGCGAGAACCGGAATTGCAGGATCTGGGTTCCGGCCGCCTGGTCCGCTGCTTCCTGTACGGGACCTGACCATCGAGGAACACTGTGAAGACGCTGCTTCAGGTTGACGAATTAAAAGTTCATTTCCCCATCAAAAAGGGCCTCCTGGGCCGCACGGTGGGTTATGTGTACGCCGTGGACGGCGTGTCCTTCACCCTGAGGGAAGGGGAAACCCTCGGGCTTGTGGGCGAAAGCGGCTGCGGCAAGACGACCACCGGCCTGGGTGTGCTGCGCCTGATTCCCACCACTTCCGGTCGAATTCTCTACAACGGGGAAGACATCGCACGAGTCAAAGCCCAACGCATGCGTGAACTGCGCCGGGAAATGCAGATCATTTTCCAGGATCCCTATTCGTCGCTCAACCCGCGCATGACCGTGAACCAGATCCTGGGTGACCCCATGGACACGTTCGGGCTGTACCCGGGACGCCAACGCAGTGAGCGCATTGCGTTTCTGCTGGAAAAAGTGGGGCTATCGCCTGAACACGGCCGGCGCTACCCCCACGAATTTTCCGGCGGCCAACGGCAGCGGATCGGCATCGCACGGGCCCTGGCCCTGGATCCCAAGATCGTCATCGGAGACGAGCCGGTGTCCGCTCTGGACGTCTCCATCCAGGCCCAGATCATCAATTTGCTTCTCGACTTGCAGCGGGAGTTCGGACTTTCCTACCTCTTGATCGCCCACGACCTGGCCGTGGTGGAATACATCTGCGACCGGGTGGCGGTCATGTATCTCGGGAAGATCGTGGAGATGGGCACCTACGAGCAGATCTACAACCATCCCAAACATCCGTATACGGAAGCCCTGCTCTCCGCCGTCCCCATTCCGGACCCGAAAGTCACTCGCCGGAGGATCCTGCTCCAGGGCGACGTGCCCAGTCCGATCCATCCGCCGGCGGGCTGCCACTTTCATCCGCGCTGCCCGAAGCGCATGGACATCTGCGACAAGGAGCGTCCGCCATTGACGTCGCTGACCGGCGACCATCAGGTGAGATGCTTTCTCCATGCTTGATGAGTCCTTGGAGGGTGAGGCTGCGGCCGAGGGAATCAGCCCCGGTCGCGTAAGGCAGTGTTGGTCAACTCAAGAAAAAGGAAAGGGGGAGCGACGATGAGAAGCAAGATGGCGATCCTGCTGGTGGGCCTTCTGACCCTGGGGTTCCTGACGGCGGCTCAGGCCGCGGCGGAGACCTCTCTGGTGGTGGCGGTGGACACGCCACCGCGCATGATGAATCCGCACGGGGACGACTCCGATGCCGGCCTGTCGTTCATGGCCAACTTCTTCGACGGCCTCTTGCAGCGCAAGGGCCCCGATGGGAAGCTCGTTCCGGCCCTGGCGGAACGCTGGGAACATCCGGATCTGCTGACCTGGAGGTTCTACCTGCGAAAGGGCGTGACCTTCCACAACGGCAATCCCTTCAACGCCGAAGACGTGAAATTCAGCTTCGAACGCCTGAGCAACCCGGAGGTCTCCGAATTTCTGAACACCGGCAAGTCCATCGATTCCATCACGATCATCGACGATTACACCGTTGAGATCAAAACCAAGACCCCCATTCCCTGGTTCGCCAACAACCTGCACCAGATCTTCATCATGGACAAGGAGTCCACCGAACAGCGCGACCCCGGCGACGTCATGATCCACCCCATCGGCACCGGGGCCTACAAGCTGGTGGAATGGGTCAAGGGCTCCTATGTGCGCATGGAGGCCAACGAAAACTACTGGGAAGGGGCTCCCGCCATCAAGAAGGTGGAAGTGCGTCCGATCACGGAGTCCTCAACCCGCTTCGCCGCCCTCGTATCGGGCCAGGCGGACATCATGACCGGCGTTCCGGTGGAACTCTTTGAAAAGGTGAAGGCCAACCCGAAGGTGGAGGTCATCAGCCGTCCGGCTCGCCGATCCATCTTCCTGGCCCTGGGCAACAAACCGGGGGATCCCTGGGCGGATATCCGGGTGCGGAAGGCCATGTACATGGCCATCAACGAAGACGAAATCATCGAGAAGGTGATGCGCGGACATGCCACGCCGGCGGCTCAGATTCCGGATCCTCCCACCATCGGCTACAACCCCGACATCAAGCGGCTGCCCTACGATCCGGAAGGTGCCAGGAAGCTCCTCAAGGAAGCCGGCTACGAGAACGGCTTCGAAATCACCCTGACGGGACCCAACGACCGCTACGTCCAGGACGAAAAGATCGCCGAGGCCGTGGCCAAGTACCTGGCCAAGGTGGGCATCAAGGTCAAACTGGACGTGAAGCCCAAGTCCATCTTCTTCCCGGAAGTGAGCGAAGGCAGCCTTCAGTTCTACCTGATCGGCTGGTTCGACGGAACCTTCGACATGGGCCGCACCTACTTCAAGCTGGCTCACACTCGGGATGATGCGAAGGGCTACGGCGGTCTGAACGGAACCTCCTACAGCGATCCCAAACTGGACCAGATGCTCGAAGCCACCGCCGACATGGTGGATCCGGCCCAGCGCAAGAAGGCTCTGGAAGAGCTCAACAAGTACGCCATGGAAGAGAAGATCGTCTGGATCCCGCTCCATTACCAGGAAGATCTGTATGCCATGCAAAAGGACAAGGGCATCGTCTTCCAGCCGCGTCCGGACCGCTGGATGGTGTACAAGGAAATCGGGGTGAAATAGCCCTTTGCCGAAACCATGAAGACGGCTCCCGCTTGCGGGAGCCTTCAACCAAAAGCCTATGACCACTTACATTCTCAGACGGTTGATCCAGGGCGTGGTGGTGCTGCTCGCCGTCTCCATGATCTGTTTCATCATCTTCCGCTACCTGGGCGATCCGGTCCTGACCATGGCCGGCAAGTACGCGACCCAGCAGGAGATCGAAGAAGTGCGGCGCGCTTTCGGCCTGGATCAACCCACGCACGTGCAATACGGGCGCTTCATCTGGAATGCTCTGCACGGCAACTTCGGCAAGTCGTACGTCAGCCGCGTACCGGCCTTGGGCCTGATCCTGGAGCGCTTCCCGGCCACCTTCGAACTGGCGTTTACGGCCATGCTCATCGCCCTGACCCTGGGAGTCGGTTTGGGCGTTCTGGTGAGCCTCAATCCCTCTTCCTGGCCCAGCCGCCTCGTCATGGCCGGCTCTCTCGGCGGCATCTCGATCCCCACGTTCCTCACGGGCGTGCTGCTCATCATGATCTTTGGCGTCTACATGGGCATTCTGCCGCCTTTCGGGCGCGGAGAAACCGTCCAGATCGGTTTCTGGCGCACCGGTCTGCTCACGGCGGACGGCCTCAAGCACCTGGTGCTTCCCGCCACCACTCTGGCCATGTACCAGTTGGCGGTGCTGCTTCGGCTCACCCGGGCCGGCATGCGCGAGGTGTTGGCGGAGGAGTACATCAAGACCGCCTGGGCCAAGGGCCTCCCGCCGGGCAAGGTGATCGTCAAACACGCCCTGCGCAACGTGCTCATCCCCGTGGTCACCATGGCCGGTCTCCAGTTCGGCGAACTCATCGCCTTTTCCATCGTCACGGAAACCATCTTCCAGTGGCCGGGCATGGGCAACCTGCTGCTCCAGTCCATCTACGAGACGGACCAGCCGGTGATCGTCACCTACATCATGCTGGCGGCGTTTCTCATCATCACCATCAACATGGTGGTCGATATCCTTTACGCCGTTTTGAACCCGAAGATACGCTATGACTAAGCCGCGAACCCGATCCAAGATGTTCCACAGCTTTCTGCATGATCCGCCCGCCATGGCGGGCAGCGCGATCCTGCTGGTCTTTGTCCTGGCGGCCCTGTGCGCCCCCTGGATCACCCCGCAAAATCCCTACGATCTTCAGCAGGTGAGCCTGGAACACTTCCTCAAGCCTCCCATTTGGATGGAGGGAGGCGAAGCCCCCTTTGTGCTGGGAACCGACGACCAGGGCCGCGACATCCTGAGCACCATCATTTACGGCTGCCGCACGTCGCTCATCGTCGGCTTCAGCGTGGTGCTCATCGCCGGCACGTTCGGCGTGCTCATGGGCCTCCTGGCCGGCTATTACGGGGGCTGGATCGATGTTTTCTCCATGCGTCTCGCGGACACGGTCTTTTCCTTTTCCACCACGCTCCTGGCCATCCTTTTGCTGGGCGTCTTCAAAAAGACCGGCATCGTCACCGTCATTGCCGCCATCTCCATCGCCGACTGGGTGCGCTACGCCCGCACCATGCGCGGCAGCGTGCTGGAAGTCAAAGAAGAAGCCTACGTGATGGCCGCCAAGGCGACCGGAGCCCGGGATTTCCGGCTGCTGGTGCGCCATGTCCTTCCCAACGCCATCCCTCCCATCCTGGTGGTCGTGGCCGTGGATCTGGCCGTGGTCATCATGCTCGAAGCCACCCTGAGCTTCCTCGGCGTCGGCGTGCCCCTCACCGAGCCCAGCCTGGGCATGATGATCTCCATTGGCAAGAACTACATCTATGCCGGCATGTGGTGGATGGTCGTCTTTCCCGGCGCCGCGCTCATCCTGCTCGTGGTCGGCATCAACCTTTTCGCCGACTGGCTGCGTGAGGAACTCAACCCCAAGATCGGACGCTAGGGGCGTGTCCGAAAATGGCTCATTTGCCCCTTCCAACGCCCATCCGTCATCCCCGCGAGGCTTATCCCCGGCTTGAACGGAAAGCGGGGATCCAGTCTTTCCAATAAGTTATGGACTCCCGCTTGCGCGGGAGTGACGGGTGGCGGAGTTCTCGGACAGCCTCCCAGGGGTGGTCCGAGAAACGCTTTCCGGCGTAAGATGGCGGGGAGTTTCCGTTCCTTTCGTAGCCGCGGGGCTTCAGCCCCGCGGGAAAGGGCCATCGCAACCCCTTGAAGTGGCAGGCAGTACACGATAACCCATCAGACGTCAGGGGACTCTTCCGCAGCCCTGAAGGGCTGCGCTACGAAAAAAGCGTTCATGAGCGGAGTCTCGACCACGCTCCCAGCCTCCAGGGCGGACGTCCGCGCCTGCGAGGGATGGAACGCACCTTCCGAAGCAGAACACTGTAAGAGCCAATGATGGCTCACCCCTCCAGCCCGCGGGACGGGAGGCACAAGGTGCCGTGCCTGAGGACACACCGGCCGGGCGGAACTTTGGGCTTCTTGACACGAGCGGGGCGGGCGGTGATAGTTATTCATAATCGCTGGAAAAAATCTACAGGAAGGACGGCGCCATGTGGGAACCAGCCAAGAGACGGGCGGTGTACGAGGATCTCTACGACCTGCCGGAAAACGTGGTGGGCGAGATCATCGGCGGGGAGCTGGTGACCGCCCCGCGGCCGTCCCGCAAGCACGCCGTCGCCGCTTCGCGCATGGGATATGAGATTGGCCCGACGTTCGATTTCGGGAGGGGAGGCGGTCCGGGAGGCTGGGTGATCATCCTGGAGCCGGAAGTGGCCTTCGGGGAGAACATCCTGGTGCCGGACCTGGCCGGCTGGAAGAAGGAGCGGTTCCCCACGGACGAACCCCACAACTGGATTTCCGTCGCCCCGGACTGGATCTGCGAGGTGCTCTCGCCCGCCACGGCGCGCCGGGACCGGGCGGACAAGATGCCCATCTACGCTCGGCATGAAGTCCGACACCTCTGGCTCCTGGACCCCGATCTTCAGACCCTGGAGGTCTTCGTCCTGGAGGCAGGTCGATGGGTGCTGGCGGGCGTCCATGCCGGCTCGGCCAAGGTCCGCGCCGAACCCTTCCAACAGCTTGAGTTGGATCTAGGTGTGCTGTGGCTGGAGTGAAGACGGACCGACCCCGCCGCGGAGTTATTCCACATCGATCTTGACGGCCTTCTTGCCCCGGTCCTTTTCGGATTTCTTCTTTTCCAGGTGATCGATCCGCTCGTCGACCAGGCTGCGCACGGCCCGAAGAACCTCGATACGCGCGTTGGTCAGATGTTCCCAGAAAGGTCCGGTCCGCCCTTTGGCGCCACCCAGGGCATGCATCATGCGGCACATGGGACAATCGCACCGACCGCCCTCGGAATGTTCCGATTCCTTTTTGTGTTCTTCATGCGGGCTCATGATCCCCTCCAAAGCTTATGGTGAGGGTGTCCTCTTCCAGCCGGGCCTTCTCAGGCTTCAGCCGCGCGAAGGCTCGGGGAAGGACCAGATTTTTCTTGAAGGTTCCCATGCGGATGATCAATTCGTCGCCCACCTTGTGGAGTAAAATCTCGTCGCGGCTGACGAAAGGAAAGTGGACGAGAATCCTGTGATGTCCGTTTTCCGACAGGAACTTCACGGGCTGATGGCGATAGAGAATCCCATGGGGCGGGGTGTCGCCGTAGAGGGCCCGGGCCAGCTTTTTCAGGCGCTCATAGCCCAGGGTTTCGTGCTCGAAATAGGGCGCCGTGAATACGGGGATAGGCCGGAAAGCCGAGGTGACCAGGTGGAGATAGGATTGCTGCTGGTGGATCAGGGCCTTGAGAAAAGCGCTTTCCGCTCCTTCGGTGAGCACCCGGTTGACGATGACGGCGTCGATGCCCAGCTGGTGCAGGGAAAAGAACATGAAGCTTCTCTGGGTTTCCCGAATGACCATCTTTTCCAGGTTCGTCACCAGTCGAACCGAAGTCGTTCCCGGATCGGTCAAGATGGCGTCCACCCCCCGCAGCTTTTGAAAAAGTCTTTCGATGGAGGCGAAATAGGCATCCTCGGGGAGGGGGACGTCCGAGATACGGCGCACCACCGGCCGGGCCGCCCGGAAAAGGTTCCGCTCCATGCGGAAGATCTTTTCCATGTACCACTCCAACGCCTTGGGGACGCTGACGAAACGGATGGACTCGGCCGTGGGAGCGCAATCCAGAATCAGGACGTCGTACGCCTTTTCGCGGGCATACCGGTTCACATGGAGAAGCGCGCTCACTTCTTCCATGCCCGGAAGGACCGCCAGCTCCTCGGCCAGCACCTCATCGAGCCCCGACACGTTCAGCAGCAAGCTCAGATACCGATAGACCTCTCCCCAATGCTTTTGAATCTCCTCGTGTACGTCCAGTTCCTGAATCCATAGACGCTCAGCCACGGCAAACGGCCGACCCTTGTTCACATCCATGAGGCGCCGGTCCAGATCGAAGGCATCGCTCAGGCTGTGGGCGGGGTCCAGGGACATCACCAGCGTCTTCAGCCCTCTTTCCGCCAGGAGAATCCCTGTTCCGGCCGCCACGCTGGTCTTGCCCACGCCGCCCTTGCCTGCAAAAAGAAGAATCCGCATGCCCATCGCCAAGTTCACCATGCCTTATTCTTGTTCTTGCGCCCCTTTTTCGCCTGGCCGGGAGGATATTTCAGGACCACGTCCTTATGATAAAGGTAGGGCTTGTTCACGTCCATCTCCAGAACCACGTACCGCCCCGGATCCACGGTGATTCCCCTGGGCAGGGAAGCCGCCACCGTCCACCGGCCGTTTTGCAAATAGAAATAGAGGCCTCTTCCCACATCCAGGTAAACGGCTGCATCGGGATAGTAGCGGTAACGGTACTTGGCCCGATAGCCGTGGGCGGGCGCCCACGGAGGCGGCCCTCCACCCTTGCCCACGTTCACTTCGTCACCGACCACAACGCCCACCCGGCTGCCGCAGCCCGTCATCCCCGCCAGCAGGACGCCACACAAGAAAAGGAAGACAAGACGTCGCATCGATCCCTCCCTGGAACACACCGGACGCTCACTCGCCCGCCGAGTCGCGATTTCCACCATCCTCTTTCCCCTCCAAGGCTTCTCGAAGCCGTTCCTCGCCCCGCTTGCTCAGCGACGTGACCAGCACCTTCACCCCGACCCCTTTCAGCTCCTCCAGGACGGGCCCGATCCTCACCTCCTTGGCCAGCACCAGCAAGGCCCAGGTGTCGGGAAGCACCGTGCAGGCCAGCTCCTTTATGAAATCGTCCTCCAGCCCCGCATGCCGCAGGGAAAATTCCTCTTCCCCCGCAACGGCACCCGCCGCCGCTCCGATGGCGGCCCCCAGAACCGGGTGCAGCAGGAGGGAGCCCAGGAGAAATCCGGCCACGCCGCCCGCGGCGGCCTCCCGCACGCTCACATGGTGCACGTGCCGAACTTCCAGCACACCCGAAGAATCTCGACGGAGCACCGCCAGAGCCTCCAGTTCCAGAGCCTTCTCCCGGTGCAGGTGCATGAGGCGGTCCCGCAGTTCCTTGACCGCCTTTTCCGACGAAGCGCCGGCCACGAAGAGATGGCTTTCGTGGGTCCGTTCCCACAGGGACCGTGCCAGCTTGTGGGCCAACCACCGGCGGAAGTGGGGTGCTTCGGGGCTCCTCTTGCCCAGCGAATCCACCCGGTGGATGCTGTCGTCGGTGACGTCCAGCGCCAGGTAGACGTCGATCTCCTCCCCGATCTTTTCGATGAGCTTCTTGCCCCCATAGCCGATAACAATCCAAGGGGCGGGGAAATCCTCGAAAAGAGACCGGAACGTCTGGGTGGTCCCGATGGCGAAATCGGCGTTGCCGACGCCCGGAATCCAGCCGGGCTCCGTGAGGGGGTCCGACGACAAGTGCTCATTATGATGCTTGAGCAACGCTTCATAGCAAGGAGAGATTCGGAGCCCGAGTTCCTTCCGAAATCGCTTGGCCAAGTCCGTCATCCCGATTCCTTCCTTTCTAACGGTCATGGAGAGGCGCCGTCCCCCATGGATGAAAGAGCGAACCAATAAACCCCCATCACGGGGATCCCGTGACAACGAAGGACGAAACGAACCTTTGGGAAGCCCCTGTAGGGGCGAATGATTATTCGCCTCTACAGGCCGCGCGCACGAACGGAACAAGGTCGCGTTTCATGCAAAACGGAGCGATTTCTCCATGAGACTGCTCCATCCCCCAAGGGATGAGCGGGCGGGGATAAACCCCGCCCCTACCCAAGGCGGCAATGCGTTCTTGAAACGGCGGAGGCAAAGCCCGTCCCGACTTATCGGCCATCCCGCTCCAGCGCGCGTCGAAGCGCTTCCGTCAGCTTGTTCACGGTGAAAGGTTTTCCGAGAACGGCGTGAATGCCCGCCCGCTTGAGGCGCTCTTCGTCCACCCGGTCTCCGAATCCGGTCATGAGCACCACCGGAAGGTCCCCACGGATCGACAAGGCCTTTTCGGTCAAGGCCAGCCCGGTCATGCCCGGCATGGTGAGGTCGGTGAGCAGGACATCGCAGCAGCCCGGATCTTCCCGCAGGCGCTGCAAGACTTCTTCGGGAGATCCGACCGCGTCCACCCGGTAGCCGAACCGCGAAAGCATGGTCCTGACCATCTGCACCAACGCCGGTTCGTCGTCCACCACCATCACCCGTTCCTGCCCCCTCAACACGGCCCGTTTCGGATCGGATCGAACCTCTGCGGGCGGCACCTCCACCCGGGGAAGATAGATCCGGAAGACGGCACCCCGCCCGGGTGCACTCTCCACCTCGATGCACCCGCCAGCGCTGCGAACGATGCCGTGGACCACGGCGAGTCCCAGGCCGGTTCCTTCGCCCACCGGCTTGGTGGTGAAGTAGGGATCGAAGATCCGCTCCAGAATCTCCGGCAGCATGCCTTCCCCCGTGTCCTGCACGGTGAGTTTCACGTAAGGCCCGGGGGCCACATGGGGAGCGTCTCGCGATGGAGGGGCGCTAGGGGTCGTCTCCAGGCGCACCGTGAGAACTCCGCCCGTGTCCCGCATGGCGTAGGCGGCATTGGTGCCCAGGTTCATGAGTATCTGATGGATCTCGCCGGGATCGGCCCGCACCAGGACGTCCTCATCGCACAGATCCTTTCGAATCTCGATGGTGCTGGGCAGGCTTGCCCGCAGAAACTTGAGGGTCTCCTTGAGGATGGGGCCGATCGCCACCGGTTCCCGTTCCGCCGGCCGGGATCGACTGAAGGTGAGGATCTGGCGCACCACGTCCCGAGCCCTTTTGCCGGAATGGATCACCTCCTCCAGGCACTCCCGCACCGGATGCCGGTCCGGCAGGTCCATGAGCCCCAGTTCGGCGTAACCGATGATGGCCGAGAGAATGTTGTTGAAGTCATGGGCCACGCCGCCCGCCAGCGTCCCCAGGGCTTCCATCTTCTGGGCCTGACGCAGTTGGTCCTCCAACCGTCTGCGCTCCAGCTCCTCACGGTGGCGGTGGACGGCCAGAGCGAAAAGGTCCCCCAACCAGCCGGCCACCCGAAGCTCCCGGTCGGTGTAGTCGCGGGGAGGGTTGGCCAGCATGAGTTGGCCGATGACATCTCCGTTCAAGGAGATGGGAACCGAAAGAAAGCGCCGGACGTCCACGTGTCCTTGGGGCAGCCCCTTCCACAGGGGATGCCCGGGCGGATCGTTAGTACAAAAAGGCTCGCCGGTGTTGAGCCCGTGGCCGCACAGTGCCTCATAATCCCCGCCGGGGCCCAAACGGCACACGGTGAGGTCGCCTCCGCTCCACAGCCGGCACCGCTCCAGCACGTTCTCGGTGGCATAGACCTGGTCCTGTTCCCGGGTATGGGGATTCACGGTGACGATCATGCCCAGTTCGCTTTCAGTCAGATCCCGCGCCGCCCGAACCACCTTCCGGCCCACCGTCTCCGGATCCTTTTCCGCCACCAGCGTCCGGGCCAGGTCGGCCAGATCGCGGTTCACGGACACCTCCCACCGGATGAGCCTCTCCGCCTCCTTCATCTGGGACGCGTCCAGGATGATGCCCTCCACCGCCGTCAGCCGGCCGTCCCGGCCCGTTATCCCTTGGAAGCGGTTGTGCACCCACCGGTAATCTCCGGACTTCGCCTTCATCCGGCAGAAAACCTCGCCGGGAACCCTGGCTCCCAAAGCCCTGTTGGACAGTTCCACGAACAGCGGGCGATCGTCGGGATGGATCAGCCGAAACACCTCCAGCGCCTCCCAGCCCTGAACCTTTTCGGGCTCGTAGCCCAACAAATCCAGACATCCCCGACTCACAAAGACCAGCCGGTAGGCGCCGTCCGTCCCCACCTGCCAGCGGTAGGCCGCTCCGGACAGGTTGTCCATGATTCCTTGGAGCCGCCTTTCACTTTCCCGGAGCTCGCGGGTGCGATCCACCAACTGGTCTTCCACCGTAGCCATGTCGCGAAGAAGGGCGTCCTCGGCCCTCTTGAGGCGCAGCGCCACCCGGACCTGGGCCACCAGCTCCGCCTGCTCCACGGGCTTGGTGAGAAAAGCGTCGGCTCCGCATTCCAGACCGCGCACCTTGTCCCGAGTCTCGGTCATGACGGCCGTGAGCATGACCACCGGGATCCGTGCCGTGGCCCGGTCTTCCTTGAGGCGTCGGCAGACTTCGTAACCGTCCATTCCCGGCATGAAGACGTCCAAGAGGATCACGTCCGGCAGATGGTCCCTGGCCAGATCGATGGCCTGCCGGCCCGAAGAGGCCGTCAGCACCTGGCCGTCGGGCAGGTGGGTGTTGAGGATCGCCTGAAGGCTCACCAGATTGTCCGGCTCATCGTCCACAATGAGGATTCTGGCCATGGAAAGCGACACCTCCTGAGAAGAAACCCAAAGAGCCGTCCATCGGACACCGAACAGTCATGGCTCCCCTCGCGCCACCTCGCATGGATGAAAGAGCGGGCCGGAGCAAGGGCATTTGTCGGAACGCCGCAATATGCCATTCTCTATGAGTCACTGCGCGCCCAGTGCATTGCCGGGCACCCTCATTGCGGCCTTCGCAGTTCCTACAACCAAAAAGATTTGCGTCTATTCGCGTTCATTCGCGGTTCTCTTTCACATTAACGGAGCGATTCTCTTGCCCTGTTCTTCTTAGCTCCGCGCGATGAGCGGGCGGGGATAAACCCCGCCCCTACTTCACGGGTCCACCAGGTGTGGTACCGGCGGGCTTTGTGCCCGCCCGCCGGAACCTCGCGATGTGGAAAAATCGTCCCATGAGGAGATAGCCACCCCGGAATGTCGTACCGGGACGTGTCAGCGCGGTTCTTGGTCGGCCCGGTCGATCCACTTGCGGACGGTGGCCAAAAGATCCTCGACCCGGAACGGCTTGGACAGGTGGTCGTCGCACCCGGCCTCTTCGCATCGGTTCCGGTCTCCCGCCATGGCGTGGGCCGTCACGGCGATGAGCGGGATGTGCCGGGTGGTCGGATCGGCCTTGGCCCGGCGGGCCACTTCAAGGCCGTCCATCTCCGGAAGCGACACGTCCAGCAGCACCAGATCCGGACGCCAACGGCCGATGAGCTCCAGCCCCTCCCGGCCGTTGTCGGCATCGCGCACCTCGTAGTGGTCGTCCAGGATGGCGTGAAGGAGAACGCGGTTGTCAGGATTGTCTTCCACCACCAGGATCCGCGGGCGGGCGCCGGGGGGCGCAGGGTGCTGCGAGGGCCTCTCTTTGTCCATGGCCCCTGCCTTCTTCGGCAACCCACCAGAAAGCATGGCTCGAATCTTTTCCAACAGCTCCATTCGGTTCACGTCCCCCTTGTGAACCAGCTGGAAGATGTGGTTGCTGGCAAGCCGTTCCCTATCCCGGGCCGTAAGCTCCTTGGCCGTCAGCACCAGGACGGGCACATGGTCCATGTCGCTCCGCTGCCGGATCTTTTCCAGCACCGTCAGCCCGTCCACGTCGGGCATCATGAGATCCAGCAGGATGCCGTCGGGCCGGATGCGGTCCACATAATCCAGGGCCTCCGCCCCCGTGCGGGCCACATCGGGGCGGTAGCCCGCACTTTCCAGGATGGAACGAATCTGCAGGATGGCCGCCTCGTTGTCTTCCACCACCAGCAGCCGTTTCCCGGCGGGATCAAAGTCCCGCTTCCGGCTTTCCAGGATCCGGCGGACCTGGCTGAGCAGGCGATCCCGGTTGACAGGTTTTCCCACAAATCCATCCGCGCCCAGCAGCCGGGCGGTTCCGTCGTCCCGCGCCGCGGACATGAGCACGACGGGAACTCCCTTCCATTCCGGCGCCTTTCTCAGACGGCGCAGGGCCTCGTAGCCGTCCATTCCGGGAAGGACCACATCCATGAGGACGGCGGCGGGCACCCGGCGGGCACATTCCTCCAAAGCCTCCTGGGCCGATCCGCACCCGCGCACGGAATAGCCCGCCTCCTCCAGCCATCTGCAGATCTCTTGACGAACCTCTTCCTCGTCCTCCACCACCAGGATCACGGGACGCTCTCCGCCGTTGATCTTCAGGAAGGAAGCGGGAGCCATCACGCGCCCCTCTCCCTGCCAGGCCACAGGAAGCCGCAGAGTGAACACCGACCCTTCCCCGGGGCGGCTTTCGGCGGAAAGGTCTCCGCCCAGAAGTTCCGCCAGGCGCCGGGCGATGGCCAGCCCCAACCCCGTTCCCTCGTAGCGACGCGACGCCCCTCCGTCCACCTGCCGGAACTTGTCGAAGATGT
This sequence comes from Desulfacinum infernum DSM 9756, assembly GCF_900129305.1. Classification (GTDB taxonomy): domain Bacteria; phylum Desulfobacterota; class Syntrophobacteria; order Syntrophobacterales; family DSM-9756; genus Desulfacinum; species Desulfacinum infernum. Next base: position 28,746 of record NZ_FQVB01000025.1, on the reverse strand, counting down.
GGGGGAGGTCCTCGGCGGCGATGCCGATGCCCGTGTCCCGAACCGTCACCACCACTTGGGCGTCGTCCCGGCGCGCTCCGACCTCCACATGGCCCGACTCGGTGAATTTCACGGCATTGCCCACCAGGTTCTGGAGGATCTGGTAGAGCCGCTTGCCGTCCGTTTCCAGCGCGGGCAGATCCCCGGAAAGGGCCGTCTTCACCGTCAGCCCCTTCTTGTCCGCCAGCGGTCGGATGTTTTCCACCACCGTATTGACCAAGGAAGACAGGGAGACGACCTCGGGATAGACGTCCATGTTCCCCGATTCCACCTTGGAAAGATCCAGGATGTCGTTGATGAGATCCAAAAGAATCCGGCCGTTGCGCTCGATGATGTGCAGGAATCCCCGGTGCTCCTCCGAAAGCTCGGTGCCCAGGCGGTTGTCCAGCACACGGGACAGGGCCAGGATGGAGTTGAGCGGGGTCCGCAATTCGTGACTCATGTTGGAAAGGAACTCGTCCTTCAGCCGGTTGGCCTCATTGAGCTGGCGCTGCTGCTGCTCCAGCTCCACGTTTTGTTCCCGCAATTCTTCCGCCTGAAGCCTCAGCTCCTCGGCCTGCTCCATCAGCTCCTCCGATTGGGTCTGAAGCTCTTCCGCCTGGACTACCAGCTCCTCCTTTTGGTTCCGGAGTTCTTCGTTGCGGGCGGAAAGAGTGTCCGTAAGATGCCGGATCTCCTGAACCGCCAGCAGTCGCGAACAGGCCGTATCGAAGGCGTGCCGCATGTCGTCCAGCAAGGCCCGCGTTTCCTCGGCGAAAGGCACCGTGCGGGCCAGGGAAAAGACGAGATGGACCCGGCCGTTGCCGGAAACCGGCACCGTCAGCAGCTCCCGGGGCACCATGTCCCCGGCCACCGCCTTGTAGACGAACCGGGTATCGGGGGACAGGTCCGTCACGTGCACCACGGCGCGGGAAGTGACGGCTCGGCCGATCTCGCCTTCTCCGGACTCGGCGTCGAAGGCTCCCAGGCGTTCTCCATCCATGCCCAGCCAGGACCGGGGCAGGAAACGCCCGGTGTCGGCATCCCGCACGTAGCAGGCTCCCGCATGGGCGCCGGTCACGCCCAAGAGCCGCTCCAGCACCGAACCGGCGAACTGTTCCAGGTCCACGGCCGCCACCATGGTTTCCTGGAGGGCGGCCATGTGTGCTTGCCGCCGCATGCGGCTGTTCAAGGAATCCACCACCTGGTTGAGGGAGAGGGCCAGGACACCCAGCTCATCGGGACGGTCCGCCTCACAGCGCGCCGAAAGATCCCCCTCCCGCAGACGACCGGTCACCCGGACCATGGCCTCCACGGGCCGTGCGATCCGGCGGGCCAACACGAACCCCGCTCCCAAGAGAAAGAGGATGCTCACCGCCGTCACGGCCAGCATGCGGGACCGAAACGCCTCCAGGGGACCGTCGATCCCGGCCGCGTCCGCCAGGGTGAAAAGCGTCCAGCCGGTGCCCGCGACGGGCGATTCCATCACATAGTAGGCCGCTCCTGCCACGTCCCGGCGTTTTGCCAGGGATCCGGGCACAATCGCCCCGTCATCGGCCCAGACCGGAAGACGCACGGGAAGCCCCTCCGCCAGGTCGTAGAACCGTTCCCCCATCCGCACAAAGGAAACCAGTCCCGGGGCCGAAGTCTTCCGGGTTCCGGGAACATCGAGTCGGGAGACAAACCCCGGGCGGACCGTGGCCACCAGCACCGCGGAAGGGGTTTTTTCCGCGGAACCCTGCACGGGAACCGAGGCATCCAGGTGCAGGACGTCTCCCAGACCGTTCTGATGCCAGGCACCAATCACGGGGCCTTGCGCCTTCAGGGGCTCGATCACACACGGATCACCGGACAGGTCCCGGCCCAGGCGTTTCGGGTTGGACGACACGGACACCAATCCGCTTGCCACATCCACCAGAAAGAGGTCTTCCACGGCGGGAAGGGTTCGGGCGTTCAGGGAAAGAAGGTGGGCGGCCATGCCCGAATTTTGAGACTGGATCAACAGGGGGTCGTCGGCCAGAGCCGACAGGGAAGACGACAGGGTGTGCACCCATCGATCCAGGGAGGCCGACCGATGGAAGTGGCCGTCGGCCACTCGCTCCAGCGCCTGCGCTCGGTACCGGCTGCCGTAAGAGTGAAACCAGACGGCGCCCAAGGCCAAGACCGGTATCACCCCCATCACCGCCAGCCAAAAGGCCACCCGGATTTTCATGCTTCGGAATTGAAAGAGGAAATTCATGACGCCTCCTAGACGACTTTCATGTAGATGGGGCACCACGTGGTGAAACGCAGGAAATATCTGGAGAAGGGGCTGGGAACGGTCTCCACTTCCCCCAGCACGAGAAGGCCTCCGGGCATGAGCGCCCGATGGAGCTTGGCCGCGATCTTTTCCTGTGCCTCTTTTTCGTAATAGATAAGCACGTTTCGACACGACACCAGGTCGAAGTCGCCGAAGACCGCCTCGGAAGGCACCAGCCGGTGCTCATCGCACAGGTCGTGCACGGCGAAGGTGACGCGCCGCCGCACACGCTCTCCCACCCGATAGCCACCCTCCACCGCTTCGAAATATTTTTTCAAAGTCCCCAGGCGCACGTTGAGGACGCAGCCCTCGTCGTAAAAGGCTTTTCTGGCGGCATCCAGGGCCTTGACGTCCAAGTCCGTACCCAGAACGAGACATTCCATGTCCGCATGTTCCATCAGCATCATGGCCAGCGAGTAGGCCTCCTCTCCCGTGGCGCACCCGGCGGACCAGGCCCGAAACAGGCGTTCCCCGCGCCGCACCTTTTCATGTACCACGCCCGGAAGGATCCGTTCCGCCAACAGTTCGAAAACCCAGGGATCGCGAAAGAAGGAAGTGACGTTGATGGTGAGCGCATCCAGCAGGGCGTCCACCTCTTCCGGATGAGACGTCACGTGGGACACGTAGTCGCCCAGGTCTTGAAACCCCAGCTTTTCGGCACGACTCCGGCAACGCCTTTCGAAGGCCGACGACCGGTAGCCGCTGAAATCCAGACCGCGCCGGTCTCTCAGAAGCTCCACGAGCCTGGCGCATTGTGTGTTCATTCTTCCCCGCCTCACCAGCCCCCGTCACCATCCACGGACCGGGCCGATTGGATGTGCACTAAGTATTTTCTTATAGTGAATATGGATGGTAAAAGGAAGACTTGGGGGAAGGAATTCCTGGTGCGAGATCCAAGATGCCCCAAGGGTTAGAAACCAACCCAAACGGCAGGGGGGACCATGGCTCGAATGACGGTCAAAGCGGCGGCAAAAGCCCTGGGCGTTTCCTGTGAGGTTCTGGAAGATTACCTGGCCCGGACCGGAAAGCTGGAAGAAATCCGGCGGGGACGGCGCGTCTTCATCCCCGCCGAAGAGGTTCGGGCCCTCATGGAACGCCACCGGCGCCCCGAAAACGAGGCACAAGAGGAAGACGCCGCCCCACCCGAAGCCGCTTCCCCACCGCCTTCGCCCTCCCAACCATCCGCCGCCGCCACCCAACAGGACGCCTCCCTGGCGGAGGAGCTGGGCCGCCTTCGGTACCAGGCCTCCCTCCTGGAACGGGTTCGGGCCGAGCTGGCGGAAAAGGACGCCCTCCTGATGGAAAAGGAAGCGCGGATCGCCCGGCTGGAAACCGAACTGGAGTTTCTCAAGAGGCCGTGGTGGCGCCGGGTGTTTCGAAGCCTGGCCTGAAGGAACCCGTCCGTGTCGGGTTATGGCGGATTTATGGCGGAATTGTGGCGCGATCAAGGCCGCCGTGGCGGCATTCAGGGATAAAGGCGGGAAGGCCGGTGGGCATGGAAACGGCGGAAAGGCCCGTGGGTCGGGCGATCACACATTTTTTTCCTGGGTGGCACATCGATTGCTTATGCATAGGGGGCAAGAGAAACCAACTCTTTCCTCCTCGAGAAGGCCGAACGGTACAGCCCCACCGTTTGGCCTTTTCCTTTTTGTGCGGCAATCAGGGAAAAGATTCATCGGCGCCTGTTCGCGTTCACGCGCGGTTCCGCTTCACATGGGTCCCAAGAGACTGTCCGAAAGCGCCAATGATGACCGCTATTCCCGTAGCGCCGCCCTGTAGGGCTGCGGAAGAACCCCCGGACGTCGGTTGGGCAGTCGCGGACTTGCTGCCACTTCCTGGCTTCACCATGGCCCCTTCCGCTGAAGCCCCGCGGCTACGATGAGAAGGGGGTTCCCGGCCTTCTAAGCCGGAAAAACATTCCACAGGCTGTAGAAGGCTGTTCGAGAACTCCGCAAACCGTCACTCCCGCGCAAGCGAGAGTCCGTAGGTTCCCGGAAATCCTGGATCCCCGCTCCCCGTTCAAGCCGGGGACAAGCTTCGCGGGGATGACGGATGGAGACAAAACGAGGCAAAGAACCCATTCTCAGACAGGCTCGTAGGAGGCTGCCCGAGAATGTTGGTTTCCTGGGAGCGCGAGCGTCTCGCCCGCTTCTCGCGCGGGCCGGAGGCCCGCGCTCCCAGGGGAAAGGGCTTTCGGACACATTGTCAGACAGCCTCCTAACGCGGAATGGAGACCTTGAATGGAAGAAGTGACCCCGTTGGGCACCGTTCCTTTCCGGCCGGACGGCCCCCGCGTCACGCGGGTCGGCCTGGGCGGCGAGGGCATCCTGCGCACTTCCGGGCGCTCGCTCGAGGCCGTGGAGGTGATCGAGGCGGCCCTGTCGGAAGGAATCACCTATTTTGACAGCGCCCCCGCCTACGCTCAGTGCGAAGACTACCACGGCCGGGTGTGGCCCCGGCATCCCGAAGCACGCGCCCGCGTGGTAGTGGCCGGGAAATCGGCCAGCCGGGACCGGGAAGGCGCCCTGCGCGACTTGCACCGCAGCCTCCAGCGGATGGGCACGGACCGTCTGGACCTCTGGCAGATCCACGACCTGCGCACCCGGGAAGATCTGAGCGCCATCGAAGCGCCGGGGGGCGCTCTGGAGGCCTTCGTGGAGGCACGGTCCTCAGGGAAGGTGGGAGCCATCGGTGTCACGGGCCACCACGATCCCCGGGTCCTTACTCACGCCGTGGTGCACTGGCCGGTGGACGCCGTGCTCCTTCCCGTCAATCCCGTGGAAGCGGTCTTGGGCGGCTTTCTGGATGTCACCCTGGAGGCGGCCCGGGAGAAGGGCCTGGCCATCCTGGGCATGAAGGTCTTGGGAGGCGGGGAATATCTATCCCCCGGAGCCGGGGTCACGGCGGAGGTCCTGATCCGTTTCGCACTGTCCCAGCCCATTTCCCTTGCCGTGGTGGGCTGCGGAAATCCCCGGGAAGTCCGGACCCTGGCGTCCTGTGTGAGGGACCACCGCCCCATGACCCCCGACGAACAGGAGGCGCTCCTCGACGTCTTCCGCCCCTACGCCCGGAAGCTCGCCTTCTACCGAGGCCGTTAGCTCCCGCGCAGGGGAAATCACGCCCCCAGTTGCTCCTTGAGCCACGCCCGGATGGGATCCGTGATGGCATAAACCCCCACACCCGGTTTCCTTCCGGCCTCCGAAACCGCCCGGCGGATCAGATCCGGAGGTACCGGCACCTTGGCGATTTCGTCCATGCCCTGGGAATCGCGGCGAACCAGGGTCACCTGCGGGGGCTCTTCCCAATCGTAAATGACGAAATAGAGGGATTCCTGACCGGGCACGGTGGCGGCCTCGCCCTTGCGGGACCAGCCGGTACCCCACTCGAGATAAGTCTCCACGGCCTTTTCCGGTGTCATATCCCAGTCGATGTTGTCCACCAGATCCCGCCTTTCCTTCAATTGCTCCAGATCGAACATGTGGCGACTCCCTTCACGCCCACCCCTTCGGTGGTTCGAAGCCCGTGGCCGGCTGGCCGAAAAGTTTAGACAAATCCCCGAATGGCTTTAAGATAACCAGGGATACGGTGGGCGCAATCGGGCAGGCCCTTCAGAATTTTCTCATGTATCGAAGCAAATCGGCCGAAAAGATCAGGGGAGAGTGCTGATCGATGGAAATTTTTGCATCCTATTACGGATCGGTCCTTCTGGACCCGTCGCGAAACAAGGAACTGGTGCCGTTCATTCGGTTTCTCCGTCAGACGGCCCAGTCCCTGGATGAATCCGATTCCCTTCAGGTGGTGGATTTTGAAGAGCATTCCGGCAAATTCCGCATCGACATGGAGGGAGTGCTCGATTCCCAGACCCACAAGAAGGTGGTAGCGGTCCTCCAGGCCCTGGGCCGTTTCGCCAAAGGCGTGGGCAGCTTCACCGTGGAGCAGGACGACCGCTCCTATACCATCTGGATCGGCACCGAACACGATGTGCGGCGCACCAAGGTGGGCATCTATCTCCAGGCGGCCGTGCAGCTTCTGAAGAAAGCGAGAGATCTGGCGGATTCCCCCCAAGATGTGCAGAAAATCATCGAAGACCTGGAAGCACTGGAAGAAGCCCAGTATGGTAAGGGATTCAGTCTTCTGCCGCCGCTGTAGGGGTTGTGCTTCGGTGGAGGGAGTTTGACAAACCCATGCCTGCTCTGATCACCAAACCCGCATTGGATGATTTACTGAGAGCCGTGGACACGCTTCCCCCCTTTCCCAAGGTGGTCACGCGCGTCATCCCCATGCTGCGCCAGATGGCTCCGCTGGAAAAGATCGAGGCCGTCATCAAATACGACCAGGCCATCACCGCCCGGGTGCTGGCCATCGCCCGCTCCCCCTTCTATGCCCGGCGGTACAAGATCCGGTCCCTGCGCGACGCCATCATCGTGCTGGGACAGCGCCAACTGGTCCAGATCCTGCTCATGGCCTGCTCCGCCCACTACTTCAAGGGCCGCAACCGCGCCTATGACCTGAGGGAAGGGGAACTTTGGGCCCATTCCGTGGCCGTGGCCATCGCCTCGGAGATCATCGCCGAGGACCTGGGACGGCACCGCGTGCTCGCCATCTACACGGCCGGACTGCTCCACGACATCGGCAAGACGCTCCTGGACCGCCAGGTGCCGGACTACTTCGATTCCATCTTCCTTCTGGTCCAGGAGCGCAGGATTTCCTTTCTCGAGGCGGAAAAGGAGGTTATCGGCATCAACCACCAGGATCTGGGAGCCATCGTGGCTCACCGCTGGCATTTCCCGCCCGAAGTCCAGACGGGCATCCGTCACCATCACGATCCCCTCAAAGCCAAACATCACAAGGACGTGGCCGCCATTATCTACGTGGCCAACCGGCTGGCAAACAGCATCGGCGTCGGTGCCAGCGCCGGAGATTTTCTGCAGCCCGACTCGGACGATGTGATCCGAAGACTCGGCATCACGCCCGCCATGTTGGACACCTACCTTGTGAAGATCATCGAGGCCATGGAAGACGCCCGGAGCTTCCTCACCGCCTGATCCGTGGTCCGTGAGGGGTGATGAGATGTCCGCAAGCTCAGGAGGATAGCAGGTGACGGGGCGGGGAAATCCTGTTCTTTTCGTAGCCGCGGGGCTTCAGCCCCGCGGGAGAAGCCCCTTGTACCCTATGATGTGAAAGGATATACCCGATGGCCCATCCGACTCCCGGCACCCTTCCCCAGCCTGGAAGGGCTGCGCTACGGGAAAAACGGTCGTCCATAAAGTTTTCGCACCAGCCCTTAGAAAAGGAGCCGGCGGTGTCCCCGGCCGTCCACGATCACCAGGTCGCCGGTGGGACCGATCTGGGCGGGCCGCAGCCTGGCGAGCCAGCGAAAGAGCGGCGGGATCCGCTCCCACGCCCCGTCGCCCGCGGCCGCGGCGGAAAGATCCCAAAGGGCACGGCACGTCTCGGCCAGATAACGCGCCGTTTCTTCCACCCACGCCTCCCCTCGCGCATCGTCACCGGGAAAAAGGATGTGGCCCGGCCCCTCCTTCACCCGGGGAGCAAATTTCTCCCGGCCGCGAAAGCGGACAACACAGGCCCCCTTTTCGGCATCGAATCGCGACAGAACCCCTTCCTGACTTTCGCTCTTTAAGGCTTCCAGCGCCTCCTGCGGCCAGGGGTCCTCCCCCTCCCCCACCAGGCGTCCCCAGCAATCGACAAGGACGCGACCGCCTTCCAGATGTTGGAGCAGGATCCGGGCGGCGTCTTCCCCGGGCCCCACGCCCACGGCAACACGGCCCTCCACCACCTCGCGCACACGCTGAAGGAAATCCGAAAGGCCCACGCCCGTCATCCACCACCCGCCGGGAACGGCATGGATTTTCCTCGCATCCGAAAGCACCACCTGCCGGAGGGCGGCCGTCCGCCCCGGCTCTTCTCGCAGCTCCAGGATGCGCCGCTTGTTGTCCGCCGCCAGCACCACACATCGGGACAGGGTCAACACGCAGTAGAAGCTCATGGCCGATCCACCACGTCGGGTTCCGCCGGTCTTCGATTCAGCACTTGTCCCATGCCCCCTCGTCCCAGATCTCGATGGAAACCCGGGCCGGGTCCACTCCCAGGGCCAAGAGCTTCTCCCGGATTATCCGCAGCCCCTCCTCCTGGGAAGACGCGGCCCCCTCCGCCACCGGATCGCCGGGGCGTTGAAAGACCCGCCAATGCCAGCCCCCTCCCCCCTCAGCCTCACTGCGCCAGCACACGATGGCTTGCCACCGCATGGTCATTTCCCCATGGCGCGGTTGATCATCAAGTCATCCACCCTGAGGCGTTCCGCGAGCCGCTCGGGGCGAAAGTGCCCTTGTTCGTAGTCCTCCACAAAAGAGGAATCCTCGAACAATGCCAAAACAGCGGTCAAATGCCCGGAATAGCCCGCGTCGTCCAGCTTCTGGATGGAGCGGGTGGTTTGCTCCGCCAGCCGCCACAGATCCTTGTGCACCACCGGGCCCCGAACCTCGCAACGCTCCACTGAATAGAGGCGTCGGCAGCTGAAGGGGCGGACGGCATAGACGGAGCACAGACCATTCGGTCCCAGAAACGGACAGGGGAGAAGGACGGATCGTCTCTTCTCTTCCCGATTGATCTGGATTTTTCTTGTGATCGCCTGCCTTTCGAATACGGAAAGGCCGTCCAGAAAAAGGCGGATGCGGTAGGCCTCCAGGGTCGTGACCGAGATTTCCCCCACGTGGGTGCAGCATTCGGCGCATCCAGGCTGACAGACCGCCTGGGACACGTAGACGGCGGCTTTCTTTTCGAACGTGCAGTAGATCCTTTCCAACCGCTCGAGCTTGTGGTCCAGGTCCACCGGCGCTCCTCCTGTTTCTCTTGTCTCCTCATCCTCCCTGTTTATCCAAGCTTTAGGCACCGCGCGCAAGGTCTTTTCCTCTATTCCTGGATAGCCGCTGCGGCAGAGAAAAGCGGGGCTTGGCAGATCCCTCCGTTTGGTCTCTAATGAAGGCGCGCAACCGTAGTCCTCTCCAGACGGCGGATGCTTCAGGAATCCATGCAAGCCTCAAGCGGGAGGGTAAAAGGAGGGAAGGTGTTCACCAAACTGTTTTTGCTTCGGGTGGTGTTGCCGCTGGTGGTTTTGGTCCTCGTGCTGAAACGGCTCCGGCATCCCCGAATCGTTCGATTCAAGGAGAAGATCCGCTTCGACCTGTGGGTCAAGCGGATCCTCATCGCCCTGGTTCTTCTCGTGGGGCTGGCCTACGGGACAGATGCCCTGCTGGATCGGATCGGACCGGACAAGGAAGAGCTCACCGTCCAGAGGCAAGGAGGCCGAAAGAGCTCACTGCCGCCCCCCATCCATGGACGCCCCTTCGGAAAGCCGTAACGGAGAGGAAGCGGTTCAGGCGGCTCGGCGAAGACGCGGCGTCTCCCAAGGGGCATCCGTCACCCGGCGGATCATGTCCATGGCGTCCAGGGAACCATGACACCCTCTCTCTATCCACACGGGCTCCCCGAAGTGCACATGAAAACGACGGCGGCGGGCCAGAACCGGCTTCCATTCCCTTCGGAACCCCCCGTAAATCCCCTGAATGAGAACAGGCAGGGCCACGAAGGACGTGTACTTGGCGAAAAAGCGCAGCGCTCCCTGGTCCTCCCCCATGGTTCCGTCGGGAGAGACCCTGCCTTCGGGAAAAAGAAAGACCACGTCTCCGCTCCGGATCTGCCCGATGACCCGCTTCAGCGCACTCCTCTGCCGCACGTCCACCGCCCCCAGCTTCTCCATGACAAGCCGCTTGAAAGGCTTGTCGAAGAGCTGCTTCTTGGCGAGAAAGGTGATCGCCCCCATCTCCCTTAGGGGTGCAAAGGGCATGGCCGCGCAGATGAAGAACGGATCCAGCGCGCTGACGTGGTTGGCCAGGATCACCATCCCGGCGCCCGTTTCGCGGATCAGGTCCGCGGCCTTTAAGACGTTTTCCCTGCCTCGAACCTGGGGATCCAGAAAAAACCGGAAGGGATGCCGCACGACTTTCCACGCGGCGACCTGATAGGGATTGAGCGGTTTCATGGCCCACACCTCCTGGGGGTTGATCTTCTCCCCTATATAATCGGCAGGATGTGGGCCCGCCTTGAACTCTCGTCGCGCAATGGCACCCGCCCATGGACCGGGAAGCCTTCAGCGCAGGGCCTTCCTCCAGCCCTGGGCTTTCAGCTCCTCCACCCGGAGGCTTCTCCGAAGGCGGACTTCCTCCACGTACCTTCGGAGGTCCTCCCTCTTGAGCGACTCCAATTCCCGGTTCAGGCGCGCGCTCTCCTCCAGATCCCGGGGACTCAACCCGTACCAACTGCAATAATCGCCGTCGAAGATCATCTCCGGGCTTGCCCCGACCAGTCCCTTGCCCCGGCCCAGGTAGAACAGCGCCGCCTCCATGTCGTATTCCAGGATCCACCCCGCGTCCCGGACCATGGTTGAGGGGTCGAAATCCACCTCCCGGGCGCAGACGGGGCAGTAGAGGGCCAGCAGGACCTCTTCCGGGAGCACGTTGTCGCGGTGAAAGAGGAAGGCCTCTTCCCGACCGCAAACGCACGCTCTTTTCTGATGCAAACACATGGGCCACCTCCCCGTTTCATGGCTTCGTGGCAACCATATCACGGAGGGGCGGCCCGGTTAAGGAGGCAGATGGGGCCTCGGGGGGAGGGTTCTATGGTTTTTCCGTATGGCAGCCCTTGCAGGTGATGGGAGCCGCCTGCACGTTGTTTTCATGATTGTAGGTGCGGTGACAGCCGATACAGTTGCCGTGGTAGGCGAGCTTCAGGTTCAGCTTCTGCTTGGGCAGGGGCAGGCGTTTTTCGTTCTTAGTGGTGGGCTCGTTGTGGCATTCCTCGCATTTGACCGGATCGCTGTCGGGATCCGACCAGACGTTTTCGCCGCCCTGGTAGACGTGGTGACAATCGGTGCAGTCGTAGCCGTAGTCATCCATGTGGGCCAGGTGGTTGAAATAGACCAGGGGCATGGTGTGTTCGTAGATGCTCGATTCGATGACGAATTCGTCCTCCTGGGCCCTCACCCACTGGACGCCGCAGGCCAGTACCACCGCCAGAACCAAAGACAAGACCAGTTGACTTCGCATTGTGTTTTCTCCCCCGCTGGATGTTCGCCATGGGCATCTTACGGGCCGTGCCCGTCGTGAGGGCGCATTCTAGTGAATATTTTCATTTGGTGTCAAGCTCCGACCGCAGCCTGTGCACAAAGGGAAGATCGGCAGGCGAAAAAGTGTAGCGGTCCAGTTCCCGGACGGGAACCCAGGCAACGGCCGCATGAACCCGCGGCCGCAAGCGGCCTCCCGTCCATCGGACCCGGTAGGCCCACAGGTCGATCAAGGCGTGGTCGTAGCGATAAAGGCTCTTTCCAAAAAGGGAAAGCACCTCCACCCGGATGCCGAACTCCTCATGCATCTCGCGCATGAGGCACGCCTCGGGCGTCTCGCCCTCTTCCACAGCCCCTCCGGGAAATTCCCACAGCAGCGCCAGACGGTCTCCCGCGGGCCGCTGGGCGATGAAGACCTCCCGGCCCCGCATCAGGATGGCGGCCGTCACCCGCTTGGCTTGTTCCCTCTCTTCCCTATGCGGTTGCATGAGCGGATTTCCGTGATGGAGGTTCCCGACAACCGCGTTGCCGGGAACCGGAAACCGGTGGAACGCCCGATCTTCATTCCTTTTCCGGGTACGGACACCAGGGGGACAACGCACAGGCCCCACAGGACGGCTTTCGGGCCTTGCAGACCCTTCGACCGTGGAGGATGAGGGCGTTGCTGAACCAGGTCCAATCGTCTTTGGGCAGGAGCCGCATGAGATCCGTTTCGATCTTTTCCGGCGTTTTGGCCGATGTGAGCCCCAGGCGTTGCGCCACCCGCTGGACGTGGGTGTCCACGGCGATCCCTTCCTGGATGCCGAAGGCATTGCCGAGAACCATGGCCGCCGTCTTGCGCCCCACACCCGGCAGTCGGACCAGTTCCTCCAGTGATTGCGGAACGCGCCCGCCGTAGCGTTCCACCAGTTCCCTGCAGCATCCCCGGATCGCCTTGGCCTTGTTCCGGAAGAACCCGGTGGGACGCAGGATCTCCTCCAGTTTCTCCGGCGGCAGAGCCAGGATGTCTTGCGGGCCGGCGCACCTGGAAAAGAGAAGGCGGGTCGCCTGGTTGACCCGCTCATCCGTGCACTGGGCGGAAAGGATCACGGCCATGAGGAGCTGAAAAGGGTTGTGGAAGACGAGCTCCAACGAGGCCTCCGGATAGATCCGCCTCAGCGCCTCCACAACCTTTTCCACGGATCCGGATACACCCATACCATGCCCCCTGACTTTTCACCCCCATCCCTTGGAAAGCGAAGGGATTCGGAAGTTATTTTTTCTGCTTCCGCCGGGTTTCATGGTAGGCCTTGAGCTTTTCCGGGATCCCTCTCTTTTTGGCGGCCTGGCTGCGGGACTGGGTCAGGGCCTTGGCGGCCAGTGAATCCTTCAGCCGGAATCCCCACTTCTTCTTGTATTCTCGAGGCGTCAGGCCGTGACTGCGCAGGTGGTTGGCGGTGATCTGGCGAAATTCGGCCCCGCATTCCAGGCAGACCACACTGTTTTCTCCGATGGAGCTCCTGGGGTCCATGGGAGCTGCGACGGCGGGCACCTTCTCCCCGGCCGCCGTCTGGCCCAGAGGGGCCGCCTCCTCCGATTCCTCTATGGCCTGGAGCTGCTGCAGGGTCTGAAAGGTTTTCTTCAGGGCCTCTTCGATTTCTTCCGTAGACATAACGGCAGCCGAGGCCTGGGCCGTAACGATTTGAACGCACATTTCCAGGATCTTCTTAGCCATAACCTTTCCCTCCGAGATTTCATCGCAAACTGCTCAGACGTTCTTTTGCGTGTATATAACCTCAAATGGTTATTAACTCCAACACATTTTTGCTCTACACCACGCTTTTCAGAACCGAGCGTCCGGCCTGCCACAGGTATGGCCAAAGGAAACAAGAAGCACCTTCTTCCAAGGTGCCGGAGCTATTCTCCAGGTGAGCTTCAAGAGGCTCAAAGAAAGAGAAGCACCGCAAATATCCTGGGCGGCGGCGTGTCAGACCTACAAAAAGAAAATCCCCGCCGTTGCGGGGATCCATACCTACAGGGGTTGAGGAAAACTCCTCCCTGGTGCTCCCACCTATACGTGTCCCAGGAGCTCCATCCTCTCTTGGGCCGCCTTCTCCCGTTCCTTTTCCAGCTCCCTGCGGAAGGCCTTCAGCTCTTCGAGCCGTTTTTCCAGTTGAGCCCTCAGCTCCTCGTGCTCCTGGACGTCCGGAGACAGCTCCTTGAGCCGGGTTTTCAATTGGCTGGCCTCTTCCTTCACGGCAAGGATCCTTTGGAGCACTTTCTGCTCCTTGACCGTCAGGACGGTTTTTCGCTCCTCACAGGTATAGGGATGGCCGTCGCTGTCCACGGGCGGCGTGCAGCCGTGGAGCGGAAGAAGTTCTTCTTTTTTCTCTTCGTCTTTCATGGGGCTCCTCCCCTCTGGCAATGGCCGTTGGCCTCTTCAGTCTCCCCCATACTTTAATCACGGCGGAACCCCCGTGCACCCGTCGGGCCGTCATCGCTGGAGGAGTTCTTCCGTTCGAGCCACGTGGTCCACCAGCATTCTCTGATCCTGACGGCGCCACTGCTCGAGAAATCCGGCCGAGACCACCCCCTCTTCTTCGGCCAGTCGCCTCAGCCTGCGGATGACCAGGTGCCCCCGAACCTTTTGGCTGCAGGCCTCGCTGCAGCTTTGGCACTGAATACACAGCCAAAGGGCCGGGGACTCGAGGAGCGACCGGGGGTCTCCCAGCAGGGCGGATCGGAAGAGATGGAGGGGGTCGAAGATCTTCCGGTCGTGGCAGACGGGACAGGCGCTGCTGCATTCGCCGCAGGCAAAGCAGGAAGTGAGGTTCGTCCGATAGCCGTCGAAGACGGAGGCTTTCTTCCAGAGGGGGATGGCCGGGTCGTCCATCGCGGTTCCATCGCCCTTTCCGGACTCCTCCTTTTCCAGGAGCCGAGAAAAAGCACGGTATCGCTCCTCGTGGAGTCCCACCTGCAGCTCCCGCCAGCGGGCGGGGAATGGGGGAGGCACTACGCCCCGCCGCACCGCTTCCCACCGCAAATGAGCCAGAAGCATGGCCGGCTTGACCGTCATGGGGCAGACATGGGAGCACCTACGGCATGCCAGGCAAAACCAGATATCCGGCAGGCTCAGCAGCTCATCGGTCAGCCCCAGGTTGGCCATCCACACCAGGGTGCGCGGATGGAGCCGGTTGGTGGCCCGGTTGACGGGGCATTCGATGGCGCACGAGCCGCACGTGTAGCACAGGTTGATTTCGGCGCGAACCGCCTGGTTGATGGCCTTTCGGTCGAGAGCACGCGGGAGGATGACGGCTGGTTTCATGGCAACTCCTTTTTCTTGGAAGAACTCCGCTTACGCCCGTCCATGAATCTGATTCATCCATAAACAGGACGTGCACATTTTTCAAGTGACTTTGCATCCTGCGTCACATGAAAGGTCGAAGCCCTCGGCAAGACAGCTCATTCCCCCTTACACCGCGACCGGCCTTGGGAGGCTGGCCGTAGAAACCGTTGGCCCTCTGGGGATCCCTTCCATCATGTGGGGGCGGTTCGCGAACCGCCCCCACATCCCAAAATAGTCACCGGCCGCAAGCCCCCCGCTCCCGGTTAAATCTTTTCCAGAACCGCCTTCATGAACGCGGGCAGGTCGTCGGGAGTGCGGGAGGTGATGAGGTTTCCATCCACCACCACCTCCTGATCCAGGTATTCCGCGCCCGCGTGAACCAGGTCATCGCGGATGGCGAAAAAGCAGGTGGCCTTTTTCCCCTTGAGGATGTCCGCCGAAGCCAGCATCCAACCGCCATGGCAAATGGCGGCCACCACCTTGCCCGCCTGGAAGGCCTCACGGACCAATCGCACCATGTGGGTGTGGCGGCGCATGAGATCCGGGGAATAGCCGCCCGGGATGATGACCGCATCCCACTCGGCGGCGGACACCTGGTGGGCCGCCAGGTCCGACGTCACGGGATAGCCGAGTTTGCTCTTGTAGGTCTTCCCCTTTTCCGGCGCCACGGTGGCCACCTGCACTCCGGCCTCCCGCAGCCTCAGCAAGGGATACCAAACCTCCAATTCCTGGTAGAGATCTTCCACCAACACCAGCGCTTTCTTGCCTTCCATTCTCTTCCTCCTTCCAAGCAAATCCAACTTCTCCGTTGATCAAGCCACTCCCTCCCCACCACAACCCGTGCCGCAACCTCTTCGGAATCCCCTGCCTACTGAAGCTACTCTCGCCTCTCGTCCCGGGCAAGCCCCTCTTTGAAAAATGGGGGGACTAACTCCCATCACTCGTCACAGCCCGTGAGCCTTGACACCCTGCGCCGGGAGCCCTTACTTATGCCTCGACCCAAACCGCAAGGAGCCGCTTTTTCATGAGCATTTTTCGATTGAAGGCCGACTGGGATCCCACCGGGGATCAGCCCCGGGCCATCGAGGCCCTGGTCCGAAACGTGAGCCGGGGCGTGCGGGATCAAACCCTGCTGGGGGTGACGGGATCCGGAAAGACGTTCACCATGGCGCATGTGATCCAAAAGGTCGAGCGTCCCACCCTGGTGATCGCCCCCAACAAGACCCTGGCCGCTCAGCTCTACGGCGAGTTCAAGGCCTTCTTTCCCGAAAACGCCGTGGAGTATTTTGTCTCCTACTACGATTACTATCAACCGGAAGCCTACCTGCCCCAGACGGATACCTACATCGCCAAGGACGCCTCCATCAACGAGACCATCGACAAGATGCGCCATTCGGCCACGCGGGCCCTGCTGGAACGGCGGGATGTGGTCATCGTGGCCAGCGTTTCGTGCATCTACGGCCTGGGCGCACCGGAAACCTACCGGGACATGCTGTTGTGGCTCAAGACGGGCATGGAGGCGGACCGGGACGCCGTGCTGCGGAAGCTCGTGGAGATCCATTACGAACGCAACGATGTGGACTTCCACCGTGGAACCTTCCGGGTGAGGGGAGACGTGGTGGAGGTCTTTCCGGCCCATGAAGAGGACCGGGCCGTGCGGATCGAATTCTTCGGGGACGAGGTGGACGTGATCAAGGAATTCGATCCCCTCACGGGCCGCACCCTCAGAACCCTGCAGGAAGTGGCGATTTACCCCGGCAGCCATTATGTGACGGACCGGGCCACTCTGGAACGGGCCCTCCGGTCCATCCAGGAAGAACTCACGTTGCGTCTGGACGAACTGCGGGCGGCGGGCAAACTGGTGGAAGCCCAGCGGCTGGAGGAACGCACGCGCCTGGACCTGGAGATGCTCAAGGAGCTGGGCTACTGCCCCGGAATCGAAAATTATTCCCGGCACCTCACAGGCCGCCGCCCGGGAGAGCCGCCTCCGACCCTGCTCGAATACTTCCCGGACGACTTTCTGCTCTTCATCGACGAGAGCCACATCACCGTGCCTCAACTCAGGGGCATGTATCGAGGCGACCGGTCCCGAAAGGAAACGCTGGTCCGGTACGGATTCCGCCTGCCGTCGGCTTTGGACAACCGGCCGCTCTCCTTCGAGGAGTTCGAAGCCAAGGTGCGCCAAGTGATCTATGTCTCGGCCACGCCGGGGCCCTATGAACTGGAGCGCTCGGGCGAGCATGTGGTGGAACAGATCATCCGCCCCACGGGTCTGGTGGATCCGAAGGTGGAGATCCGTCCGGCCGATCACCAGGTGGACGACCTGATCGGGGAGATCCGCAAGCGGGTGGCCGTCGGCCAGCGGGTTCTGGTGACCACGCTCACCAAGCGCATGGCGGAGGACCTGACCGAGTACCTGTCCGAGCTCCACATCCGCGTGCGTTACATGCATTCGGACATCGACACCCTGGAGCGGATCGAACTGGTGCGGGATCTTCGGCTGGGTGAGTACGACGTTCTGGTGGGCATCAACTTGTTAAGGGAGGGACTGGACATCCCCGAAGTGTCGCTGGTGGCCGTCCTGGACGCGGACAACGAGGGCTTTCTACGCTCGGAACGCTCGCTCATCCAGACGGCCGGGAGGGCGGCGCGGAACGTGGACGGCACGGTGATCCTTTATGCCAATCACATCACCGACTCCATCCGGCGGGCCGTGGACGAGACGGAACGGCGCCGGGCCATCCAGCTCGCCTACAACGAGGCCCACGGAATCACCCCCCACACGATCCGAAAGGAGATCCAGGACATTCTGGCGGAATACCGGCCCCGGGACGAGGCTTTCGTTTCCGAGGATCTGGCGGAAGAGGCCCGGGCGCTGTTCGAGAGCGCAGGCGATTCCCTGGACGAGCGCATCGCGGTTCTCGAAAAGCACATGAAGGAAGCGGCGGCGGCCCTGGAGTTCGAGAAGGCCGCGGCCCTGAGGGACCAGATCAAGGAGTTGCGCCGCCGGCAGCTCCTGACCCAGTGAGCTTTGACCTAACAGTCATGGCTCCCCTTGCGCCACCCCGCATGGATGAAGGAGTGGGCCGGGGCAAGGGCCTTCTGTGGGAGCGCCGCAAGGCGCGATGAACCGGGAGCGGGCTCACCGCCACGAAATGGCCGGCCACCCGCGTCGCGGCTTTCGCCGCTCCCACACACCGGTCATTGCCATTGTCGTCCATTTGCATTCATTGGCCGTTCTTTCACATTTAACTGAGCGATCTTTTCTTCGGGTGTCTCTTACACCGCGTGATGAGCGGGCGGGGATAAACCCCGCCCCTACCCAAAGGGTCCGTGCCTTTTTGTGGGGGCGGGCTTTACGCACGCCCTTCAGGACCTTTCCATGAGAAAGAATCGTCCAATTCAGCTTTGAGCAGGCTATTCAGGGTGGGAAACGGTAGGGGCGAAGATCGTTCGCCCCGTCAATCCCCGTGCACGAACGGAACGACGCCGCGCCTCCCGTCCAAATGAAGGGTCTAAAGGGTCGCGGCTTCGGACAGAAGCCCATCCAGCGGGCCGAAGTGAGCCTCATAGCGCCGGCGAAAATCCTGGAGACGGAAGAAATGTTCCTGGGTGCCGTGGCGTTCCACGGCAAAGGAGGCGGCCACACTGCCCATCTGGCAACACACCAGGGCATCCCTTCCCAGTGCCAATCCCTTCAGAAATCCCGCCCGGTAGGCGTCACCGGCTCCCGTGGGATCCACCACCTGCTCGGGAGTCACCGCCGGAACGAAAGTATCCTCACCTTCCAGATGCAGCACGCTGCCCTCCGGCCCCCGGGTGGTGACCACCATGGACACCTGCCGGCGAAGCTCTTCCACCCGCCAGCCGGTCATCTTGAGAAAATGACTCAGTTCGTACTCGTTGGAAATGAAACAGAGGGCCCCCCGGACCGCCCGGGCGATCTCCTCTCCCGTCCAGATGTTGAGGCTCTGGCCCGGATCGAAGACAAAGGGCACCCGGGCCCGACGGCAGCGTTCGGCCAACCCCTGCATGTCGTTCTTGTTTCCGGGGCCGATGTGCACCAGGGCGGGCAGCGCACCGTCGTCCAAGGCGGGAAGGTCCGCCTCGAAGGCCATGGCCCCGGGATTGAAGGCCGTGATCTGGTTGTCGTCCAGGTCGGTGGTGATGTAGGCCCCCGCGGTGAAGACGCCGGGAATTCTTTTGATCCACTTCCGGGGCAGGCCGTTTCGCTCCAACCAGCTTTCATAGCGGTCGAAGTCTTCTCCGGCCGTGGCCACAATGGACGGTTTTTCGCCCAAGAGCGCCAGGGTGTAGGCGATGTTCCCGGCGGTCCCGCCGAACTTTTCCACCAGCCCGTTGATGTTGAAGCACACGTTCAGCATGTGGATCTTATTAGGCAGGATGTGATCCGCAAAATGGCCCGGAAAGTCCATGATGCGGTCGTAGGCCAGGGATCCTGAAATAAAGATGTTCATGATCCGCACCCTCTCACTTGCCGCCGTCGGCGGCCGTTTCCGTTTTCCGCTTCTTATTCTTGCGAGGCCGTCGCCGTCTTCGCTTCGGAGCGGTCGGGGTTTCCTTGCCGGCCTTGGCTTCCGGAGGCCCGGAGCCGGTTTTTCTTTTACGAGGCGGCCGTCGTGTTCGTTTTTTCTTCGCCTTGTCGGCAACGAACAGATCATCGTCGGCCCATTCGACCGGGATCTTGCTTCCCAGGAGTTTTTCCACGTTTTCCAGGGCGTACACGTCGTCTTCACAACACAGCGTGATGGCCCTTCCTTCCTTGCCGGCGCGCGCCGTACGACCGATGCGGTGAACGAATTCCTCGGGATCCTGGGGCACGTCGTAGTTGAACACATGGGTGACGTCCTCCACGTGCAGGCCCCGGGAGGCCACATCGGTGGCCACCAGGATCTGGATCTCGCCGGCCTTGAACCTCTCCAGCAGCTTGATGCGACGGGCCTGCGGCAGATCCCCCGTGATGGCCCTGGCACGGTAGCCGTTTCCCACCAACCGATCGGCCACCCAGCTGGTCTGGACCTTGGTGTTGCAAAAGACCAAGGCGCGTTCCGGTTTTTCTTTCTGAAGCAGCCCCAGGAAGAGAGAGAACTTTTCCGGCCGGCCCACGTGGTAAAGTTCCTGGTGGATCGTCTCCACCACCAGCTTTTCCGGGTCGATCACCACCTCTTCGGGGACGTTCATGTACTGGTAAGTCAGTTCCAGCACCCGCAAAGAAAGTGTTGCAGAAAAAAGCATGGTCTGCCGACGACTATAGGGAGGGAGTTTGCCCATGATGTAGCGCAGATCTTTGACGAAACCCATGTCCAGCATGCGGTCCGCCTCGTCGATCACCAGCAGGGAGACATCCTGGGGACGAAAGAGCCCCTGCTTCATCAGGTCGATGAGCCGGCCCGGGGTGGCGATCACCACGTGGGCTCCCTGCTTGAGAGCCTCAATCTGGGTCTGGTAGCCCACGCCCCCATAGATGGCCGCCGTGCGCAGGGGAAGGTATTTTCCGAGCAGCTCGGCATCCGCCTGAATCTGCAAGGCCAGTTCCCGCGTGGGGGCCAGGATCAGCGCGTGGCAGGCATCCGCAAGCTCTTTTTGACCGCAAAGCTTCTGGAAGATGGTCACGAGAAAAACGGCCGTCTTGCCGCTTCCCGTCTGGGCCTGGGCGGCGATGTCCTTTCCCTTCAGGGTGATGGGAAGGGACTTTTCCTGGATGGGGGTGCAGCGGACATAGCCCGCCTCGTGCAAACCCTTGAGAATTTCCGGCGCCAGATCCAGATCGGCAAAGGGAAGCCCCTGACCCACATCGGAGCGAGCCTTTCGGGCTTCAGGCAGGACGGGGGGATCGGACGGCTCGACGGGATCGGTCGATTGGACTGGTTCGGACGGTTCGACGGCAACGTTCCGGGACGGAGACCGGAATAGATCGCGGAAAAAATGGATGATTCTCTTCAGCACTCGTTTGTGTTCCTCCGTTAAGGTGAAAGGATGGTATCGGATGACCTATTACACATTGAGGTTGGCCTTTTGATCCGAATTTGGCACACTCAGGTCCATATTCGCAAAAAGTGAAACTGTCTATAGCAAAATAAGGATGATACGGCAAATGGGCCCGCATGGTCAGGGATCGGGACACGCGGGGGCGGCCCATGACAACAGGAAGGAGGCAGGATCCATGAAGGGGCTGAGACGAACGGGGATGCTTTGGTTGGGCACGTCTTGTTTGATCATGGCGCTTTGTCTCGCCGGGGCCGTGCATGCCGAGGCGGCCACCTTCCGCATCACCTTCAAGGACGGAAACCGGGTAGAGGTCCCCTACTGCTGGGAGAAGGGAGCCACGATCTTTTTTGAGATTCCGGGGGGAGTTGCGGGGATTCCCAAGACGCAGGTCGCCCGGATCGAAGAGGTCTTGGCGAGCCGGGAAATGTCCTTGGACGAGACAACCCCCCGGGCGGACTTGTATGTGGACGCAGGGACCAAGGAAGAAGAGGCGATGGTCCAGCTGGTCCGCCAGGCTGTGCCCCAGGCCGACTTGGAGGCCTTGTCCCCTGAGGAAGCCGCACTTCTCCTGGGCGGGACGGAACGGTCCCCGGCCGTGGCGGCTTCGGTGCGCCTGTACCGGACCACGGTGCACCCGAAAGGCGAATTTTCCGAATGGATGAAACTCAAGGGCGACGGAGCCGTCCTGGTGGTCCAGTACCTGCTGAGCGGATCCCAGGACCTCATGAATCGCCGGTTCCATGTGCTGCTTTATGACGGAAGCGACAGGCTGCTCCGAAAGCAGCCCTGCCAGGTTCAGGAATTGGAAATCCCCAAGAAACTGGCGGCCAAGTTGGGCCTCCGGGAGAAGCTCTTCATGGTGGTGGCCACCCTGCAGCCGGATCCCAAGATCCGACGCTATGAGCTGGCCTCCGCCACTCCGTGACCCCCACAACGGCCTGAACGGGGCCCCGCCCCTACCCAACAAGTCATGGCTCCCCTTCTGCCACCCCGCATGGATGAAGGAGTGGGCCGGGTCAAGGGCCCTTTGTGGGAGCGCCGCAAGGCGCGATTTGCTTTGTGTGACCGGGCTTGTTGAATGGCCGCCCACTCTCATCGCGGCTTTCGCCGCTCCGACATACCAGTCTTTCATATTTGCGTCTATTTACGTTCATTCGCGGTTCTCTTTCATATCAGTTTGATGTGAAACGCGAGCTCGTTGCGTTCGTGCGCGCGGCATGTAGGGGCGAATAATCATTCGCCCCTACAGGGGTCTGCTTCCCAACGGTGCGCCTCATCCTTCGTTGCCACGGGCTCCCCTTCACGGGGTTCATGCGAAAAAAACCGCGGATGAACGCCAATAGACGCCAATGCGTCTCTTCCCTTGCAGGAGCGGCCCTGGCCGCGATCCGGAGCGGCGATGAACGGGTGCGATCAGGGAATCCGGCCCTCCATCCACCGCGACAGCACTTCCGCCAAGGCGTCGGGCAACGGCATGGGGCCGGACCTTCCCACACACACCAGGTGCAGCACCGCCCGGGTGGTCGTCTCCCGGCTCTCGTCCTCAAGGATCCGGTCAACGGTGTGAGCCAGCGAGAGGCTGCGGCGTCCCCTTCGCACAATGCCGATGCCCACCTGGATCCGATCGTCGTAGTGCAGCGGCTTGAGGTAGGTGCATTGAAGTTCTGCCACCGTGAGGTGAAGCCCTTGCTCCATGAGCCGCCTGTAGGGGAACCCCAGCCTTCTGAAGAAGGCCTCCCGGCCCAGCTCGAATAGGTGAAAGTAATTCCCGTGATAGACGCCCTGGCCCAGATCCACCTCGTACAAGGGAACCCGCAGGCTATGATGAAACCAGGGCCCGTGCACCGCCAGTTCTTCCATGTTCGCCTCCGTTTTTGAACACCCGACGATCTCCGGGAGCTTGATCGAGAATGCCCCCCATTCCGGAGGCCAAGGCGTTTCCGGTCTCTTCGTAGCCGCAGGGCTTCAGCCCTGCGGAAAGGCCCATCCCACCCCGATGAAGTGACCGCCAACACACGATAGCCCGCCGGACGTGACGATTCCACCGCGGCCCTGAAGGGCTGGGCCACGAAAATCGCGGCCATCTGGAGCGCCTTCGCACAAGCTCCCCGGATGCCGATTGAAAGGGATCCGTCCCCTCGGTCCTCTCCGCTTGAAGTCGCCGCCCGGGCATGTTAGCCATACAACGATGCGGATGACCTGACCATCCATAACGCCATCTAAAAGCCAGGGAGTCAAACCTCACTTGAAGACAACGACGCGTGTGATGCGCCGCCGACACGGGGGCCCTCGAAAGAAGACCCCTCCGAAAGACCCATCGAGACAGGACACATTCCGCCTCAAGATCAGCCCCAAGGTGCGAAAGGTCTTGGACCGCATCGGGGTTCCGGAACCCCGCCCGTTTGTGCCCGATCCCTTCCAGGTGGAGGCCATCGAAAAGGTCCGCCGGCATGACGTGCTGGTGACCGCTCCCACCGGTGCGGGAAAGACCTATATCGCCATCGAGGCCATCCGGGAAGTGTTTCGCAAGGGAGGCCGCAGCTGGTACGCCTCGCCCCTCAAGGCCCTTTCCAACGCCAAGCTGGAAGAATTTTCCGCCCTTTTCGGTCCGGAAAACGTGGGGATTCTAACGGGCGACCGAAAGGAAAACCCCGACGCGCCGATCATCGTGGGAACCACGGAGATCCTGAGAAATCAGCTCTACGATGCCATGCACCGGGGAGAAGATCTGGCCGTGGATCTGGTGGTGATGGACGAAGCCCACTACCTGGGCGACCCGGACCGGGGGGTGGTCTGGGAAGAGGTGCTCATCTACCTTCCCGCACGAGTTCGGCTGCTCCTTTTGTCAGCCACCATCCGAAACGCGCAGCAGATCTGCGACTGGCTCCTATGGCTGAGGCAATCCCCATGCCTGTGGGTGGCCGCCACGGAAAGACCCGTCCCACTCTACCCGCTCTTTCTGTTCCCCCACGGGGATCTGACGCCGCTGGGCGGCAAGGGAGGCCTCTTCCGACCCATCCGGGATTTGGATCCCCGCCAGTTCTCACGAAGGGACTTTCCGGACATCGCCCGCATCCTGGAGGCCCTTCGCCAGGCGGACCTGCTGCCGGCCATCTTCTTTCTCAAGTCCAGGGCGGACTGCGAACGGGCCATCGGCCTGTGCCCGCCGGTGCCGAAATCGGCGATCAAGAGACGGGCCGATTTCGACCGCCGCCTCCGGGAACTACTGGATCAGTGGCCGTTTCTCAAGACCCACAAACACCTCTCCATCCTGCGAAGAAGCCGGGTGGGAGCTCACCACGCCGGACAGCTGCCCCACTGGAAGCTGCTGCTGGAAAAACTCATGCAGGAAGGCTACCTGGAGGCCATCTTCTCCACTTCCACCGTGGCCGCCGGGGTCAACTTTCCGGCCCGAACCGTGGTGGTTCCCCAAAGCGATCGATTCAACGGCCGGGAGTTCGTGGACCTTTCCGCCACGGATCTGCTCCAGATGACCGGGCGGGCGGGACGCCGGGGCATGGACGAGATCGGCTTCGTGTTGGTCGTTCCCGGCCGGTACCAGAAGGCCGAGCTGATCCACGATCTGCTCCGCTCCCCGCCGGACGCCATCCAAAGCCAGATCCGGGTGAATTTCTCCATGGTCCTGAACCTGCTCTTGTCCCATGAACCCGAGGAGATCCGAACCCTTTTCGCCCGCAGCCTGGCCACGTATCAGAACCTGAGCCGCGAGGAACACGTTCGGGATCTGGTCCGATCCTTTCAGCAGGAACTGACCCGGTGGGAGCCCCACATGGCCTGTGGATCCATGGACGTCCTGGCCGAGGTGCGGCCCCGCTTCATGCGCCTGCAGGAAGAACAGAGAAAGGCCAAAAAACTGGCCCGGAAGCAGGCCCTGGAATGGTCCACCCAGGGTCTGCTCACCCCGGGACGACTTTTTCTCAACCGCCGCGGCACGCTCTACGTGGTGGTCGAACCTGCGGGAAAAGACGCCCCGGAAGTGGAGGCGGTCCGGCTCCAGCCGCCGCTCCAGTGGTCCCGGGGCACCGTGCGCACCCACGGAGTCCGAACCCGCCAGATCCGGGACATCGGCCGGAAGGTGGCCTCCCTGCCGGACCGCCACGACAAGAAGGGATGGCAGGATCTGATGGAACATTGCCGGCGGGAGGGCTACCGATCGCTTTTCGGGGAAGGTTCCGCGGTGGAAAGACCCGAAGCCCTTCAGTCGGCCACGCGAACCCTGGCCGAGACCGCCCTGCGCAAGGCCCAGCTGCCCTGCACGGGCTGCGAGCTCTTCGGGCCCTGCCACAAGGCGTCCAAGCATCCTTTTGCCCGGCTGGTGCAGCGCTACTTCGCCCACCGCGTGGAGATCCAGTCGGTCCAGGAAGCCTTGTGGCGCTCCTTCCAACACCACTTCCGCATCCTGAAGGAAGAGGGCTACGTGACCGAAGAAGGGCATCTCACGTCGGACGGACTGTGGGCCTCCAAGCTTCGCCTGGACCAGCCGCTTCTCGTCTCGGAAGGCATCCGCCGGCGGGTCTTTCCCGAGAAGGACCCGGCGCTCCTGGCCGCTCTCATCGCTCCGTTCGTCATGGACCGCGATCGCCCGGGCGAGTCGCAATTGTCGGCCCTCATTTGGAAATACCCGGACCTGGCCACACCCTATTTCGCCATGATGAAAACCCTCCATCGTCTCCGGGAAAAGTTGAGTCAGGAAGGGTTCGAAACACCCGCCCTTCCCTTCTGGACAGTGGTGGTCGTCTACCACTGGGCGAAGGGGGAGTCCTGGGAGGTGGTCAAGAATCTAACGGGAATCGACGAAGGGGATCTGGCCATGGTGATGCTGCGTACCGCGGACCACCTGCGCCAGGTGGAATCCCTTGCGGAAAGCCACCCGGAACTGGCCGCTTCGGCCCGGGAGGCCATCGACCGGATCCTGCGGGAACCGGTGCTGGTGGTGTGAGGGAGCGGGATCGTGGCTCGAGCGGCCGTGCTTTCCGACATCCACGGCAACATGGAGGCCCTGACGGCGGTCCTGGAGGCGGCGCGCCGGGAGGGGGTGGACGCCGTCTGGCACCTGGGCGACCTGGTGGGCTACAACGCGGATCCCGACCAATGCATGGACATGCTGAGGGACCGGAACGCCGTGGGTGTCCAGGGAAACCACGACCTGGCGGCCGTGGATCCGCAGATCGCCCAATCCTTCAACGTCCTGGCCCACGAGGCCCTCCTCTATACCCTCACGAGGCTCCATTCCGCTCACGTGTCCCACCTGTACTCCCTGCCGCTCTACCAGGTGATGGACCAACGCGTTCTCTTGTGTCACGGCACGCCGGAAACTCCCCACTCCTACATCCTCACCGTCTTTCAGGCCAAGCGGATCTTCAACCTGCTCCGGAAGAAATTCCCCCAGGTGCGCATCTGCTTTCACGGACACACCCACGTGCAGAGGCTGTGGGTGCGGGACCAACGGGGCAAGGTGACGGCCCAGGACATCTCCTCCCGGGAGATGGAGCTGGATCCGGAGCTCATGTACATCATCAATCCCGGCAGCGTGGGACAGCCCCGGCAAAAGGATCGTCGGGCCCACTTCCTGATCTTCGATACGGAGCGCCCGTCCGTGACCTTCCGAGCGGTGGAATACGACGTGGCGGCGGCGCAGCGAAAGATCCGCCGCGCCGGGTTGCCCGAATACCTGGCTCTTCGCCTGGAAGACGGAATCTAGGAGTCCGTGGGAGGAAAGCCTTTCAACCGCTTATGGAGAAAGGAGCAGCCATGTTCGGAAGCAAAGAAGCCCGGCTCAAGGACGGAACGAAGGTGACCATCCGCCCCATGACGGTGGAAGACGAGGCGGCCCTGTTCGCCTTCTTCCAGGGCCTCCCCGACGAACTGCTCCTCTACATCCGACACAATGTGCGCGATCCGGAGGTGGTGCACCACTGGGTGCAGGAACTGGACTACAGCCGGGTGATCCCCCTGCTGGCCTGGGTCGACGAAGAAGTGGCCGCCGATGTGACCCTGCACCGCATCCCCTATGGATGGAAGCGCCACATCGGGGAAGTGCGCACCGTGGTGTCTCCCAAGTACCAGAACCGGGGACTGGCCACCATGATGCTCAACGAGGTGGTGGAGCTGGCATCGGAAATCGGCCTGGAAAAGCTCTGGGCCGAAATCCCCCTGGATTCGGTGGGGGCGATCCGGGCCTTCCGCAATGCCGGGTTCGGCTGCAAAGCGGTCATCGAGGGTCTGGTCAAGGACATCCACCAACGGAACGTGGACATCCTCATCATGGTCTGCGACGTGACCGCCCACTACGATCCCCGATGGTCGAAGAATTAAGGATTCTAGGATTGAAGGATTGGAGGATTAAGGGGGAATCCCCCTGGCCCCCTTTTGGAAAAGGGGGAGCAGAGGCGGGACCACGCCGCCTGACGCCTTACGATTGACGCCTTACGACGAAAGGACGTGGCCCGATCCGAAGTCGGGAAACGCCTCCATGAGGGCCTGCCGCAACTCTTCTGCATGGGCGTAGCGTTTCTGCCAGTCCTTTTCGAGACAGCGGAGGATGATCTTTTCCAACTCCGAGGGAAGATCCGGCTCCAGTTCCCGGGGGGGTTCCGGCGGACACTCCAGGATCAGGTCCATCAGTTCCTTTTCGTTTTCCGAATAGAACGGAAGGTATTCCGTGGCCAGGGCATAAAGCACGACGCCCAACGCCCACACATCGCTGGCCTGACGGCTCCGGCCCAGGATCTGTTCCGGGGCCATGTAGGGACGGGATCCGATCACCGTGCTGCTGATGGACCGGCGGGTCACGTCCTTGGCGGTTCCGAAATCGAGAAGCTTCAAGGTCCCCGCCGGGGTCACCAGGATGTTTTCCGGCTTGATGTCCCGGTGCATCACATGGCGGCGATGCGCGTAGGCCATCACGTCCAGCAGTTGGATATACAGGTTCTCCTTGGCCTGAGGGTCCAGCCCGGCGTCCAGGAGCTCCTGCAGGGTGCTTCCCGAAACGTACTCCTGGATCAACACCACCTTCCCGCCCACCTTGATCACTTCCAGGATCGCCACCGCGTTGGGATGCCCGGCCAGCCGCCGCAGGATCGCCGCCTCCATGAGAAACTTCCGGTTCATCTTCTCTTCGTGAGGCACTTTGGCCACGGCCACCCGGGCACCGTCCTTTTCCTGAACGAGCCAGACCTCCCCGAAGCTTCCAAATCCCAGCCGGCGCACCTTTTCCCACCGGCCCAGGTACCGGGCGGATTCCGCCGCCTCCGGCCGCTGCGCATCCCGGGACAGGGAAAGGGAATCGCGGATCCGGCGCAGCCCCCGCCGGCACACGCGGAGCCAGTGGGGTTCGTCTTCGCAGGTGGTGGTTCTCCGGGCGCCCCGTCCCGATTCCTGCCAATCCAGAAGCAACTGGAGCCGCGTGGCAAAGGGGGCGCCCTCCAACGGAGGAATCCAGTAGTCGTCGGCCCCTGCCCGAAGGATGTCCCGGACCCGGCGGAGCCGCCCCTCGGAAAGAAGGACCAGCATGGGAGGCTCCGGTCCCAGAGCGTTTCGAAGGCGTCGGACCGCAATCTCCGGGCGTCCTTCCCCTTCCGGCGCCTTCACCCAAGTTTGTCATCTATATGCTGCATAGTGCGACAGTGTACCGATTTTGCTCATCTAACTATCTGAAAGGTCGTTGATGAGGCCCCGAAAATTCGGTGTAGTGGTAGAAAAAGGGCAGCCCGCATTGACTCGCCTTCCCTCCTCATGCTAATGTCCTGCTACTATGTTCATTCGACGAGTCAGAAAAAAAGATCACCAAACGGGAACCACCTACTTCTACCACCAGTTGGTCGAGTCCTACAGGACTCCCAAGGGGCCTAGGCAGAGGACTCTTCTCAATTTGGGAAAGCTGGACCTCGAGCCCAAACAATTAAAAGGATTAGCAAATCGCATTGAAGAGATCCT
>NZ_FQVB01000024.1 GCF_900129305.1 Desulfacinum infernum DSM 9756 | reverse complement strand
GACGCTTCGCGAAAGCGGAATTCGTCACCACTGGGCCACCTTGCGAACGCATCTGAGTGGCCAGGTGCGGGTGACCACCAGCATGGTCAATGACAAAGGGCAGGCCATTCACATACGACACACCTCCGAGCCGGAACCGGTTCACGTGAAAATTTACAATGCTCTCGGGCTGCCGGTACGGCCATTAAGGAGGCTGACCGTCATCGAATGAAAAATTTGTAGTGTAGAATTTGAAAGCACTCTACAACAAAATCAGTAACTTACACACAAAAGTGACAAACTTGGGCTAGGAGCTTGTCCGAAGACGCCGGGGATCGCCGGTTTTCTCGTAGCGCAGCCCTTTAGGGCTGCGGAAGGGTACCGGCAGATGGGCCATCGGGTATTTCCTCTTGCGTCGTAGGGTTACAATGGCCCTCTCCCGCAGGGCTGAAGCCCCGCGACTACGATGAGAAGGGGCTTTTCCTGCAGTGGAAGGTGGACGAGACGCCCGCGCCCCCGGGACAATTCTCGTCGCGGGGGACCCGTGACAGCGAAGGATGAGACGGACCTTTCGGGAGCAAATCACTGTAGGGGGAAGGATTATTCGCCCCTACGGTGCGCCTTCCCATGTGCCGCTGTACCGCATCCTGGAAATCGCCCCCAACACTCCCGGACGATCCCGCCACCCGGTCATGGCCGCTCGGCGGGCGCCTGCCTGGGAAGGCCCCACAGAGCCAAGAGGCCCAGAGCGATGAAGAGGAGCCCTGTTGCCAGGAACGTGGCCCGCAAACCGAAGCCGTAGGCCACCGCCGCCCCCAGCAGCGGGGCCAGGGCCCGGGAGCCGGAAATCACGGAACTGTCCAGGCCGTAGACGGATCCTTCTTCACCCGGGAGGGTGTAACCGGCCAGAAGGGCGCTCAAGGCCGGCAGGGTCCCGCCCAGGGCCGCGCCGCACGCGGCCTGAAGGAGCAGCAGCTGCCAGGCGTTTTGCACCAGACTCTGCGGCAGATAGAAGAGGCCTGTTCCGAGGGCGCACGAGACGAGAACCCGCCCGTGCCCGATCCGATCCCCCAGCCGGCCGAAGGATATGGCGGTCAAGGCCCCCATGAGCGAGGCGCTGGCGAAGACGAGGCCCGTGAAGGTGTTCACCTGGCCCCCTTCTTCCAGGAGGCTTTGAATGAAGAAAGGGGCCACGGGGACGATCATCATCCGCCCCAGGTACGTCATGAACCGCAGCACATAGGCCATGGAAACCCCGGGCCGGGCCAGCACCCGGCGCCAGCCGTTCCAAAGCTCCTCCCTCAGTCCCAGGCGAGTCTTTTCTTCGGGCGGGCGGAAAACCTCCCGAACCCCCAGGGCGACCAACATCCCGGCCGCGGCCAGCAAGGCGGCGGTGACCTTGAAGGCCGCCCGGTATCCCCACAGGTCCGCCAGGATACCTCCCAGTAGGGGCCCCACGGCAATCCCTGCGGTGAGCCCCACCTGGAGCACTCCCATGGCGTAGCCGATGCGGCGGCGCGGAACCGACGCGGCCACCAACGCATTGGCGGCGGAGATGGTGCCCGTGATCATTCCCTGCACCGCGCGAAGAGCCACCAGCTCCTCGGCGGAACGCACGTAGGCCATGGCCAAGAGCACCAAGGCTCCGCCGAAAAGGGATCGCTGGACCATGAGCTTGCGGCCGAACCGGTCCGCCAACCCGCCCCAGACGGGAGAGGCCACCATCATGGTGAGGGCCTGGGCAGAGAAGACGAGCCCGGCCAGCCAGTTGCGATTCACCCCCCAGACGGAACCCAATTCCTGGACATAGAGCGGGAGAAAGGGAAAAATGACCGAGAAGCCCACCGCCGAGAGCAGCTGGGCCACGAACATGATCCATAGAGTCCGCCGCCATTGGATGTCTTCACTCTGATCGGTCAATGGAAGCCAGCCCCTTTCTTATCCGCCAAAACCGATTGGAAAAAACCTCCAAGACCCTTCCGCCCGCCTTCCGTCAACTGGCAGGAGCAGTCTACCCACTTTGGGCGGCGAGGCAAGGCCCCCGGGGCCGAGACCCGAGCGTGGCGTTCGAAACTTCACGTGTTTCGGTGGTCGCCTTTGCTTGACAGCGGGCCCGTTTGTGACTAAATGCAGGGGAAATTGCAAAATTGAAAGAGAGGAGCGCCTGATGGTTCAAATCACCCCAAAAGCTGAAGAGGTCCTGAAGCAGTATTTTCAGGACAAGGAAGTGAGTCCGATTCGGATTTTCCTGCAACAGGGAGGATGAAGCGGTCCGTCGCTGGCAATGGTTCTGGATGAACCTACGGAAGCGGACGAGGTTTTCAAGGTCAACGGTTTTACCATGGTGGTCAACAAGTCCCTGCTGGACCTGACCAAGGCTCTGACGGTGGATTTCGTGGATCAGGGCATTGTGTCCGGTTTCAGAGTCTTGTCCGAAGTACCCATCGGCGGGGGCGGTTGCGGAACCTCCTGCAGTTGCTGATCCGGCTCATCGCCTCGAAAACGCCCGGGCGGAATCCCCCATGGGGGTTCCGCCCTTTTTTTGAAAGTTCCCCTGCACCCCCATGACCCCTGCCCCATGACCCCTGCGGAGGATTCGTCCCGAAGAAATTCAGAGGAAGGACCTCAATACCGGCGGGAGCGCAGGATGGTAAAGACCAGCCAGAGCCCCAGAACGCCGGAGACCAGGTACCCGATGATCCCCAAGGCGGGATAACCGAACAGGAAAGGCTTGACCCCCGTCGTGATGATCATGGAAGAGCCGATGATCATGGCGGCGATGATGAGAGCCAAGGTCAGCCGGTTGGACATGTTGTCCAGCGTGCGGCGCAGGTCCCCCAGATTTTCATGGCGAAAGCGGACCTCCAGGTCCCCCCGCTGGATCTTGTCGAGTATCCGCAGAAAGCGCGGCGGCACGTCCCGCTGCATCTGGGCCACGTGACGGAGACTTCGGCGCACGCCGCGAAGCAGCTCCGCGGGCCTCCATCGCTCGGCGGCCAGACGTCTGACCTGCCCTTCGGCCTCCTTCACCACGTTCAGATCGGGGGCCAGCTCCCTGGCCGTGCCCTCCGCGGTGATGAGGGAGCGAATCATCATGGCCAGATCCGATGGGAGGTACAGACGGTAGTCCCGCAACAGGTTGGCCATGTCCATGAGGAGGGAGCCCAGGTCGAACTGGCGCAGGGGCACGCCGTGGTACGCATCCAGCAGATCCAACAACTCCCGGTGGATGAGCTCGTAAGTTTCGTCGTGGCCGCCGCGGGCGAACGCCATGAGGATCTCCAGGACCCGTTCGCTGTCCTTTCCCACGATGGCGTGGATCAGATCGATCAGCTCGTGACGCACGGGACGCGTCAACCGCCCCACCATGCCCCAGTCCAGGAAGCAGAGGCGCCCGTCTTCGGTCACCAGGATATTGCCCGGATGCGGATCGGCGTGAAAGAAACCGTCTTCCAGGATCTGCTTGATCATGGCCTGAAGGCCCCTGCGCGCCAATGCCTCGCGCACTTCCAGGCCGTCTGCGCCAATCACCTCCGCCAGGCGCCGCCCCCGGATCAGCTCCATGGTGAGCATCTGCCGGGTGCAGTAGGCGTCTACCACAGCCGGAGCGAAGACGTCCGTCAGGTGCTGAAAGTTGGTTCGGAAAATGCGGATGTTCCGGGCCTCCAGCGTGAAATCCAATTCCCTCAACATGGATCGACGCAGCTCCTGCGCCAGCTTCGGAAGCTCATAGACCTGGAAATCCTCCATGCGTGAGTGAATCTCGTTGGCAATGACCTCCAGAATATAGAGATCCTTCTTGATCACCTGACGAATGCCCGGCCTCTGCACCTTGACGGCAACGGGAAGGCGCTCCTCCCGCAAGACGGCCCTGTGCACCTGGGCCATGGACGCGGAAGCGAGGGGCTGCTCCTCGAACTGGACAAAGACCTCTTCCAGAGGCCTCTCCAGCCCCTTTTCCACAACGGTTTTCACTTGCGAAAAAGGCACCGGGGCCACCTCGTCGCGGAGCTTTCGGAGTTCCCGGATCAGGGAATAGGGAATGAGGTCCGGACGCAGGCTCATCATCTGCCCGAACTTGATGAAGGTGGGGCCCAGATCCTCCAAGGCATGGCGAATCCGCTCCCAGGTGGTCATGGCCGCCTTGGCGGGATCACGCGGGCCCAGCAGGCGCCGGGCGGGGAAGCCCAGCCGGTCCAGGATGTCGTCGAAACCGTAACGGATCAGGATAACGGCAATGTCCTTGAACCGCCCCAGATGGGTGATGGCCCTGAATTCCACCGGCTTCTCTCCCCGGCATTACGACGGGTTTTCGGACGACATCCGTTCTTCCAGCATGGCCAGGCGGGCTTCCAGATTCTCCAGACGGTCCTTCAGGGCCTCCACTTCGCGGCGCCGTGCCAGATCCAGGCGATCCACCGCCTTTTTGACGGCTTCGGAGAGCGAACCCTGGATCTCCTCCCAGTGTTTCTCGCCGCTTTCGATGAGTTCTTCCGCCAGTTTTTCCGCCTCTTCCCGGGAAAGCTTCCCTTCCTCCACCAGGGCGCGGGTGGCCTTTTCCACACGTTCCTTGGTAACCACCGCAGCCCCCAGGCTGGCCATGAGACTCTTCTTGATCAATTCCAGCATGACGGTCCTCCTTGCCCGCTCCTTACAGCGGAAGCCATACACGAAAAATGAAGGCTTGGTCCCGGAAAAGCATCCCTCTTTTCGGACAAGTCCCTTGGAGGCTGTCCGACAATGGCCCTCCGACTTACAAGGCCGAGGAATTTTGGTCCTCCTCGTAGCCGCGGGGCTTCAGCCCCGCGGAAAGGCTCATCGCAACTCCATGAAGTAACAGAAAATTCGCGATGGCCTATCCGACGGCCGCGGGTTCCTACGCAGCCCTAAAGGGCTGCGCTACGAGGAAAAAGGTCGCCCGCGGCGTTCAACGCCCATTCGTCATCCCCGCGAAGCTTGTTCACGGCTTGAACGGGGAGCGGGGATCCAGAATTTCCAGTAAGTTATAGACTCCCGCTTGCGCGGGAGTGACGGGTGGCGGACTTTTCAGACAGCCCCCTAGCTTTCGAGGCGCACCTCCAGGTAGGCATCCCCCCTGGCGCCTCCTCCGTTTTCACCCAGCGGCCGCCCCATGTTCTTCAGGCGAAGGCGCGTTCCGCTGGTCACCCCGGCGGGGATTCGGACCGACACCCGCCGGTTGTCCAGGTGGGGAAAGGTCAACTCCACCACCGTTCCCTGCAGAGCGTCCTGAGGGTCCAAGGTGAGCCGGTAGATCACGTCCGCGTCCGGCCCGGATCCCGACGCCCCCGTGGAGGACGAACCACTCACAAACTGCAGTGCCTTGCGAAGCAGTTTCTTTCCGGCCCTCTTGCCCGCCTGCCAGAGCAGGGACGCTCCGGCCTTCAAAAGGGGCTTCACGAGAGAGGGAGGCCGCACGGGATCCGCCCCCTGGGGTCGAGCCGCACGGCCTCCCGGGTGCCCGCCCATGCCGGGGTATTCATACACACGGAACCCGCCCGGGCCGCCTCGAAAGACAAAGGTCTTCCCCCCGAAGAAGAAGTTATTGAGAAAACTCTCGTCAAAGCGGAATCCCATGCGCTCGAATTCGCGCTGCATCTCCTGGAAGATCTCCTGAGCTTGCCGGCTCATGAAAAAATCCCGAAAGATGTCCTCCTGGGTGTAGGAAAACCCGGAACCGTGCATCCCACGGCTTGCCCCTGTACGGAACCCCATGCGCCGGTACTGATCGTATTCGGCCCGCTTCCGAGGGTCGGACAGAACCCCGTAGGCTTCGTTGATCTTCTTGAAGCGCTCTTCCGCCTCCTTGTTCCCCGGGTTGCGGTCCGGATGGGTCTGCAGGGCCAGCTTCCGATAGGCCCGCTTGATCTCCTCGTCGGAGGCGTCCGGTGAAACCCCCAGGATGGCGTAGTAGTCGTTGGACGTCATGGATCCTTCCTTCCAGAACAGTGAAAGAATGTGTCATCTCAATTGGCTACATTAGGCATTCCCGAGGCGATTGGCAATGCTTGCTTGGGATGTCCAACCCGCAAGCACACTCGATTTTGGCTTGTGGAAAGGATCCCCACAGGCTAATTTTCCCACGGGGTTTTTCGAAATGTCAGCCGCCCGGCCCCTCGCCCGGGCATTCCATCCACAAGGAGGACATCCTCTGACCATGATTCGAAAAGCAGAGGGAAGCCGGCACGGGCGCCGGCAGATCGTTCCGTCTGGGGAGTTTGCCGTTCGACGGGCCGGGGAGGGCGTCCTGGAGGCCTACCTGGGCACCTGTGTGGGCGTGGCCATATGGGACGAACAGGCCCAAGTGGGCGGAATCTATCACGCCTTGTTGGGGGAACCCCTGAGCCCGGGCATGGAGTCTCACAACCCATGCCGTTACGCCGTCTCCGGACTTCCTCTTTTCATGGAAGCCCTGCTGGAAAACGGGGCCGATCCAAGGAATCTTAAAGCCGCGGTGGCCGGGGGAGCCATTGTGGGCCCGTCGGACGAAGTCCGCATCGATCTGCAGATAGGATCCAAGACCCTGGAAAAAGTCACGTCCTATCTCTCGGCGACCAACATCCCCGTGGTTCTTTCCGAGACCGGCGGGACCTTCACCTGCGCTCTGTGCCTCGACTGCCGAACCTGGCAACCGGACATCCAGCCCATCGGAACCCATTTTGCCCCCCCGTCTTCCCAGCGGCCGTCCGCTCCGTTGGGAAAGGAAGCCCTGCCCGATCTGCTGGAGCAGGTGCGCCCCATCCCCCAGACCGCCTTCAAGATTTTCAATCTGCTTCGTACCGACACCTACGACATCAGCGAAGTGAGTCGGGAGATCGGCCGGGACCAGGTTCTGGCAGCCAGGTTGCTCGGCCTGTGCAATTCACCTCTTTACGGCACCTCCGAAAAGATCACCTCTCTCAACCGTGCCGTCGTGCGCCTGGGAGAAAGACGCATCCTCCAGATCGCCTTTTCCGTTTTTCTTTCCTCCGTGTTCCCATCGGGTCCCGGTGGCTACTCCCTTTGCAAAGGAGGGCTCTTCCAGCACTCGGTGGGAACCGCCCTGATCGCCGAGTTCCTGACCAGGACCACGGGGGGATCGCCCGGAAAGGCCTATACGAACGGGCTGCTCCACGACATCGGGAAGGTGGTTCTGGACCAGGCGGTGGTTACCCAGGCTCCCTTGTTCTATCGAAAAGCGATGAGTGCGGAAGGATCGCTCGTTTCGGTGGAACGGGAAATCTTCGGCACGGATCACACCCAGGCCGGAGGCGCCTTGGCCCTGCACTGGGGCCTGCCGGCTGGAACCATCCAAGCCGTGAGCCGCCATCACGATGAGGCTTTCGCCCATTCGGGCGATACCGATGCGGCCGTCCTCGTTCTGGCCGATTTCATCGCCAACAGGTTTCTGAGCGGCACGCAGCTGGAGCGGATGGATCCGGAGCTGGTGGTTTTGAGTCTGAAAAGGTTGGGCATCGGTGCCGGCGAGTTGGAGCGGATCGTGGAAGTCCTCCCGCTGGAAGCCATCCGGAGCCACGCGGCGGGGTTTTGACCGCGCTGGATCTCGCAATGGAAAACGGGGGCGCAGGAGCGCCCCCGTTCACCGCTTCCCCCGAGACATCTACGGGACGAAAGGGGAGTGCAGACTGTTATTGGGCCTGGGAAGGGAGCGCCGCGGAACCGTAGAAGCCGGGCCCGAACCCCATGCCCATGTGCCGCCCATGCCGCCCGCCCGCACCATAGCCGCACGGGACCCCGGCTTTCTGGGCCTTTTCCCAGATCTGGAGGCGGAGCTGGTGCATCTCGCGGGCCACCCGGCCCACTTCCGCCGGGTCCGCGTCCGGATTGCTCAGCAACTGACGATAGGTCAACTGCTTCTGGTAGAGCTCGTTCCGGAGCGGGCCGACCTCCTGTGCGTAGGCTTGGACTTGGGGATCCGACGCCGTCCAGCACGGCCCCCAACCGCCCCCTTGGCCGCGCCACGCCCAGGCCGACGAAACCGTAAGACCCACCAAGACAACCAAAACGATACCTACCATTTTCCTCATGACTGGACTCCTTTCGATTCACGTGTGAACTGTCCTTACCCTCGTTCTTTCCGGTGGAGCGCTCCGTACGCCTTGGAATAGGGCAATCCGTGTGCCATCCGGAAATCGGCTGGAGCCACCCTCACCTTCATGAAGTAAATGCAAGCAGTTAGACCTCTCCCTTCCGCCTCGGAACCACCCTTTCCTCGCGGGCTGAGGGTGGGTAAAAGGAATGCAGGAGCCGGCCTCGTTCCCACCCCCTGGATCAAAAAGACCCATGTTGCGGAGGCCTTCCGCGCTCAAGCAAACGGCCGGATCAACCGATATCTTCTTTCAGGAGATTGCCGCTCCGTTCCTGATCTCTCGCTCGGGAGGAGACAGCCATGGAAGCTGTGGATCAGACAAGAGAACCTGCACAGCCGGCGGGCCCCTTGCCCCGCTTGGACGGATGCCGTATGCTTCTGGTGGACGACGAACCCAACCTGCTGGAGGTGGGCGAGCAACTGTTGAGCCTCCAGGGAATCCGGGCGCTCACGGCTTCCAGCGGCGAAGAAGCCCTGGAGATCCTGAGGAGCACCCGTCCCCTCCCCGATTGCATCATCTTGGACCTCAATATGCCGGGAATGGGCGGTGCCGGTTGCCTCCGGGAGATAATCCATGCTTGGCCCGACCTTCCCGTGATCGTCTCCACGGGTTATCTGGAAACGGAAACGCGCTCCCGGCTCCTGGCCATGGGAGCCTTCGATTGTGTGGAAAAACCCTACCGATTCGAAACCGTTCTGGATATGGCTCGCCGGGCCCTTTGGGTCAAACAAGGGAGCCGATAAGAAACGCCACGCCAGGGAACGGAAAGGAGCTAGCATGTTGATTCTGGGCATCAGTGGAAGCCCCCGCAAGGAGAAGGTTTCGGGCACTTACCGGCTGGTTCGAAGAGTCCTGGAAGCTACCGGGCTGGATTACGAGCTCATCAGCCTTCGCAAGAAGGACATTCGAGGCTGCATCGCCTGCCTGGGGTGCGCCAAGGACAACGTGTGCAAGGTGGAAGACGACTTGGCGCCTCTTCGGGAAAAGATCGTGGCTGCAGATGCTTTCGTCATCGGGGCTCCCAACTACTATTCGGGTATCAACGCCCTCACCCACGCCTTCCTGGAGCGCTGGTTCCAGTTCCGGCACCAGGAGGGAAACCTGCTTTGGGGCAAGCTGGCCGTGACCGTGGGGGTGGGTGGCACCAAGGGACACTTCCCCGCCGACGACCTGGAAAGATTCCTGGCCTACAACTTCATCGAAACGGTGGCCAAGGTTTCGGCCCGGGGAGCCGCATCCTGTTATACCTGCGGCTATGGAGACTCCTGCAAGGTGGGGATTCCCTATTTGCTGGGAGGAGAAGAAGGTCAGAAATTCACCGAAGAGACCATCCCCGACGTGGAAAAGGACCCGGCGTGCCTTCAGGCCGCGGACGAGGCGGGAAGACTTCTGGCCAAGCGTCTCACTCAGGGTCACGATCGCAACGCCGTCACCCTCAAGATGCAACAGGCCATGATGGCCAAGTTCTCCGAAACGGCCTAGCCAACCCCCAAACCCAATCTTCCTCGCCGAAGTCGGTCACCCAAGAACCCTTCAGGGTAGGGGCGAAAAATCTTTCGCCCCTACCCTTCGACGTGTCCTCGGGACTCTTCGGGGAGGCGTGCCCGATATGGGCGTCCATTCTCGGTTCCACGCCACTAGAGATCCTTCTTCATCATGTAGAAGCTGGTGTCGTCCGAATTGATGGTGACCATGCGCTGGATGCGGAACCCGAATTTTTCGTAGAGTTTTACCGCTCCGGAAGAGATGATCTTCACATCCAATTCCACGTTCCGGATGCCCTTTTCGCGGAATTGATCCAGGGCTCCTTGCACCAGAGCGGAAGCCACGCCCCGGCCTCTCGCTTCCGGGTGCACGGCCACCTTGAGGATGGTAGCCTTCCGGTCCTTTTCCTTGCAGGTGGCGGCCAGGTATCCCCGAATCGCGCCGTCGTCGTAGACCAGGAAAAAATCCGACAAGGCGTTTTCCAAATAATAGCGCGTCCAGGGGTTGGAAAAGGACAGGGTTTCGATCTCCAGCACCCTGTCCACATCGGTTTCCCGGGCGTGGCGAACCATGGAAACATCCTTTCGCGTTCATGGGCCGACTGGGTCCTGAAAGAAATCCTCCAGGGGCCGTACCGCGTGCCTCAGGGCGCCGGAATCGACCAGCTCCATA
The DNA here is from genome assembly GCF_900129305.1 of Desulfacinum infernum DSM 9756. Taxonomy (GTDB): domain Bacteria; phylum Desulfobacterota; class Syntrophobacteria; order Syntrophobacterales; family DSM-9756; genus Desulfacinum; species Desulfacinum infernum. The sequence continues at coordinate 59,436 of NZ_FQVB01000024.1, read as the reverse complement.
AAGGCCTCCGCCATGTCCATGGATCTTCGCAGGACCGCCCGCCAGAAGGCCAGCCGTTCCGAATCCTTTCCCGCGAAGGTCCAAAAATCCCGGCGGTCCGGAATGCGCCCATAGGGGAGGCTTTCCATAAACCGCCGGGAAGGAACCATCAGGAAGAGGTTTTTCGTTCCCTGAGAATCCGGGCGCCGCAGGGGGAAGCGCTTGTCGAACCAGCCGGGTACCAGCCGTCGGGCGTAGTGGGGGTAAAAAACGATCTCATCCGGCCCGACCCGGACGGGGACCGTCAGATGGTAGTCCACCAGGCCCCCGTCCCAGTAGGGGCCCGGGGGAGCCCCGGGGATGCGACGCACTCCCTCCATGAGAAGCGGGATGGATCCGGAGGCGAGCAGGGCTGAACGCGTGTTGCGAGGATTCAAGGGAACCGTGCGGACGGGAAAAGCGCCGTTGTCAAGGGCTTGGGAAAATTCACTTTTCGGGTGGCAAAAGTAAACCCGCTCGAAGAACCTCAGAAGAGCTTTTCGATGGAGCGCGTTGGCTCCGTAGGCGATCCCCAGCCCCAGGGAAAGCGCCGGCCTCTTGGCTACGGACAGTAAACCGCGTCCCCGCGCCGTGGCCACGTGCAGCCGGATGACAGGATTTTCCGCGATCTCCCGAGCTGCCGCGTCCGGAACCAGGCGGGAGAGCACTCCCCCCAGCACCCGGCTCACCTCCCGGGCCGTGGGATCGGAGCTGTAGCTTTGGGCCAGATAGGCCTCCAGGAAGGAATCCAGGGCTTCCCCGGGATTTCGGCGGCTGTAGGCGGCGAAACGCCACGACCCAATGGATGATCCCACCAGGTTCAGGGGCGTCCCCCGTCCGGGCAGCCATTCCCGACAGACGGCCCGATCCAGCCCGTAGAGCACCAGCCATTTGGGCCCGCCGGCGGCCCCCAACATCCACCGAACCTTGTGGAAAGAAAAACCCGCGTCACGAATCGCGGGCAGGATTGCCGGCCCCGCATAGCATTCCACCATCCCGTGCATGCAAGCGATCCTTTCCATCACATCGACAGGACTTGTGAAAAAGAGTATAACACGGAGGATCTAAAAACCCAGCCCTGACGGGATAACACGAACCGGGATCCCCCACCATCCCGGAAACGGCCCGGGAAGACCGTCCGCCAAGTCGAGATAGAGCCTCGATGGGCTACGGGGCGGAGCACCGCGAGGCACGACAAGTCCTCATGGAGGCTTGCTCCGCTCCCCAATGAAGGCAAAACGGCTACTCTTTCGCCTTGAGCTCCTCGAGAGAACCAGGAAGAGACAGCATGTCCCACACAGCCCTCCAAACCGTCACCGTGGCCGTCGTCTTCGGCGTGGCCGCCACCCTGCTGGGGCGTCGGCTGCGCATTCCCCCCATTCTCTTCTTTCTGGTGCTAGGGGTTCTTCTGGGTCCCCTGGGGCTCGGCTGGATTCGGCCGGAATCGCTGGGAAACGGTCTGGTGGTGCTGGTGGAAATCATGGTGGCCGTGATCCTCTTCGAGGGTGGACTCAGCTTGTCCACCCACAGCTTCCGCAAGGCCGGGGCCGCCATCCGGAGAATGCTGCTCATCAGCATCCCACTCACCGGTTTGGGGGCCGCCGCCCTGGGCCACGCCGTCCTGGATCTTCCCTGGCCCAAGGCCCTCTTTTTCGGGGCCCTCATCGTGGTGACCGGCCCCACGGTGGTGGGATCCCTTCTCAAGGCCGTGTCTCTGAACGTACCCTTGCGGAGTCTTCTCAACTGGGAGTCCATCTGGGGGGACGTGCTGGGAGTGCTTCTCAGCGCGGTGGCCCTGAAATGGATCCTTCCGGGGCCGGCTCACGGGCCGGAAAGGATCGGATTGCTGTTCGCCGAACGCCTCTTTCTGGGCGTCTTCGTGGGTGTGCTGGGCGGCGAGGTCTTGCGTCGATGGATCTTTCCGTTTGTCACGCGCTTGAAGGATCCGGCCCTTCCCGGCGTGACAGCCTTTGCCGCCGCGCTGGGCGTCTTCTATCTGTCGAACCGGTTGGCTGAGAACTCCGGCCCCTTGGCGGCGGCCATGGCCGGTTTGGTTTTGTCGGTCAGAAAGGCGCCGGCCATCGAGGACATTCGGCATTTCAAGGAACAGATCTCCATCGTCTTGATCGGAAGCATCTTTGTGATGCTTTCCTCGACCATCGATCCCCTGACCGTCATGGACCATTGGCCCGGGATGCTGGCCGTGGCGTTCCTTTTGGGCGCCGTGGTTCGCCCGGCATCCGTCCTGGCCGGCCTGTCCGGAAGCCCCCTTCCCTGGCGGGAAAGGCTCTACGCGGGGATCGTGGGCCCCCGGGGGATCGTGGCCCTGGCCACGGTGGCCTATGCGGATATTCTGCTGAAAGGCGACCCGGTCATGCCCGTCATTACCAACCTCACCTTTGCTATTATCTTCTTTTCCGGCGCCTTCGCCACCTTGGTCGGACGCCCCCTGGCCTCCCTGCTGGACGTGGCGGTCCCCTCCAGCGGCTTGGGCATTCTCATCGTGGGCATTCATCCCTTGAGCTCGGAGATCGCCCGGTTCGCGTCCCAGCGGATCCCGGTGGCCTTTTTGGATACGAACCCTTCCGCCTGTTCCCTGGCCCAGGGCTTCGGCCACGAGACGGTGTGCGCCGACGTATTGGACAGCCATGTTTATGAGGAGGCGCTGGAACAAGGCTACGGCAGGCTGCTGGCCGTCAGCACCGACGATGCCCTGAATCAGCTGGTGACCCAGGCGGCCGCCGTTCACCTGGGGCCGGACCATGTCTTTCGGGCCCAGGCCGATGCGGCCGGGGACCCCCTTCTCATCGAGACGCCGCTTCCGCCCCGAAAGGCGTTCGGATCCGACTTCACGGTCCGGGAAGCGCTCCGCCGGTTGTCGGACGGAAGGGCGTCGCTGGAAGTGATGCCGGTCTCGCCCGGTTTGCCCGATCGCGTGATGCCTCTCGTTGTTTGGACGGAAGACGGAAAGGGCGTAGAGATCGTTCGACCCGGAAGAACCTTTCGCGGGACCGCCCTCTGCCTTGTGCCGTCGACTCCGGACTCCGTCAGCTCAAAGGACACTTAATCAGGAGGCTTTCGTTGACCTGCATTGGACGATTCTCTCTCAGGGTGCGCTTCGGAAGGGCAGGCATAAAGCACGTCCCTCCAAGATCGCAATGCCCCTCGGGTAGGAGCGGGGTTTATCCCCGCCCGCTCATCCCGCGGTGACAGAAAAACCGATGGGAAAATCGCTCAGTTCAGGTTCCAAGTAAGGCTTACCCTTGTTTGTCTCTGCCTGTCGCGGTGGCGGCGGATGGATGTGGCGGTGTGAACGGAACACCGTGATGGTCAACGGGAAAGAGAAGAGCGCTGGAAGGCCGATGCCGTTCGGAGAGAGGGAGACGGAGATGAGGATTCTTTCGCTGGCGCCCACGCAAACGGAAATCCTGGGCTGGCTCGGCGCCGCCAACGAGATGATCGGTCGTTCGGAAGATTGCGATTATCCGCCCGGGGTCCTTCAAGAAGTGCCCTCCTTCGGCACGTGGGCCTCTCCCGACCTCACCGCCGTTCTGAAGGCGCAGCCGGATCTGGTCTGCACCTTCGGAAAGCACCAGGAAGAGGTGGCATCCTGGCTGGAGGAACAAGGACTGGAGGTCTTTCACAGCGATCCTCCCACCGTGGCCGATTCCCTGGCGGCCATGGAGTCGCTGGCGCGGCGGATCGGGCGCGAAAAAACGGGGGAGGCGGCCGTCCGATCCTTGAAAAACCGACTGGAAAAGGCGCGGGAGGCCGCGGCGAGCACAACGACGGACAGGCGCCGCCCGCGGGTCCTTCGCATCATGCACTGGGAACCACTGATCACGGTGGGGCCCGGATCCTTCCAGCACGATGTGATTAGCATGGCGGGAGGCGCCAATATCTTCGAAGGAGATGACGTTGCCCCCTATGTGCGGGTGGATCCGGAACGGGTGGTTTCCTGGAATCCCGACGTGGTTTTCTTCTGCGAACCCTTCATCCTCAAGGAACTGCAACGCAGCTCGGCCTGGTCCGCCTGCAACGCCGTGAAGCAAGGCCACATCCACGTCTTCGATTGCGGCCTCACCTGCCGATCCGGTCCCCGCATCGTGGACATGGTGGAAGTCTTGGCACAGGTCGTCCAGAACTGGGCTGGGAGATGAGAAATTCCCCCGGTGGTTCGTCCCCGGCCGGTCATCACGGGGAGGACAATAAGACGTGGGAGCGGCCTTGGCCGCGTTTCGGACTGGCTGCTACGAACTTTCGTCCGGGAGCGCCTGGGGCTCCCACGGGCGGGGCTCCAGAGAACAGACGCGACGCCTGTCCGCCAAGACAATGAGGTCCTTGAGGGCCTGGGCGTTCCGTGCGCGGCGCCATCGGCTGTCGAATTTGGGATCCTGAAGAACCTGGGCGAGGGCGGCCACGGCTTTGAGCTGGAAGTCTTTTTCGTCCGATCCCACCAGAAAAAAGAAGAGGGCGTGCAGCGGTGCCGCAGCCCCGGGAAAGGAGATTCCAGCCCGACTGCGCACCAAGACCACGTCGAACACGTCCGGGCGGCTCGCAGCCGCCTCGGCCACCCCGATGCCCTCAAAGATTTCAACAAATTTGACCCGTGGCTCCTCGCCCTCCAGATCCTCGACGCCTAGAGGCCGATCCAACCCCCTTTCCAACAGCGCCGGATTGAGCTCCCGAAGCAACTCCTCGACCCCGTGAATCCGCCCCAGATCAACCACATGGGAGGCCTCGATAATGCGATCGAAGCGGTCCAGGCACATTTCATCGCGCTGGCGAATGATCTCTTTCAGCTCCGACTCCAGGGCGTTGCGCACCACCTTGCGAGCCGACATCCGCTCCAGGATGTGCAAGAGAGCGTATTCCCGTTCCTGTTTCAATCGGCCGTAAAACCAGAAGAAGACGAGACCTGCGCCCACAAAGATCAAGCCGATGAGAAACGTTTGCAGGCCGATCTCGGCAAGGAGGAATAGGATGCCGGCAAGACTGGTGATCTGGAGCCAAGGGTACCAAGGGGCTCGAAAGGTCGGACGGTAATTGTGGATGCGGCTTTCACGAAGGATGATGACGCAAGCGTTGGTCAATGCCTGCGTCAAGAGAATCACCATGGAAGCCATCTTGACGAGGGATTCCAAGGGGACAAAAAAGAGGCCGATGAGGAAGGCCCCGGTGGTGAGCACCGCCGGCACGGGGGTTTGCGTCCCGGGGTGCACACGCCCGAAGAATGTGGGCAGCAGCTCGTCCCGACTGAGGCTCAGCAGGTAACGCGAAGCCGACAGAATCCCTGCGTTGGCCGTTGTGAGAAAGGCCGTCATGGCGGCGATGGTCAGGGCGATCTCCCCGGTTTTCCCCATGACAAGCGCCGCCGCATCGCTGATGGGGGTGAGGGAATGGTCCAGGGATTCGGATCCCAGAACTCCGGACGTAACGAAGACCACGAGGCAATACACGACCACCGTGGACAGGAGGGCCAGCAGCAGCCCCAATGGGATGGTCCGGGAAGGATTCTTCACCTCCTCGGCCAGGGCGGAGATTTTCAGCAAGCCGCCGTAGGAGACGAAGACGAAGGCGGCCGTGGCCAGGACGGAGTTCCAGCCGTGTGGGGCGAACGGCACGAAATAGGACACCTGGACGCGGGGAAAACCGACAATGACATACAGCCCCATGAGACTGAGCAGAAGGACCACGAAGATCGTCTGAAACCGGCTGGATCCCTTGGTGCCCAAAAGGTTGAGCGCGGTGAAAAAGACACCCAGGCCCACCACCACAGGACGGGCATCGAAGGGCAGAAGCTTGTGGGCGAAGGCCCAAATGCCCACCAGCGCGAAGGCGCTCTTGAGGGTCAGGGCGAACCAGCTGAGCAGCCCCAGCACCGTGCCCACCGCCGGCCCCATGGCCCGAGCGATGAAAAAATAGTCCCCGCCGGCTTTCGGCATGGCGGTGACCAGTTCGATGGTGCTGAGAGCCGCCGAAGCCATCAGGCAGCCCGCCAAAAAGTAGGAAAGCAAGACGGCGGGCCCGGCCATGGCGTGGGCGATTCCGGGCAGGACGAAAATCCCGGAACTCACCATGGCACCGACGGCAATGCAGAAGATGTCCAGAACACCCAGGTGCTTGGCCAAACCCCGCCCCGACATGGACCCTGCTGCCTCCCCTTGTGGTGTGGCCCCCAAAAGACCGCGCCAGGATGATCAGACCCGGGGGCAAGAGAATCGGCCCTGGGGCGATCGCCCGTGAATCGTCGGACGACATCCGGATCCGCGGCGGGTCAGGCAACGATCAGGCCGCCGTGTCCCAGGGGGCGGCGGGTACGGTCCCGGCCATGGGCGAGCCGGACATCTTTTCCCGCCACTCGCGCTTGATGGCTTGGATCCGCCTGTCTTTGGCTTCCCAAAGATCGTTCAGCCACTGCTGAAAATGCTTTCTGAATTCCCGGTCGTTGTAGTAGTCGCCAAGGAGCTCCTGACATACCGGAATGGATTCCACGTGGACCCGAATCTCGCGCATCTTTCCGCACAGGAAGGCCCAGAAACTGGGCGGCCCCTCCGGGTAGACGATGGTGACATCCAGGATGCTGTTCAGGCGATCCCCCAAGGCCGCCATGACCAGAGCCGTTCCCGCCGCCTTGGGCCGAAGCAGGTGCTTGTAGGGGGACTTTTGGGCCAGGATTTTGGCCGCCGTGGCCCGGGTGCCCTCGGCGAAATTCATCACCGAGATGGGAATGGTCTTGAACTTTTCGCAGGCCTTGATGGTCTCCCGCAGATCGCGTCCCTTGAGGTGCGGCTTCTTTTTCAACACGGACTTGGGCGTGCGCTTCATGAAGGGAAAGTCCATGGCCCACCAGGCCAGCCCCAGGATGGGCACGTAGATGAGCTCCTTCTTGATGAAGAATTTCAGAAAGGGGATCCGGCGGAGGAAGACCTTCTGGAGCACCACGATGTCCGTCCAGCTCTGGTGATTGGCCAGCACCATGTACCAGCCCTTCCGCTGCAGCCCCTCCAGGCCGGTGACGTTCCATCGGATCTTCTTGGTCAGGGCCAGACCCGCGTTGTTCACGGCGATCCACGTCTCGGCGATGCCGTTCAGGATCCGGTCGCAAAAGGCTCGCCATTGCTTCTGAGGAATGATCCACTTGAAGAAGGCCACCATGAAAAGCGGGGTGCAGCATACCACGGTGTTCACCGACAGGAGTCCCAGGGAGACAAGGCCGTTGAGGGGCCCGGGCAACCAGTGCAGCATGGAATTTATTCCTTTCCTTGTTCTCGATCCGGATCGCGGCCAAGGCCGCTCCTGAAGCCGGTCCAAAGGCCTTCGCTTCTATTGGCGTTCCTTGGCGGTTCCCGTCCGGTCGCAGGCCCGAGCCCTGCGACCTGGAAAATTCGACGTTCAACACCGCCCATCAACCGGCTCCGGAAACGGAATAGCTTTCGTCGATGAACTGCTTCACGAACCGTTCCAGCTCCATATTGATGAGCGAACAGCGGTTACCCGCCATGCACTGCTTCACGTCGTCGATCCCCAGCTTGAAGGATGCGGTGCGGCCGTCCTTTTCCAGGGTCACGTCGTAGTTGTCGGCACCCAGGAGCTTTTCCTTCTTCACCGCAAGAAAAATCCCGAACTTGTCGATGTCCGGATAGAGTTCCCGGATCTTCGCTTCCACGTCCCGCTGTTCAAACATGCCGCTCCTCCTTTCGTTTCAGCTCCGCAACACCTTTTCAATTTCCCGCTTGATGAAGTTGATGCTCTTGGTGACGGGAATCTCCTTGGGGCACACCCTCGTGCATTCGAAATGGTTTCGGCATCCCCAGGCGCCGTCTTCCGTATCCACCTTCTGCAGCCGGTCCTCCTTCTCCCGATCCCGCGTGTCGAAGATGTACCGGAACGCCCACACCAGCGGGGCCGGCCCCAGAAACCCTTCGTTCACCCCCACCACGGGACAGGAACCCATGCAGCAGGCGCACAGGATGCACCGGATCACCTGGTCCAGTTTCTTCCTTTCCGAGGGATCCTGCAACCTCTCCTTCTCCGGATCGCCCTCCCCGGCCAACAGGTAGGGGCGCACCCAGTTGACCTTCTCGAAAAAGGGCTCCAGGTCCACCACCAGGTCCTTGAGCACCCGAAAGGAAGGCAGGGGTTCCACCACGATTTCCGGCTCGCCCTCGTAGTCCTGCACCAGCTTTTGGCACGCCAGAGCGCACCGGCCGTTGAGGCGTACCGCGTCGGACCCGCACACCCCATGGCCGCACGACATGCGGAAACTCAGGCTCCCGTCCTGCTCCCACTTGATGCGGTTCAGGCAATCGAGAATGCGCTCTCCGGGTTCCGCCTCCACCTGATAGGTTCGGTAGTGGGGCTCCGAATCCCGCTCCGGGTCGAATCGATAGATTCTGAAGGTCAATTCCATCTCAGTACACCCTCGGCTTGGGTTGGAAGCGCGTGATGGAAACGGGTCTGGTGGCGTAGCGCACCCGGTCCCCGTCGCGATAGACCAGGGAGTGGCACAGCCAGGCGGCATCGTCCCGTTCCGGAAAATCCTCGCGATAATGAGCCCCGCGGCTTTCCGTGCGCTTTTGAGCGGCCAGGAGCATCACTTCCGCCAGACCCAGGAGCGACTCCAGCTCCAGCGCCTCCATGAGGTCGGTGTTGTACCGGTCTCCCTTGTAGTCCAGAACCAGCCGGGTTCGGCACTCCTCCTGAAGCCCCCGGATGAGGCCCAACGCCTTCTCCAGGCCCCGGGCGGTCCGGTAGACGCCGCAATGCTCCATCATCTCCTGCTGCATCCTCTGGCGAAGCCGGGCCGCCCGCTCCCCGGAGCGGCGCTCCTTGAGCCTCCCGATCCTTTCGCGGCACGCTTCCAGAGCCTCCCCGCCCGCCTCCGTGAACGACAGATCGGAAACGTCCTCTAGGATGCGCCGTCCCGTGCGCCGCCCGAAGACCACCAGGTCCAGCAGGGAGTTGCAGCCCAACCGGTTGGCCCCGTGCACCGACACGCAGGCGCATTCCCCGGCGGCGTAGAGGCCCGGCACGGGATTCCCGGCCGCGTCCAGCACCCGTCCGTCCACGTCCGTGGGGATGCCTCCCATCATGTAGTGGCAGGTGGGCTGTACCGGGATGGGCTGGGTCGCCGGGTCGATCCCCAGGTAGATGCGCACGAAGGAGGAGATGTCGGAAAGGCGTTCTTCCAACCGGTCCTTTCCCAGGTGGGTGAGGTCCAGATGGACGAAATCGCGGCCGCCGATGCCTCGTCCTTCCCGGACTTCGCTCATGATGGCGCGGGATACCACGTCCCGGGCCGCCAGGTCCTTGATGGTGGGGGCGTAGCGCTCCATGAACCGCTCGCCGTCCCGGTTCCTGAGGATCCCGCCTTCGCCCCGGGCCGCTTCGCTGATGAGCACCCCCAGCCCGTAAATGCCGGTGGGATGGAACTGGATGAACTCCATGTCCTGAAGGGGAAAGCCGTGGCGAAAGACCATGTGGGCTCCGTCCCCCGTATTGGCGAAGCAGTTGGAGGTGGTCTTGAAGACCTTGCCGAAGCCGCCCGTGGCCACCAGGACCGCCTTGGCGTGGAAAAGATGGAGTTCGCCCGTGGCCCATTCGTAGGCCACCACGCCGCGGACGGCACCGTCCGTGACCACCAGGTCCATGACGGACAGCTCGGGATAGACCCGGATGCCCTTCTGAACGCTCTGTCCGTAGAGGGTGTCCAGGATGACGCGGCCCGTGCGGTCAGCCGCATAACAGGCGCGTTTCACCGGCGCCTCCCCGAAGTTCCGGGTGTGCCCGCCGAAGGCCCGCTGGGCGATGGTGCCGTCCGGATTGCGGTTGAAGGGAACGCCCATGTGTTCCAGTTCATAGATGGCCCGCGGGGCGTCCCGGGCCAGGACCTCCGCCGCGTCCTGATCCGTCAGGTAGTCCCCCCCCTTCACCGTGTCGAACATGTGCCATTCCCAGGAATCGGGCTCCTCGTTCCCCAAGGACGCGGCAATGCCCCCCTGGGCGGCCCCGGAATGGGACCGGGTGGGAAAGACCTTGCTCACCAGGGCCACGTCGCACCGGCCCGCCGCCTCCACCGCCGCGCGAAGCCCCGCCAGCCCCGAGCCCACGATGACCACGTCATGCTTGTGTCGGATCGCCATGGATCATCCTCTTTTCCGGGAAACCCGTCGTGAGTTTTCGCCACACCTCGTCCACCTGACGACGGGTGTTTTCGAGATCGTGGGAATTGTCGATGACCAGGTCCGCCCAGGCCTTCTTGTGTTGAATGGGAAGTTGAATCCTCAAGGTCTTTTCCGCTTCCTCGCGGGTGACGCCGTCCCGGGCGCAAAGCCTCCGGATTTGCACTTCCGGATGGGCATAAACCAGGAGGACGCAATCGAAGGAGGACTCCAATCCGGCTTCGTACAGCAGGGGGATATCGAAAAGGACCGGCCTGTGAGGGTCGGCTTGAACCGAACGGTCCCACGCCTCCTCCATCTCCTGAAGAACGTGGGGGTGGATCGCTTCGTTCACTCGCCGCCGGAGATCGTCGTCTTCCAGAATCGCCCGACGGAGCCTCCGGCGGTCCAGCTCCCCGGAGTCGGACAGGAAGTAATCCGCCGGCAGGAACTCCCGGAGCCGCCGCCAGGCGGGCTTTCCGGGCTCCACGGCCCGCCGGGCCGCCCGGTCCGCGTCCAGCACGCGGGCGCCCTTGGCTTCCAGCATGCGGGCCACGGTGCTCTTTCCGCTGGCGATGCCTCCCGTCAGGGCGATCCGGCGCGCCCGGAGGTGCCGAACACGCCCGGTATCGTTTCCAACCCGACTATCGTCTGAAGACTTCCGTTCCGGCATACCGGGCCGCGTCCCCCAGCTCCTCCTCGATGCGCAGCAGTTGGTTGTACTTGGCCACCCGGTCCGTCCGGCACAAGGATCCCGTCTTGATCTGGCCCATGCCCGCCGCCACGGCCAGATCCGAGATGGTGGTGTCTTCCGTTTCGCCGGAACGGTGGGAAATCACGGCGCGGTAGCCCGCCTTGGCGGCCATGGAAATGGCCTCGAAGGTCTCCGTCACCGTGCCGATCTGGTTGAGCTTGATCAGGATGGCGTTGGCCACGCCCTCCTCGATGCCCCGGGCCAGGATCTTGGTGTTGGTGACGAAAACGTCGTCTCCCACGATCTGGATCCGGCCGCCCAGCCGCTGGGTCATGAGCTTCCAGCCGTCCCAGTCGCCTTCCGCCATGCCGTCTTCGATGGAGATGATGGGATAGCGGCCGGCCCAGTCTTCGTAGAGGGCCACCAGCTCTTCAGCGGACTTTTCCGGCTGTTTTTCGGCCTTCAACACGTAGCGGCCGTCTTCGTAGAATTCGCTGGCCGCGGCGTCCAAGGCGATGAACACATCCTCTCCCGGCACGTATCCGGCCGCCTTGATGGCGTCCATGAGGAGTTCCAGGGCTTCTTCGTTGGACTTCAGGCTGGGCGCGAATCCCCCCTCGTCGCCCACGGCCGTGTTGAGCTTCTGGGCCTTGAGCACCTTCTTGAGGGTGTGGAAGATCTCCGCCCCCATGCGAAGAGCTCCCCTGAAGGTGGGCGCTCCCGACGGCACGATCATGAACTCCTGGATGTCCAGGTTGTTGTCGGCATGGGCGCCTCCGTTCAGGACGTTCATCATGGGAACGGGCAGGATGTGGGCCGCCACGCCGCCCAGGTAGCGGTAGAGGGGCAGTTCCGCCTCCTCCGCGGCCGCCTTGGCCACGGCCATGCTGACCGCCAGGATGGCGTTGGCTCCCAGACGGCTCTTGTTCTCCGTGCCGTCCAGAGCGATCATGAACCGGTCCAGGGCCACCTGGTCCTGGGCGTCCATCCCCACGATCTTGGGGGCGATCTCATCGTTCACGTTTCGAACCGCGTTGAGAACCCCTTTGCCCAGGTAGCGCTTGTCGTCGCCGTCTCGAAGTTCCAAGGCTTCCCTGGATCCCGTGGACGCACCGGACGGAACCGCCGCCCGGCCCATGACCCCCGTTTCCAGAAAAACGTCGGCCTCCACCGTGGGGTTCCCCCGGGAATCCAGGATCTCCCGCGCCCGTACCTCGATGATCTCACTCATGGCCCCTCGCCTCCTTCCGTGTCCGGTTGCTCGCTTCTTTTAGACCGTACCGTCACCGGGCGGGCATCCACCCCGCCCCTACCTTGCCGTTCTATCGAGTTCCATCCGTCCCTCCACCCGCGTTCATCGGCGGCTCCCTTTCAAACGAGCCGCGTCACTCTGCGGGGAGAACCCGCTCCAGGCAGATCCGTTCCGGACTCACCCTGGCCTGCACCGCCACCACCTGCACCCCCTGGTTCACGGCCCAGCGGTAGCGCTCGGCATAGACCGGATCGATGACCTCGGCCGGAGCGAACCGATCCGCATCCCCGCGCTGCACCACGTAAATCATGGCGGCCCGGTGCCCTTGACGGACCTTGTCCACCAGCACCTCCAGGTGCCTGGCTCCCCGGCTGGTCACGGCGTCCGGAAAGAGCGCCGCCCCGTCCTCCACCAGCGTGACGTTCTTCACCTCCACCCAGAGCGGTTCCCGCTCCGTTTCCACCAAAAGGTCCAGGCGGCTGTGGTTACCCGCCGGCACCTCCCGGTGCACTTCCACCCTGTCGCCGAAAACCGGCAGGGCGCGGAGTTCCGCGGCCAAGGCGGCCAGCTGGTTGGGAATGCCGGTGTTGATGCCCACCCAGCCGCCGTGGATCTGGATCATCTCCCAGGTGTAGGCGGTCTTGCGATTGGTTCCGGGTGGCGCCGGAGTGAGTCGAACGGGCGCTCCCTCCTCCAAACACCCCTTCATGGAGCCGGAATTGGGGCAGTGAACGGTCACCCGGCGGCCGTCTTCCAGTCGCACGTCGGCCAGAAATCTCTTGTAGCGTCGGATAAAAAAGCCCTTTTCCAAGGGCTCGGAAAAAGAGACGCACACATCCCCAAGCGGGTTCTGTTTCATCGCTGTTGATGCTTTCTCCGGTTCGATCCCGTCTTTTCGCACACGTATGCATGCATTATAGGTCCCCGCCCCTTGCGGGTCAATCCGCACAGTCCCTGGACGCCGGTGTCCAGCCGCGCCCGTTTGTCAGCGGGAAAGCCTCCGTGCTATAAGACGGCTTCGTTCACCCGCAGGGAGGGAGCTCATGAACGGACCTTGGATCCGGCGCCTGCCGCCGCCCTTGCTTCCCGTCGCAGGATTTCTTTTCATCATCGTGCTGGGGGCCTCGGCTCTCAAGGCTTTTCCCATGGCAGACGGGGCGCGCCTTCCCTGGATCGACGCCCTCTTCATGGCCACCTCGGCCACGTGCGTCACCGGATTGAGCCTCTACGACATCGGCACCCAGTTCACGGTGTGGGGACAGGGGGTCCTTTTGGCCCTCATCCAGGTGGGCGGTCTGGGCATCATGCTCCTTTCCACCGTGTTTCTCATGGCCCTGGGCCGCAGGATCTCCTTCCGCTCCCGGATGCTCCTGCAGGACACCTACACCCACGGCCCCAGCGCCCACCTGCCGCACCTGCTCCGAAACATCATCGTCTTCACCCTCCTGTTCGAAGCGGCCGGAGCCCTGGTCCTTTTCACCCGATTTTCCCACCGGTATCCGGAACTCCGGGCCTTGTACCTGGCCGTGTTCCACAGCGTGAGCGCCTTCTGCAACGCCGGGTTTTCCCTCTTTTCCGACTCCCTGACCGGGTTTCGAAGCGACGTCCCGGTGAATCTCACCATGGCCGTCCTGATCATCGTGGGCGGCATCGGCTTCCTGGTGCTCCACGAGGCGGCCTTCGCCCTCCGTAAGCGGAAGCGCTGGAGGCTGCTGTCGCTCCACACCAAGCTGTCCCTTTCCACCACGGGCGCCCTGCTGGCGGCCGGAACCCTGCTCTTCCTGCTGAGCGAATGGTCGGACACCCTGGCCCACCTGCCCTTCCAAACCAAGCTGCTGGCCTCCTTCTTCCAGTCGGTCACCACCCGAACGGCCGGATTCAACTCCCTCGATTTCACCGCCATGAACAACGAAACGCTCCTGGCCACCCTGGTGCTCATGTTCATCGGAGCCTCGCCCGGGTCCACGGGGGGCGGCATCAAGACCACCACCGTGGCGGTGCTGGCCGCTCTCAGCCGCTCCCGGCTGGGGGGAAGCCCCTGCGTACACGCCTTCAAACGATCGGTTCCGGACGAAACCCTGCGGCGCGCCTTTTCCGTCTTCGTTCTGAGCGTGGTGGTGGTGCTCCTGGGCACGGCCTTCCTGCTCTGGTCGGAACTGGGCCAAGTGCCTTACATGGAAAGCCGGGGACGGTTTCTGGAGATCCTCTTCGAGGCCACGTCGGCCTTCGGCACGGTGGGCTTGAGCATGGGGGCCACCCCGACCTTGAGCTTCTGGGGCAAATGCATCATTATCAGCCTGATGTTCACGGGGCGCCTGGGGCCGTTGGTCATCGCCATGGCCATCCAGCCCAGGGAGCGCCGGAGCATCTACGAATACGCGGAAGAACCGGTCATGATCGGCTGAAAGGACGATCCATGAAGAGGGTGGCCATTATCGGCCTGGGAAACTTCGGCTACTACCTGGGAAAGGAGCTTTCGGAGCGCGGCTTCGACGTGCTGGGCCTGGACGTTCGAAAGGACGTGGTGCAGAAGGCGAAAAACGACATCGCCGTGGCCGTGGTGGCCGACGCCACGGACAAGGACACCCTCAGGGACCTGGGCGTGGACCAGGTGGACCTGGCCGTGGTGACCATCGGCACCAATATGCTGGCCAGCATCCTGTCCACCTTTCTCCTCAAGGAGATCGGGGTGCGGGACGTGTACGCCAAGGCCCTGAGCGAAGAGCACGAGCGGATCCTGAGGCGCGTGGGCGCCGATCAGATCCTTTTCCCCGAAAAGGATCTGGCCCTCAGCCTGGCACGCCGGATCACCACGCCGAACATGCTAGAGTACCTGCCTTTTATCGAAGAGTACAGCATCTTCGAGCTGGAGCCCCCGGCCAGCTTCGTGGGCAAGAGCCTCAAACAGCTGGACCTGATCAACCGGTTCGAAACCCAGGTTCTGGCCGTCCGCGACGGCCGAAGCCAGAAGCTTATCTTCATTCCCAAGGCGGATTTCACCGTGCGCCAGGGGGACATCCTCATCCTGCTGGGCCCCAACGAGGCGATCCAGCAACTGGCCAAGTTGGAGTGACCCGGGCCCGCGGAGCCTGTCCGACAATGCCGGGGATGACCGCTTTTCCCGTAGCGCAACCCTTCAGGGCTGCGGAGGAGTAATTTCCGGCAACATAGGGACTCCCGCTTGCGCGGGAGTGACGGGTGGGGGAGTTCTCAGACGGCCTCCAGGGACGGAGCCGAGAGCCCGCCGACTGGAAAGAGAAAGGAACGGAGAAGATGATCGAACGCTACACGCGCCCCGAGATGGGACGCATCTGGACCCAGGAAAACAAGTATCGCAAGTGGCTGGACGTGGAACTGGCGGTGTGCGAGGCCCGGGCCGAGCGGGGGGAGATTCCGCCGGAGGCCATGGACGAAATCCGCCGGAAGGCGGCCTTCACCGTGGAGCGGATCGACGAGATCGAGCGGGAGACCCAGCACGACGTCATCGCCTTTCTCACCTGCGTGGCGGAGCACGTGGGGCCGGCCAGCCGATTCATCCATGAAGGGCTCACGTCCTCGGACGTCCTGGACACGGCCAACGCCCTCCTTTTCAAGGAAGCCTCGAAACTGCTCCTGGAGGACATGGATCGCCTGCTGGAGGTCCTCAAGCGCCGCGCCTTCGAATTCAAGGACACGGTCATGATGGGCCGCTCCCACGGCATCCACGCCGAACCCGTGACCTTCGGCCTCAAGTGGGCGCTGTGGTACGCCGAGATGCAGCGAAACCGCGCCCGCCTGGAACGGGCGGCGGAAACCATGCGGGTGGGAAAGATCTCGGGGGCCGTGGGCACCTACGCCAACATCGATCCGGAAATCGAAAGGCGGGTTTGCGAAAGGCTCGGGCTGAAGCCGGCTCCCATCAGCACCCAGGTGATCCAAAGGGACCGGTACGCCGAATTTTTTACGACCCTGGCCATCATCGGAGCGAGCATCGAAAAGATCGCCGTGGAGATCCGGCATCTCCAGCGTACGGAAGTGCGGGAAGCGGAGGAATATTTCGCTCCGGGCCAGAAGGGTTCGTCGGCCATGCCCCACAAAAGGAACCCCATCGCCTCGGAAAACCTATCGGGCCTGGCCCGGGTGCTTCGCGGAAACGCCCTGGCGGCCATGGAAAACGTGGCCCTGTGGCACGAAAGGGACATCAGCCATTCTTCGGTGGAACGGATCATCGGCCCGGACTCCACCATCCTGCTGGACTACATGCTCAACCGGCTGACGAGGGTCCTGGACAAGCTGACGGCCTATCCGGAAAACATGCGCCGGAACATGGAAATCACCGGAGGACTTCTCTACTCCCAGCGGGTTCTGCTGGCCCTGGTGGGCAAGGGCCTCACCCGGGAGGACGCCTACCGGCTGGTGCAGCGAAACGCCATGGCCGTCTGGAACGAAGGCGGGCATCTGAAGGAACGGCTCAAGGCGGACCCGGAGGTCACGGCCCATCTGAGCGAAAGCGAACTGGAAGGGCTCTTCGACCTGGGCTACCACCTGAAGCACGTGGACACCATCTTCCGGCAGGTCTTCGGGGAGTGAGTTCCTGCCGATTTCGGCCGCGCTCCGGTGGACAGAGGCGGTTCCCAAACCGCCTCCATCTCGGCGATCCGCTCTTTCGAGAGGGCGCACCGCAAAGCGCAAGTGGGAAAGAGACCTGATCCTTGCGTGGATCGGCTTTTCGAACCGGGAGGGATGGACGAACCATCAGACGCCTCTTGAAAGCCGTCTCACCCTGAAGATGCCGCTCAAGGCGAGGATTTCAGGGTCACCGGTAAAAAGGACCCCTCCCGTCTTTTCGGCCAGAGAGACGGCAAAGGCGTCGGCATAAGACAGCCGGTGGTTCGCCTTGATCCTTGCGGCAGCCAGGATGTCCGCCTTGGAGGGCACGTGAAGGGTCAAGGGAAGCATTTGGATGTCTTTCAAGACCTCGTCGGCCGTGTTCGTGCCTTTCTTCCGGCCCAACATGTAGTAGACCTCTCCCAGGTTGACCCATGACATGTGAACATGGGACCTGGAAGCATCCTCTTTTTCGAAGATCTCCTTCACCGTGCTCGCCGCCGGTTCCTCCCCGAACACCAAGGCCAGCAAAGCCCAGGCATCAAGCACGATTTTCTCCGGAGATCTCGTTGGCATGTTCCTTCTCCAGTTCCTCCAGAATGCCTTCCCCCGCGTATCGATGGTACAGCCGCTCCAGGGGAGTCGCCTTCAAGGGGGTCAGGATGATCTCGTCCTTTTCGATGCGGACACGGAAGTAGGTGCCGGGGTCGATCTTCAGCCGCTCCCGGACTTCCTTGGGGATCACGATCTGCCCCTTGGACGAGATTTTCGCCGCCAGCATCTTTGCACTCCCCGCCTGTTGGACTCAGGTTGAGCCGAAATAAAACCGATGGTGTCCCTTGGTTTACCTTTCATTCCGATCTTACTTGTGTCTATCGTAAACCGTGCGGGAGGTCAACGCAAGGAGAGGGGCTCTCGCGGAGGCGCTGGGAGGATCCGGGGAAAGATGATATGGAAGGGCTTTTCTTGGTGCCTTGGCGCGAGGTGAAAAAAGCCTCGCACCAAGACGCCAAGACTTGGATACACTCCTCATTCAGCGGTTGTACGACGCGGCGGGGGCGGGCTGGCGCATGGGCCTTCCGGGGCCGCCGTCCGGGCGCCTGCGGGCTCGCTTGCGGGCCCTTCGCGCCAGCAGGTTGTCCAACCAGTCCGGATCCATCTCGGGGACCGACGAGAGCAGCAGCTCCGTGTATTCGTGGTGGGGCGGGGTGAGGACCTCTTCCTTGACCCCTTGTTCCACGATGCGCCCCTGCCACATGACCACGATCTCGTCGGCGATGGCCTTCACCGTGGCCAGGTCGTGGGTGATGAAGAGGTAGGACATCCCGAACCGGTCCTGAAGCTTCTGGAGCAGCTCCAGGACGCCTTCGGCGACCAAGGGGTCCAGGGCCGAGGTCACCTCGTCACAGATGACGAGATCCGGCTGTGCCGCCAGGGCCCGGGCGATGCACACCCGCTGCTTCTCCCCGCCGGAAAGCTCCGTGGGGTAGCGGTCGATGTATTCCGGGGGCAGCTCCACCATATCGAGAAGCTCGATGATCCGGTCTTCCTGCTCCTTGCCCTTCATGCCGAAGTAGAACTCCAGCGGGCGGCCCAGGACGGTGCGCAGCTTCTGCCTGGGATTCAGGGCCGTGTCCGGCATCTGGTAGATCATCTGAAGGCGCCTCAGGCTTTCCCGATCGCGGGCCTTGAGGTCCGCCGGCAGTTCCTCGCCGTCGAAGACGATGGTGCCCTTGAGCGGCGGGAGCAGGCCCGTGACGACCCGGGCCAGCGTGCTCTTGCCGCTTCCCGATTCCCCCACCACGGCCACCGTGGTCTTGCGCTTGACCTTCACGTTGATATCCTGGAGCACCTCCACGCCTTGCCCATAGCTGGCCGAAACGCCGCGGACTTCCAGAAGCACGTCGTCTTTCAGTGCGTGGGCGTTGGAAGGCCTCCTCGTCTTTCGCACGGAAAGGAGCGCCCGGGTGTACTCCTCCTGGGGATTGGCCAGCATCTGCCGGGTCTCGCCCTCCTCCACCAGCTCCCCGTCGCGCAACACCATGATCCGGTCCGCCAGCTGGGCCACCACCGCCAAATCATGGGAGATGTAGATGGCGGCCGTTCGGAACTGGCGGGTGATCTCCTTGATGGCGGTGAGCACCTCGATCTGGGTGGTTACGTCCAGGGCCGTGGTGGGCTCGTCGAAGACAATGATGTCCGGCTGACAGGCCATGGCCATGGCCACCATGGCCCGCTGGAGCTGGCCGCCGGAAACCTGGTGCGGGTAACGGTAGCCGATGTTTTCGGGATCGGGCAGCAGCAGGCGCCGGTAAGTGTCCACGGCCTTCTCCGCGGCCTCCTGGTAGCTCATCAGCCCGTGCTGCACCGGAACCTCCACGCATTGCTTGAGGAGCGTGTGGGCCGGATTGAAGGAAGCCGCCGCGCTCTGGGCCACGTAGGCGATGCGGACTCCCCGGATATTACGCAGCTCGGACCGGGACGCCTTGGTCAAATCCTTGCCGTCAAAGACGATGGAACCCGAAGCGATGCGGCATCCCCCGCGGGTATAGGCCATGGAGGCCAGCCCTAAGGTGGACTTGCCCGCCCCGGATTCCCCTATGAGGCCCAGCACTTCCCCTCGGTTGAGATGCAGATCCACTCCCTTGACGATCGGCTGCCATCGCCTTCCGGAAAGCCCTTCGATCACCACGTTTTTCATTTCCAGTAGATGACTCATATGTCCTCCAAGTATCAGGTTTTATTCTTTCAGGCCGCTGGCCATGTGGAGGAACCAGTCCACCACCAGGTTCACCCCCACGGTGAGGAGCGCGATGGCCGCAGCGGGCCACAGGGGGATGAAGATGCCGAAGGTGATGGCGCCGGCGTTTTCGCGGACCATGCTCCCCCAGTCGGCCGTGGGCGGTTGAATTCCCAGCCCCAGAAAGCTCAGCGACGCCACGAAAAGAAAGACGAAACAGAAACGCAGCCCGAATTCCGCCACCAGCGGCGGCATGGCGTTGGGAAGGATCTCGTGGCGCATGATCCACCAGATCCCCTCCCCTCTCAGCCGGGCGGCCTCCACAAATTCCATCACCTCGATGTCCATGGCCACCGCCCGGGACAGGCGGAAGACGCGCGTGGAATCGAGAAGCGCAATGACCACGATCATGGCCGGAATGGACGTGCCCACCACGGAAAGCACCATGAGAGCGAAAATCAGGGTGGGAAAGGCCATGATGATGTCCATGATCCGGCTCAGGAGCATATCGACCCAGCCGCCCAGGGTGGCAGCGAAGAAACCGCATAACGATCCCACGAGAAAAGAGAGCGCCGTGGTGACGAAGGCGAGAGCGATGGTGTTTCGAGCTCCGTAGATCAACCGGGTCAGCAGATCCCGCCCCAGCTGGTCCGTTCCCAACAGATGGTCAGCGCTCTTGGGGGCCCACACGTCCCCGACGATTTCCGTCTCCCCGTAGGGAGCGATGAGCGGTGCAAAGATCGCGGCAAAGACATTGAGGGCGATGATCGCCAGACCGATTCGAGCACTCCACGGTGACCGTCGTACCAAGTTCCAGAAAGCCATTCTTCAACTATCCCTATCTCTACTTCGGATTTCGGAGTCGCGGGTTGCTGATGATCGCAAGAACGTCCGCCAGCAGATTGAGCAGCACATAGGTGGTGGCAAAGATGAGTCCCGCCGCCTGCACCACGGGGATGTCCCGCTTGGACACAGAATCCACCAGGAGTTGTCCCAGTCCGGGATAGACGAAGACCACCTCCACGATCACCACGCCCACCACCAAGTAGGCCAGGTTCAGCGCCACCACGTTGATGACCGGAGACAGGGCGTTGGGAAAGGCGTGAACCACCACCACCCGGAGGCGCTTCAGGCCCTTC
Organism: Desulfacinum infernum DSM 9756; assembly: GCF_900129305.1. Lineage (GTDB taxonomy): Bacteria > Desulfobacterota > Syntrophobacteria > Syntrophobacterales > DSM-9756 > Desulfacinum > Desulfacinum infernum. Next base: position 38,843 of record NZ_FQVB01000024.1, on the reverse strand, counting down.
AGTTTGGCCATCTCGATGAAGGGAGCGCCCAGGATGTTGATGATGGACGCCCGGGTCTGGCGCATCATGTGCGCGGTCACCACCATAGTCAGGGTGGCGCACGGCAGAAACACCGCGTAAAGCTTCTCCCACAGGGGCATCTGGTCGTTGATGTTCGAAATGCTGGGAAAGAGCCCCAGCTCGGCCGAAAGGATCGCTATCAGGATGTAGGCGATGAAAAATTCGGGAAACGAGATCATGGTCAAGGTGACCATGGAAATCGTGCGGTCGAAAAGGCTGTTTCGGTAGAGCGCGGCCAGGATCCCCAGAAGGATGGAAAGGGGAACCGCCACGGCCGCCGCCGTGGCCGCCAGAAAGAGCGAGTTGGCGAAACGCCATCCGATGAGGCCGGCGATGGGCCGACCGTTGGAAAGGGAATTGCCGAAGTCCCCCCGAACAAAATCGGAAAGCCAGGCCAGGTAACGCTCGTGCGCGGGCAGATCCAACTTGAGCTCTTTTCGAAAAGCCGCCACCGTCTCCGGCGTAGCGTTTTGTCCCAAGACGGCCTCCGCCAGATCGCCCGGGAGCAGTTCCACGCCTACGAAGATGAGCACGGAAATGACGGCCAGGGTCAAGGCGCCAAAAGCAATGCGTTTGAAAATCAATTCTTTAAGTGGACTCATGGTTCTCCGGCGATCTCATCAAACTTTTTTGACGGCCATGGTTGCCCCGTTGGGGGCGTCCAGGGCAAACGGGTCGCAGGGCGGAGCCATGCGACCCGGGGGTTTGACTTGGCGTGGTGCCGTCCATGCCCTGGGATGCCCGTGCACAGGGGTTTCAGGGCGATCCGGCGATGGCCTCCGTATGGTAGGGGCGGTTCGCGAACCGCCCCTACATCAAAATCGACCTCTCCGGTCCGGGCTCCACCTCGGCTCCAGCGGCAAGGGGGCCATTTCCTTCTGGGAAACCCCTTAAGCAAACCACCAGCGCTCGGTCAGGCGGAAACCGTCCAACTCCCAGTTGACCGCCAGCTTGCCGTGGCGAAGCTTGTCGGTGGCCGCCGACAGGTCCGCCGCGAACATGGGAACCACCACCCCGCCGTCGTCGCGCACCAGTTGCTGCATCTCCACGTACATTTCACGCCGCTTCCTTTCGTCCAGCTCGGCACGTGCGGCCACCAGCAGTTCGTTGAAGCGCTTGTTGTTCCAGTGAGTGTCGTTCCACGGGGCGCCCGCGGCGTAGGCCGTGCTGAACATCATGTCCTCCGTGGGCCGTCCGCCCCAGAAGACCGCACACCAAGGCTTCTTCATCCAGACGTTGCTCCAGTAGCCGTCGCTGGGCTCCCGGACCACCTCGATCTCGATTCCCGCCTTGGCGGCGCTTTCGCGGTAGAGCACACCGGCGTCGATGGACCCGCTGAAGGCCGCCTCGGACACATGGAGCTTGAAGACATGCTTTCCAAGTCCCGCCTTCTTCAGATAGAACTTGGCCTTGTCCGGATCGTATTGGCGCTGCGGCAGTTCAGAAGCATAGTAGCGATTGGCCTTGGCGATGGGATGATCGTTGCCCACCGTACCGTAGCCGCGCAGGATGGTCTTCACCATCTGCTCCCGGTCAATGGCGTGCTTGAGCGCCAGGCGCACGTTGTTGTCGTTGTAGGGGGCCACGTCACACAACATGGCGAAAGTGTAGTGCTTGAACCCATGTTGCTCCATGACCTGGATGCCCGGCATGCGCTTAAGCAGGTGCACCGTCTTGAGTTCGCAGCGGTTGATCACGTCCACCTGGCCCGTCTGCAGGGCGCTGGTGCGGGCGTTGACGTCGTTGATGCAGATGACCTCCACCTCGTCGAAGTGCGCCCGACCCTCCTTGAAAAAGTTGGGATTCCGAACGGCGAATCCCCGCACCCCCGGCTCGTAGTCCTTCAGGATGTAGCCGCCCGTTCCCACACCGTCCAGGAAGTCCGTTCCGGCCGGACAGATGCTCAGATGGTAATCGCTCAGAACGTACGGAAAGTCCGCATTCCCGCCCTTGAGGGTGAAGACGACGGTGTCCTTGCCGTCGGACTTGATCTCCTCGACGGAATCCAACAGCGCCTTGGCCGCCGACTTGCTGTCTTTGCCGCGATGGTGGTTGATGGAGTAAATCACGTCTTCGGCGTCCATGGTCTTGCCGTTGTGGAACTCCACGCCTTTTCGGAGCTTGAAGACCCACTTCTTGGCGTCCGGGGTGGCCTCCCAGCTCTCGGCCAGCTCGGGAATGGCCCGGTTGTCCGCGTCGATCTCCACCAGATTGTTCCGCAGGGACGTGTTGAAGACCTGCATCATCATGTCCGTGATGGTGGCCGGATCCAGGGAATCCGTCGTGGAACCGCCGGAGATGCCGACACGCAGCCGCCCGCCCTTCTTGGGGGTTTCCGCCAGGGCTCCACCCGGCAACAACAGGGGAGATACGGCGGCCGTCAACCCCAGTGCCGAAACCTGCCTCATGAAATCCCGGCGGCTGACCTTGCCCTGAGCCAACAGTTTCTCCAATTCCTTCAGCCTAAACATGAAACCCTCCTTTTGAGTTCTCAGGATCCAACTTCATCGCTCCGGGCTTTCTCGTCATTCCCACCACCGGCACGCCCCCGATTCCCCTCGCCATATTCCTGCATTCCGGGGCCCGACCGGCAACATCCCAGACATCAAACGCCCACCGAGCTTGTATCCATGCGTTATCGCGATATGGAGTGAGGTCCTGAGCGGCGGAATCCACGCCGGACTGGGCAAACCGTGCGATGGTGCAGACAAGGCATAGCAATTTTCTAGTGAAATAGTCAAGGCAGGAAACATCTGTACAGGCATCGTATCAACAACATTTGTTTGCATTCACTAAATTTCCGGGCGGTGGGAAAGCTTGTCCTCGGAAGGAAAGACTCGAAGAGGAGGCAGGATGGGGGACGTACCGGATCAGCCGGCTCCATCCCGGACCGACTCGGAGATTCCGAAACGAAAAAAAGGAAATGCTCCCCATTGGGGGCCGGCGGCCAGGGGGCATGGCCTTGTCTGAATGGGTAAGTATCCTGGATAAATGGAGACCGAACGCGAAGATGGGCCCTTGAAGCGCTTGCCGAAGGATCAGCCGGACCCGAGGCGGAGTGCCGCGCCTATGAGCTAGTCCGAGAACGTTACGGACGACCGTCTTTCTCTTTTTCTCGTAGCGCAGCCCTTCAGGGCTGGGCAAGATCCTCCGGATGTTGGATAGACCATCTCGTATTTCCTGTCACTTCATGGAGTTGCGATGGCCCTTTCCGCGGGGCTGAAGTCCCGCGGGCACGAAGTGAACGGAATTTCCCTTGGGTCATGAGCCGGAAAAAGCATTCTCGGATAAACTCCCAGGCCAGAGGTGAAGACGGTCTGCTGCTTTCGGACAACCGCTACTCGGCCTCCCCCGGAAAAGCCTCCAGGGAGTCGCACAAATTCCCCAGGGCCTCCGCCGTGTCTCCGGTCACATGGAGACGGAGCACGGGGCGGCCTGCCGCCAGAAGCGCCTCCCGATCGCCGTGGGCCTGGGCGGCGATGAGGGTCCCGAAGGTGACGCTGGAAGCGGAGGCGCCGGGAGCGTCGGGAATGGGCAGGTCGTTACGGACTTCGTTGGTTATTTGGACAAAACGCCCCTTGCCGGCGTCTCCCTTGTGGAGCTGGCCCGTGGAGTGGAGAAACCGCGGTCCGTAGCCCACGGTCACGGCCCTTCGGCTGCCGTCGCGAAGCGCTCTTTGCAGGCAGGTCAAAACTCGATCCGTTTCTTCATCGGGAGGCACATAGGCCTGGATGGCCACATAGCCGCCCGCCGAAAGATCCTCCACAAAGCGTTTCAGAGCCTGGGCGGGCGCTCCGGCGGGGGCGTCCCCCAGCACCTGGATTCCTTCCGCTTCAGCCGCCACCGGCAGCCGGGGAAGGGATCCCGATGCCTTATAGGCTTCCAGCATCTTCTTGGCCTGCACCTTGGCGGATTCCACGTTGGGCTGATCGAAAGGATTGACGGCCAGAAGATGGGACGCCACGGCCGTGGCGAATTCCCAAAGGAAGAAAAGCGCCCCCACATCATAGCGGTCTTCCGCGATCAGGTGCACGCAGGGAAACCCGGCCTTCAGAAGATCTTCCAGGCCGTCGGCCCGAGCCGCCCCGCTTTCGTTCACCAAGACGAAAAGCCGGTCGTCCCCGTACACGTCCGGGGGCCCCAAGGGTTCGCCCGCCACGGGAAGGATGCCGCGCCCCTCCTTGCCCGTGCTTTCGGCCACCAGCTGTTCCACCCAGTCGGCCAGGTTGGCGAAAACCGGATCCACCCCCAGAGTCATCTTGTCCCGGCCCGCCCGTGCCGCGGCTCCCAGCACGGCGCCCAGAAACAAGCCGGGATTGGCGCCGGGTGTCTCCGGATCCGAAACCCGGCAGGCTCGGGCCGCCGCCCGCCCCCTGGAAAGGATTTCACCTACATCCGCTCCCGTGAGGGCGGCGGGCACCAGACCGAAATAGGAAAGCGCCGAATAGCGGCCGCCGATCTCCGGATCGTTGAGGAAGATCTTCCGAAAGGCCAGGGAGCGGGCCATGTCCTCCAAACCGCTTCCCGGATCCGTCACGGCGCAGAAACGGCTCCCCACTTCGTGGGAGGGGAAGACGTCCAGCATCAGGTTGTAGAAGTACTTGAAGAGCGAAATCGTCTCCACCGTGCCGCCCGACTTGGTGGCGACCACGAAGAAGGTTCGTTCCAGGTCCAGTTGATCGCGGACCCGGGCGATGGCGTCCGGGTGGGTGGTGTCCAGCACCGTGAGCCGCAAGAATCCGGGCTGAGGGGGAAAGATGCGGCTGAGTACCTCCGGGGCCAGGCTGGACCCGCCCATGCCCAAGAGCACCGCCTGGGTGTAGCCGTCGGAACGGACGTCGTCCACGAAGGCGTTCACTTCCGCCAGTCGGGACTCCATGGCGTCGGCCACGTGGAGCCACCCCAGACGGTTTGTGATCTCCCGCGGCTCGGGCTTCCAGATCGTGTGGTCTTTTCGCCAGATCCTCTCCACGACCCCGTCGCGGGCCATGGCGGCCACGGCTGCATCCACACTGCGGTCCAGCACCCCCGGGAAAAGCTCCAGCTTGATGTCACCTGCCATCGGTCCGACCCCCGTTTCTCTTCCCGGGATTCGCCACCCCGTGCGATCCCGGGCTGATCCAAATGTGCATGTACCCCCAAAACATGACGTCGCGCCTTCCGCCCCTATACACCCTACTCGCGGTCTGTAGGGGCGAATAATCATTCGCCCCTACAATAAATACCGCTCCTAATCTGAGCGATTTTTTCTTCGGGTGTCTCTTACACCGCGTGATTAGCGGGCGGGGGTAAACCCCGCCCCTACCCAATGGGTCCGGGGCTTTTTGTAGGGGCGGGCTTTACGCCCGCCCTTCAGGACCTGTCCATGAGAAAGAACCGTCCAATTCAGGCCGCTTGCAAGAGGTGCAGAGCCGACAGTGCTGCGGAAAGAGAAACTCGGGAAAAGATAGCCGAACCTCGTTCTCAAGGCCCTTCAAGGCGTTCGGATGGTGCGACTCCGCGGGGCTGAAGCCACTGCGGCTACCGACAAAGGACAAATCCTTTTACCAGCTGTCGGATGAAACATGTTTTCAGACAAGGCCCTCAGAGGCTGTCCGAAAACTCCGCCACCCGTCACTCCCGCGCAAGCGGGAGTCCATAACTTACTGAAAATTCTGGATCCCCGCTCCCCGTTCAAGCCGGGGACAAGCTTCGCGGGGATGACCAATGGGCATTGAACAGCGCAAATCAATCGTTCTCGGACAGGCTCCTCAGGAGTCGTCCCCCGGCTCCAGGTGAAGGAACACGGCCGGCATCCTCAGTGAATCGGCGGTGCCCAGCGCTTCCGCCCCCTGGCGGTCAAAACGCCGCCAGACGTCGTCAAGCATTACGTTCGACGGCACCGTGAGCACCATGCGGACTCCGCCCCGTCTATCGGAAAAGCCCGCCCTTTCCAGGGTCGCCCCCACGGCCTCCTCAAAGGCCTCCGCCGCCCGAGCCAAGGCTTCCCGGTTTTCCTCCGTTCCTTCCCGGAGAAAAGCTCCCAGGACCTGGGCCAGATGTTCCCTGGCTCCGGTGTCCTGAAACGCCAGCCTGAATTGCTCGAAATCCTCCGAACCCAGGAGATCCAGGCGCGGCAGTTCCAGCAGACTCCATTCTCCGCGCTCCCACGTCTCCCCGCGCCGTTCCCGTTCCGTCTGGAAGGGATCCAACACCTCGTCCACCACTTCCCGGTTGATGGCGGTGAGCAACACCCGATCCCCCTGGAACGCCAGCCGACTGAAGAGCCGAAACCAGAATCCGATCCGCAGGCGCAACAGATAGGTGAAGTGGCCCCATTCGGGACTGAGCGGGGGATTGGTGGTCTCCAGGGCCCGTTGGAGCTCGCCCGCGTCCTCCTCGTCCGCCCCCAGAGCTTCCAGGAGCTGGTCCTCCAATCGGCTCACCTTCTGGAGGTTTCCCGCCAGCTCCAATTCCCGCTGGTCCAGCTCCCGGCCCAGTTCCAGGAAGACGCACGCCTCCGCCAGGAGCCATTCGGACGGATCGGGAGCGGGCACGCCCATTCCCTTGAGCAGGGTCTGGATGTGGGCGCGGCTTTCCGGGCTTCCGCCCAGGGACCATTCCCGGCTGAGGGCGGCCATGAGTCCGTCTTCCCCGAACTCCGTTCCCATTCGGCGGTATCCCTGAAGCACCACCCGCACGCGCTCCCAGAACCCCTCGTCCCGATCCAGCACATGCTGAATGCAATAGGTCTGAGCCCACTCCGGCAGAGTGGCGGGCTCCACGATCCTCAGACAATCCAGCGGCGACCACGCGGTGGCGAGGCACCGCGCCGCCGGTTCCGACAAGACGCTGTGAGGAAAGAGAAAGAATCTCGTCTTCGTTTCGTTCATGATCCTCTCCGTAGGACAGGCCGTCTTTTCACTCTTCCCGGGAATCCCAAAATAGCGGCTGATTCGGCAGTTGGACGCCGGCCGTGCGGGCCGCCTCCCCCAGCAGGCGCCGAATGGCCCCCTCGCCTTCCGGTCCCACATCCCGGCTGAAATCGTTGACGAAGGTTTCGATATGCCGACGGATGACCTCCGGCTCCATCTCCTGGGCGTGCCCTCGAATGTACGGCCAGGCCTCGGCTTGGTGCCGGCGCGCCCAGTCCAGGCTGCGCACGATGGCCTCATCCACCCGCCGTGCCGCCTCGGGGCCCAGGCTGCGGCGGATGACGATGCATCCCAGCGGGAGCGGCCACCCGGTGGTCTCCTCCCACCACGCCCCCAGGTCCAGGACCCGATGCAGCCCGTAATTCGGATAAGTAAAGCGCCCTTCGTGGATCACCAATCCGGCGTCCGCCGCTCCGGAAGCCACAGCCGGAAGCACCTGTTCGAAGGACATCTCCAGGCGAGGGCCCTCGCAGGCGCCCAGGAGCTCCAACAAGAGATGGGCCGTGGTCATCCGCCCCGGAATGGCCACGGCGGCGTTCCGAAGATCTTCCAGGGCGCAGGGCTTTCGGGCCACCAGCAGCGGTCCGCAGCCTCTTCCCAGGGCCCCGCCGGAACGAAGCAGCCAGTATTGGTCCAGGCAGTGGACCAGGGCGTTGAAGGAGATCTTGGTCACATCCAGGTCCCCACGGCGGGCCTTCTTGTTCAGGGCTTCCACGTCGGCCAGGAAAGGCTCGGGCGTCAGGCCGGACCGGTCCACCCGACCCAGGGCGATGCCGCTGAAGATGAAGGTGTCGTTGGGGCAGGGGGAATAGCCCAGAGAAAGCTCTTGATTCATGGCGAACGTCCATTCCATGAGGGAGGGGCTTCCGTTCCGTTTTCCGTCTCTTCCGCCGGCAGGCCCGCATCGAGCCACCTTTGGAGGACCCGGTGGCAGTGATCCAAGGCCTCCTCCAGTCTCCACCAGGCCTTGTCCCGCACCCCGGCCGGGTTGCTGATCCCCCGACATTGCAGAACCGGTACGCCGTAGCGGAGGCACACCTGGGCCACCGCGCTGCCTTCCATGTCTTCCGCCCACGCATCATAGCGGGAAAACCGCTCCAAGGCGATCCTTTCATCGCCGCTCACCATGCCCACTGTGAGAAGCGGACCGTAACGGATGTGAAACGTCCCGAAGGCGCCCACCGGCGTGATTTCTCGAATCCGCCGGTACCAGGGGCTCCGGTCCAGGGGATATCGACCGAAAAGAGGCTTTCCGGCATCGTGGGCTAGTGGGATCCCGATGGCGCGCATGGACCGAAAGCCCCGGGATTCCCATACCCCCTCATCGCCGGCCACCACTTCCGACGCCACCAGCACATCCCCCACCCGAAGGGGCCCGCCGGAATACGCGCCGGCACTGCCGACCACGCAGACCAGGCTCGGCGCCCACCGCTCCAGAAGACACGCCGTGGCCCCCGCGGCGTTCACCTTGCCGATCCCGGTCACCGCCGCCGTCACCTGGAGATCCCCCCAAAAGCCTTCCCACGTGTCCCCGAACGGCCCGCTCCGGCGGCGCACACGAGCCAGGCGACTCACCATGGGAAAAATTTCCGATTCCACCGCTCCCAGCAGGAGCAGGTCGCATCGGCCGCGATGGTTTCCTGTCATGGATCCGTGCCCCCTTGGTTGGCGCAACCTATCAAAACAGCTTGAGAAATGTCAAACCCGCCGCCCATGAACTAGTGTTCACAAACCTTGACGCTTGGAAGGGCCTTTCTGTATGGTGCACGAGCCCTTGTGAAAGAAAATTGTCGAGGACCTAAACCGAGCGATTTTTTCTTCGGGTGTCTTTTACACCGCGTGATTAGCGGGCGGGGATAAACCCCGCCCCTACCCAATGGGTCCGTGCCCTTTTGTAGGGGCGGCCTTTACGCCCGCCCTTCAGAACCTGTCCATGAGAAAGAATCGTCCAATTCAGGGAGGACAAACCCCTGATGCATCTCTTCCTGGAACAGCTCCTGAACGGTGTGGCCATCGGGTCCATCTACGCCCTGGTGACCCTGGGGCTCACCTTGGTCTACGGCATCCTGCGCATTTTGCACGTGGCGCACGCAGCCGTCTACACCGTCGGAGCTTATCTGGGACTTCTTTTCTTCAAGATGTCGGGAAGCCTGCTGGTGGGGTGCGCGGGCGCTATGGCCGGGTGCGCCGTGCTGGGAATCGCCATCGAGCGGCTGGTCTACTTTCCCCTGCTGAAGTATCCGCCGTACGTGCCGCTCATCGCCAGCATCGCCATCCTGCTGGCTCTGGAAGAAGTCTGCCGCCTGGTGGCCGGCCCCTACATCCTCACCTTTCCGGCCGAACTGCCCTTCCCGTCCCTGAATTTGCTGGGAGTGGACATCCCCTCCTCGGTGATGGGCATCCTTTGCATCACGGCGGGCATCCTGGCCTTTTTGTGGTTTCTCACCACGCGCACGGAAACCGGGCTGGCCATGCGGGCCGTCTCCCAGGATCTGACCATCGCCGACGCCATGGGCATCAACAGCCACGCGGTGGTGAGTTTCACCTTCGCCGTCGGCTCCGCCATCGCCGCCGTGGCCGGGATCCTGGTGGGCATCTATTACAACCAGGTCTATTCCACCATGGGGTCGGTGCCGGCTTACAAGACCCTGGCCATCATCGTGGTCGGCGGCCTCGGTTCCGTTCCGGGCGCCGTGGCGGCCTCGCTTCTTCTCGGCATAGCGGAAACGCTCCTGATCGGCTACGCCCACATCCCCCTTCCTAGGGACGCCCTGGCCTTCCTGGCCATGATCGCGGTGCTCATGTGGCGCTCCGAAGGGCTGTTCGGTTCGCGGTGAGGTTTCCATGAACGCTTACGTCGTCACGGTCGCCACTCTCGTGGCCATTCAATCCATCGTCGCCTGCGGCCTGAACGTGGTGGTGGGCTACGCGGGCCAGATCTCCCTGGGCCACGCCGCCTTCTTCGGCATCGGCGCCTACGCATCGGCCCTGCTCACCACCAAGGCGGGCCTCACCTTCTGGACCGCCCTGCCGCTGGTGATCGCCATCACGGGGTTGGTGGGCCTACTGCTGGGCATTCCCAGCCTGCGGGTCCGGGACGACTTCCTGGCCATCACCACCATCGGGATCAACTTCATCGTGGAGGCCGTCTTCCTCTACGTTCCCTTTTTCGGGGGTGCCCTGGGGATCGGCGGTATCCCCCGGGTGACCTTCTTCCACGTGAAGATGAAGGGCCTGCCCTACCTCTACCTGTGCCTGGCCTTTCTGGCCTTGGTGCTCCTCGTCTGCCGGTGGTTCACCCGAAGCTGGGCGGGCCTGGCCTGCTTTGCGCTCCGCGAAGACGAAACGGCGGCCGCCAGCATGGGGATCTCGCCGGTGCGGTTCAAGCTGCTGGCCTTCGTGCTGGGAACCGCCATGGCGGGCCTGGGCGGGGCCCTCTATGCCCACTTCATGCGATTTATCAGCGCGGGAGATTTCAGCTTTCCCGTGTCGGTCATGCTCCTTTCCATGGTCGTTTTGGGCGGCATGGGAACGCTCTGGGGACCGACGCTGGGAGCGGTGATTCTGGTGAGCCTCCCGGAGCTCTTCCGACCTCTTCTGGAGATCCGGTTTCTCATCTACACGCTGCTCCTGCTCCTCATGATCCGGTTTCAGCCCGGCGGGCTGCTGGGTGAGGCGAGTCTGGTGCGGCGCGTTTTCTCCAGGCTGATGCCCGGGAAGGAGGCGCCCCGATGAAGAAGGTGCTTCTCAGCGTTCGGGATCTGGCCAAGCATTTCGGCGGTCTTCGGGCCGTGGACGGGGTGAGCTTCGACCTCCACGAAAGGGAGATCCTGGGCCTGCTGGGTCCCAACGGCGCCGGAAAGACGGTCTGCTTCAACCTCATATCCGGCGTGTACACTCCCACGGCGGGGGAAATCCACTTCGCGGGCATCCGATCCGACGGCCTGCCGCCCCACCGCATGGCCGCCCTGGGCCTGGGGCGGACCTTCCAGATCGTCAAGCCCTTTTCCAACCTGACGGTCCTGGACAACGTGATCGTCGCCTGCGGGGTCGACCGGTACAGGAGTCTGGCGCGATCCTTCGGGGGCTGGACCGGAGCGGCCGTGAGAAAGAAGGCCGTGGAACTGCTGGAAAGGGTGGGCCTGGCCGATGAGGCGGACCGAAAGGCGGGGCTGCTCCCCCTGGGCCACCTGCGGCGTCTCGAAATCGCCCGGGCCCTGGCGGTGGGGTACCGGCTCATCCTCCTGGACGAATCCTTTTCCGGCCTTCGCGAGGAAGAGATCGCCCCGCTCATGGATCTGGTGGCCCGTATCCGGCAGGACGGCATCTCGGTGCTTCTCATCGAACACAACATGAGAGTGGCCATGAAACTTTCGGACCGCATCGTGGTTTTGGATCACGGGCGAAAGATCGCCGAGGGCCTTCCGGGAGAGGTCGCGCGGGACCCGCTGGTCATCGAAGCCTACCTGGGCCGAGGAGGAAGCTCCCGTGTTGCTTGAGGTGAACCGACTGGAGATCTCCTACGGCGACGTTCGGGCGGTACACGGTGCCGACTTTGCCGTGGCGGAAGGTGAGCTGGTCTCCATCATCGGAGCCAACGGCGCCGGGAAGACCTCCATCCTGAACGGAATCATGGGCCTGGTGCCCGTCCGGAACGGGACCGTTCGGTTTCGAGGCCGCGAGATCACGGCCATGCCGGCCCACAGGCGGGCCCATGAGGGCATTCGTCTGGTTCCCGAGCGGGCCAGGGTCTTTCCCCGGCTGTCGGTCTATGAAAATCTTCTGACGGGGGCCTACGGGCTGAGAAAGAAGATCCCCCTGGAAGAGCGGCTCCGGTGGCTCTACGGGCTTTTTCCCATCCTGGAAGAGCGCCGGGATCAGCCGGCCCAGACCCTTTCCGGAGGGGAACAGCAGCAGCTGGCCATCGCCCGGGCCCTGATCTCGGACCCCAAGCTGCTCCTGGTGGACGAGGTGTCCATGGGGCTCATGCCCAAGCTGGTGGACCAGGTCTTCGATCTTCTGCAGTCCCTCAACCGGGACCACGGGCTCACCATCCTGCTGGTGGAACAGAACGCCCGGGCGTCCCTGGAAATCTCGCATCGCGCCTACGTGCTGGAAACGGGATCCGTGGTGATGGAAGGCCCGGCGGACGATCTCCTGGACGACCCCAAGATTCAGAGAGCGTACCTGGGACTTGTCGAGGAAGAGGTGGAACGGCGACAATGACCGGGGCACGGCCCCGTGAGGCGCCTTGATTTTGGTTGGGCGCAGGACGATTCCAACGTGGAGTGTCTCTAAAGATTGGTGGAGGAGGTGGCAACGATGAAGAGAGTCGCACTTTGGTCCTTGATCCTGTCTTTCGTACTTCTCCCGTTCGGCGCCGTTCAGGCGGCGGACACCCTCAAGATCGGCCTGCTGGCCCCGCTCACCGGATTCGCCGCGGCGGACGGTGCCAGCGTTCTCAATTCGGTGAAGCTGGCCGTGGAGAAGGTGAACAAGGACGGCGGCATCCTGGGAAAGCAGGTGGAACTGGTGGCCTATGACGACCGGGCCGACGGCAAGGAAGCCGTGGGGCTCGCCCAGAAGCTCATCCAGCGCGACCAGGTGGTGGGCGTCGTGGGCGGATCCTACAGCACCCCCAGCCGGGCCGTGGCTCCCCTTTTCCAGGAAGAGGAAATTCCCTTCATCGCCGCCTACGCCGTGCATCCGGACATCACCAAGGCCGGAGACTACTGCTTCCGGAACGGCTTCCTGGGCATGGTGGAAGGCCGGGCGGCGGCCTACGTGGCGGTGAGCAATCTGAAGGCCAAGAAGATCGCCCTGCTCACCAGCGACAACGACTTCGGCCGCACCCTGGCCGCGGGCTTCAAGGAATACCTCAGCAAGAACGCGCCGGAAGTGGAACTGGTTTACGAACAGGCCTATCCCTTCAAGGAAAAGGACTTCAAGCCGTACCTGGCCGCCATCAAGGAAAAGAACCCGGATCTCATCTTCGCCAGCGGCTACTACTTCCAGACCGGCCCCATCGTGAGCCAGGCCCGTGAAATGGGCATCACGGCCACCATCTTCGGCGAAGAAGGGGCCGACTCGCCCAAGTTCCTGGAAATCGCGGGCAAGGCCGCCGAAGGGTTCCTCATCGTGACCAACCTGAACCGGGACGATCCCCGCCCGGAAGTTCAGGAGTTTCTCAAGCAATACCGGGAACGCTACCAGATCGAACCGGACATGGTGGGCGCTTCCGCCTATGACGCCTTCATGCTCCTGTGCGACGCCATCCGCCGGGCCGGAAAGACCGACGGCGCCGCCGTTCGGGACGCCTTGGCGGCCACCAAGAATTACAACGGCCTGACGGGCGTCATCCAGGGCTTCACGCCCGAGGGGGAAGTGGTCAAAGACGTGCAGGTGCAGATCGTCCAGGACGGCGCCTTCCACTACTACGGAGTGGTGAAGGACCCGGCGATCATCACGCCGTAGTCCGTGATGAGTGACGAGTGACGAGTGAGAGAAGGCGCTTCTCCACCGTTCTACAAAGGAGGGTCGGGCCCGGATTCCCTGGCTCCCCCCTTTTTCAAAGGGGGGTTGGGGGGGATTCCCCTCGGGGAAAGGCGCGCCCGGAACTTGGAATGCGCCCACGGTGAGTTCTAGAACCGGAGTTGGACGATTCCTTCCCAAGGGGAGTTCTGGGGGCGGGCGTAAAGCCCGCCCCTACGAAGGCGGCCTGTAGGGGCGAATAATCATTCGCCCCTACAGGGGCTGGCTTCCCCAAGGTGCATTTCATCCTTCGTTGTCGCGGGCCGTCCGTGACGGGGATTGATGTGAAAGGACAGTGCTTTCGGCCCCTTGTGGGAGCGGCCTTGGCCGCGATCCGGGTCGCCGGCAAGCCGGCTCCTACAGAAGATGCTTCTTGGTTGACTCTTTCATCCATGCGGGGTGGCGAGCCCCGCCATGAACGTTAGGCAAAAATGAGTAAGGAGGACCCACTTCATGAGCACCACCCCGAAAGAAAGGCTCCTCAAGGAGCTCCGGATCGGCTGCGGCAAACCCCGGCCGGTCAAGGCGCCGCGCGGCACCGAGCTGCACTGCAAGGGCTGGCACCAGGAGGCGGCGCTTCGCATGCTGTGCAACAACCTGGACCCGGAGACGGGCGAAAAGCCCGATGAGCTCATCGTTTACGGAGGCACGGGCAAGGCCGCCCGCAACTGGGAATGCTTCGACGCCATCGTGCGTTCGCTCCTGGAGCTGGAAAACGATGAGACCCTGCTGGTCCAGTCGGGTAAGCCCGTGGGCATCGTGAAAACCTATCCGACGTCGCCTCGCGTGCTCATCGCCAACGCCAACCTGGTTCCCGCCTGGGCCACCTGGGACTACTTCCACGAACTGGAAGCCAAGGGGCTCATCATGTTCGGGCAGATGACCGCCGGATCCTGGATCTACATCGGCACCCAGGGGATCCTGCAAGGAACCTACGAAACCTTCGCCGCCCTGGCCGAAAAACACTTCGGTGGATCTCTGGCCGGAAAGATCACCGTGACCGGGGGCCTGGGGGGCATGGGCGGAGCCCAGCCGCTGGCCGTCACCATGAACGAGGGCGTGGCCATCTGCGTGGAGGTGGACCGGCACCGGATCCAGCGGCGCCTGGACACCCGCTACCTGGACGTGATGGTGGACGACCTGGAAAGGGCCGTTGCCATGGCGCGGGAGGCGGCCGAATCCAAGAAGCCGCTTTCCATCGGCCTTCTGGGCAACTGCGCCGAGATTCTTCCCAAAATGGTGGACATGAACTTCATCCCGGACGTGGTGACCGACCAGACCAGCGCCCACGATGAGCTGAACGGCTACGTGCCGGCGGGCATCCCCTACGAGGAGGCCCTGGCCCTCCGAAAGTCGGATCCCAAGCGCTACATCCAAATGTCCATGGAATCCATGGCCGTTCACTGCCGGGCCATCCTGGACATGCAGGCCCGGGGCGCGGTGGCCTTCGACTACGGCAACAACCTGCGGGGCCAGGCCCTGAAACAGGGCGTGCAGAACGCCTTCGATTTTCCCGGGTTCGTCCCGGCCTACATCCGCCCCCTCTTCTGCGAAGGCGAAGGCCCCTTCCGCTGGGCGGCCCTTTCCGGGGATCCCCAGGACATCATCGTGACCGACCACGCCCTCATGGAGGCCTTCCCGGAAAAGACCCGCATGGTCCGTTGGCTCCAGATGGCCGAAGAACGGGTGGCCCACATGGGACTTCCCGCCCGCATCTGCTGGCTCGGGTACGGAGAACGGGACAAGGCGGGGAAGATCTTCAACGACCTGGTCCGGAAGGGCGCCGTGAAGGCCCCCATCGTCATCGGGCGCGACCACCTGGACTGCGGCTCCGTGGCCTCCCCCAACCGGGAAACGGAAGCCATGAAGGACGGCTCCGACGCCGTCGCCGACTGGCCTCTCCTGAACGCCATGGTCAACACCACCTCCGGGGCCAGCTGGGTGAGCTTCCACCACGGAGGCGGCGTGGGGATCGGCTACGCCCTCCATGCCGGCCAGGTGACGGTGGCCGACGGCACCGACGAAGGCGAAGTGCGGGTGACCACGGTGCTCCGGAACGACCCGGCCACGGGCGTCATCCGCCATGCGGACGCGGGCTACGAAAAGGCGATTCAGGTGGCTCGCGAACGCGGCGTCAAGCTTCCCATGATCAACATGTTCCCGTAGCCCCCGCCACGGGGAATCCCTCCTGCCTCCCCTTTGGAAAAAGGGGGATTCCCCGTGCCCCCCATCACCCATCACCCATCACCCATCACTCATCACGGATTACGGTACGTGCTGCCACCAGGGAATCCAGCGAATAGCAGGCCAGGGCCAGCCAGATGAGGCCGAAGGTCCAGATTTGGACCGCCGTGATGGGTTCGTGAAAGCGAAAGACCGCCAGCAGGAAAAAGGAGCTGGGCGTGATGTACTGCAGGAATCCCAGCGTGGCCAAATGGATCCTGCGCGCCCCCAGGTTGAAGAGAAGCAGGGGCACGGCGGTAAAGAGCGCCGCGGCCATGAGAAGCAAATCCATTGCCGGGCCGTTCCGGAGAAAGGCTCCCCGGCCGCTGTGGTACAGGTAGGCCAGGTAGGCCGCCGCGAAACCGGAAAGCAGACACATCTCCACCGCCAGCCCCGTCAGGGCGCTCACGGCCACCTTCTTGCGAAGGAGTCCGTAGAAACCGAAGGCGAAGGAGAGCGACAAGGCGATCCACGGGAAGCGCCCGTAATCAAGGGTGAGATACCCGACGGCCGCCGCGGCCAGCACCACGGCCACCACCTGAAGGCGTCGCAGCCGCTCCTTGAGGAAGACCACGCCCAGAACCACGTTCATGAGCGGGTTCATGTAGTAGCCCAGGCTGGTCTGGAGCACCTCGCCGTGGTTCACGGCCCAGATGAAGATGAACCAGTTGCAGCCGATGAGCGAAGTGGTGAGCACCAGGGTGGCCACCACCTTGGGAGAGCGGAAAACGGCGGCGAATTCCTTCCAGCCCCCCAGGACCGTCATCACCGGAACGAGAAAGAGAAAGGACCACACCACCCGGTGCATGACGATCTCCAGAGCCGGAAGATCGCTCAGGCACTTCCAGTAGATGGGACTCACTCCCCAGATGAGAAAGGCCCCCGCCGCCAGAACCCCTCCCAGGCCCGACGAATCGGTGGGAGCCCATCTTGCTTCGCCTTTTAAAGTACCATTCATCGGACACGATCCACTTGCGGAAAAGGTAGCGAAATGATAGGCAAAGGCCCTCTCTCAATTTGAAAATCGCGGACCAGCGGGCATTATGAACAGCCCCACAACCCTTGTCAAAACCATCGCTCCTAAGGAAGGGACGGAGATCATGGCACGGATCATCGAATGTGTACCCAACTTCAGTGAAGGAAGGCGCCCGGAGGTTATCGAGGCCATCGTGGAGCCTTTTCGGCGCCGGCGGGGCTGCGCCCTTCTGGACTACCGGGCCGATGCGGACCACAACCGGCTGGTGGTGAGCCTGGCGGGAGCCCCGGAACCGATCCAGGAGGCCCTGCTGGAAGCGGCCAAGACGGCCGTGGAGCACATCGATCTCAACCGGCACCAGGGTGGCCACCCCCGCATGGGGGCCGTGGACGTGATTCCCTTCGTGCCGCTTCGAAACATCACCATGGAAGAATGCGTGGCCCTGGCCCGTGAATTCGGGAAGCGCTACCATGAAGAGACGGGCGTTCCGGTCTATTTTTACGAGGAAGCGGCGCTCCGACCTGAGAGAAAGCGCCTGGAGGTGGTCCGAAAGGGCCAGTACGAAGGGCTGAAGGAGTCCATCACCCAGCCGGAAAGGCATCCGGACGTGGGAGAGCCGAAGCTTCATCCCACGGCGGGCGCCACGGCGGTGGGAGCCCGAAAGATCCTGGTGGCCTTCAACGTGAACCTGGGCACCTCGGACGTGAACGTGGCCAAGGAGATCGCCAAGGCCGTGCGCTCATCCAGCGGGGGGCTGTGCCATGTGAAGGGCATCGGGCTGGCCCTGGAAGACCGCGGCCTGGTGCAGGTGAGCATGAACGTGGTGGACTACGAAAAGAACGCCCTCTACCGGGTGACGGAACTCATCCGCATGGAGGCCAAGCGGTGGGGGGTTCCCGTGGTGGAAACGGAAGTCTACGGCATGGTGCCGGCCGCCGCGCTGCTGGAAAGCGCCGCCTACTATCTTCAGATCGCCGACTTTTCCCCCGACCAGGTGATCGAATTGAAGATGCTGGAAATGCTGGGGGGAGATGCGGAATGATCGACAAGGTCTTTCGGAACGCCACCCTCTTCACCCCCGTGGATCGGGGACGCCCCCAGGCGGGCCCGGACCAGGGGGCGGTCCGGGTGGTGGAAAAGGGAGCCATCTGGTGCCGGGACGGCCTGATCCAAGCCGTGGGCCCGGAAGAAGAGGTGCTGAGAAGCCTTCATCCGTGCGTGCCGGATCAGGAAACGGACCTGGAGGGCCGCTGCGTCATACCGGGATTCGTGGATCCCCACACCCACCTGTGCTTCGCCGCCACCCGCGAAAGGGAATTTTCCCTGCGCCTCCAGGGGGTGGAATACCTGGAGATCCTGCGGCGCGGAGGCGGGATCCTCTCCACCGTGCGCTCCGTGCGGGAAACGGACGAGGAGGAGCTCTTTCTGGCCACCCGCCGACGGGCCCTTTCCGCCCTCCGATTCGGCACCACCACGGTGGAAATCAAGAGCGGATACGGCCTGGACACGGAAACGGAACTGAAGATGCTGCGCGTCATCCGCCGGATCGGCCGGGAAACGCCCCTGGACGTGGTTCCCACCTTCCTGGGGGCTCACGCCGTGCCGGAAGAATACCGGGATCGCAGCGACGCCTTCGTCGACCTGGTCATCGAAGAAATGATCCCCGCGGTGGTGCGCCAGGGCATCGCCCGGTTCTGCGACGTCTTCTGTGAAAAGGGGGTCTTTTCCGTCGAACAGAGCCGAAGAATCCTGCAGGCCGCCACCGCCGCCGGCCTCGGGGCGAAGATCCACGCCGACGAGGTCCACGATCTGGGCGGAGCGGGACTCGCGGCGGAAGTGCGCGCCGTCTCGGCGGAACATCTGCTGGCGGCGTCGGAAGCGAACCTCGAGGCCATGGCCCGGGCGGGCACCATCGCCGTGGTGCTTCCGGCCACGGCTTACAGCCTGCGAAAGCCCTTCGCTCCGGCCCGAACCATGATCGAGCTGGGCGTTCCGGTGGCACTGGCCACCGACTGCAATCCCGGATCGTCCTACACGGAATCCATGCCCTTCGTTTTCGGGCTGGCCGTGCTCCTGACGGGCCTTTCGGTGGAAGAGGCTCTGACCGCGGCCACCCTGAACGCCGCCTACGCCGTGGGCATGGCCGAAAGGGTGGGCAGCCTGGACGTGGGGAAACAGGCCGATTTTCTGGTCCTGGAAGGAGAAACCCCGGCGGTCATCGCCTATCATGCGGGCGTCAACCCGGTGGTCCAGGTGTATAAGAAGGGGGAAAGGTTAAAGGTAAAAGGTTAAAGGTGAAAGGGGCAAGGATGGGAGGTGGCAGGACCTCTGGTGAAAGAGTCGCGGGCCGGAGCCCCGCGACCAGATAAGGGGCGATCTTTTTATCCATCGCGCGCTTGGCGGGCGGGGATCAACCCCGCCCCTACCCAAGGAGTGGATGCGCTCTTGTAAGAGCGGGCTCTATGCCCATCCCCCATTCCCCTTTCGCCTCCAACCTTTCACCCTTTACCTTTCACCTTTAGCCTTTAACCTTTCCCCTTTCACCTCATCCCAGGGAGGATATTCATGAAAAATCTCAACCAGTTGACGGTTACGGAATTTCTCGAGGAACTGGCGTCGGAGAATCCCGTTCCCGGAGGCGGAAGCGTGGCCGCCCTGGCCGGAGCCCTGGCCGCGGCGCTCACCACTATGGTGGCGCGGCTCACGGTGGGAAGGGAAAAGTTCCAAGACCGCTGGGAAACCATGGAACCCATCGAAAAGCGGGCCGCGGAACGGATCGCTCTCTTCCAGTCCCTGGTCCAGAAAGACACCGAGGCCTACCAGAAGGTGGTGGACGCCTTTCGCCTGCCCAAGGAAACGGAAGAAGAAAAACGATCCCGCCGGGAAGCCGTTCAGGAGGCTTTCAAGGAGGCCGCCCGCGTTCCCCTGGAAACCCTGTTGGCCCTGAAACAGTTGGCCGAGGATGCCCTGGAAGCGGTTCGTTCCGGCAATCCCAACGCGGCCAGCGACGCCGGGGCGGCCGTGCAGATGATCCGCGCCGGGGCCACCGTGGCCGCCTACAATGTCTGGATCAACCTGGGATCCATCAAGGACGAAGCCTTTTGCTCGGAAGCCAAAGAAAAGGCGGACGCCGCTCTGGCGAGAATCCGGAAGGCCGAGTCCCAATGCCACGACCTTCTGGCCAAGGAGCTGCTGTGAGCCTTCGGATCGGCACACTCTCCGTGGACCCGCCCCTCGTCATGGCCCCCATGGCGGGGATCACCGACCGGGTCTTCCACCGGGTCATGGCCCGTTTCGGGGCCGGCCTGGTGGTGACCGAAATGGTGAGCTCCGAAGGGTACCGCCGGGGGGATCCGGCCAGTCGCCGGCTTCTCGTTCGGGACCCTGAGCTGGGCATTCCCGTGGCGGTGCAGATCTTCGGCCGGGACCCGGAAGCCATGGCGGAAATCGCCCGCGCAGCCGAAGCTCACGGCGCCGCTCTGGTGGACATCAATGCGGGATGTCCCATCCGCAAGGTGGCCCGCCAGGGAGCCGGCGCGGCCCTTCTCAAGGAACCCGACCAGCTCCTTCGGATCGTGGAACGGGTCAGGGAGGCCGTTTCCGTCCCCGTCACCGTGAAGACCCGCCTCGGCTGGGACCGGCAAAACCTTTGCATCCTGGAAGTGGCGAAGAAGCTGGAAGAGGCCGGAGCGGACGCCGTCACGCTCCACGCCCGCACCGCCCGTCAGCTCTACGGGGGCCGCGCGGACTGGAGCTGGATTCGTCGGGTAAAGGAAGCGGTTTCCATACCCGTCATCGGCAACGGGGACGTGGTCTTTCCGGAAGATTTTCACCGGATGATCCAGGAAACGGGCTGCGATGCGGTCATGATCGGTCGGGGCGCCCTGGGAAACCCGTGGCTCTTCCAGGTGATCGCGGGCGAACTGGGCCGGCCTCCCCGCGTGCCTCCCCGCCCCGACTGGGAGGACTTCCGGCGCACGGTCCGCGATCACGCCGTGGAATTCATCGAAGAAAAGCCCCGGGCCGTGGGCATCCTGCGAAAACTCCTGGTCTGGTATTCCAAGGGGTGTCCCGAGTCGTCCGCCCTCCGCGGGAGGATCATGGCCGCCCGGGACGCCCGGGAGATGCTGTCGCTTTTCGATGCCTGGGTGGCGGAGCAGGCCGAAAAGGGCCTGGATTTTCTCCATTGCAAGATCCATAAGCGGCCCATCCTGAAACAGATCGACCTGGAAGGGCTGCCGGGACGTCACGACCTGCCTTCGGAAAGGATGCCCGCATGAAAGTACTGGTGGCGGAAACCGCCGGCTTCTGCCGCGGCGTGCGCACGGCCCTGGAGATGACCCTGGAAGCGAGCCGATCCAAGGCCGGGGAGCCGCTGTGCACCTTCGGGCCGCTCATCCACAACCGCCAGGTCCTGGCCATGCTCCAAGAGCGGGACGTCAGCGAAGCCCGGGACCTGGAGGACTGCCGGGACAAGTGGATCATCGTTCGGGCGCACGGCATCCCGCCCGATCAGCGCCGTCGGCTCAAGGACGTCGGCCGCGGCTTGATCGACGCCACGTGCAAGCGGGTGGCCCGCGTGCAGGCCATCATCCGCAAACACGCGAGAAAAGGCTATCACGTCGTCATCGCGGGCGACGAGGACCACGCCGAAGTGATCGGCCTCATGGGGTACACCGAAGGTCGGGGGACGGTGATCCAGAAGCCGGAACACGTGGACGCCCTTCCCAACTGGGACCGGGTGCTCCTGGTGGCCCAGACCACCCAGAACGAGGAGGTCTTTCGGGCCATTGTGGAGAGGTTCCGAAAGAAATTCCCCCTCGGGATCGTGGAAAACACCATCTGCGGCGCCACCCACGACCGCCAGAGAGAAGTGCGGGAACTGTGCCGACGCGTGGACGCCATGGTGATCGTGGGCGGCTACCACAGCGGAAACACCGTGCGGTTGGCGGAAGTGGCCCGGGAATGCGGGGTGCCCACCTACCACGTGGAAACGGAAAAGGATCTGGATCCCGGCCGCATGGCCCGATACGCCACGGTGGGGGTTTCCGCCGGGGCCTCCACCCCCAATTGGATGATCCGGAACGTGGTGCGGTTCCTGGAAGGCATCGAACCGGAGATGGAGGACAAGGGGGCGGGATGGAAGCGGCGGCTGGAGCTCTTCGCCTACAACAACCTGGGCTGTTCCCTGGCCGCGGGGCTTCTGGTGGCCGCCGTGTCGGCCCTCACGGACCTTCCGGTCCGGCTTTCCCACATGATCATGGCCGCCGCCTATGCCTTTTCCATGCACACCCTGAACCGCTACCTGGACCACGAGGCCCTCAAGCTCAACGATCCCGAACGGGCGGCGTTCTACCAGAAGTGGCGGAAGGTCTTTACCGCGGCCAGCGCTTTTTCGGCCGTGCTCGCCCTCCTGCTGGCCGCATCCCAAGGCCCGTTCACCGCCGTCGCCCTGCTGCTGCTCCTGGCCTTCGGGTCCCTCTATGCGGTCCCCATCTTTCAGCGCCGATTCTTCACGGAACGAAACATTCTGACCATCAAGGACATCCCCGGATCCAAGACCTTCATGGTTCCGCTGGCCTGGGCCTGCGTCACCGTCTGGCTGCCGCACCTCAACCATCTGGGAGACGGCTTCGGGCGGCTTCTCTGGGCGTTCCCGCTGGTTTTCCTCCTGGTGCTTTTGAGAACGGCCCTTCTGGACTGCCTGGACATCCAGGGAGACCGGCTGGTGGGTCGGGAAACCATCGTGGTGCTGCTGGGGGAGCAGAAGACGATCCGGCTCCTGCTGGCCGCCGCCCTCACCCTGGCCGTCCTGCTCATGGCGGGTCTATGGACGGGCCTCACCACCCCGTTCGCCCTCTTCTGGCTCCCGGCCGCCGCGGCCTACGGCGTCTTTGCCAAGGTTTCCCGGGGAAAGCGGCTGCGGGATGCTCCCATGCTGGAAACCCTCATCGAAGGGGTGATCGTGGCGCTGGGGATCCTGGGAGCCTTCTGGCTTTGGATGGAAAGCCTGTAGACGGAAAGTCATGGTTCCCGGCCTTGTGAGCGTCATCATCCCCACCCATAACCGGGCCCGCATGGTCCGGGAGGCGGTGGAATCCGTCCTGGCCCAGAAAGATGCGCGCTTTGAACTCATCGTGGTGGACGACGGCTCAACGGATGAGACGCCGGAAGCCCTGGGCCCCCACCGGGACCGCCTCCGCTTCATCCGCCAGGAAAACCGGGGGGTGAGCGCCGCCCGCAACCGCGGCATCCAGGTCGCCCGGGGGGAATGGATCGCCTTTCTCGACTCCGACGACCTGTGGCTTCCGGGAAAACTTCGAGCCCAGCTTTCCTTTTTTGAAGAGCACCCCGATCTGCTCATCTGCCAGACGGAAGAAGTGTGGATCCGAAACGGCCGGCGATGGAATCCCAAGAAATATCACGCCAAACCGTCCGGGTATTGTTTCGGGAGGCTCCTGGAGCGCTGCCTGGTGAGCCCGTCGGCGGTGATGATTCACCGGAGGGTTCTGAACGAGGTGGGGCTTTTCGACGAAACCCTTCCCGCCTGCGAAGATTACGATCTGTGGCTCCGAATCGGATGCCGCCGCCCCATCGGCCTTGTGCCGGAACCGCTGGTGATCAAGCGGGGCGGCCATCCGGACCAGCTTTCGGCCACCGTCCCGGCCCTGGATCGGTACCGGATCCGCGCCATCGCCAAGATCCTGGAAACCGAAGACCTTACGGCGGAACTGCGGGTTCAGGCCGTCGCCGCACTCCAGGCCAAGGCGCGGATCTACGCGCAGGGATGCCTCAAGAGGGGCCGGAGCGAGGAAGCGCGGGCCGTCCTTTCCCTGGCGGCCCGCTACGGCACCTCGAACAGTCATGGCTCTCCTTGCTCCAACCCGCGCGGATGAAAGAGCGGCTCGGGGCAAGGGCCTTTTGTGGGAGCGCCGCCAGGCGCGATTCTCTTGGCGTCACCACGCGGCTGTTGGATTGCCGGCCACGCTCATCGCGGCTTGCGCCGCTCCTACACACCGGTCACTTCCATTTGCGTCGATTCGCGTTCATCCGCAGTTCTCTTTCGGATGAACCGATGAATGAACAGGGGCCGGCGGGCGGGGATAAACCCAGCCCCTACACAAGGAATCAAGGCGTCCCTACAGGGAAGGGCTTTATGCCCGCCCTTCAGGACCGCACAAAATGGAAAGATCGGCCCGTCGTCCCATGATGCCGCACCGGCTGGAACGAATCAGAAGGCCTCTCGGATCTTCTCCAGCACGGCTTCCATCTCGCCGGGTCCGTACTGCTTGGCGGGCCAGGGGACCTTGAACCCGTCCCCGGTCTTTCGGGGCATGAGATGAAAATGGACATGGAAGATCTCCTGCCCCGAAATCTCGTAATTGTTCTGCAGAATGTTCATGCCCTCCGCGTCCATGCCCTTGAAGACGGCGGAGGCCACCTTCGGGAGGGCCGCGCCGCAGGCCGCCGCTTCCTCGGGGCTCATGTCGAAGATGGTTTCGGCGTGTTTCTTGGGAATGAGCAGCGTATGGCCCGGCATGAGAGGGTTGATGTCGAGAAAGGCCAGCACATGGTCGTCTTCATACACCTTGGCGCAGGGAATCTCTCCGGAAACGATCTTGCAAAAGATGCATTCCGACATGTCCTCTCCTCCTTCCATGGTTTTCCTTCAGCCGATCGACCGTACGGGGCCCCGGGACGTTGCCCCGCCGAAGCTCCCTTTCTATAATCGGGCCGCTTTTCACCATACGATGAGACCCTCTTTCTGACAACACGTTTGAAAACACCTCCGGGAAAGGAGTTGGAACATGTCTCGGAAATCCTACGGCGCGCCGGATTTCACCTTGGAAGACCTCTACGCCATGATTCCGGAAATGCAGTGCATCGACGGGTGCACCGAATGCTGCCGGCGTTTCGGCGTCCCGTCCCGCACCCCCTTGGAAGACGCCCGAATCAGGGAGTATCTGGCCTCCCAGGGCAGGACTGTTCTGCCCGCCCAAGGCACCACCTGCCCGTACCTGACGGATCGCGGCTGCACCATCTACCCGGTCCGGCCCTTCACCTGCCGCCTTTTCGGCACCTCGCCCAACTACCTGTGTCCCCACGGCGCCCGCCCCCTGGAGCTCCTGCACGAAGACCTGGAAGCCGAGATCTTTGCCAGATATCAGGACTTTTTTCACCGCGGTGCCTGAAACGAGCCCGGCCCGCTCCCCAGGGCTCAAGCCTGGGTCATCGCCGGGCTGAAAAGCCCCCCACCCCTTCACCCTTCACTCGTCACTCGTCACTCATCACCCATCACCCATCACCTTATCCCTTGACAGGGGGGCCTTCTCCTGTATGTTTGAATGTCGATTTATTTGCTTTTCTAATTTCCTGCAGGAGACTTTCAGTGGTTCAAGTCGACACGCCTCTCGAACAGGCCCGCTTCATCTTCACCACCGGCAAGCTGATCCGGGACCGGATCAACCGCATCGTGGCCGCCCGCCAGGCCCAAGGGGGCGCTCTCGCCCGGTTCGGCGACATCTCGGTGGCCCAGATGCACGCGCTTTTCTTCATCCACAACGCGGGCAAGATGACCATCAAGGAACTGGCGGAAACCCTGAGCGTTTCCGCCCCTTCGGCATCCACCATGGTGGACCGTTTGGTGGAAAAAGGCCTGGTGGTGCGCGAGCCGGACCCGGAAGACCGGCGCCGGGTCCATGTGCGGATCTCTCCGGAAGCCGGCCGGGACATGGTCCATCTGGAGGAGACGATTCTCCAGGCGTTCGTGAACCTGGTGGAGGAGTTGGGACCGGAGACGGCCCGGGAATGGTGCCGCATTTTGGAAAGGGTTCATTCGGTCCTCACCGATGAGACGAAACGGCTGGAAAGATTGCCGTAGGCGGGAAAGAAATCATGTCGGAACCCAAGAAGTCGATCGCGACGAACCGCCGAGTTCTTTTTCGAATCATTGTCTGTGCGGTCCTTCTGGCCGGCGGGGTATTGGCCATGACGGCCCTTTCCCGGCTCAAGAAGCCCCCGGCGGAGGCGGTGGAAGCGGAACGCGTTCTGAAGGTCCAGGCGGTGCGGGCCGTCTATGAAGACGTACCCGTCGTCTTGAGGGGCTACGGCACCGCCGAACCCGTCCGCACGGTCACGATCTCCCCCCAGGTGTCCGGCACGGTGGCTTATGTGCATCCCCGTCTGGACGTGGGGGAGATCCTTCCCGCCGGGGACGTCCTTTTCCGCATCGATCCCCGCGATTATGAATCGGCTCTGGCGGAAGCGCAGGCCATGGTGGAGCAATGGAAGGGCACCGTGGAGCGTCTCAAGCGAGAATATGCCCGGGAACAGACCCGGCTGGGACCTCTGGAGCGAAGCCGGGACCTGGCCCGGGCCGAGTTCGAAAGGCTCCGCCGACTTTACGGCGAAAGCAAGGTGGGCACCCGAAGCGGAGTGGAAGCCGCCGAGAGGGTGTATCAGCAGGCGGTGGACCAGGTGAACGTGCTGCAACGATCCCTGGCGGTCTACCCCCAGCGGATACGGGAAGCGGAAAGCAGCCTTCGCGCGGCCCAGGCCCAGCTGGAGCGGGCGCGGATTCAACGGGAGCGATGCGAGGTGAGGGCGCCCTTCCAGGGGCGGGTCACGGCCTCTTCCGTGGAATACGGCCAGTTCCTCTCCCCGGGAGCTCCCGCCGTGACGCTTGCCGACGATTCCGAGCTGGAGATTCTCGTGGCCCTGGACAGCCGCGATGCGCAACGTTGGCTCCTTTTCGACACCCCCGCCGCCGCCAGGGAAGCGGCCTGGTTCCAGAACATCCGGCGCGTTCCCTGCACCGTGTGCTGGACGGAAGCTCCCACCTCCCATTCCTGGCACGGCGTGCTTCACCGGGCGGTGGACTACGACCGGAACACCCGAACCCTCACCGTGGCCGTTCGGGTCTCGGCCCGGGAGGCGTCGCGCACCGCTTCCGACGGCCTGCCCCTGGTGGCGGGCATGTTCTGTTCGGTGGACATCCCGGGCCGAACGCTGGAGCGGGCGGTGCGCCTGCCGCGCTGGGCGGTCACCTTCGACGACAAGGTCTATCTGGCCCGGGACGGCCGATTGAAAACGGTGGACGTCCAGGTGGCCCGCATCCAGGGAGATGAGGCCTATATTTCCCAGGGAATCGAGGAAGGGGAAACGGTGATCGTCACCCGGCTCGCCAGCCCCCTGGAAGGCATGCTCCTGGAGGTTCAGATGGTGGACGGGAAAGCGGAAGCCGAAGGTGAGGACAAGAGGTCATGAAGCGGATCCTCGCGGCCTTCGCCCGCAACACCGTTTTTGCCAACATCGTGCTGGTGCTCATCTTCTTTGCCGGGATCACGGCCGCCATGTCCATGATCAAGGAGATCTTTCCCGATTTCTCCCTGGACATGATCACCGTGACGGTCCCCTATCCCGGGGCGGATCCGGAGGAGGTGGAAGAGGGGATCTGCCGCAAGATCGAGGAAGCCCTGGAGGGGGTGGAAGGGATCAAGCAGATCACCACCACGGCCCGCGAAGGCGTGGGAACGGCCCTGATCGAAGTGAGGGAGAGCTTCGACCTGCGCGTGGTTTTGGACCGGGTTCGGAGCAAGATCGATTCCATCTCCACCTTTCCCCTGGACGCCGAGGAGCCCATCATCACGGACCTGACGGTGCGAAACCCCGTTGCCCTGGTCTATCTGGCGGGCCGGATGAGCGAAGCGCGCCTCAAGGAGTGGTCCGAGCGGGTCAAGGACGAACTCCAGTTGCTTCCGGAAATCTCCCAAGTGGAAAGCTTCGGCACCCGCGACTACGAGATCGCCATCGAAGTCTCCGAGGAAGCCCTGCGCCGCTACGGGCTGACCTTTTCCCAGGTGGCCGACGCCGTTCGCCGCAGCAACCTGAACCTGGCCGGCGGAACCATCCGCACCAAGGGAGAAGAAATCCGCGTGCGCACCGTGGGGCGGAAGTATACGGGGGAGGAACTGGCGTCCATCGTGCTTCTGGCCACTCCCGACGGGGACATGATCCCCCTGGATCGCGTGGCCCGCATCGTGGACGGGTTCACGGAAGATCCCATCCGGGCCACCATCAACGGCGATCCCGCGGCTATGCTCATCGTCTTCAAGACCTCGGAGGAAGACGCCCTCAAGATTTCCCGGGCCGTCCACGACTACGTGGAAAGGGCGCGGAAGCAACTGCCCGACACCCTGAAGATCAAGATCCTCTACGACACCACGGACATGCTCCGGGCCCGCATCAACCTGCTTTTGAAAAACGGCCTCTACGGCCTGGTGATCGTGCTCCTCACCCTCTGGCTCTTTCTGGACGCCCGGCTGGCCTTCTGGGCCGGCATGGGCATTCCCGTGTCCATCGCGGGCGCCCTGGCCATCGTGTGGGCTCTGGGGGGCACCATCAACATGATCTCTCTTTTCGCCTTCATCATGGTCCTGGGGATCGTGGTGGACGACGCCATCGTGGTGGGGGAAGCCATTTTCGTCCACAGAAAGCGGGGGGAAAGCGCCTTGAGCGCCGCCGTGGAAGGGGTGAGCGAGGTGGGGCTTCCCGTGATCGCCGCGGTGACCACCACCGTGGTGGCCTTTCTTCCGCTGGCCTACGTGGGCGGCATCATGGGAAAGTTCATTGCCATCCTGCCGGAGGTGGTCACCGCCTGCCTGCTCATTTCCCTGGTGGAGTGCCTGCTGCTTCTGCCCGCCCACCTGAGCCACCTGCCGGATCCCAATCACGCCCGTTCGGAAAAAAAAGGCCTCTTGGGGCGCGTGAGCCGGCTTCAGCAGTCGGTGAGTTCCGGCATGGAATGGTTCGTGGCCCGCGTGTACGCGCCCTTTCTCAGCACCGTCCTTCGCTGGCGCTACATCGGGCTGTGCACGGCCGTCTCCGTCCTCCTGGTGAGCATAGGCCTCATACGGGGCGGGATCGTCAAGTTCGTGGTCTTTCCGGAAATCGACGGCTTCATTGTGACCGCCACGGTTCAGTTTCCCGAAGGCACCCCGGTGGAGGTGACTCAGGAGGCGGTGGACCGCCTGGAAGCTTCGCTCCTTCGACTGAACGACCGGATGAAGACCCTTTCCGGGGAGCCCCTGGTGGTGGACCGGCTGGCCTTGGCCGGCCAGTCCATCGGGGACATCCCCAGCTACGGACCCCATTACGGAGCCGTGCAGGCTATCCTGCTGCCTTCGGAACGGCGCGGGATTCATTCCAAGGACATCATGGTGGAATGGGAAAAGGAGACGGGCACCCTTCCCGGCGTGAAGTCGCTCACCTTCGAAGGCATGGAGGCCGGCCCGCCGGGCGCTCCCATCGAGATCTGGATCCAGGGCTCCCGGATGGACCACATCCTGGCCGCCTCCCACGACCTCATGGAGCGCCTCCGCCGCTTCGACGGGGTCTATCAGATCCGCTCCGACTACTCGGCGGGCAAACGGGAACTGCGCCTTCGCCTCAAGCCCGAGGCCAGGACCTTGGGGCTGACCGTGGATGACCTGGCCCGGCAGGTCTATGCGGGCTACTACGGCCAGGAGGCCCTGAGGATCCAGCGCGGGCGGGACGACATCCGCATCAAGGTCCGGTACACGCAGGAGGAACGGCGCGACCTTTCCCGCCTGAACGACATCCGCATCCGCACGCCCCGGGGCGCGGAAGTGCCCCTCCGGTCCGTGGCCGACTTCGACTACGCCCCCGGGTTTTCCGTCATCACCCGCACGGACGGCATGCGGCGCGTGGCGGTGAGCGCCGCGGTGGATACCGAACGGGCCAACGCCAACGAGATCTTCCAGGAGCTGTCGGCGAGTTTCTTTCCTCAGCTCCAGCGGAAGTACCCCGACGTGCACGTGGCCCTGCAGGGAGAAAAGAAAAAGATGCGCGAATCCCTGGACAGTCTGAAGATCGGCTTTCCCATGGCGCTTTTGGGCATCTTCATCATCATCGCCACCATCTTCCGAAGCTACATCCAGCCGGCGGTGATCATGACCACCGTTCCCTTCGGACTCATCGGCGCCGTGGCGGGCCACCTGGTCATGGGCTACGACCTTTCCATCATGAGCCTTTTCGGCATGGTGGCCCTTACCGGCGTGGTGGTCAATGACGCCATCGTGCTCATTGAACGTATCAACGAAAACCTGGCGGAGGGCATGCGCTTTTTCGACGCCATCATCGAGGGGGGAAAGCGCCGCTTTCGGGCCATCGTTTTGACCACGGTAAGCACCGTGGGAGGGCTCACGCCCATGATCCTGGAAACGGACTTCCAGGCCAAGTTCCTGATTCCCATGGCCCTGGCCCTGGCGGCGGGTGTCCTGTTCGCCACCGTGCTCACCCTGGTGCTGGTTCCGAACCTCTACACCATCCTGAACGACGTGCGGCTGCTGGGATTCCGTCTCCGTCACGGCAGATGGCCCGAGAGCCGCGAAGCCGTGGAGCCGGCCCGGCTCCGCAAAGTGGACCTGATGACCGGGGCGGCCGACGAGGACAAGACGGCCCTGGCCGCCTAGGAGGCTAACCGAAAACGCTGGGGATGACCGGTTTTCTCGTAGCGCAGCCCTTCAGGGCTGCGGAAGAGCGCCGGACACCGGAGGGACCATCGGGTATTGCCGGTCACTTCATGGGGTCGCGATGGCCACTTTCCGCGGGGCTGAAGCCCCGCGGCTACGAAAGAAGTCGGGCCCCTCAGCCGGCCGGATGAGGTTTTGCGAAACTTCCTTTGAAAGGGACGTGGCGTGATACAAGGAGTGCTTTCCATGCGCTTGCGGAAAAATCCCCCGCAGAGAACCGCCGCCGGACCGATGCGGACCGTGGCGTCGGCGGCCTTGATGGCCTTTCTCTTGTTCCTCTCCGTTCCCCATCAGGCCCTGGGGCAGACCCCGTCCGTCAACCCGCCGGCGTCCCATGAGGTGCCCGCCGTTCTGGATCTGGAGACCGCCCAGCGAATCGCCCTGGAATGGAACCCGTCTCTGGCCGCAGCCGCCGAGAGGGTGGAACAGGCCCGCCAGCGGATCCGCCGGGCCTGGGCGGGCTATTCGCCCCGGCTGGAAGCCTCAGCGGGTCTCACCCACACCAAATACCCGGAAAACGCGACTGCAGGCAGTGCGCTCTCCGGGACCGGTACCGGAGCGTCTTCCTTCTCGTCCCTCTCGGCTCCGGAAAGGGAAGACATCTACAGCGCAACGCTTACGGCCACCTGGACCCTTTTCGACGGATTCCGTCGGGAATTCGCCCTGGCCGCCGCCCGGTTCGACCGGAACCGCACCGAAGCCGCGCTCCAGGAAGCGCGGCGACTCCTGCTGGCCGCCGTCTCCTCCAGCTTCCACGGGGCCCAACTGGCCCTGGAGAACGTGGCCATTGCCGAAGCGGACGAGGCGTTCAACCAACGTCAGCTGGAAGACGCCCGGGCCCGGGAGGAGGCAGGAGCCGGTTCCCTGAGCGATGTGCTCAACTTCCAGGTGCAGGTGAACCTGGCGCGAGCCCGCAAGATCGAGGCGGAGCGCGATTACCGGGTGGCTCTTTCCGGTCTGGCGGCTCTCATGGGCCTGCCGGAGGGGGCCCTGGGGCCGGGAGTGCGCCTGGCGCCCTTGAAGGAAGCGTCCCCGGCCCTGCTCACTCCTCCCAAGGCGGAAGAAGAGGTGGCGTACGCCTTGGATCACCGCCCCGACGTGAAGGCGGCCCGGATGGCTCTGCTGGCGGCCCGGGCGGGCGTGGGATCCGCCAGGGCGCGCTTCTATCCTTCCTTGAGTCTTTTCGGAAGCCTGGAAGGAAACCGCTACGGAGACGCCCACCTGGAAGAAGACGACTTCGCCTCTTCCGTGGGGGTGCGCATGACCGTTCCGCTCTTTTCCGGTGGAGAGGACCTCGCGTCCTACCGGGAAGCCCGACACGCCGAAAGGGAAGCGGACCACGCGCTCCGAAACCTCCTGGCCGAAGCGGCATCCCAGGTGCAAAGCGCCGTGGCACGCGTCCTGGCGGCCCAGGAACAGCTTCGGCTCCAGCGCCGGAACGCCCGGCTCGTTCTGCAAACGCGGGATCTGGTGCAAAAGGAATACACCGCGGGCCAGGCGTCCCTGGTACGGCTCACGCAGGCCCAGCGGGACCTGGTGCAGGCCCAAAGCCAGCTGGCCCAAGCCCGGCACAGCCTGGAAGACGCCTGGGTGCAGCTTGACGCCGCCACGGGAAAGATTCTGGAACGGTAGAGGAAGGAAAAATTCAGACGGCCGACTTGGCCCGAAGTTCGGCGTATTGCTCCTGGAGCCTCAGCACGTGGCTCTTGATTTCGGATACGTCTTTTTCATAGACGACCTTCGCGGTCAACTCATCCAGGCGCCGGTTGGTTCCGTCGATTCGCCCTATGAGGTCGGACCGGAGCTCATCCATCCGCTGATTGGTGTAGTCAATCCGCTGGTTGGTGCGGTCCATGCGATCCGTGAGCTCGACACGCAATGCATCGATCCGCTGGTTCGTCGCGTCGATGCGCTGAGTCAGTCCATCGATTCGTTGGTTCGTCGCATCGATTCGCTGGTTCGTTTGGCCGATCTGCTCCGCGAGCTCTTCACGGACCTGATCGATCCGCTGGTTCGTCACGTCGATGCGCTGAGTCAGTCCATCGATTCGTTGGTTCGTCGCATCGATTCGCTGGTTCGTTTGGCCGATCTGCTCCGAGAGCTCTTCACGGACCTGATCGATCCGCTGGTTCGTCCTGGCGATCTGGTCCGAAAGTTCCTCACGAACTTGGTCGATACGGCGGCTTTGGTCGATCAGGTGGGCTTCAACGGATGTGAGCCGTTCCCGGATGAACTGGTTCTCCTGGCGAATGGCCTGAAGTTCAGGAATCAGGAATTCCTTGATTTTTTCCACGGCATCCATGGCGAATCCCCTCTGCTCGCCATCTGAAAACGAAGGGACTTGTCAGAGGCACCATAACCCGGCACCCGTCAGAGATCAAGGCGGCGCCGAAGGCCGCCTCCACCGCCCCCTTTCACCTTTCACCTTTCACCTTTCACGTTTTACCTTTCACCTTTTACCTTTCACCTTTTACCTTTCACCTTTCACCTTTTACCTTTTACCTTTTACCTTTTACCTTTCACCTTTCACCTTTTACCTTTTACCTTTTACCTTTTACCTCCTCCCAATTGAGACAATGGGGAGGTCGGCGCCCGGCCAGGCCCTCCAGAAGATTCTCCACGGCCATCTCGGCCATGCGGGTACGGGTTTCCACCGTGGCGCTTCCCACGTGGGGCAGGAGCACCACGTTCTGGAGATCCGCCAGGCCCGGCGTGAGCTCCGGTTCGTTCTCGTAAACGTCCAGGCCGGCTCCTCGGATGCCCCCGCCTCGGAGCGTTTCCACCAGGGCCTTTTCGTCCACCACGGGCCCGCGGGCCGTGTTGATGAGGAAGGCGGACGGCTTCATGAGCGACAGTTCCCGGGCCCCGATCAGGTGGCGGGTTTGGGGGGTAAGCGGGACGTGGAGCGACACGAAGTCGGATTGCGCCAGGAGCTCCTCCAGGGGGGCGAATCGAACGCCGAGGCGTTCCTCCTCTCTCTTCTCCAGCGGTTTTCGAGCGGTGTAGAGCACCTGCATGTCGAAACCCCGGGCCCGGCGGGCCACCGCCTTCCCGATCCGCCCGAACCCCACGATCCCCAGCGTCTTGCCGCTCACTTCCGTACCGAGGAAGTGAAGGGGCGCCCAAAACCGGAACTGTCCGGAACGGGTCCTCCGGTCCCCTTCCACCACGCGCCGGGCCACGGCCAGGA
This sequence comes from Desulfacinum infernum DSM 9756, assembly GCF_900129305.1. Lineage (GTDB taxonomy): Bacteria > Desulfobacterota > Syntrophobacteria > Syntrophobacterales > DSM-9756 > Desulfacinum > Desulfacinum infernum. Next base: position 5,396 of record NZ_FQVB01000024.1, on the reverse strand, counting down.
TGAGTGCGAAGGCGAGGTCCGCCGTGGCGTCGGTGAGCACGTCCGGGGTGTTGGTGACCAGAATGCCTCGACGGCCGGCTTCCGCCACGTCGATGTGGTCGAATCCCACCCCGTAGTTGGCCGCGACGCGAAGCCCCGGGGCCTTGTCGAAGACCTCCCGGTCGATCCGGTCCGTGATGGTGCACAAGAGCCCCTCCGCCCCTTCCACCCGGGCCAGGAGTTCCTCCCGGTTCATGGGGCGCACTTCCCCGTGCCCGTCCACATCGCAGCCCGCCAGGATCAGCTTGCGGACCGCTTCGTCCGGCAGTTTCGCCGTCACAAGCACTTTCATTTCCAAGGTCTCCTTCATTGAACGGCGGAAAATTACGGGACGAAAGATTCAAGGCTTTTCGTCCCCACCCGGCACGTCTCCGACGGTGCGGTGTCCGTCGGTGCAGGAATCCGTCTCCTTTCGTAGCCGCGGGGCTTCAGCCCCGCGGAATGGGGTCATCTTGCCGCTCCGCCCGGCGGTCTCACAGGCCGCCGAAGTCCACCCGAAGCTTCTTTTCCAGTTGGTTGGCCAGGCGGATCAGCGGGTAGCAAACCACGAAGTAAAGGATCCCCACCAGGCCGAAGACCATGAGTCCTTCCGGGATGCGCTGCACCGTGAACCAGCCCACCCGGGTCACATCGGTGACGCCAATCACGGAAACCACCGAAGAATCCTTGATGAGGAGCACGTACTGGCCCACCAGGGGCGGCAGGATCGTCTTCATGGCCTGGGGCATGACCACGTAGCGCATGCGCTGGAACCAGTTGAGTCCCGTGGCCTTGGCCGCCTCCGTCTGACCGGGGGGGACCGCCGTGATCCCGCCCGACACGATCTCGCAGATGTACGCGCCGGCGTAGAGCGTGAGGCTCAAGACGGCGGCGGAGAAGGCCTCCAACTGGATCCCCCATTCGGGCAGGATGAAGAAGACGATGAACACCTGCACCAGGAAGGGCGTCCCGCGCATGAAATCCACGTAGGCGAAAAGGAGCTTTCCCAGCACCGGAACCCGGGACGCCCGGACGATGCCCGCCGCAAACCCGATGGCCGTCCCCATGACGAGGCTCAGGCCGGACACGGCCACGGTCATCCACAGCCCCTTGAGGAAGAAGGGAAAGGTCTGCACAAGCTGCTTGAAGTAATAGAGCCACATGATCGGGAACGCTCGCTCCTATGCCGGTTGGACGAAGATGAGCCGCTTCTGCCACCAGGACGAAAAGGCCTTCAAGGCATAATAGATGAGCAGATAGAGCAGGGCCGTGGTGAAAAAGCCCTCGGCGGGCATGAACCGCTCAGACGTGATGATCTGCCCGGCCCGGGTGAGTTCGAAGACGGAAATGAGGGACAGGAGCGCGCTGTCTTTTACCAGCACGATGGCCTGGCCCAGTAGGGGCGGGATCGTGATGCCCAGGGCCTGGGGAAGCACCACGTAGCGCATGCGCTGGAAGTAGTTGAGCCCGTAGGCCATGGCCGCCTCGATCTGCCCCCAGGACACGGAAAGGACTCCGGCTCGAATGATTTCAGCCATATACGCGCCGCTGTTGAGCGACAGCGCCAGGATCCCCGTCTGGTATTCGGGGAGCCGCACGCCCAGGCTGGGAAGTCCGAAATAGAGGAAGTAGAGCTGGGCCAGGAGCGGCGTGGAGCGGATGGCTTCGATATAGGCCCCCGCCAGGGCCGAAAGGATGCGAAATTTAGACAGGCGGGCGCCGCAGGCCACCATGCCCACCAGGAGCGCTCCCGCCAGGGAGATGGCGGAAAGCCAGGCCGTGGCCCACAGCCCCTTGAGAAACAGCGGCATGTAATCAAAAAGGACGCGGAAATTGAAGGCTTCCAGCATGCCGGCTCCGAGGAAAGGAGAAAGGGGAAAGGTAAAAGGCGAAAGGGACAAGGTCAATATGAAACGCGACCTCATTCGGTTCATGCGCGCGGCCTGTAGGGGCGAATAATCATTCGCCCCTACAGGGGCCTACTTCCCAAAGGTGCGTTTCATCCTTCGTTGTCACGGGCCGTCCGTGATGGGGTTTAAAGGGAAAGGCGGGAAGAACCGGCCCATCCGCAAACTCTTCCCCTTCCCCTTGCTCCTTGCCACTTTAATCCTTTAATCCTCTAATCCTTAATCCTCTGCTAATGGTCTTTCTTCCAATCCAGGGACTTCACCCAGTAGTTGATGTTCTGGTCGTAGCGGCCGTCTTCGCGGACCCACCGGAAGAAGAGGTTGATCCACTGCAGAAGGTGGGTGTCTTCGGGACGCACGGCGAAGGCCAGGGGCTGCTTGGAAAGGCGAATGGGCAGGATCTCGATGCTGTTCGGCGGGAATTCCTGCATCTGGCCCACCACGGCGGTTTCGTCGTTCACGCCGATGTCCGCGTGCCCCGCCAGCACGGCGTTGATGAGCAGCGGCCCGCCGCCCTTGTAGGACTTGATCTTGGCCTTGGGAAAAAACCGCTTGGCTTCGGCCTCACCGGTGCTTCCCAGGAGGACCGCGATGGTCACGTCTTCCTTGTTGCAGTCTTCGATGGTCTTGAAGGCGCTGCCCTTCTTGGCGAAGACCACGGCTCCCGTATAGTAGAAGGGATCGGTAAAGGACACCTTGAGGGCCCGCTTCAGGGTGGCCGTCATGTCCGCGGCCAGCAGATCCGCCTTCTTGGAAAGGAGCGCCGGGATGAGCCCGTCCCAGTCGTAGTCCAGGAATTTCACCTGGACGCCCATTTCCTGGGCCATGAGCTTGCAGAATTCCACGGAGCTTCCCGTCCGTTCACCGTTCTTGTCCACGAAGCTGAAGGGAGGCCCCTGGGTCTGGACCGCCACGCGCAGCTCCCCGCGCTGGATGATCTCCTGCAGGGTGTCGGCCGCCGCCGGAGCGCTCAGGCCGAACAGGAACGCCGCCACCATGCCCAACGCACAAAGTGTTTTTGCCCATCGTCCCATGACTGCCTCCTCGCTAGGGTTTGGGAAACAATGCAGCCGGTCGAAAAGACCGGCACCATCCGGCGGGATCGTTCGAGGGGGGAAAGCCTCTTTGCCTGCTTCAATATTCTTTCGTCATCCCCGCGGAAGCGGGGACCCGGGATCTGCAGCGCGTTATGGGCTCCCGCCTGTGCGGGAGCGACGGGTTGACGGGCTCTCGGGCAAGCTCCCGGGAGTTTGTCCGAAAACACTGGAGATGATCGCTCTTTTCGCGGCGCAGCCCTTTGGGGCTCCGACCCGTCGATCGAATTCGGGATCTTCACGCCGGCCAAAGCCGTTCCAGGGCCTCATGGGGCGGCATCCAGGCCCGCTTCTGGAACGTTCCCGCTTCGTGCCACGTGAGAATCCCGCCCACGGCGGTCACGCCTTCCAGGAGAGCCGGGCTGCGTCGGAACGCCTCAGGGATACCACGATCGGCCAGGACCCTCAAGTACGGAAAGATCTCCAGCGCCAGGGCCCGGGAAGCGGTCCGGGCCACCGTCCCGGGAATGTTGGTGACCGCGTAGTGGATCACCCCGTCCACTTCCCAAACGGGATCGGAGTGGGTGGTGTAGCGGTCGACGGTTTCCACCGCCCCCCGGAGGTTGGCGGTCACGTCCACGATGACGCTTCCCTTTTTCATCCGCCGCACCAGGTCCCGGTCGATGAGGTGCCGGTCGCTGTGGGGCGGCACCGTGGCGGTGTTCACCACCATGTCCGCGGCGGCGACGTAGGGGGACACGTCCACCACGTGGGCGTTATGGATCTGGACATTGGCCGGAGCCGTCTCGGCAAAGGCGCGGATGGCGCGCTGGTTGATTTCGAAGACGTGAACCCGACACCCCAGGGCCGCGGCCACCCGGGCCGCCGGACGGCCCGCCTCGCCCGCGCCCAGCACCACCACCACGGGCGCCTCCAGCCCGGGATAGGCCACGAGGCTCTTTCCCACGCCGCCCCGGTGGTTCCACAGAAACTGCATGCCCTGGAGCACCGCCTGCTGCCCCGCGATGACGCTCATGGGCCGAAGCAGCGGAAAGGACCCGTCCGATTCCCGCACGTTTTCGAAGGCCACGGCCGTAAGCCGCCTTTCCAGAAGCATGTCCACCAGCTTGGGACGCGTTTCGCTGTGAAGGTAGCAAAAAAGGATTTGGCCTTGGCGGAAGATTTCGAACTCCTCCTCCACCGGTTCCTTCACCTTCACCAGAAGGTCCGACGCTTCGCTCACTTCCGCCGCCGTAGGCGCCAGGCGCGCCCCGGCCTCCCGGTAGGCCTGGTTGGAAAACCCGGCTCCCGCCCCCGCCCCGCTCTCCACCGTCACGGCGTGCCCGGCCCGCACCAGCTCCGAAACGTTTTGCGGCAGCACCGCCACCCGGTACTCTTCCGGCTTGATTTCCTTCACCACTCCGATGTTCATGACGAGTCCGTCCCCCTTTCCGTGCGCCTTTTTTCCTGGCTTTCCCTTTCGCTGTATAGCAACCAGCTGCATCCCTCGCAACAGACTGGTTCCGGGAATCCCCTCGGGAGATCGCCGAAGAAAGAGTGTGCAACGAAAGAAACAGATTGTGCAGCCGAATCCACACCTAAAACGAACTTTATTTCACACACTATCCAACCCGCTAACTCGGTCGGGGTTTTCTTATGCGTTATATCAGGATATTATGAACACCCTTTGATCGGCTTTCCTTGGCACGAATTTTGATTATTCATAGAACGTTTCTTCTGGGACAGGGAGCAGAGGCCTTTTCAAAAACTCGCGTAAAAGGGCCCTGAATCCCTGAATAAAAAGCTGGCAGACTGACGGTGGAGCATTCGGAATCCTTTTCGGAGGCTCATGACGTCCGGTCGCGATCCTTCCGGCATCATCCGGACTGTCAGCAGCAGGAAAGCCGCTTGCCATGGGGATACCATACGCCTCACGAGACATTGGTAGCCCTTTAAAACCTTGCGGTCAGCCCGCTTGCGTGCTCTTGAGGAGGCCCGGGCTATGCCGGGCAGGACCTGAGATACACACTGCGAAAAGCACGAAAGGCCGGACAGTGTCTTCCGAACTGCAACTTCAACCGGCGCCCTGTTCGGATCACTCGGGCCGCCAGGCACATCAGTTCCTGGATCACCGTCCGTACTCGTCTACGCTTCGCCGGATGGCGGACCGGCGAAAATCTCCCCAAAAGTCCATTCTGCCCAAGAATGCGAAGGATATTGTAGGCAAATCCACCGAGCGTCAGCACCAGGGCATTGGTGGCGAACTTTCCGGAGGGCAATCGTTCCAAGTCCAGATCGGATTTGATCTCGCTGTGAAACTGCTCGCTCAGGCCCCGCTTTTCATACAAGGCAATCACTTGATCTTCTTCCACGGAAAGGGACGTCCACCAGCCCTCCAGTTCCAAGCTGGGCCGGATCAGCATTTGGCCTTTGGCGT
>NZ_FQVB01000033.1 GCF_900129305.1 Desulfacinum infernum DSM 9756 | reverse complement strand
AGATGGGGTTGTACGGCCAAATCATCGCCAATGCATCCTCAAGGTGGGTCATTTTTGATGGCCGTAGGTGGGTCATTTTAGTTGGCCATTAACAAAGGCACCCCGGCGCGGATTGACTTGAGGAGGGGAGTGTTCTAGGAATCGTAAAGTTTTCTGGGCGGTTGAAGAGGATCCAACGGATGGAAACGAACCGGGTGTTTCCGGGGAAAAGGGGAGGTTGGCACGTTGAAGACTTTCGAAGGAGAAGATTCCAGGCTGGCCGGACTGGGCTGGATACCGGATTCCGGGCCGTGTTCAGGCGCCTACGTGCTGCATGGAGGCCGCACGCTCATCGACACGGGGAACATGCTGGGCCTTGTGGACGAGCTTCGGGAAATGGGGCCTGTGGAAAACCTGGAGCGGATTCTGCTCACCCACGCCCATTTCGACCACGTGGGCGGCATGGCGGAGATCTATCAAGTGACGGCCCCCGATCTGTTCGTCCACAAGCTCACCCGGGAATACCTGAAGCTGCTTCGCCCTCCCTTTCCCGAATTCTTCAGGAGCGTGGAAGAGGCGGGAAAGATGCATTTTGTGGAAGACGGGGATGTGATCGACGGCGATCCGCCCCTGGAGGTGTTGCACCTTCCCGGTCACACGGCCGGGGATCTGGCTTTCTACTGGCGGGACGCAGGGGCGCTCTTTGGCGGCGATGCGGTATTGCCCCACAAGGAGCGGTTTGCGGCCGTCCTTTCCAAGCCCGACGAGGTCCTGGGCGGTCGCATGCAGGACAAGGTGAGCACGCTCAGGCGGCTGCTTTCCCTTCCCATCCGCCATCTTTTCCCGGGCCACGGAGAGCCCGTTCTTCACAAGGGGGACCGGCAGGTGAAGATCGCCCTGGTGACCCTCTATCAGGCCCTCCACGAGAACCCGCCCGAAACGGCCTGGCTTCTCATGGCGCGGGATCTCCTGGACGCCGGGCAGCCGGAAGAAGCCCGCGAATGCTGGAAAAAGGCCCGTTCCATCGCCCCCGACTCCGACGGCGTCGCCCAAATGGCCAAGATCTTCGAGTAGCGGGGCATTTGAAAGTCGGCGGACAGACTCTGACAGCGTAGAGCAGCCCTTGCCTCCAAGAGGCTGTCCGAGGACTCCACCAATCGTCACTCCCGCGCAAGCGGGAGTTCATAACTTACTGAAAATTCTGGATCCCCGCTTCCGCGGGGATGACGGATGGGCGTTGAACGGCGCAAATCAATCGTTTTCGGACAAGCTCCTAGCCAACAGATCAACGCGTTTTTGGAGGGGCGGGCTTTGCTCTCTCCCGTGAGGAACCGCGCCTTCCTTACTGCTGTTTGCCCAGCATGAGCATCACGGCGGTTTCCCCTTCGTCCTGGGTCACCATTACGTGCATCATCCGGTCACCCTTTACCCAGTGGCCCTGGATGCCTTCCTCCTGGGCCATCTCCATTTGGGATTCCCAGCCGTCTCCGCTCAGAGCCTCCTTGTAGAACGCGAACACCTTCTTGGGTTCATCCTTGGTGTGGAGCATGACCTGGGTGCCCTGCTGCATCTTCATGGCCATCTCCACGGTGGAGTCGGGGTATTGGGCCACCACCTGAGCCATCTCCTCGGGATAGTCCACCTGGGCCGCACCCGGTGCCGCAAGAACCCATGAACACAAGACCAAAACCGGCAACATCCACTGCAAGGCTTTCATGGGACCCTCCTGTGAAAAAGGTCAAAGATCGGTAAAGTCTCTAAAGGGGAACTTTTAAAGCACTTTACGACCAAGTGAACCTACAGGACAAGCCGAAAGTGCCAGGAAAGGCCACATCTTTTCAGGGGGTTGGCGCACGGTTCCTTTGGCGTCACACGGCCACGGGAAATTCCTTGTTTTTGGCAATGGTGGGATCGAAAGGGCAGGTTTCCCGGTCATGGCCGTCGGTCCCGTAGGCGGGCCAGCCTCCTGGCGGCGGAGGCTCAAGGCGAAGTCGGACCCTTGATCCTGCCGGCCTGGGGAATCGTTCGGGCGAAACGGCATACAACCGGTCTCCCGAATCCAATTCCACCAGATACATGGATCCGGCTGCGGACAACACGGATCGCACCACAACGGCGCTTACAGGACCTGCCGGATCCTGGACCAGATCCGGAGGGCGAAGCAAAATGTCCACTCCCTCACCCGCAGGGCTTGTGCTTTGTCGGCGAATCGGTAAAACGCCCAGAGATGTTGCCGCCGCTTTGGAAGAAATCAGATGCCCGGGAAGGAAGGAGGATACTCCCACGAATTCCGCCACCGTCCGGGTGGCGGGGTCCAGAAATAGTCGGGTCGGCTCATCCCATTGGGCCAGCTCCCCCCCGTCCAGAACCCCCACCCTGTCGGCAACGGCGAAGGCTTCTCCCTGATCGTGCGTGACCATGAGGGCCGTGATGTCCTGCTTCTTGAGAATTTCCCGGACTTCCAAAGCCAAATCTACTCGAAGACAGGGGTCCAGGTTGGAGAAGGGTTCGTCGAGGAGAAGGAGCATGGGGCGAGGAGCCAAGGCCCGTGCCACGGCCACCCGCTGCTGCTGCCCCCCCGAAATCTCGTGGGGATATCTCTCTTCCATACCTTCCATCCTCACGAGCCTCAGAACCTCCGCCGTTCGGGCCTTCCGTTGGTTTCGGGGAAGGTGGCGCAATCCGAAAGAGACGTTGGCGGCCACCGTCAGGTGCGGAAAAAGAGCGTAGTCCTGAAAAACCAAACCGATTTGCCTCTTGTGTGGAGGCACGAGGTGGGTGCGGTGAGAAAGGAGCCTGTCTCCCAGGGTAATCGTTCCGTCCCGCAGGGGCTCGAAGCCGGCGATGGCCCGCAAGAGCGTGCTCTTGCCGCAACCGCTTCGACCGAGTAGACAGCCGATTTCACCCTTCTCCAGAGTCATGGAAAGATGCCGGATGACGCATCGGTTGCCGTAGCGGCAGCTTACGTTCTGCACGTTCAAAAAGGACATCTCCCGTTTCCTTTCCGTTATTAGACCCGGACGCCGCGGCTGGCGAGCATCATGGGGATTGAGCCCACCAACACCAGGATCAAGGCCGGCAGAGCGGCTTGTTCCCAAAGGCCCTCAGAGGTCAATTCGAAGATTCTCACCGCCAAGGTATCCCAGCCGAAAGGGCGGGTCATGAGCGTCAGAGGCATTTCCTTCATGACCTCCACCATGGTCAGAGCTCCGGCTGCCAAAAGACTGGGGGTGAGCAGGGGCAGGTGGATCCGACGTAAAACGCCCCAGCCGGATTCTCCCAGGGATTGCGCCGCGTTCTCCAATTGGGGCGAGCATCGCTCCATGCCGCTTGCCACGGCCCCATGGCCCACGGCGAGAAAACGAACCAGATATCCGAAGAGCATGACCAGAAGCGTCCCCTTGAGCTGGAAGGTCCCATCGCCGAAGGAAGAGATTTTGAGATCCGCCAGAAGATTGTCCAAAAGAGCAAAGGGCAGGTAGACCCCGACGGCCAAAACCGATCCGGGAAACGCATAACCCAGGGTGGCTATGCGGACGCCCAAGTCGGTGGCCGTACCGGGAGATCTTCTCTGCCAGAAACTCATCATCAGGGACACCCCAACCACCACCAGTGCCGCCAAGGTTCCCAGGAAAAATGTCCTCCCGACCAGCAGCAGGTCGCGTGAGGGTATTTGGCTTAGTTGGGGGAGGGTCCAGGCCAGGAGCTGCCCCATGGGAAGCAGGACGGAAAGGAAGAGAACCAGGAAAGCGTAACCGGTTGCCAGCCACTTGGTCCTTGGGCCCAGGGGCGGCGGAATCGCTCGGGATGAACGGGTCGATTGGTGGTATCGCCTCCGACGCCGTTCCCGGTGTTCCAGAAAGGCGCACAGGAATACGAAGGAAAGGAGGGTCAAGGCCAGTTGGGCCGCCGCTTCGATGGAAAAGAGGCCGTACCAGGCCTTGTAGATGGCCGTCGTGAAGGTGTCGTAATTGAAGACGGCCACCGTCCCGAAATCGGCCAGGCACTCCATGACGACCAAAAAGAGGGAGGCCCCGATCCAAGGGCGAGCCATGGGCAGCACCACCCTCAAGAAAGCGGAGACGGGAGAATGGCCCAGACTTTGGGCCGCCTCTTGAGTGCGTCCGCTCAGACTTTGAAATGCCTCGCGCAACATGAGATACACGTAGGGGTAGAGGGCCAGAGTCATGGTGAAGATGACGCCGCCTCGAGACCGAACGGAAGGAAACCATGGAAGGTCTCCTCCCATCAGCTTTCGAAGATAAGTCTGCACAGGCCCCGTAAAATCGAAGAGCCCCACCATGACGAACGCCAGCACGTAGCCCGGCATGGCGAGAGGAAGCGCCAAGGCCCATGAAAAGATGCGCCTTCCCGGAAAATCGCGAAACGCCACCAACCATGCCAAGCTGCTTCCCAGCAAAAGGGTGAAAACTCCGACTCCAAGCACCAGCCAGAATGTGTTGGACAGAAGCCCCCACATCAAATGCCTGACCAGATGATCCCATACGTTCCTGCTGTCGCCCAGGGCGGTCCGCACAATGGCCCACAAGGGCAGTGTGATCAGGACGGCAAGGGCCCAGATGGCCCATTGCCGCCCTGATCCAGGGAGAAAGAAACGGCGCACTGAAGGAATCGTGCAGGTGACGGCTTTCATGGGTTGCCTATCTGTATCCGGCGCGATCCATCAGCATGATGGCGGCGGCTTGGAGTTCCCCGGCTTGGCTCAGGTTGAAGGAGCTGGCTTTGAAGCTCCCCCAGCTTGCCACCGTCGGATGGGGAGAAACGGAGGGATCCGCGGGATATTCCATGTTGAGGTCCGCGAAGATCCGCTGAGCTTCCGACGTGGAAAGCCATTCCAGAAACCGGACGGCCTCCTCCTCGTTCTTGGCATGACGGACGAGCCCGCCGCCCGACACGTTCACATGGACCCCGTTTCCGTCCTGATCCGGCCAGAAAAGGGCCAGGGGAAGATCCGGCTTTTCTTTCATGAGACGACCATAATAGTAGGTGTTCACAATGCCCACCTGGCACTGGCCCGCGGCGATGGCCTCCAGCAGTTTGGTGTCATTGGAAAAGACGTCCGTCGCCAGGTTGGCCACCCAACCTCGAACCATCTCCTCGGTGGCCTTCTCGCCGTTTTGGGCCATGAGCATGGCCACGAGCGATTGGTTGTAGACCTTCTTGGAAGTCCTCAGGCAAAGCCTCCCCTTCCACTTGGGATCGGCCAGGTCCTCATAGGTGGTCAGCTCCGAAGGATCCACCAGCTGGGTGTTGTAGGCGATGGTCCTTGCCCGCACGGAAAAACCGAACCATCGACCTTGAGGGTCTCTGAGGTGTGACGGGATGTTCTTTTCCAGTGCCGGGGAAGAGACAGGTTGCAGCAGGCCTTCCCGGGCTGCCCGCCAAAGGTTTCCGGCGTCCACGGTCAAAAGGATGTCCGCCGGGGTGTTGGGTCCTTCGGCCTTGAGGCGCTGGATCAAGGCCGGACTTTTGTCGGTGATGTAGCGGATGGAGACCCCGGTCTTCTGGGAATAAAGATCGAAGAGGGGTTTGATGAGGTGTTCATTTCGAGCCGAGTAGACCACGAGGGAGTGGGTATCGGCGAGGGCGTTGAACGTGGACACTGCCATGAGTGCCAGAAGCAGGGTGAGCGAGAAAGTGAACCGCTTTTTCATGAAGTTTACCTCCCATTGTTGGATGCATGACAAGCATTTTCGAGACCACGAACGTAATTAGGCGCCTCTAACTTTTTTGTCAACAAAAAACGATCCAGATTCATGCCACCGTTTCCTGCGGGTCCGGACGGATCGCCTTCACCACGGCTTCGGCCAGGTCCTTGGTGAGGAAGGGCTTGGAGAGAACGGCGCGGATGTTCCCATTGGGCTTCAAGGTTTGGGAGGCCTCATGGTAGCCCGTGCAGAGGATCACCGGAAGATCGGAGCGGATTCGGGCGGCCTCTTCCGCCAGGTCCACGCCCGTCATGTGAGGCATGGTGAGGTCCGTGATCACCAGATCGAAGGCGTGCGGGGCCGAGCGGATCCTTTCCAGGGCGGCTCTGGGGTCGGTGTCCGTCTCCACCCGGTAACCCGCCTTTTGGAGCATTTCCCGGCCCAAGGTTACCACCGATTCCTCGTCGTCCACCAGAAGAATCCGCCCGGTTCCACGGGGCAGAGGGCTTTCGGACGTCGGCGGTTCCGCCGTGGCCGGTTCGGCCACGGCCGGAATGAAAACCCGAACAGCCGTCCCCTTGCCCGTTTCGCTTTCCACCTGGATGAAACCGCCGTGATCCTTGACGATGCCGTGCACCACGGCCAGCCCCAGGCCGGTGCCCTGGCCCGGCTTCTTGGTGGTGAAGTAGGGATCAAAGATCTTGTGGCGTATGGATTCGGGAATGCCGCAGCCCGTATCGCGCACTTGGAGCCGTACGTAAGGTCCCGGTGATACCCCGGGGGGGCAGGGGATGCCTTCTCCTCCCACCAGCACCTCGTCCAGGACGATCTCCAGAAGGCCGGGTTTGCTTCCCATGGCGTGGGCGCTGTTGGTGCACAGGTTCATGAGCACCTGGTGCATCTGGGTCGGGTCGGCCAGTACCACCGCGCGTTCGGCCCGGATGGTGCATCGGATGTCGATGGTCGTGGGGATGGATGCCCGCAGCAGCTTGGTGGTTTCCTTCACGATGGTCGACAGCTCCAGCGGCTTGGGGTGCCGGTCCCCCTGCCGGCTGAAAGTGAGAATTTGAGCCACCAGGTCTTTCGCCCGCTGTCCCCCCTGGAGGACCCTTTCGGCGTATCGTTTTCCGGGATCGTCCGGGGGAAGGCGTTGGAGCAGGAGTTCCGTGTAGCCGTTGATGGAAAGGAGAATGTTGTTGAAATCGTGGGCGATGCCGCCGGCCAGGGTGCCGATGGCTTCCATCTTCTGGGCCTGGCGGAGCTGATCTTCCAGGCGGCTTTTTTCCGTAACGTCGCGGTACACGGCCACATAATGGGTCAGGCGGCCCCGGCCGTCGCGGATGGCCGAGACCTTTCCTTCCAGTTGGGTGGGGGCGCCGTCCCGGCTTGCCGTGCGGACGCGTCCCGTCCACACGCGCCCGGACAAGACGGCATCCCGGATTTCATAGCGGGTGGCTTCCTCCATACCCAATCCGGGCAGGTCCCATGGGGCCCGGCCCAGCGCCTCCTCCCGCGTGTAGCCGGAAACCTTCTCGAAGGCCGGATTCACATATTCGATCCGTCCGTCCCGGTCGGTGACGATCACCACGTCCGCCGTCTGGTCCACGGCCGTGGCCAAGAGAATCCGCTGTTCCTCCGCCTTTCGACGCTCGGTGATGTCGGTGAGGATGCCCACCACACCCCCCACGGCCCCGTCCTTCAAACGGAAGACAGCTCGATTGAAGATCACGCTTCGCGGGCGTCCCTCCCGATCCAGAATCTCCTGTTCCTCCACGTGCATGTGACCGCTTTCCAGGAGCTTGCGGTCCCGCTCCAGCCACGAAAGGAAGACGGCGGCCTTTTCCAGATGTGCGAACGCGCCACCACCGGGTTGCCCGGCCTCTTCCAGGCCGAAAAACTTCAAGAACGCCGCGTTGCAGCCCGCGGGGCGGCCCCGGGCGTCGGTGTAGTAGATGGGGTTGGGGATGGTGTCCAACAGGGTCTGGAGAAAGGCATACTGGGCTTGCAGGCGATCTTCCGCCTCCTTTCGAGCCGTCTCGTCTTCCAGGATGTAGAGTGTCTCTCCCGTGACGGGGATGGTCAGCAGGGTGACCCGCAACCAAAGGTGCCCTCCGTCCCGGGTTCGCCCCAAGCACTCTTTGGAGGCATAGGCGGACTGGGCCGCCTCCCGCCGAAGCTCCTCCAAGAGCCGGGCGTCTTCCACCAGGTCGTCCGGGCGGAGGATTCCCACGGCCTCCTCCGGGCCGAATCCGAACGTCTTCTGGGCCCACGTGCTCCAGGTTTCAAATGTTCCGGAAGGGGTGAGCAGGGACACGAGCACCGGCATCTCCTGGAGGATGAAGCAGGACCGGCCCCGCTCCAGGTCCATGATCTGCTGATGGGTTCTTCGCACCACGGTTTCCACCCGGCCCAGGTAGCCCGCCATGAAGAGGACCAGGGACGAGCAGAGGAGAAAGGCTGCGGTGCCGAAACCGATGAGCATTCGGCGGGCATGGGCCACCCGTTCCGTGATGTCGGTGAGAACGGCGATGTCTCCGATGCTTTTTCCGGAAGCGTCCTTTAGATGGAAAAATCGCGAGCGGTAGGTTCTTCCGGCCCAGCCGAACCGAATGTCCGTCTGGCCGGCTTGATGGTTTTCTTCGTCGATGTAAGGAACGAGCGGTTCCGGAACCGGCGACAGGGTGGTGTCGCTGAGGACGACCGTTCGGAAGGCCGTCCACGTGTCGGGCCTGCCCAACACCTTCTGGCCTTCACTCCACAAATCTCGATCCAGACGCTCCTTTTCCACGAAGGCCGCCAGGTGAAGCCCCGTGGCTTGGTGAATGCTCGTTAGAATGGTCCCCACTTCCTTGCCCAGCTCCAGAAACCCCATGAGGCGGCCGGCATGGATCCAGGGAATCACAACGCGCAGCGTCAGGGTGCCCATGGGCCCCAGCTCCACCCCGCGGGCGGTCTTCAGGGTGGTTTGGGCCCGGCGGGCCGTCCAGCGGGTGATCACATCTCCGGAAAGTTTGGGGTGATGGACCCTCAGGAAGACCCGAAGGGACGGGTCCATGAAGTAAAAGTGGGTCATGTGATGGTTCTGCTTGAGTCGGACAAAATCGGGAGCCGCCGCTTCCAACAAGGAATCCACCGACCGGAGTGTGAAGGCCTCCAGCAGGGCCGGCTTGGCGGCCAGTTTCAGGAGGGCCTCCTCCATGAGGCCGGCTTCCCGCTCGAGGGCGGTCTCCCAGAGGCTCCGAAAGCTTTCGAACCGGCGCTGGGAAAACTCCCGCGTGGAGCTCTCCAGGACCCGGTGGATGCCGAAGACGAAAAGCCCCAGCAGCAGGCTCATGGCCACGACGAACGGCACAAGCACCGGCCCGCGCAACCGAAAGAGCCCCGACGCCCCCTTTTCGGCGGCGCTGGCCGTCTGGGCCGCGGCTGACTCGCATTTTCCCATGAACTCGCCTCCACAGGTTCCGGCCACCAAAGACTTTCTCACCAAAAACATCGGAAGATGGCGTCCGGAACATAAATCCTACTTTTGTGCTGGGAAATAATAGTCGGCGGGCCCGGGGAACGCAAGATCCCGGGGATTACCTTGGGTCGGACGATGAAGGAAGACAGCCGCACCGAGCGGTGCCATTGCCCGCGTTCAGCAGGCCGTTCGCTTGGGCTGTTGGCGGCGGTGGGATTCGCCAGGCAATCTGCGCAGGGGCGTGGACGGCCCCCGCCACTGCGCAGGAGGTGAATAAGTACGGGCGGGCTTTACGCCCGCCCTTCAGGAGTTCACCACGATAATGAATCGCTCAATGGGTTTTTACCTTCCCAGGTGGAGGTCGAAGCGGTCCAGGTTCATCACCTTGTTCCAGGCGGCGATGAAGTCGTGGACGAACTTCTCCTGGCCGTCGTCGCTGCCGTAGACCTCGGCGATGGCCCTCAGCTGGGCGTTGTGGCCGAAGATGAGATCCACCCGCGTGGCCGTCCACCGGAGATCCCCCGTCTTGCGGTCTCGGCCTTCGAACACGTGGGCGTCTTCCGACACGGGGTGCCACTCGGTGCCCATGTCCAGAAGGTTCACGAAGAAGTCGTTGGTGAGGACCTCGGGACGCTGGGTGAAGACGCCGTGGGGTGAGCGCTTGTGGTTGGCATTGAGAACCCGCATGCCGCCCACCAAGACCGTCATTTCCGGGGCGGTCAGGGTCAGGAGCTGCGCCTTGTCCACCAGCAGGTGTTCGGCCGGGATCCTGTAGGGCGATTTGAGGTAGTTGCGGAACCCGTCGTAGATCGGTTCCAGCACCGCAAAAGACGCCACATCGGTCTGTTCCTGGAGGGCGTCCATGCGTCCGGGCGCAAAGGGGACCGTCACCTGGACCCCGGCGTTTCGGGCCGCCTGTTCCACGGCGGCGCAGCCTCCCAGGACGATCAGATCGGCCAACGAGACCTTCTTGCCTCCAGCCGCGCCGGCGTTGAACTCCTTTTGGATCCCTTCCAGCACGCCCAGCACCTTGGAAAGCTGCTCGGGCATGTTCACCTCCCAGTTCCTCTGGGGTTCCAGGCGGATGCGGGCGCCGTTGGCGCCGCCCCTCTTGTCGGAACCGCGGAAGGTGGCGGCCGATGACCAGGCGGTGTAGACGAGCTCCGAGATGGAAAGTCCCGAGGCCAGAATCTTGGCCTTGAGGGCCTGGATGTCCGCCTCGTCGATGAGCGGGTGATCCACCGGCGGGATGGGATCCTGCCAGATAAACTCTTCGGCAGGGACATCCGGTCCGAGGTACCGGGAACGCGGGCCCATGTCCCGATGGACCAGCTTGAACCAGGCGCGGGCGAAGGCGTCGGCGAATTCATCGGGATGTTCCATGAAGCGCCGCGAGATCTTCTCGTACACCGGATCGAAGCGCAGCGACAGATCCGTGGTCAGCATGGTGGGCCGGTGTTTCTTGTCGGGATCATGGGCATCGGGGACCACCTCCGGAGCGTCCTTGGCCACCCACTGCTTGGCGCCCGCCGGGCTCTCGGTCAGCTCCCATTCGTACCGGAACAGGTTGAAAAAGAAATTGCTGCTCCACTTGGTGGGCGTGACAGTCCAGGTGACCTCCAAGCCGCTGGTGATGGTGTCCGGCCCCTTGCCGGTCCGGAAGGTGCTCTTCCAGCCCAGTCCTTGCTGTTCGATGGGGGCCGCCTCCGGTTCCGGCCCCAGGTGGGAGGCGGGTCCTGCGCCATGGCACTTGCCGAAGGTGTGGCCGCCGGCGATCAGGGCTACCGTCTCCTCGTCGTTCATGCCCATCCGTGCGAAGGTCTCCCGGATGTCCTTGGCCGCCGCCACCGGGTCCGGGTTGCCGCCCGGGCCTTCGGGGTTGACGTAGATGAGACCCATCTGGACGGCCGCCAAGGGATTTTCCAGGTCGCCCTGGGCGGTGTGGCGCTGGTCTTCCAGCCACTGGCCTTCCGCACCCCAATAGACGCTTTCATCCGGCTCGAACCAGTCTTCGCGCCCGCCGGCAAAGCCGATGGTCTTGAACCCCATGGATTCCAGGGCCACATTGCCGGCCAGAATCATGAGGTCGGCCCAGGAGATCTTGCGGCCGTACTTTTTCTTGATGGGCCAAAGGAGCCTTCGGGCCTTGTCCAGGTTCACGTTGTCCGGCCAGCTGTTGAGCGGAGCGAAGCGCTGCTGGCCGGATCCGGCCCCGCCCCGGCCGTCGCCGATGCGGTAGGTGCCCGCGCTGTGCCAGGCCATGCGGATGAAGAGACCTCCGTAGTGGCCGAAATCCGCGGGCCACCAGTCCTGGGAATCGGTCATGAGGTCGCGCAGGTCCTTTTTGACCGCTTCCAGGTCCAGGGACAGGAACTCCTTGGCGTAGTTGAAGTCCTTTCCCATGGGGTTGGCTTCGGGCGAATTCTGGTGAAGGATCTTCAGGTTCAGTTGGTGGGGCCACCAATCCTTGAGGGATTTGGGTTCGTTGCCGGTGGGTTTGGCCGGTGCGGTCATGGGATTCCTCCTGGCTTGGTTAAACATTCGCTCCTAACAAAGAATCATTTTCCATAGAATCAAAAAATTTTTAGTCCCCCCGTGCGTCGGTCTTCTCGCGGCACTCCGGGCACACTCCGTAGAAGTCGAGCCGATGGGTGACGATGGTAAAGCCCGTTTTGCGGCCCATCTCTTCGGCCAGCTCTTGAAGGCCGCTCAACTCGGGATCCCGGATCCTTCCGCAGCTCGTACAGATCACATGGGGATGAGGGAACGGCTTGCGGGCGTCGTACCGGTTGCCGGCATCATGGAAACCCAGCTCCAAGACCTCGTGCATCTCCTTAAGGAGCCCCACCGTCTTGTAAACGGTGGCGAGGCTGGTGGTGGGAAAGCGCTTTCGCACCTGCGCGAAGATGGTCTCCACGCTGGGGTGAAAATCCGATTCCACGAGAATTTCCAGGACGGCCAGCCGTTGCGGGGTGATGCGGAACCTCCTCCTTTTGAGCTTCTCGAGCATCTGCTGGAGTCTTTCCTGGGCATGGCGGTCCACTCGAGAAGTCCTTCGGTTCGGGGGCAATCTTGATGGAAAACGATTCTTATTTAAAAAAGAACCTAGCCCGTACGGGGCACGGGGTCAATGGGAAAAATGATTTGCTTGCTAATAAATGTTGTGCTAGCAAAAGATGTCGTCCCCCTCCCACCTCAAGGAGCGGTCCATGCTCTTCGAAGACTGTCTCTGCTTTCAGCTTGCTTCCCTTTCCCGTTTCCTTTCCAAACACTATCGGGATCGGATCGCACCCTACGGCCTCACCCAGGCCCAGTTTTTCATGCTCATCGCCCTTTACGAAGAGGACGGGGCCCTTCCCAGCCGCCTTGCCGAAAAGACCCACCTGGACCGGCCCACCGTGACGGGCCTCATCGACCGATTGGAACGGGACGGCTGGGTGGAGAGGCGTTCGGACCCGGAGGACCGGAGGTCCTTGAGGGTCTTTCTCACCTCCAAGGCCCTGGAACACAGACAGCCGCTTCTGACCGTCTACGACGAGGTGAACGGCCTCTTCCTGCAAAAGTTCCGTCCCGAGGAATGGCAGGCCTTCCGGGCCTTCCTGGATCGCCTCCGGGACGCACATTGAGAAGCCCCGAGGCGGGGATAAACCAGGCCCCTGCAAAAGCCAAAGGGCTATTGGGTAGGGGCGGGGTTTATCCCCGCCCGCAAAGTGCGACATTCCTCCTGATGGCACGAAGAAGTGCCGCAACCGCACACAGGAGGTCTTGCTGCGAGAATCCTTCAAAAGAATAAAAGGCGCGATACGCGGCTTCATGTGTGTCTAACGGTTAGCACGGTGCGGGGGCAGCGGTGGATTCCTTTGGAAGAGGGAGAAAACTTCAGGGGGGAATCGTCATTGGCCCCCACGTCCCAAGTCTTTGAAGGTTTTGTGATCATATTTCATGGCAATACGATCCGAAGCGGGAGGGGAAGATGAAGATCCTGGCCATCAATGGTAGCCACCGGAAGGGGAAGAACACGGCTGTCATGCTCGGCCTGGTGTTGGAAGAGGCGGCCGCGGGCGGAGCGGAAACGGAGCTGGTGGAACTGGCGGATTGGCGCATCGAATACTGCATCTCCTGCAACAAGTGCCTGCGCGAGCCTCAGTGCTCCATCCGGGGGGACGACATGGCCAAACTGGCGGAAAAGATGTTGGCCGCCGACGCCCTCGTCATCGGTTCGCCCGTCTATTTCGGCAACGTCACGGCCCGGCTCAAGACCTTCATGGACCGAACCCGGTGGCTGCACATGCGGGAAAACCTGCTGGAAGGGAAGCTGGGGGCGGCCCTCACCCACGCGGGTTTGAGAAACGGAGGCCAGGAACTGACCCAGGTGATCCTGGAGCGGTTCCTTACCGCTCACGGCCTTCGCCTGGTGGAAGCCCGGGAGCCGGCCGGTCCCATCTACAACACCGCGCCCATGGGGACCCTCTACGAAGGACTGGACGACGGGCGTTTCCGATGGCGGAAGGGCGTCCTGGAAGATGAACTCACGGTCGTCATGTGCCGGATTCTCGGCCGCAACCTGGTGCGGTTGGGAAGCGGGGCCGAAACGTAAGGGCGGGAGGCCCCAGGGACCCATGGCCGGATCCGCGGCGGGTCGTGGATCCGGGCGCCCGCCCATCAAAAGGGCACGCTGGAGCGGAAGGGTCCAATTGGAACGGAAACAACAGTTTGAGGAGACGGTCATGGGGGTGCCGAGTCTGGAACATGTCCGGGAAAGACTGCGAAGGATCCCGGCCCTGCGCTTGTTGGGAGTGGACCTTCTGGCCCTGGAGCCGGGGCTGGTCCGCCTTCGGCTCCCGTTTCGGGAAGACTTCTGCAATTCCATGGGCATGGTCCAAGGGGGATTCGTCACGGCGGTGGCCGATGCGGCCGGCGGACTGGCGGTTCTCAGCAAACTGGAGTCCGGATGGAAGGCTCCCACCATTGAGCTCAAGATCAACTTTCTGGAACCCATCCGCGGGTCGGTGGAAGCCGTCGGTCGGGTACTGCGCACGGGAACCGGGGTGGGAGTGAGTTCCATGGAAATCTTTCTGGAAGACGGCACCCTGGCGGCGGCGGGGATCGCCACCTATCGGCTGGTGGGTCCGACGCCCCGCGGCCACCAATGAACCGCCAGCACCGACGGTCGTGACGGCAATGGATGAAACGGGTTTTTCGGAAACAGGGAATTGGTGCGGCGAACTTCGGAGGACGACCATGGAAGGAATGGACAAGGCGGCGCGTGCGGCTTTCGATGCTCTCTTTTCCCCGCGATCGGTGGCGGTGGTGGGGGCGTCCACCCACGGCGGCAAGGTGGGAAATTTTGTCCTGCGCTCGGCTCTGGCCTCGGGCGTGGAAGAGGTCTACCCGGTACACGCGGGCGGTGTGGAAGAGATTCTCGGGCGGAAGGCCTATCCGTCCATCGAGGCCATTCCGGACGATGCGGTGGATCTTTTTCTTTTCGCCGTTCCCCAAAAGCACATCCTGAAGGGCTTCGGGGCGGCTGTGGCCAAGGGATGCCGGGGAGCCGTCATCTTCACGGCCGGGTTTCGGGAGGCGGGGGAGGAGGGGCGTCGCGATCAGCGGCGGTTGAAGGCCATGGCCGACGAGGCGGGGGTGAAGATCATCGGGCCCAACACCCTGGGTTTTTTCCGGTCGCATAGCCGCATGAACGCTACCTTCATGCCGGTCCTATCGGATCTCTTCAGGGAACCCGGTTCCATCACGCTGGTGAGCCAGAGCGGGGGCGTGGCGGGCTTCGGGGCCATCCGGTTCGCGGAGGACAGGATCCCGGTGGGCACTCTGGTCTGTCTGGGGAACCGCGCCAACGTGGAATTCGCCGACATGCTCGACTACCTGGCCGAGGATCCCCACACGCGGGTGGTGGCCCTTTTCATCGAGGGGCTGGACGACGTGCGGCGTTTCTTCGATGCCGCCAGGCGCTGTGCGGCCGTGAAGCCCGTGGTGGTCCTGGGCGCGGGCTATACGGATGCAGGGCGCAAGGTGGCCCGCTCCCACACGGGAAGCATGGCCGGGGCCCAGGCGGTCTATGAGGCCGCCTTCCGCCAGGCGGGCCTCCTCCAGGTGCACTCCATCGAGGAACTGGTGGACACGGCCAAGATCCTTTCCCTCAGCGCCCCGCCTCGGGGAAACCGGGTGGGCGTCATCACCCACACGGCCGGGCCCGCCGTACTGGCGTCCGACATCCTGGCTCGAAGCGGCCTGGTCCTGGGGGATTTGAGCGATGCCACCAAGGAAGCCCTGGTTTCCAAGGGGGTTTTGCCGTCCTTCATGCCGCCGGACAACCCGGTGGATCTCACCACCTTCGGCTACCTGGATCGGCGCCTCTACGTGGAGGTGCTGGAGCTCCTGGCAGAAGACCCCGGGGTGGACGCGGCGTTGGCCGTCTGCATGTCCGCCTTGGGGGATCCCCATGTGGATCCGTTTCCGGCGGACGCCTTCGGCAGGGCGGCGGCACGGTCCGGAAAGCCCGCCGTGGTGGCCTGGGGAGCGCCCAGCGACGCCCACGAGGAATTGGATGCCTGGGTGCGGGCCGGTGTGGCGGCCTATCCCACGGCGGAACGGGCTGCGGCGGCCCTGGCCAACCTCCACCGGGCGTCCCGGCTGCAAGAACGCCCGAAGGATGCCGCACCTCCACCCGAATTTCCAGCGGAGCTTTCCGATTACGTGGCGGATCTACGATCGTCGGGCCGAGTGCACCTTTTGGAACACGAGGCCAAGCGGGTTCTGGATCTGGCCGGCATCCGCACCGCCCGGACCGTCCTGGCTAGCGGCGAAGACGAAGCGGTTTCCGCGGCCCGGGAAATCGGGTATCCGGTGGCGCTCAAGATCGCCTCCCAGGACATCGCCCACAAGAGCGACGTGGGCGGCGTGGCCCTCCACCTTGCGGACGAGGAGGCCCTTCGCCGGGCCCACCGGTGCATGATGGAAGTCGTGGCCCGGAAGGCTCCCGGAGCCCGCCTGGAAGGGGTGTGCGTGCAGCCCATGGTGCCGGCGGGAACGGAGCTCATCGTGGGCGGAACCCGGGATCCCCAGGCCGGCCCGGTGGTCATGTTCGGCCTGGGTGGCATCTGGGTGGAAGCCATTGGGGACGTGGCGTTCCGGCTGGCTCCCGTCACGGAAGCGGACGCTCGGGAGATGATCACCGAAATCCAGGGGACGGCCGTCCTGGACGGCCTCCGCGGGGCGCCGCCGGTGGAAAGGGACGCCCTCGCGCGCCTCATCGTCGCCGTCTCCCACCTCCTGGCCCGCTTTCCCATTCAGGAACTGGACTGCAACCCGGTCATCTTCCACGACGGCACCTATACGGTGGCCGACGCCCGCATGAGTTTTTGATCGGCGGTTCGGGTCGGAGTTGCACTTCCAGGGTTCCGGAACCCGGGGTAGGGCAGGCGCGCACAGCGGCATCCCATGGGATCGGACAGCCGCTCCGCCGAAACGTTCACTGCCGGCAAACAGGCACCCCCGCCCGGGCTCCGGAGCCCCGCTAAAACGACAGTTGGGCCCTCAATCCCGCCACCACGACATCGTCGTTGTGTCGATCTCCGTCGGCGTTCTTGATCCACTGGATGTCGGGAGAGATGGTGAGATGATCATTGGCCTTGTAACTGTAATAGAACTCCACATGATGCTCGTTGGCCGGATCGGCCCCTTCGGCCTTGGCCTGATCCTTCCAATCCTCGCCGAGGATGGCCACTCCGTAGGCCAAGGCCATGTGGTCTTCCGTCCTCCCGAAGACCTGTCCCGAGCATTGCAGTCCTGCGCTGAAAGCGTGGCTGACTTGGGAGACGTCTGACCGTTGCCACCCGTATCTGGCAAACAGGGCGAGCGGTTCCAAGACCTGTTGATCGAAGGAAAACCCGATGCCCCAGTTCTTCTCGTCCGTATCGCGGGGATCTTCCAGGGACTGGTGATCCTTGCCGTTGTACCAGCCGTAAATGCGATAGTTGCCCTGCATACCGCCCAGGGACGGCTTGAAGTCCATTTCGGCCATCACGAACGGATCGTCGAAGATATTCTCCCAATCCGCATCCGCGTCCGCCGCCCCGAAACCAATGTCCCAGAGGCTTCCGGGAGAGAACCAGATCATGGCCCCGAAGCCGTTGTCGTCAGGAAACTCCACGGCCAGGTTGTTCACAAACCCGCTGGAAAGAAACTGGTCTGTTTCGCTGTTGGCAATCGAATTGGTATCAAAATCCGAGCTCAGATCCATCTTGCCGATGCGAAAGCGCAGACCGGACGAGCATTCCTGCTCATACCACAGCTCGGTGATTCTCAAGGATGGATCGTCATCTGCATCGTCATTGATTCCCGAAATTGTCGGGATTTCCCCGTCGATGCCTTCCCCGGATCCCCCCTCCACGAGGGCATAAAAGGTCCCTCCCTCGGTCACGGGAAGCGTAAGTTCCAGGTCAAAGGAGACGCTTCCATCCGTCACATCACCCTCCTGACTCAAGGAATCCTCCACCCCCATGGATCCCTGGACGATGCCGGTGGCACCAATTCCCACCTCCAGCTTCTGATACCAGGGCACTTCGCCAGCCGGCGAAGTCTGGGTTGCGGGCTGCTCCACTTTCTGTTTCAGTGCTTCCACTTGTGCTTTCAGGGCGTTGATCTCATCTCGGGTGACATCCGCTTCTTTGCCTGCGGCCGGTCCTGTCCACGAAAGGGTCAACAAGGCGGCCAAGGCCAGCAGTGCGGTTTGCTTCATTGGGCGTTTCTCCTTTTCTTGCATAAACTGGGACCAAAAGAAAAGGGCGCGACAAGACCGGGGGAACCCCTTTCCCGTCGCGCCCTCACTTCCCGGCTCCTGGTGCCGGGCCGTAGGGCGAACAAGCCGACCCTTGCTGCTAGTCGGCTTGCGCCAGAACCCTGATCAGTTTCTTCCTTAGTGCTTCAAGCTGCTTGGATTTAAACGCCTTTTTCGATTCTTCCAGTGTTTGGATGGTCTCCAGGAGCGCTTCCCGCAGCGCTTGGCCTTGAGCGCCCGCCGGAGCGCATCCGCAAGCCGTCAGGGCATCACCTCCTTCCAGAAGGGAGTCCGCAAGGCATGCCTGCTCCTCCAGCAATCTCCCGATGTGGTGGATGTTTCTCTTCATCAATTGACACACATTCGCACAACGCCTCGAATCTTCATCCCTGCCGCTCATCAGCCGTCCATGTCTCCTCCTGCTTGTGTCCTTCTCTTTCGGCAAGTTCCCATCCGTGGCGAATCTAGACGCCGCCGATACCCATCAGCCTGCCGATCTGGAAAACGGTCGCGGTGATCACGAAGGCCATGACGGACAAGCCGCCCAGCTGGAAAAGGGCCCATCTCCAGGAATTGCTCTCCCTTCTGGTTATGGCGATGGTCGCCATACAAGGGGCGCTGATCAGACAGAAGAGCATGATGCAAAAGCCCACCAGGGGCGTATAGCTGCTCCTGAGCTTTTCCCTCAAGGATTCGGATTCCTCATCGGCCTCGCCCACGGAATAGACGATACCCATCTGGGCCACAAAGACCTCCTTGGCGGCGAAAGCCCCCACCAGGGCGGTTCCGATCTTCCAATCGAAGCCCATGAGCTGGAGGACCGGTTCCAAGGCCCGGCCGAAGCGACCTGCAAAGCTGTGGCGAAGTTTGGCCTCCGCTTCCTCGTTGTCTATGGAGGCAAGCATTTCGGCCCTCATCTCTTCGGTGAGCTCCGCCTGTTGGATCTGGCTTCGGGACATCTCGAACCGCGCCGATTCCTCTTCCGGGAGGGAAGGAAAGGAGGTGGCCGCCCACAGGAGAATGGAAATGCCCAGGATGATGGTTCCAGCCTTTTTCAGATAGACCCATCCCCTTTCCCACATGTGGATCAGCACCCCCCTCAGGGTGGGCATTCGGTAGGGAGGAAGTTCCATGACGAAGGGGACCGATGCCCCCCTGAGGAGAGTGCTTCGGAGGAGCCGCGCGCTCAGAACGGCCAGAAGAATGCCGGTGGTGTAGATGACCCACAGCATGGGGGCGTGCCATGCACGGGGAAAGAAGGCGGGGATGATAAGGGCATAGATGGGCAAGCGCGCGCCACAACTCATCAAGGGAACCACCAGCATGGTCGCCAGTCTGTCCCGCCGGTTTTCCAGTGTCCTTGTGGCCATAATGGCCGGTACCGAGCAGCCGAAGCCGATGAGCATGGGGATGAAGCTCTTGCCGTGCAATCCGATCTTACTCATCAGTCGATCCATGATGAAGGCGGCTCGGGCCATGTATCCGGAATCTTCCAGGATAGCGATGGCAAGAAAGAGCAGGAGGATGTTGGGTAGAAAGACGATCACGCCGCCGACCCCGCCGATGATGCCGTCAACCAGAAGGGACTTGAGGGGGCTTTCCGATCCTTCCGGCCACCAGGAGGAGACGGATTCACCCAGCCGGGCGAAGGCCTCCTCGATCCAGCCCATGGGGGGGTCTCCCAGGGTGAAGGTCAGCTGAAAGACCAGGTACATCAGGACCAAGAAAAGGGGTATGCCGAGGGCGCGGCTGGTGACAACGGCATCGATGCGATCGGAGAGGCTCGGACGCGGTTGGCCCTGGCTGTGGACGGTTTCCTGACAAATGGTGAAAATCAGCTCATACCTGGCCGCAGCAATGACCGTCTCGGCCGATTGGCCCGTGGCCTTCTCGATGAGATCCGCGCCTCGCGACACCTGATTTCTGATCTGCATGGAACCGATTCTTTCCAGCAGATAGCCGTCGTTTTCCAAAAGCTTCACGGCAAGCCATCGGGCGTCGTAGGAACCCCGGATTCCGTCGTCCCTTTCAATCAGCGATTGCACCACGGCGATCTGCTTTTCCACCTCCTCACCGTAGCGAACCCCACCGGACCTCGAGGGGGCCCCCCGGATGCTCCCCCTGGCCGACAAAGAACCCGCGGCGGGCTTCCCCTTTTCCTTTCCAGGACTTCGTTTGGCTTCCGCCGTGGACGAGATGGCGTCCAAGAGTTCCCGGATGCCGCGTCCCTTGTGCCCGACGGTTTCCACGATTTCGGCGCCGAAACGATGGGAGAGCTTCTTGAGGTCGAATCGGTATCCTTTGGATTTGGCCACGTCCGACATGTTGAGAGCCATGACCAGAGGGACTCCCAGTTCCATGAGCTGCACCGTCAGGTAAAGGTTTCTCTCCAGGTTGGAGGCGTCGATCACGTGAACCACCACGTCGGGCTTTTCCTCGATAATGAAATTCCTGGCGATCAGCTCTTCTTCCGAATAAGCGGTCAGACTGTAGGTGCCGGGCAGATCGACGATTCGAATCTCCGTGTCCCCGTGCCGCCGGAGTCCCTCCTTCCTTTCCACCGTCACGCCGGGATAGTTGCCCACATGCTGCCTGGCGCCGGTCAGCTGGTTGAATATCGTTGTCTTCCCCGAATTGGGGTTGCCCGCCAAAGCCACGACGATCTGTCTTTTCATGGGTCCCTGAAACCTCCGGTGTGATTAAAGAATACAGGGCTCGGCCGACGGGCGCCCGCGTGGGTTGAGTGTGCGGGCACAACTTTTCAGGCAAAGCTCCTTGAGGCACCGCTTGGAGTCACAGTCGAGGCAGACGAGATCCGCCGCGCACAGACACCCTGAGTCCAGTAGGCGCAGCAGCGTCCCCTCCTGCAACTCCACACGCAGACCGTTCCTTTTGATTTCGTTCACGGTCCCACCATCTCCTGTGTCAGTTTGCGCTCCCGGGAGGGACAGGGTTCGAGTTCGTCCCGCCGGCCGCATCCCGCAAGACTTGAAAGATGGCACTCAGACTGAAACTGGGGAGCATGTGCACGGGTTTGTTGTGTTTTTTGGCAAGATTCTTGACCAGGGAGCAGGCGGCATGGCTGTTGCAATTGACGGGGCAGAGCACGATGTCCGCCCTCCTGACACGGTGCTCCAGCCGGCGGCTTCCATTGTTCATGTATCCGTCGTGATAGTCGAAGATCCCCCCGCGGTCTTCGATAAACCTGCGGTAGAGAGACTCCATCCGCGAGATGCCCCCCACCACCAGAATCCGCTTGCGGCAAAGATCGAAGGCGGGGCAGTCCGGGTCGCATTGGCCAACGCCTTTCATGATCCGGACGGCAGAGGCCAGTTCTGTCTTGAGACGCATCTGAAGCTGCTTCTGCTTTTCCAGGCTGCGGGTCAATGCCTCCACGGTCTGCTTGAGACGTTCCGATTCCTGCCGAACCTCTTGAACGCGGGTTTCCTTCAAAACGAGCACCTCCTTCAGCCTGAGATTCTCCCTTGCCAGCTCGGACTCGCTTTGCCCCTGTTGCCTTTCCAGTTCGAGCCGAAGGCCGTCTATTTCCTTGATGAGAGCGGACAGCTTGGCCTCGCGGGCGATGAGCTCCTCGGAAAGGAGTTTATTCTTCAAAAGCAGGTCGCTCACTCTCTGCTTGAGTCCCTCGATCTTGCGCTCCTTGGCGTCCAGCTGTCTGCGAAGGTCATCCAGGGATTGTCTGGTCTTGGCATGATCCGCCGCCGTCTGGTGCATGGCCATGTGGATATCGCCGAAGATCTCCTGTCGCACCTCAGGCGACAGGTCCCCTCGGGCAGCCGCCGCCCAGAGAACATCGAGGAATTGTCCCGATGAAAAGCACACCTTCCAGTGTTGAAGAAAACCCTCCTGGTCCAGGCGGCGAATCGATT
Organism: Desulfacinum infernum DSM 9756; assembly: GCF_900129305.1. Taxonomy (GTDB): domain Bacteria; phylum Desulfobacterota; class Syntrophobacteria; order Syntrophobacterales; family DSM-9756; genus Desulfacinum; species Desulfacinum infernum. The sequence goes on along the minus strand of NZ_FQVB01000033.1, from coordinate 29,366 downwards.
CCGTACGTTTTTTGAATTTGTGCTGCAGATAACTGTCGATCTTGCGCGACAGGTTGTTTTCATCATCAGAACAGGAGACAAGGATCTCATGGATCTGGAAAGGCGTTTTGCCCTTCCATACGATGCGCGCCTTTTTGAGAAGCTGCCTTTGTTCGGTGGGGGTGAGGCACAAACTGAGCAGCGGGCACTTGAAACAGGAGTCCATCTGCCAAAGGCGTCGGAGGGATTCCTGCGGATGGAGGTTTTGAGGTGTTGGGGATTCTTGCAGGGCTTTCATGGTTGGGGTCTCCTGTGTTTTCTGAATTCCCCTAAATATATTAGGGTCGCCTAACTTTTGGCCCGAAAAAAAGGCGATCAAAGGAGTTCCACTTCAATGTGTTGGGTTTCCCGGCGCCTGAGCGACAAGTGGTAGCCCTTCACCTTGATGTCCATGGGGTCCCCCAGAGGAGCCACCCTTTCCACCTCGATGACTGCTCCGGGCGTAAGCCCCATTTCCACCACGCGCCGGTTCAATCCGGCTCCAGGCCCGATTTTCAGAATTTTGGCCTTCTGCCCGGGCGCCAAGACGCCCAATTTGGACACGACGTTCATGGGGTACCTCCCTGCATGGCGAAAAATAAGTTCCTTCAACATATGTTAGGTATGGCTAACTCTTTAGAGGTAACCGTCCCCCCTTGTCAAGCTTTTTTTGCAGGCGCCAGACATGGAAGGGGTCCCATCGGCTGTGGGCTCCCCGTTTAAGGGAGCCACGACATCAGGAATCTTCGGACGAGATTCCGGGAGAAGTGCCCGGAGTGGGGTTTGGCGTCCAGCCCCCGCCCAGGGCCTTGTAGAGGCGGATCAGGTTGGTGGTGACGGCCCCGCGGCTCTGGGCCATCTCGTCTTGGAAGGACTGGAGCGTGCGCTGGGTATCCAGAACATCGGTGAAGTCCACCAGACCTGCCTGGTAGCGGTCTCGGGCTATGATTTCCGCCTTCCGGGCGGCTTCCACCGCCTTTTCCAGCCGTTCCAGACGCTGCTGTTCCTTGGCGAAGGCCGTGAGGGCGTTTTCCACCTCCTCCAGGGCCTGCAGGATCACGTTCTCGTAGTTCAAGAGAGCCTGTTCCTGTCGCGCGCTGCGCACCTCGACGTTCTTCCGGATGGCTCCCGCATCGAAGACGTTCCATGCCACCGCAGGGCCCACGCTCCAGAAACGGCTGGCCCATTCCAGCAGATGCCCGCTCAGGAGCGATTCCAGCCCGATGGTCCCCACCAGCCGGAGCTTGGGATAGAGGTCCGCGGCGGCTTCCCCGATCCGGGCCGTGGCGGCGGCCAGTTCCCGCTCCGCCTGCCGCACGTCCGGGCGGCGTCGGAGCGCATCGGCGGGAATCCCCACGGCCAATGACGGAGGGGCTACGGGGATCGGTGCAGGTTCTGAAAGGACCGCGGAAAGTTCCCCCGGGTTCTTGCCCAGGAGGACGGCCAGTCGGTTTTGGGCGGCCTCTAGGCCTGTTTGCAAGGAGGACACCTGGGACCGGGTGTGTTCCAGATTGTACAGGGACTGCTGGAGGGGAAGCTCGTCGATCAGGCCGGCTTGGAACCGGGAAAGGTTCAAGTCGTAGGTGGCCTTCTGGATCCTGATATTGGCTTCCACCAGGGCCAATCGTTCCTGGTAGGTTCGCACCTCCACGTAGTTCCGGGCCACTTCGGCGGCCAGGCTCGCTCGGACCTGGTCGCGGGAAGCCAGGGCCGCTTCCAGGTCCGCCAGGGCCGCTTCCACGGCCCGGCGTTTGCCGCCGAAAAGGTCCAATTCCCAGCCGGCATCGAAGCCCGCCTGGTAGTAGTCCGTCTCCGCGGCCCGGCCGGTGGTGCCGTGTTCGCTTGTCCGCTGGCGGAGGGAGGTTCCCGAAGCGTCCACGGAAGGAAAGAGCCCCGCCCGTTGGATCCCCCGAAGAGCACGTGCTTCCCGAATGCGCGCTTCGGCGGTCTTGAGATCCAGGTTGCCGCTCAGGGCCTCTTCCACCAGGCGGGTGACCACCGGGTCGCCCAGGGTGTCCCACCACCGGGCCAGGGTGTGGGGATCTGGGGGCGCGGGTTGCCAGGCATCGCCGCCCCGGGCCTGCCAGCCGGCGGGCGCCCTTCTTTCCGGTGGCGTGTAGTCGGGTCCCACCGTCGCGCATCCCGCCAGGACGACCACCGCCACCGCCAGCAGCCCAGCCAGCCGATACATTCCACCCCTCTTCCCACCTCTTTTTGTGCTTTTTCTCGTCTTCACGCCGCCTATCCCTCTAATCCTTAATCCTCTAATCCTTTACCCCTTCTTCTTCGCCAAGCCTGCCCTTTTTCCCTCGCCGTCTGGAAGACGTAAAAGAGGAAGGGAATCAGGAAGATGCCGAGCACCGTGCAGACCAGCATGCCGGAAAAGACCGTGGTGCCGATGGCTCGGCGGCTCCCCGCCCCGGCTCCCGTGGCGATCACCATGGGGGCGACGCCCAGGATGAAGGTGAAGGCGGTCATGAGTACGGGCCGAAACCGGATGCCCGCGGCGGTGAGGGCGGATTCCCGGATGGAGAGGCCGTGGCGGCGGCTGTCCCGGGCGAATTCCACGATGAGGATGGCGTTCTTGGCCGCCAGCCCCACCAAAAGCACCAGGCCGATCTGGGCGTAGATGCTGAGCGGCATTCCGAGAAGGCTCAAGCCCAGCAGCGCCCCCAGGGCCGCCACGGGGATGTAGAAGATGATGGCCAGCGGGATGTTCCAGCTTTCGTATTGGCCCACCAGGAAGAGGTATCCGAAGAGGACGGCCAGGGCGAAGAGCCAGACCACCTGCCCGGACGCCTGCTTTTCCTGATAGGACAAAGACGACCATTCGAACCCGTAGCCGGGCGGGAGCACCTTCTTGGCCACCCGTTCCATGGCGTCCATGGCCTGCCCGGAAGAGAACCCGGGGGCGGCCTGGCCGTTGAAATCCGCGCTGGGAAAGAGGTTGTAGCGCTTGATGAGCTGCGGGCCCAGGGTGGTGGACAGCGTGGCCAGGCTGCTCAGGGGGACCATGCGGCCGGTGTCGCTTCGCACGTAGAGCCGGCCGATGTCGGAAATCTCGTCGCGGAAAGTGGATTCCGCCTGGACCTTGACTTGATAAGTGCGGCTGAACAGGTTGAAGTCATTGACATAACTCGATCCCAGCTGGGCCTGGAGCGTGGAGAAGATGCGGCTCACGGGCACCTGCAGGTATTCGGCCCGCGTCCGGTCCACGTTGAAAAAAATCTGCGGCGTGTTGGCCGTGTAGGTGGTGAAGACCCGGGAGAGCACGGGATCCTGGTTGGCGGCCATCATGAGCGACATGGCCGTGCCGAAAAGCTCTTGAGGGCTTTGCCCTTCCTTGGCCAGGAGCCGGAAATCAAAGCCTCCGCTATGACCCAGGCCCATGATGGGGGGCGGTGCAAAGGCGAAGGAGTTGGCCTCGGGAACGGCGGACAGGATCCCCTGCGTTCGGCCCACGATGGCGTCCACATGCAGGTCCGCGTCCTGCCGCTCATCCCAAGGCTTCAGGATTCCGATGGCGAACCCCACGTTGGCCGCTTGCCCGCTCAACAGGCTGAAGCCGCTGACTCCGATCACGTCCTTGACCCCGTCGAGGGATCCCATTTCCGACGTGATCCGCTCCATGACGGCGCTGGTCCTCCCCAGGGACGCTCCTTCCGGAAGTTGGGTGTTCACGAAGAAAAAGCCTTGATCCTCTTCGGGCAGGAAGCTGGTGGGCCGGGCCTTGAAAAGAAGGCCGGTGCCCGCCAGGACCGCCGCAAAGAGGAGCACCCCCAGGATCGCCTTTCGGATGAGGAGGCCGGATCCCGCCACGTAGCCGCGCCGGGCGAAGTCCAGGCCACGGTTGAACCAGGCGAAGGGGCCGCGCCGGACCGGGCGGTGAGGCCGCAGCAGGGTGGCGCACAGGGCCGGGCTCAGGGTGAGGGCGCACAGGGTGGAGATGAGCACCGACGTGCAGATGGTCACGGCAAACTGCTTGTAGAGCTGCCCCGTGATGCCGGGCATGAAGGCCACCGGGACAAAGATGGCCAGAAGCACCAGGGTGGTGGCGATGATGGGACCCGTCACCTGCTCCATGCTGCGGATGGCGGCTTCCTTGGGTGGCAGGCCCTCTTCGTCCATCACCCGATAGACGTTTTCCACCACCACGATGGAATCGTCCACCACCAGGCCGATGGCCATGATGAGGGCGAAAAGCGACAGGGTATTGGCGTTGTAGCCCAGGGCCAGCAGCACGGCGAAGGTGCCGATGAGCGAGACGGGGATGGTGGCCGTGGGTACCAATGTAGCCCGCCAGTCCTGGAGAAAGACGTAGTTGACCAGGAGAACCAACAGGAAGGTGAGTACCAGCGTGAACCGGATCTCCTCGATGGCCGCCGACACGTACTTGGTGGTGTCCAGGATGATCTGGTAGGCTATGTCCTCGGGCATGTCCTGGGAGAGCCGTTCCAGTTCGGCCCGAACGGCCTTCATGGTGTCCAGCGCGTTGGCGCCCGTGGCGCGATAAACCGCCATGCTGGCGGCGGGACGCCCGTTCAGGATGGACTGGGTGGAATAATCCCGGGCCGCCAGTTCCACACGGGCCACGTCCCGAAGACGTACCAGCCCCCCCTGGTCGTTGCTTCGCACCACGATGTTCTGGAATTCTTCGGGGGACTGCAGCCGTCCCCGAGCTCGGATGGTGAACTGGACCTGCTGGTCCGCTCTGACGGGTTCCCGCCCGATGGATCCTGCCGCCGCCTGGATGTTCTGTTGCCGGACGGCGGCGATCACGTCATCCGCCGTGATGCCCAAGGCGGTCATGCGGTCCGGGTTGAGCCAGATGCGGATGCTGTATTCCTTTTCGCCGAAGATGAACACGTCGCTCACGCCGGGAAGCCTGACCAGGGCGTCCTGGATATAGCTGCTCACGTAGTTGCTCAGATAGAGCATGTCCCTGCTGCCCTTGGGCGAATAGAAGCTCACGACGGCCATGATGTCCGAAGAGCGACGCCGAACGGTGATGCCCTGGTCCACCACTTCCTGGGGCAGCTTGGCGGTGGCCAGCTGCACGCGGTTCTGGAGGTTCACCTGGTCGATGTCCGGGTCGGTTCCCACGGCGAAAGTGACCGACAGCTGGTACCCGCCGTCGTCGGAGCAGGTGGACGACATGTAGAGCATGTTTTCCACCCCGTTGACTTCCTCTTCGATGGGGGCGGCCACGGTGTCGGCCACCACCTGGGCGCTGGCCCCTGGGTAGGTGGCTCTGACAAAGATTTCGGGTGGCGTGATCTGGGGGTACTGGGCCACCGGGATGTTGAAAAGGGCGATGAGCCCACCCAGGGTGATGACGATGGAGATCACCGCCGCCAGGCGCGGCCGTTCGATGAAGATGCGCGAAAACATGGCCGCTACCTCCCTTCGCCGTTCAGAACCCTGGGAGCGACCGTCATTCCGGGGCGGACCTTCTGGATGCCCTGGACGATCACTTTTTCACCCGGCTTCAGCCCGGACGTCACGGCCCATTCCGTTTCCAGCTCGGGGCCCAGGGTGACAGGGCGGGCCGCCACCTGGTTCTTGTCGTCCACCACCAGCACGTAGCGCCCCTGTTGGTCGACCAGTACGGCCGCCTGGGGCACCACCGGCATGAGGCGTGGGCTGCGGCTTTTCACGAGCACCGTCACGTACTGGCCGGGGATGAGCTGCCCGTCCGGGTTGGGGAACCGGGCGCGAACCGTGATGGTGGCGGTGGTGGGGTCCACCCGGTTGTCCACGAAGTCCACCCGACCGGACCGGGGGTAAACGCTTCCGTCGCCAAGGCGCAGGTTGGGAGCCAAAAGCAGATTGTCCGGTCTCGCCGAGGCGTCTCGGAGGGCTTCCTGGATGGCGGAGGCATCGTTTTCACTGACCGAATAGACAACCCGGATGGGATCCATCTGGACGATGGTGGCCAGGGTCCCCGAGGAGGGGCCCACCAGGTTACCCTTTGTGAACACCGTGCGCCCGATGCGTCCTTCGATGGGAGATTGGATCACCGTATAGGCCAGATTGATCCGGTCGATGGCGAGCTGCGCCTTGGCGGCTTCCAGTTGCGCTTGAGCCTCCATCACCTGTGTGACGGCCGTGTCCATGTCCGTGGCCGGAACGCTTTCCGGCCGGGCGGATCGAAGTCGCTTGAGATACCGCTCGGCCCGATCCAGCGCCGCCTCCGCCTGGGCCACCTGGGCCTCGGCCGCGTCCACCCGGGCCCTGTAGAGGTCCTGCTCGATCACATAGAGAACGTCGCCGGCTTGGACCCGGCTGCCTTCCTGAAAGCGCACTTCCTTCAGAAATCCCTCCACCCGGGCCTTCAGGTCCACCGTCTGGATGGCTTCCACGTGCCCCACGTACTCGCTGGGGGGATTCACGTCCTTTTCCACCACCGGAACCACGCCCACGGGAGGCGGGGAGCCTCCCCCGGAAGAAGGCGGGGCGGCGGACGCCGAACAGGCCGCACCCAGCAGTAGCCAAAGCCCCAAAGCCAGTGACAGCAGCGCTGCACGCTTTCCGGCGGGGGCCGCTGCGAGTCCGCGTTTCCGGGCATGAAGGCAGGAAGAAACCATGCGTGTTTTCATGGAAAAGCTCCCCTTTTTGCTCAGTCCGTCCGTTGTCAGATGGAGCTTGACAAGGTTAAAAGTCTATTTCAAATAAACGTTGGATTTGCTGTCTACGGCACTTTATTTAGATTGTCAAATGAAATGTGCGGCCGGCGCGGCCTGGCCGGGGAGAACACCAAAATGAAACAAAGGCGTGACGGAATGGAAACACGCCAGCGGCTTCTGGACGCCGCCTGCCGGGTCTTTGCCGAAAAGGGGTACAAGGCGGCGCGGGTGGCGGACATCTGCCGACGTGCCCGGGCCAACGTGGCGGCCGTGAACTACCACTTCGGCAACAAGGCCGCTTTGTACGTGGAAGCCTGGAAGTATGCCTTTTCCCTGGGAAAGCCCACGGCGGCGGACATCCCCGCCCACTTGGACCCGGAAGAAAGGCTCCGGGCCTTCGTGAGGCGCTTTCTGCGCCACGTGGTGGAGCCGGATGCCTCCCACCTCTTTATGCGTCTCTACTTCATGGAGCTCATCCATCCCACGGGACTGGTGAACGAGATCTGGCAGCAGCTCATCGAACCCCACCGCCGCGTACTGCTCCGGATCCTGGCTGATCTGCTGGGGAAGGATCCGTCCGATCCCCAGGTGCTCTTTTGCGAACTGAGCGTGGTGGGCCAGTGCCGCGCGGCCTGCATGCTGCGCCATCGCGACCTGGAATACCTGCTGGACGCTCCCGTCACCGACGACCTGGTGGACCGCCTGACGGATCACATCACCCGTTTTTCCCTGGCCGGCATTCACGCAACCATGACCAATGGAAAAAGCTGACATCTTCAAGAAGCGAAACTCAACATTTTCCGTTCCCCCCTTGCCAAGGTCTCGGGAGTGGTTACAATTAACGCATGTTATGGAGGTTTTTCCCAACCCGTTGCTCCCCAACCAAGGAGGAAACCATGAGTGATGTATCCACCCCCACCAAGCGGCAACAATTCGTATGGGTCAAGGACAAGGCCGGCAATGAATTTGTCTGCCCCGTGGATGTTTTGAAAAAACCCACGGAAATGAGCGAGGAAGAGCTCAAGAATTGTGTGGAAGACGCGACGTCTCCCCAGCCCTTTGCCGGCGGTTGATACCATAGGGATAGCCTTGAAGGACCGATTGCAATCTTGTCATGAGGGGCCCGCCCATGGGGCGGGCTTTCCACTTTTCAGTCACGCACTGCCTGAAGGATGCCGCCAAGAGCGAACTTAAGAGAGGGCGAGTCTTGGTCCGGGTTCAGGACCGCGCAGGAAATGAGTTTTTCTGTCCCCCTGGAGGCTCTGAAGGATCCGGGCGCCTTGGAAGCGGAAATTGTCGAATCCTGCGTGGATGACGCCACCGTCGGGCGATACGCGGGCGACTTCAAACGGCAGGATTCCTGACGGCCGATCTTTTGAAGGCGAATCAAGCCGATTTCCCGTGGGAGCGCCGAAAGGCGCGATGGATGTCCCGTCGCGGCTCGCGCCGCTCCCACAGGAAATGTAAAGTTTGCCTGTCAATCTTCTTTTTCCCCGGATCCAATCAGAGGAAGCTCCTTTTCGATCTGGAAGAAAACCGCGAACTCCTTGGCTCCGGCTTCTTCGTTCCGGGTCGGATAGAACTTTCTCCGCAAGGATTCTATGGTCTCCGAGTCTTCCGTTTCCTTGATCTTTTTCAGGAAAAACCTCTTGCCCTTGTACCCGGGGCCGTCCTGTTTGAAAAGATAGGCGGCGCGGGGGTTCGACTGAAGGTTGTGATGGGTCAGTCGATCCTTCATGATGAAGGCAAGGGATCCGTCCTCCATCACGTGGGGTCGGGCATACACCGCGGCGTCCACGTTCCCGTCCTTGTCGGCTGTTGCCAGCACGCCGAAACCCTTCTGACTTTCAAAATAATTCCTGAGATCCATGATTCTCCTCCCGTCTGCACAGTGAGTTTGAAGTTCCAAGACGAACACTAAGCATAGGTGCCCCCGTCGTCACCGCTCACCTCCCTATCCAAAGCCGGATTGTTGGGGCGGCTCAGCACCAGCTGCAGGTCGTTGAGGGTGCGGGTGGCGAAGGCCGCCTCGCAAAAGCACAAATAGTAAAGCCACATGCGTCGGAAGGTGTCGTCGAAACCCAGCGTCCGGATGTGGTCCCAGTTTTCAAGAAAGCGCTGTCGCCACAGGCGAAGTGTCCGCGCATAGTGAATGCCTATATTTTCCAGGGATTCCACGTGCAAACGGGATGCTCCGGCCATGGCGCTGCACAGGGCGCTCAAAGACGGCAGCATGCCCCCGGGAAAGATGTATTTTTGGATCCAGTCGCAGCCCCTTCGGTAACTTTCATATCGAAAATCGGGGATGGAGATGGTTTGGAGCACCACCGCCCGTGTGGTGCCAGCAGACGCTCGCAGCAGGCGAAAAAGTCCGAATAATATTCGTGGCCCACCGCTTCCAGCATTTCGATCGAGACGATCTTGTCGAAACGCCCCCGGACCTTCCGGTAGTCGCTGAGAAGGATGGTCACCCGGTCCTGGAGCCCGGCCCGGCGTATGCGCTCCGTCGCCAGGCGCCTCTGGGCTTCGGAGACCGTGATTCCCGTAACCCGGCAGCCGATCTCCCGGGCGGCCAGAAGGGCGAAGCCGCCCCAGCCGCATCCGATTTCCAACACATGATCGTCGGGTCCCAGCCGGGCCTTGCGGATGATGCGCCGGAGTTTCCTCAATTGGGCCGTTTCCAGATCCTCGTCCTCCCTTTCGAAGACGGCGCAGGAATAGGTCATGGATTTGTCGAGGAAAGCTTCAAAGAGTTCATTGCTCAGATCGTAGTGGCGGCGAATGTTTCGTTTGGCGCCGGGAAGCGTGTTGGCCCGCGCCAAGTGGCGCCACCTGTTCAGGAAGGACAGGAGCCTGGAGAGGGTGCTCTGTCGGTCTTCCAGTCTGTCCCGGTTAAGGATGAGCAACGTGATGAATCCGGTGAGATCCGATGTTTCCCACGCCCCGTCCATGAAGGATTCGCCCAGTCCCACGTCGCCTCCGAAGAAGACTCGCCGGAAGAATCCGGGATCGTGGACTTGGATCTCCACGGAGGGCTCCGTCCCCGATCGCCCGAAAGACCGAACGGAACCGTGCGGAAGGCGGACGGTGAGAAACCCCACTTGGATGTGGTTGAAAAGATGGAACAACCAGGATTGGAGCCTGCGGTCCAAGGGGGACGGCGGGTTCTTGATCAACGTCCAGGCGTCTCGGGCCGCGGGCTTGGCGTAAACCGGCAATTTGTGGTCCCGATAGAGATGATAGGCTTCCCGGAGGATGCGGGGCATGGTCTTGTGGGCCACGGCCGGGCGGCGCGCCAGATCCTTGAGCAGGTTGGCGGAAGTGAGGGGAACCGGCCTCCCTTCCAGGTGGGCTTCAAAGACCACCCGCCCTTCCTTCAAGAGGCGAATCCGGATGTCCAATCCCTTTCGGATATCCCGAACCAGGAACTCGTATCGGCCCTCCATGTCGTGAAATGGGGATACGTGAAAGGCTTTGTCCGTGTAATAACGGTGAAGGCCCTCCTGGGAATCCGATTCCGGGTTGGTCAGGACGTAGAGATGCCTTTCTCCGAAGGTGTTGTTGACCTCCGCCGCCATTCCGATCCAGTTTTCATGCACGTCGAAAAAAAAGTAGAAGCTCACGGGATTGAAAACCCGGGTGAGATGGCGAGACGACGTCACCAACACCACGCGCGCCGGTGAAGCGTCCAGGCCCGCAGAGCGCAGGTGCCGTTCCAGTTTCTCGCGGATGGGGGCGTCCCCCGGGTCCAGATAATCTCGGTCGTGGATGGACAAAAGGTTCCAGCGGTTGAGTCCGAAAAGGGGAAGGCGGCGGGCGATATGGGGCAATTCTTCCAGATCGAACCCGAAGAGCCGCAACGGATAACGGAAGGCATGTTCCACGGGTTCCCGTCGGCGGTGTTCCACAGCGGCGTCGAAAAGCGAGGGGCGAATCGTTTTCATAGTTCCAATCCAAAGTGTCGGGCGACGGCCAGGGCCGATCGCACTCCGTCTTCGTGAAATCCGTAGCCGAAATAGGCGCCGCAAAAATAGGTGCGCCGGACCCCGTTCAGCTTGTCCAGATTCTTTTGGGTTTCCATCGCCTCAAAGGTGTACATGGGATGGGTGTCGTCAAAGGCGGCCACCTCCTCTTGCACCGGCTGAGAATCGAAGGGGTTGAGCGTGACACAGTAGGGTGTGGGCGTGGGGAGTTTTTGCAGGCGGTTCATGTAGTAGGTCAACGTCAGGGGCTGGGCGCCCTGGGGGCCTGTATTTTTTAGAAAATTCCAAGCGGCCCAAACACCGGACTTGGGTGGAAGGTACGAGGGATCGCGATGCAGGACCGTTCGATTGCGGTTGTATTGCCATTGCGAAAGCAGGGCGCGCTCGTCGTCGGAGGGGTCGGCCAGCATGGCCAGGGCCTCATCGGCGTGGGCGGCGATGACCACGGCGTCGAAGGAATGTGCCGTGCCGTTGTGGTCCACCACCGTGACAGCGTCTGCATGCCTCCGCACTTCTCGGACGGGGTGCCCTGTGAGGACCGTTCCCGTAAAGCGCTTCAGAAACGCTTGCACGTAACGATGACTGCCCCCCCGCACGTAGTACCAGGAAGGTCTTCGAATCAGGGAAAGCAGGCCGTGGTTATCGTAGAATCGTGCAAAAGATTCCGCGGGAAAATCCCCCACCCGGGCGGTGGGAGTGGACCAGATGGCGGCGGCCATGGGGAGCACAAAATCGTGGATCACGGGTGCGGAAAATCCTTCCCTTTGGAGGTACTCGTTCAGGGTCAGCCCCTTCAGGGCGCCGCTTAGGAGTTTCTTTCGGGTTTGGGCCAAGAAACGAGGGATTCCCAGGATTAGGCGCAGAAAGCGGGGATTTTTCAGGTTGCGGGGCTGGGCCAGGAGCCCCGCCCAACCCGTGCCGGCGGAGTAGAAATCCTGGGCCCGGTCCCAATAGCTGAAGGCCATGTCCGTTTTGGCCACGGCCACGTCCAGCTGCCGAAAAAATCGCAGAAGGTTGGGGTAGGTGCGTCGGTTGAGGACGATGAATCCGGTGTCCACCGCCAGGCCCTGATCCCGCCCGTGGGGAATCGTCACGGTGCGCGTGTGTCCGCCCAGGTAATCGTTTTTTTCAAAAAGGGTGATCCGATGTTTTTGTTGCAGGATGTGGGCGGCTACGATCCCGGAGATGCCGCTTCCGATGACGGCGATGTGCCGGGATCTGCTGCTCATGGAGCCTCCTGTGGGGAAAGACGGAAGGAAGTTGCAAGGGAATCACCAATGATTAACTTCCAAAACAATTAGAGTCAATGAACAATCAAGGCCCCCCTAAAAGAAGGAGGACTCCATGGGCCACAACCTGAAACTCTACGTGGGAACGGTCGTCATCTTCCTGGCCATTGACCTCACCTATCTGGGACTCATCATGCCCAAATTCTACAAGGCCCAGCTGGGGGCTCTGGCCCGGCTCAGGGGCGACGCCCTGGCGCCTTTGTGGTGGGCCGCCTTTGTGGTCTATTTGCTCATTCCGGCCGGGATTCTGCTGTTTGCGCTGCCGCGGGTGAATCCGGCCAATCCGTTCTTCTCCGCTCTGGCGTGGGGATTTCTCTATGGTGTGACGCTCTACGGGGTTTATGATTTCACCAACCTGTCCACCCTGGACAAATGGCCCGTGGCCTTGTCTTTTGCCGATACGGCGTGGGGCGGGGTGCTTTGTTCGCTGGTCACCGCCGCCGCCTACCGCCTGGACCGCTGGATCGGCTGAGATAGGTGATGGAAAGCCGTCTGTGAAGGCCAAGCATCTCGCCTATGGCTTCGCTGGGTCACGCCTCGTCCAAGGCTCTTCCCTGACTCCCCCACATCTTTTTCGCAGTTCTTTGCAGATGTGTTCCAGTCGTCGGCGGTTGACGCCCAGATCCCAGAAGCCGGTTCGAGATGCCGAGCGCATGTGAAGAACCTTGTGGTCCAGGTCCAGGTGGAATTCCACATCGTCCACGAAGCTTAGCAGGCTCTTGCACTCGGCTCGAAGATAGACGGGGGTCTCCTCCACGATGCGTGTCCGCCCCAAAGAAAGCAGGATTTGGCGAAGAACCCTCATCATTTGCGGTGGCGGGGCGCACAGCGTCATCGGGGCAATCCGCTTGGCGGGATCCGATGCGGTGGACGAGATGCAGTTGGGCGATGGGCCGCAGTCTGCCAAGGGATTTGGGGTCATGGCCGTCTCCTTATTCGCCGGAATGGATTCTTCGAGAGTTGAGAAGGTTGAAGTCGATGAGACAGGTTCCCGCAAGAATTCGCTTGGCCTACGCCCTTCCCGCTCTGGCCCTGGCCGTGGTGGGGCTACCTCTCTATGTGCACATTCCCAAATTCTACACGGATACGGTGGGGCTGCAAGCCTCATGGGTGGGAGCCGTCTTGCTTTTCGTTCGGATCTTCGACGCCTTCACCGATCCCCTGTTGGGCCGGATTTCCGACCACACCCGCACCCGTTGGGGGCGAAGACGTCCCTACCTGCTGTTCGGAACCTTTCCCCTGGCCGTTTCTCTGTGGCTTCTTTTCAATCCGCCCGCCGCTGAAATCGGCTCGTCGTTCGGCTGGTTTGCCGTATCGATCTTCTGTGTTTTCCTTTTCTGGACGGCGGTGGAGGTGCCCTACGAGGCCTGGGGGCCGGAAATCACCCTGGACTACGATGAGCGCACCCGGCTTTTGGGAACGCGCGACGGTTTCGTGATGGTGGGGATCGTGCTGGCGGTGGCGTCCCCGGCACTTTTGGGGCGCATTTTGGATCTCGGAGCGGACTCTGCCGGAGAGCGGGCCAAATTCATGGTCATGGGGGGCCTTTATGCGCCTATCCTGGTGGCGGCGTGCTGGATGTGCGCTTGGTTGGTTACGGAAAGAGAGTGGGCGACCGACCCCAGGAAGACGGCGCCCAATTTTCTCCAGGACTTGCGTAGGTCTTTGGAAAACCGACCCTTTGTGATCCTTCTCATCGCCTACACCATCAGTTCTTTCGGAAACAATCTGCCTGCCACCCTCATCCTCTACTACGTGCAGTACGTGTTGGGTTCCTCCAAGGCCGACGTCTTTCTCATGGTCTATTTTCTCACGGGAATCCTGTTTCTGCCGGGCTGGATCGCTCTGGCCCGCCGCATCGGCAAGAAACGGGGCTGGCTCCTGGCCATGGCCGTCAATACGGGGGCCTTTGCCGGCGTCTTTTTCCTCGGTTATGGTGACGAGACCGCCTACGGCATCCTGGTGGCCCTCTCCGGGGTTGGCTTCGGGGGAGCCTTGGCCCTTCCTTCGGCCATGCAGGCGGATGTGATCGATTATCACCAGTGGCTCACGGGGGATCGGCTCGAAGGGTTTTACGTGGGGGTCTGGTCCGTGGCGAAGAAACTGAGTGCGGCATTGGGGGTGGGACTGGGCCTGTGGCTCCTGGGGCGGGCGGGGTATGAACCCAACGTGATGCAAAGCGAGCCGGTGATCTTTCGGCTGAGGCTTCTTTATGCCTTGGTTCCCTGTCTGAGCAACGTCCTTTCCATGGCGGTGGCGTGGGCTTATCCCCTGGACAGGGCCGCGCACCGCGCCCTGATCCGGGCCATCGAACAGCGGGGAGCGGAGACATGACATCCACGGGCACTTTGTTTGCGATCAACTTGGCGGCGGCGCTCCTGCTCATGACGGCCCTTTGGCCCTACACCGTCTGGAAAAAGAAGGCCAGCCTGGTGGATCGTTTCTGGGGCCTGGGTTTCGTGTTGGTTGCCTGGATCAGTTTCTGGGCGGGCCAAGGCTATGGGGCACGCAGGCTGCTGGTGACCACCCTGACCACCCTGTGGGGACTCAGACTGTCGGCGCACATCACGGGCCGCAGCTGGGGCAAGGAAGAAGATCCGCGCTATGCGGCCATGCGAAAGGCCCATGGTGAGCGTTTTGCCGTCAGGAGCCTCTGGAGCGTCTTCCTGCTCCAAGGGGTTCTTTTGTGGATCGTTTCCCTGCCCGTCCAATGGGCGTGCACTTCGGCGGAACCGGCCCGGATCACGGCGCTGGATCTGGTGGGAGCGGCTCTTTCGCTTGCCGGTATCGTGTTGGAATCCACGGCCGATTTTCAGCTGCTTCGGTTTCTTCGTCGGCCTGAAAACCGCGGCAAAATTATGGACCGGGGACTGTGGGCCTACAGCCGCCATCCCAACTATTTCGGAGAGACCCTCGTGTGGTGGGGGATGTATCTGGTGACTCTATCCACCCCCCGTGGTGGGTGGACCGTCGTGGGGCCTGCGCTCATCACGTTTCTACTTCTCAGGGTTTCCGGTGTAACGCTTCTGGAAAGCGTCATGAAGGAAAAGAGCCCCGAGTATCAGGAATACGTAGAAAGGACCAGCGCCTTCGTTCCCTGGTTTCCCAGGAAGCGCAGGAAGAACGGACCCGGCGGTGCTTGAGGAGGGAATCCCATGGAGCAGGAAAGGATCCGTCCGCGGAGCACGGGAAGATCCGCCCGGGGGCGCTACGTCCTCTATTGGATGCAGGCCTCGCAAAGGGCGTCCTGGAACCATGCGCTCCAGTACGCGGTGGACGAGGCCGACCGTAAGGGACGCCCGGTGCTGGTGCTCTTCTGCCTGATTCCCGATTATCCCGAAGCGAACCTGCGCCATTACGCCTTCATGCTGGAAGGGCTTGCGGAAACCGGCCGCGACCTGGCCGACCGTGGCGCGGGCTTCGTGGTGGAGGTGGGGAGTCCCCCGGAAGTGGTCGCCTCTTACGGGGCCCGGGCGGCGCTGGTGGTGACCGATTGCGGGTATCTGCACCATCAGAGACTCTGGCGTCGTCAGGTGGCGGAGCGACTGGAGCGGCCGTTTGTGGAGGTGGAAACGGACGTGGTGGTGCCCGTGGAGGCCGCCTATCCCAAACAGGCGGTGAGCGCCGCGGTGCTTCGCCGGCGTATCCGGCCCGCGCTGGACCGGTTCTTGACTCCCATGGAAGAAAAGGCCCCGCGCGTGCGGTTTTCGGGCGGCGATTTTCCATCTTCCGTGCCGCTGGACGTGGAAGGCCTTCTCGGGCGCCTGGTCGTGGACCGATCGGTGCCAACGGTGCCTCTTGGTTCCGGAAACCGGGCGGCTCGCCAGGCCCTGCAGCGCTTTCTGGACGAGCGGCTGGAACGCTACGCCGAGGAAAGGAATGATCCCGGCCGGGACGTCTGTTCCGGCCTCAGTCCTTATCTGCATTTCGGCCAGTTGTCGCCGCTGGAAGCCGCGTGGGAGGCGTCCCGGAGGGGCGGTGCAGGGGCGGAGGCATTCCTGGAAGAGCGGGTGGTGCGCCGGGAGCTGGCCGTCAATGCGGTCTACTACAATCCCGCCTACGATGCCTGGGAGGGGCTGCCGGCCTGGGCCCGGGACACTCTGAGCCGCCACGCCCGCGACCCCCGACCGGCGCTTTATTCCCGGGAAGAGCTGGAAGCCGCTCGGACCGAAGATCCGGCGTGGAACGCGGCCCAGAGGGAGCTGGTCCATTTCGGGAAGATCCACGGGTACATGCGCATGTACTGGGGGAGACAGCTTCTTTTGTGGACCCGAAACCCCCGGGAGGCCTTTCGGGTGGGCCTTTATCTCAACAACAAGTACGCCCTGGACGGGCGGGATCCTTCCAGCTACGTGGGCGTGGCCTGGTGCCTCGGCCTGCACGACCGGCCGTTCAAGGAACGCCCCATCTTCGGCCAGGTCCGCTCCATGACCCCCCAGGGGTTGCGCCGCAAGTTGGATCTCACCGTCTACCTGGAAAAGACGTCCCACCTGCCTTCCAGGGCATAGAGACAGTCGCGCGCGAAGGCGCCGCTCACCACGTCCGGCAGGGGGAAGACCAGCCCGGCCGTGTCGGGCGGCTCCCTCCCGGTGAGGTCCCTGAGGAGTCTTCGGGAAAGCCGGTCCAGTCTTCGGCGAACATCGTCCAGGTCGAAGGGGGCGCTGGGTGAGGATTCCGCGGGGCCCTTTCCCGATCCCCAGCAGAAGACCCGGCCGTCGTAGCGGACGCAGAGCCCGTGGATCCGGCACAGAAGCGGCCGGAAGGGAAAGGCCAGGCATCGGCCGTCCACGCTGAGCGGGCATCGGGTAAGGATTTGTTCCCGACGGGGTTCTTCCCGGTCCGGGGGAGGGGCCGCGTAGCGGCCGAATAGGGCGGCGAAGATCCCGGTTCGCTCCCGCGGAGGAGGTGCCGGGCGCTTCCGGAAGGTCGCCGCCCGCTCCACGGCCCGGAGCCGCTCGTCCCAGGGGATCTCCTTTCCCATGCGGTGGTTCAAATGAACCGCCTCCACGAGCTGCAGGTAAAGGAGCCGGCGGCAGCAGGCGTCCGTTCCATCCCCGCAGCGCGGAAGATCGGGGGCCTGCCGATCGAAGACCTCGTCGGCCTCCCGAAGGATCTCCTCATATTCGGAAAAGTAGGGAGAGAGATCCACGAGGCTTCTTTCGCGGAGATCGAAACGGCAAACGCCCGGCGAACCTTCCCGGCGGCAGTAGCGGCGGAGCATCTTCCACTGGACGTAGCTTTCCGGCCGGGCGCGGGATCCTTCCAGAATCTTGCGGGCCTCCTTCAGGGCGTACCCCCGGCGCAGCAGGAAGGCCGTGAGGACCGTACCGGTGCGGCCGATACCGAAGCGGCAGTGGACCAGCACCTTCTTGCCGGTAAAGAGACAGGCGTTCAGCCAGTCCAGGGCCCGCTCCAGGGCCGTCGGGTCCGGGATGCCTTCGTCGTCGGTGGGAAGGTAGTGGATTTCGAAGCCCGCTTTCTCTTCGATCTCGTGAAGATCGCAGAATTCGGCGCACAGGTTGAGGATGGCGTCCACGCCCTGTCGCCTCAGGGATTCCAGATCCGCATGGGACATGGGGGCGTGGCCCGCCGCCAGCTGTTCCGTGATCCACGTGAGCGGGTATCGACTCACCGGTTGCCTACTCCTCCACGGGGGGATGTCTCTAAAAGATCGGGATGGGCGGCGAAGAACCGAGCCGCTTCTTCCCGCACATCTTCTTCCGTTTGGAGGCGCATGTCCAGAAGGCGGGTGATTCCCAGGAGGTGGCCCAGCATTTCCACCATTCGGGGAAGACGGTGGGGCGGGATGTCCCGGGCGTGGGCTTCCAGCCGGTCTCCCCGCCGTTCCACCGTCAGCCCCGATCTTTCCAGGACGCGCTCCAGAAGAAGAATCCGCCGCTGCCGGCCGCTCAGATCGGCACCGCCGCCCGTGAAGGCGAAGCGCAGGTGGTTGCGTGCGTTCCCTGCGCCGCCCAAGGCGTCCACCACGGCGAAGTGATAGCCGAAGCGCAGGTGGACATTGACATAATCGGAGGAAAGAAGAGCGAAGCTGGCCAGCAGTTGGGAGTCCAGGGAAAAGACGCCGGCGCTCACCCGGTCGAAGTCCTCCCAGTCCATGTGGCGCACCTTGTCGCTCCAGTACACGTCCGGAGAGGACAATCCCTTCCAAAGGGCTCGAAACAAGGGATTGGCCACATCTTCCAGGGAAACGGCCCCGGAACGACCCGTTGCGCCGGCGAGGCCTCCCCCGAGATCCAGAAGGTAGAGCTGGAAGGGCAGGTCGCTCGAGAGCCTGCGAGCTCCCCTCACGGTGCGTCCCCGCCGGTGGGCCCCGAACATGGCGCGAAGCGCCGTTTCGTGGCAAAAGCGCAGGATGTCGTGGATGGTGGAGCAATTTTCCGCCCGGAATTCGGGGCTGGCGGCATCCGTCAGATGCAGGGGGGAAACGCAATCCAGAAGCCGCCGCAGCCGGGCCTTGACGGGGCGGTCCGCCGGAAGCCGGCCCAGGCGGCAGGCGGGATCCAGAAGGCCCGATACCAGGCCGGCGTAAACCCTTCGGGCCGTGGCATCCACCGTGACGATTCGGCCGGGCCGCAGGACCGTGGTGGCCGACCCCGTGTTCACCAACAGGGGGATGGCCTTTTCACGGGCGACCGAGGCAAAATGTCCGGCCACCGAGCCCGCATCGGTGAGGACGGCCTGGAGTCGGTCGGCGATGGTGGCCAATTCGGGAAAGGGGGCGGCGGCGGTGACCACGGCGTCCGGGGGAACGCGGGGCAAGTCCGAAGGGGATTCCACGTGGACCACGCGTCCCACCGCCGTTCCCGGGCAGGCGCATTCTCCGCCGGAAAGAAGCACCCTCTCTTCCGGCGGCGCCTCTCTCGCCGCACATTCCGGCCGGGGGGCCTGAACGAAGAGCGGCCGCGCCTGCAGAATCCACGTTCGTCCCCGCGCGTCCACGGCCCACTCCATGTCCACGGGCCCGCCCAGAAGGTCTTCGCAGGCCAGGAGGTGTCGGGCCAGAAGGCGGGCCAGGGAAGCGTCCACCGGGCCCCTCGCCTTTTCCTCTTCGGTCAGGGGACGGCGCTCCAGGCCGCCGCCGGGGCTCAGGACCAACTTTTCGGTCTGTTGGGAAAGCCGTGTGGGATTTTCGTGGAGCGAGAGCGTGGTTCGGTCCAGGATCACCACTTGCGGTGCGGCTTCCCCTTGCACCAGCATCTCGCCCATGCCCCACACGCCGTAGACGGTCGGACGCCGGGGATCGCCCGTGGACGGGTCCGCGCTGTAGGCCACTCCGCTCCGGACGGCGTCCACCGTCTCCATGACCAGGACGGCCATGGGGGTTTCTTCGTCCAAATATCCGTTGAACACCCGGTAGGCCAGGGCGTTGGCCGTGTATTTGCTCGCCATCACCCGCCGATAGGCGTCGGGGAAGGCCGAGGGCGGTACATGGAGCACGCTCAGGTACTGGCCCGCGAAGGAGTGGGTGCGGTCTTCCCCCACGGCGCTGCTTCGAACGCAAAGGGAAACGGAATCCGCCTCGTCTGCGAAAACCCGTCGAAGGGTTTCGCCCACGGCCTCCAGCAGGTCCGGAGGAAGGTGGCACTTTTCCAGCTTTCGGCAAAGTGCTTCCGCCGTGCGGCCAAGCTTTTTGGAATTGGAGGCGTCCAGGCGCCCCAACCAACGGGCCGTCTCTTCTCCCAGATGGTTGTGGGCCAGGACGTGGAGAAAGGCCCGGGAAGTGACCACGAAGGACCGGGGAACGGGAAGGCCGAGGCCCGCCAGACGGGCCGCCTGAAGGGCCTTACCGCCCAGGAGATCTTCCCCGAGGCCCCCCGCTTCGTCCATGGGAACGACAAGGGGCGAGTCCGCGGGAAGGGATGCCGGGATCAGGGCCGGGGCCATGCGACGGCGCACCCGGTCCAGGGCGGCCTCCGCCGCCTTTCCCTGCCGGGGGGCCATGGCCTCGAGCTCTTTTACCAGGGCCTGGGCATGACGCTCCAGGAGCGCCGCCATGCGACGCACCTTGTGGAAATCCACGGGCGGGTCTTCTCCATGGACGCGCTCCAGGGTGGCCATGCACCGATGGCACCTGTGGTCGGCCCGGAGAAGCCGGCGAAACCGGGCGTACGTGTGGACCAGTCTGCGGCGGGGGCTCACAAGACCGGCCAGGCGGTCCCACAGGGAAGGGGGGTGATGGAGGCGCATGGGCTGCAACTTTCCGTTGGGGGCCGTCCCCCGGCGGTGCATGGACAAGCAAGGCCTTCTCCATCCGGAGCCATTATTCGAACCCGACGGGCGGATCGGATCAAGTCGCAAATGGGTCCCGTCGGGCTTCGGTCCTCAGGCGATCGCCGGCTCCCGGCGCTGGAGATCGCCGGCGTCCACGCTTTGCGGCACGCCTTCGTAGGGGGTTCGCCGGGTCGTGCGGACCTTCTGGGCCTCCCGCAGGGTTTTCAGGACATCGAGACTTTCCTTGTAACCCTTGTAAAGACGGCACATATCCAGGGCCATGCCGGCGATCTGGGCCAAGGCCTGCACGAAATTCACATCATCCAGCGTGAAATCCCAGGGCTCGGACGTATAAACCCGCATGGCCCCGATGACACGGCCACCGGTAAACACGGGGACGGAAAGGATCGAAGCGATCCCCTCCCTCCTGGCCGCCTCCGGGTACTCGATCCGGGGATCATCGGCCACATCATGGATGGCCACCGGTCCGCTTTCCAGAGACGCGGCGATGGAACGCAGGGCGCTCACCGGGCCCTTGTTGATGTACTCGTCGCTCAGCCCGTAGGATGCCGCCAGTTCCAGCTGATCGGTCTTCCTGTTGATCAGGAAAAGAGCGCAGCCCTTGACGTTGAGTGCGGTTTTCACACCTTCCACCGTCGTCAGGATCACCTCCTCGGGGTCTCGGGAGTGACCGATGGCGTTGGCGATCCGAAGAAACGTCTCGTAGTTCATGAGGTGTCTTTTCATGTTTTTTCCTTTCCTCCCATGCTCGAGGCATGGGAGTGACCACGTTGGTGCTTCCAGGCCCATCCGGCGGAACGGCCGGAAAAAGCCCTCCTTATCCTTTGGCGTTCCTGGCGAATCTGCCCATCTTGATCTGCATGGCCTCCTCCTTCGTTGTTGGTCGAGTCCTTTCACTTGGGACTATCCATAGGGCCAGAGGCTCAGGAGAAGATCGAGAGTGCGGGGAATTTTTCAGGATGAATTCAAAAGTATCAAATCATATGAAATAGCGATTGGCATTTCTTGAATATGTTTAACTTGCAGGGAAGGAAAAGCAAAGGGGCGGCGGGCGGGAAACCGACGGAGAATCCGGGGTCGGGCGCCATGCCCAACGGGGAACGGTCGCGCATCGTCGTGCTTGTGGCGGCGGCCATGGCTGCTGGGAGGGGAGGCTCGGAAAGGTTTTCGGGGGGCCGTCAGGGGCAGGGCACCACCAGCACCATGCAGGGCGCCGTCTGAACGATGGCCAGCCCCACCATGCCAAGGCGCGAGATGCCGGGGCGGTCACCCACCTGATGGCAGCCGATGACCACCAGGTCCGCCGCCATGTCTTCGGCCAGCTTGCAGATTTCCACCGACGGGTCGGCCTCCCAACAGTTGAAGCCGTAGCGCGGGTACCCTTCCAGGTATTTCTTGTATTCCTTTTCGAAGCGCTCTTCCGCTTCCCGGGTCATGGCCACGATGCGCTCGTCGGGCGTTGCCGGGTGGAGGAGCCGGTAGTCGAGGGCGTGAAAGATGTGGAGGCGGGCGCCGTGCACCCGCGCCAGTTCGGCGGCCTGCAGGAGGGTGCGGGCGCCCGCCGGGGAAAACTTGAAGGCCACGAGGATCCGTTGAAGCATGGAAGAAAGCCTCCTGGGAGCCTGTCCGACAATGGCTCTCCGAAACAAGAGCCCGGGCTATGGCCGCTCTTTTCGTAGCCGCGGGGCTTCAGCCCCGCGGAGAGGGCTATCTCAACTTCATGAAGCGACAGGAAATACGCAATATCCCATCCAACGTTCGGGGGTTTTTCCGCAGCCCTAAAGGGCTGCGCTACGAGAAAAGAGATCATCCGCTGCGTTTTCGGACGGCCCCTTAGAAAGTGAGCACCTTGTATTCCGGATCGGCCATCATCTGGACCAGCACCGGGGCGGGGGAAATCACGGCGCCGTCCACCAGGTCGTCCGGAGACACCAGCCGCTTGTCCGCACAGGCCTTGCACACGTGGATGGGGGTCTTCCGCCTGATCAGGGTGTCCAGAAGATCCTTCATGTGCTCGCCCGTGGAGGAACGGATCCCTTCCGCCATGCCCATCTGCGCCCAATGGATGGCGTCGTCGATCAAGAAGACCTCCACGTGATTTCCCTCCTCCGCCGCGATGCTGGCAAACTGCATGGCGCGGGTGGCGCTGCCGGACCGCTCGAACCCGATGGAAATGACAAAACAAAGCTTCATGATAAGACTCCTTTCAGTGACGGTTTGAAGGGATGGCTCCGGGATCGTGTTCGACCCTTCCTCTCGGATTTCCCCGGCTGTCCTTCCATATGCGAGGCAAGATCTCTGCCAATTGCTCCCTATAGGGAATTTCCCGGCCTTTTCCGGCCCCGCTCCTGCCCATGGGACCGCCCGGGGCCGGCTACCGTTTCGTGAGGGTGCTCAAAAACCGTTAAGCCTATTTAACGGGTGTTGTTCAGTTGAACAGGTGCCCCGGGCCTCAAGGACATCTTCCGCCGCCCCTTTCGGGGTCCTGCGCGGTTCGTGTAATGGCTGTGAATCCAGTACCCTATGTGGAGTCCGGCGATCCCTGGCATGAACCTTGTTCCTGGTACGGGTGACGGTCGAACAATCGACCCGCCAAGCCGACCAGACAACCCAAGCACCGAGAAAGGAGACAGACCATGTCCGCTGTGGATCTCAGTTCCGTTCAGGCAGCGAGTGTTGTGGACGCCCGCGGGAGCGCGTGCCCGGGCCCGCTTTTGGAGGCCAAGAAGGCCATCGGCAAGGTGAAGGTGGGGGAGGTGTTGGAGATTCTCTCCAACGATCCCGGCACCAAGAACGACATCCCGGTGTGGGCCAAGAAGGTGGGCCATGAGTATCTGGGCCATCAGGAAGCCGACGGATACGATCGCATTTTCGTCGTTCGCAGGAAATAAGAGGCTGATCGCCATGGGAACACCCGCCGGCCAAGGCAAGATCCTCATTCTGGCGACGGAAAGCTGCGCCTACCCGGGGGCGGACGCCGTCGGGCAGGCGCACATCACCTACCCGGCCAACACCTACATCTTGAAGGTGAAGGCCCCGGTCCTCTTTCCGGAAAGATTCTACCTGGACTGCTTCGACAAGGGCATTTCCGGGATCATCGTCATGAGCTGCGGCGTGGAATGCCCTTACGAGGGCGCCTATGAGGCTCTGGCCAAGCGCATCGACCGGGTCTATCAGCTCATGAAGGAGCGGGGCCTGGACATCCGACGGCTGCGCCTCACTTCCATCTGCACCGTGTGCACCCGGGCGTTTGTCAACGAGGTCAAGCAGATGCAGGAGGTGATCCGCGAACTGGGACTTCCGGGAAGCGAAGCCCGCGATCGTCTCGAAGCCTCGGAGCTGGCCGAAAGCGCTTAGGAGGCTGTCCGAAAATGGCGAATTTGCTTCGTTCAACGCCCATTCGTCATCCCCGCGAAAGCGGGGATCCAGAATTTCCAGTAAGTTATGGACTCCCGCTTGCGCGGGAGTGACGGTTTGTGGAATTCTCGGACAGTCTCCTGGTGTCGAGTCACGCCTCTCATGTCGTATGGGCTTCGGGGGCTTCGGCGAAGCGATCTTTTCACCGGGCGTCTCCACCTGAGGGCGTGGTGGGCGGGGATAAACCCCGCCCCTACGAAAGATGTCAATCCGCGTAGGGGCGGGCTTTATGCCCGCCCGTGGCGGCCTCGGAAGGAGAAAGGCTCGTCCGATCCATGTGGAAGAAAACCGCGAATGGACGCGCATGGGCGCAGATGAGTGTCTTTCGGAGTAGGAGCGGCCTCGGCGGCGGCGCTGAGATTCTAGGACGGCATGGCCATGGCCCTGCCGGTGGAGGATTTTCATGGGGACCTGTCAAACCCTGTCTTACGACGCGCTGGTGGTGGGCGGCGGCATCGCCGGACTCCAGGCCGCGCTGGACCTGGCCGACCAGGACTATTCGGTGGTGGTGGTGGAAAGGGATGCATCCATCGGCGGGACCATGATTCGCCTTTCCAAGGTGTTTCCCACCCTGGACTGCGCCAGCTGCATCACCACGCCCAAGATGGCGGCGGCGGCCCATCACGACAAGATCACGCTGCTCACCTACTGCGAGCTGGAAACCATGGAACGGGACGACCGGGGTCGGGTGCGGGCCGTGGTGCGCCAAAAACCCCGGTACGTGGATGAGGACAAGTGCATCGGGTGCCGCCAGTGCGAGTACCACTGCCCCGTGTACGTGCCCGATCCGGACCAGGGGAACTTCGCCGCTCGAAAGGCCATCTGCATCCCCTTTTCCAACGCCGTTCCGCAGGTGGCGGTGATGGACCCGGAAAGCTGCATGCTGTGCGGGACCTGCGCCAAGGTGTGCCCCACGGGGGCCGTCGTCTACGATCAGCAGCCCCGAAAGATCGTCATCGAGGCGCTCACGGCCGTGGTGGCCACGGGGTTTTCCGTCACGCCCCTGGAGGACAAGGCCCAGTACGGATCAGGAACCATTCCCAATGTGATCACCGCGCTGCAGATGGAGCGGCTCCTGGCGCCCCACGGTCCCTACAACCGGGTGCTTCGGCCTTCCGACGGCATGGAACCCGATTCCATCGCCTTCGTGCAATGCGCCGGATCCCGGGACAAGAGCATGGGGATTCCCTATTGTTCCCGGATCTGCTGCATGTACGCCATCAAGCAGGCCATGCTCCTTTCCGGGGCCCTGCCGGTCGCCGATATCTTCATTTATTACATGGACATCCGAGCCTTCGGCAAGGGCTACGAACAGTTTTTCCAAAACGCCCGGGCCATGGGGATCCAGTTCGTGAAGGCCAAGGTGGCCCTGATCGAACCGGGAGAAGACGGAGCGGTGACGGTCCGCTATGAAGATCAACTCAACGGAGGCACGACCACGGCATCCCACGATCTGGTGGTCCTTTCCCTGGGCAAGGTGCCGGGTTGGAATCCCGAAGGGCGGTGCGCGCTGACCGTGGGTCCGGACGGCTTCATCAGCGGCCCCGAACCGAAGCTGGCGCCCACGCGCACGGTGGAAGAGGGGATCTTCGCCGCCGGCGCCGCCGTGGGATTGAAGGACATTGTGGACAGCATCGCAGAGGCCAGCGCTGCGGCCATGCACGCGGCCAATTATCTCCAATCCCGAAAAAAGGCCCTGGAGGCCGTGGCCTAGAAGGCCGAGTCGCGGGACTCAAGAGACGGAGCTTTTCCATGGAAGACCAGCGCACCCCATTGCCCGACGTCGCCGATGAACCACGGGTCGGCGTGTATATCTGCCACTGCGGCGGAAACATTTCCGATCACGTGGACGTGGAGGCCCTGTGCGAAAAGGCGGAAAAGATACCCGGTGTGGCGGTGGCACGGCGGAACGTGTTCATGTGTTCCGATCCGGGCCAAGAGCTCATCATGGAGGATATCCGCAGCGGGAAGGTCAACCGGGTCGTTGTGGCCTCCTGTTCGCCCAGCCTGCACGAATCCACCTTCCGGAACGCCCTGGAGCGCGCCGGCGCCAACCCCTATGTCTATGAACATGCCAATATCCGGGAACAGGTGAGCTGGGTTCATCACGGGGATCCGGCCACCGAAAAGGCCTTGAAGCTGATTTCGGCCGCTGCGGCCAAGGCCCGGCTGCTGACGCCGCTGGAACCTCTGCGGGTGGACGCCCGACGCCGTGCCACCGTGATCGGGGCGGGCATCGCGGGGCTTCGGGCGGCGGTGGACCTGGCCCGTCGGGGCCTTGAGGTGGTTCTGCTGGAAAAGACGCCGTTCGCGGGCGGACGCGTGGCGAGCCTGGACCGGCTGGCACCCACGGGCGAAGCCGCCTCGGAGGCGATCCTGTCCCTGGCCCGGCAGGTGATGGAACACCCGGGCATCTCCTTCCATTCCTGTGCCCGCGTGGTGGGTTTCGACGGGTACGTGGGAAACTTTTCCCTGGAGGTGGAGGTGGAGCCGCCCGCGCCGGAGGATGCCGCCGTCCTGTCGGCCTTGAAGTCGGAGGGCGAAGGCGGTCCCCGATTCGTTCCGTCCCGGGGAGCCGTCCTCGGGGATCCTCCCGCCGCCCAAAAACGTTTCCGGGTGGACACGGGCGTGGTGGTCCTGGCCACGGGCTTCCAACCCTACGAACCGCGGAAGGGAGAATACGGCTACGGCGAAATGCCCGAAGTGGTGACGCTCCCCCAATTCATCGAAGCCCTGCGGGACGCCGATGCCGACGGATCCTTTCTGACCCTGGGGGGGCGACCGATCCGAAGCGTCGCCATGATCCACTGCGTGGGAAGCCGCCAGATTCCAGGCGTCCACGAAGAAGACGCCTCCGGGCATCTCAACGAGTACTGTTCCAGAACCTGTTGTTCCGCCACGCTCTTTGCCGCCAACCAGGTGCGCACCCGGTATCCCGGGACGCGGGTCTTTGAATTCTATCGCGATATCCGGGCCTACGGCCGCGGACAGGAAGAACTCTACCAGGAAGCGGCCCATAACAGGGTGCTCTTCTTCCGGTTCGAGCCCGAAGATCCGCCCCGGGTGGAGCGTGCCGACGGACCCACCGGAACCCCCCTGGTGGTGCGCGTGAAAGACACCCTGACCTTCGGGGAAGAGGTGCAGGTCCCGGCCGACCTGGTGGTGTTGGCCGTCGGTATGGAGCCCGCAGGAATTCAGGATCTGGTGAAGATGATGAAACTTCCCGTGGGCGCGGATCGATTCCTCCTGGAAGTCCATCCCAAGCTGCGCCCCGTGGAGCTGGCCACCACGGGGATGCTCCTGGCCGGGACCTGCCAGGCTCCCATGGATGTTACCGAGGCATGCAACGCCGCATCGGCGGCGGCGTCCAAGGCGTCCGCCCTGCTGGCCAAGGGCTGCGTGCAGCTGGATCCCTTCGTGGCGGAGGTGGATTGGGACAAGTGCCGAGGTACGGGGGCCTGCGTGGAGGCGTGCCTGGGTGACGGGGCCATTGAACGGGTGGACGTGGTGGTGGACGGAGAAACGGTGCGACGCGCCCAGGTGGTGTCCGCCCTGTGCCTTGGCTGCGGGGCCTGTGTGGCCGTCTGCCCCACCGGGGCCATTCAGGTGAAGGGATCCACGTTGGCCCAGTTCGAAGCCATGGTGGATGCCATCGCATCCGACCCGGCGGCCTGAACCGGCAAGGAAAGACCTTCCGGAAATCGGACACAGCGGGAGAAGGTTCCATGGGAAACGAACAGGAAACGAAAAAAGGCGTGGACAAGGAAGTGATGAAGGCGCTGCGGGCGGCCCGCCAGGAAACCATCCGCCGGGTGTCGGCGCAGGTGAAGGAACAGAAAAAGATCATCGCTTCCATCACCGGGGAACTGAAGAAGGGGCCCAGGACGGTTCCGGAAATCGCGGACGCGGTGGGGCTCTTGCCCCGCGAAGTTCTCTGGTGGATCGCATCCCTCAAGAAATACGGGGTGGTCCTGGAGGGCGAGAAGCAGGGCGCCTATTTCGCCTACCGCCTGGCAGAGTGAACCCCGGAGACGGCGGCCTTGGAGTTGATCGGCGTTCCTTGGCGGCTTCGCCGGGGACGCCCTGTGAAGGAGACGCATCATGGCTTTCGTGGACCTTTCCTTTTCGGAGGAGCTGGAGCGGTTCGGGGTGTCCACCACCTTGGACTGCTTCAACTGCGGCACCTGCGCCGCCATCTGTCCGCTCATCTACGAGCATTTTCCAAGGCGGATGGTCCGATACGCCCAGATCGGGGCCAGGGACCGCATCCTGGAAAACGGCGTGGAACTGTGGCGGTGCCTCCATTGCGGCTTGTGTACCCAGACGTGTCCCCGCGAGGCGGACCCCGGCGAGCTGATTCTGGGCCTTCGCCGGTATGTGCTCCATCATTGGAGGAGAGACGGTCATGTACCATCCTGAGACGATTGTGGACCTCATTGCGGGAAACGTGCGGAAGACTCGAAATCCCTTCGGGGCCTTCCACTTTGCCATGAACCGATGGTGGAAAAAGCTCTCCCTGCCCACCGACGGCGACACGCTCTTCTACACGGGGCTCATGGTGCAGTCGGTGCCGTTCATCGAAAAGATCACCCGCCGGCTGGAGATGTTGGAGGACACGCGGTGGGCCCCCTTCGTGGGGTACGGATCCTGGGTCCCCAAACGCCTCGTCCAGATGGGATCCCTCTTCATGGCCACGCCCAAGGAGCGCGCCCCCTATGAACGGATCCTCAAGGACATCGTTGCCCTGCTGCAGCAATCGGGCGTTCGATTCGCCTACCGGCCGGACCTGGATCTCTACAGCGGTATCCTGCTCTACGACCTGGGAGACCAGGAGGCCTTCGAGGAGCACGCCCGGTTCGTGGCCGGGCGTTTGCGAGAGGCGGGCGTTCGGACCCTCATCACCGTGGACCCTCACACCACCTACGCCTTCAAGGTGCTCTATCCCAAGTATGTGGGGGCGGAGTTCCAGGTGCGCACCTACTTCGAACTGCTGCGGTTGACGGGCCGTCCCAACGGGACTCGGGTGACTTTGCACGACCCGTGCTTTTTCGGCCGCTATCTCAAGCTTTCCCACATGCCCCGCCGCGTGCTGCGCGACGTGGGGGTGGAAGTGGCCGAGGTGCAGCAATCGGGCCCCCTCACACACTGTTGCGGCGGGCCGGCCGAATCGGTGTCGCCCAAGCTTTCCCGGGAGATCATGGAGCGCCGTGTGGAACAGCTGAACCGGACGGGGGCGCCGATCCTTTCCATGTGCCCCATCTGCATGGGGAACTTGAAGAAGGCCGGGGCGGACGTTGAGGACCTGGCGTCGTTCTTGGCCCGGCGGGCGGGGGAAGGGAAAAGGTAAGAGGCGAAAGGTAAAAGGGAAGAGGTAAAAGGGAAAAGGTAAAAGGCGAAAGGTAAAAGGGAAAAGGTAAAAGGCGGAGGGCGAAAGGGGATAGGTCGAAGGTGAGAGGCTGGAGGAACAAGCTGGGAGCTTGTCTGAAAACCCTGAGGACGAGCGCGTTTCTCGCAGCGCAGCCCTTCAGGGCTGCGGAGGAATCCGAGAACTTCGGCCGGATCTTCGGGTATTACCTTTCATTTTCATTGGGTTACGGTGGTCCCTCCCCGCGGGGCTGAAGCCCCGCGGCTACGAAAGAAGGCGGCTCCCTTGTCGGGTGAGGAAGGAGACCCGTTCTCGGGCAGGCTCCTAGGAGCTTGTCCGAGAATTGATACACATGAGATGTTAATCTCATATGCATACGCTATTTGTACTTGACAGTATAGTGCTACGCTGATAT
>NZ_FQVB01000026.1 GCF_900129305.1 Desulfacinum infernum DSM 9756 | reverse complement strand
CTGTCAAGTACAAATAGCGTATGCATATGAGATTAACATCTCATGTGTATCAATTCTCGGACAAGCTCCTAGGCCCCTTGGGAGTCCTGTAGGACTCGACCAACTGGTGGTAGAAGTAGGTGGTTCCCGTTTGGTGATCTTTTTTTCTGACTCGTCGAATGAACATAGTAGCAGGACATTAGCATGAGGAGGGAAGGCGAGTCAATGCTGGCCGTCTATTTTCTACCACTACACCGAATTTTCGGGGCCTCATCAACGACCTTTCAGATAGTTAGATGAGCAAAATCGGTACAATGTCGCACTATGCAGCATATAGATGACAAACTTGGGCTAAGGGGTTGTCCGACAATGGGTTCTTTGCCTCGTTTTGTCTCCATCCGTCATCCCCGCGAAAGCGGGGATCCAGGATTTCCGGGAAACTATGGACGCCCGCTTGCGCGGGAGTGACGGGTGGCGGAGTTTTCGAACAAACTCCTAACTCTTCGTATCGGCCAGAAGGGCTTGAAAAGCCTCCGCGATGATCTGGGTGTCTCCCGGCTGCAGGGTGCGAACATCCAGCAGGTAGCGGTCCGATTCGATCCGTCCGATGACGGGGATTGTGTGATGGCGAAGGGCCTGTTCCAACCGGGCGGCACTCCACGTGGCGGACCGAATGGAGACCACGTAGGTGGGAAGATCCCTTTCCGGAAGTGATCCGCCGCCCACCTGGGAAACGTTCCTTTCCACCTGGACGGAAAGCCTTTGGGCGCCGGGGCAGGTTCGGATCAACCGGGCCAGCTCTTCCGCCCTTTCCCGGAGCGTTTCCAGGGGCGTGGCGATCATTCGCAGCGTCGGGACGGCCGCGAAGGCCCGGCGCTCGTCCCGATAGAGGCGCAAGGTGGCTTCCAGGGCCGCCAGGGTCATCTTGTCCACGCGAAGGGCCCGCGTGAGTGGATTCTTTTTGCAACGGTCGATGACGTCCCGGCGCCCCAGGATGATGCCCGCCTGGGGGCCTCCCAGGAGCTTGTCGCCGCTGAAGGTCACCACGTCCGCCCCGGCCTTGAGCGCCTGTTGGGCCGTGGGTTCTTCCGGCAGCCCGAAGGGGGAGACGTCCACCAGGGAGCCACTTCCCAGGTCTTCTACGGCCAACAGGCCCCGGCTGTGGGCCAGCCGGGCCATGTCCTCCAACGGCACTTCCGCCGTGAAGCCGATTACCCGGTAGTTGCTGCAATGCACCTTCATGAGCAAGGCGGTCTGTTCCGTGATGGCCTGCTCATAGTCGCGCAGATGGGTTCGGTTGGTGCATCCCACCTCGCGCAGGACGGCCCCGCTGGCGGCCATCACATCGGGGATCCGAAAGGATCCTCCGATTTCCACCAGTTGGCCCCGGGAGACGATGACTTCGCGGCCCTTGGCCAGGGTGTTGAGCACCAAAAAGACGGCCGCCGCGTTGTTGTTCACCACCAGGGCGGCTTCGGCCCCGGTGATCTCCCGCAGGACGGCTTCGGCGTGCACGTAGCGGGATCCTCTTCTGCCGGCGGCCAGGTCGTATTCCAGGTTGTTGTAGGCTCGGCACACCTCCTGGAGTCTTTCCAGGGCTTCCATAGCCAGCAGGGATCGGCCCAGGTTCGTGTGCACCACGATGCCCGTGGCGTTCACCACCGGGCGGAGTGTGAACTCGTTCTTCTTTTCGGCCAACCGTACGGCTTCCGAGGCCAACCACCGGACGTCCAGGGAAAAGGATTCCTCCCCTGCCTGTTCGGCCAGAATGCGGCGCCTCTGGATGTCCAACGCTTCCCGGATGCTTTCCAATAGGAGCTTTCGAGGAATCCGTTCCAGCGCTTCCGCAATCGCGGGTTGTTTCAGGATTTCATCCACGCTGGGGAGCCGCCTCAGAAGGTCCTGCTTGCCTGCCCTGCCGGTCGATTCCATGGTCCGCCTTTCCCCGTGTCGTTTTGAGAACCCGGCCATTATAGTCCACGTCTTCGGGAAGTCCAGCACCCGGGCGCCGTGCATCTTGCCCTGAGAGGGATTCGGGATTAAGGTGCACGGGACATTTGAGGCAGGAGGTGGCACGACACTTTGCAATTGAACAACGCAGGCAATCCCTTGCCGATTTCCTCATTCGGCGCGGAAAGTTCCGTCACGATCCCCCGGCTCCGGGAAATCCTCGACGAAGGGCGCTCACCGGTATCCCTGGCCGGTCTGCCGCTGCAAGCCTTGGCCCTGTGGGCGGCCCGCCTTCCGGATCAGATCAAGAGGCCCGTGGTGGTGCTCACCACCACCGACAAGGAAGCCGAGGCGCTGGCGGAAGAAATCCGATACTTCCGGGGGGACAGGATCCGGCCCGCGGACCCCTTCTCCCAAAGGGTGCGCGTTTTCCCGTCCCGATCCGGCCACAGGGCTCAGGTGCTGGGAAAGATGGAAGGAGTGGCCCGACGCTTGGAGACCCTTTGGGCTCTCCGCCATGGTGGAGAGCCTCCCATCGTGGTGGCTTCGGCCCTGGCGGTTCTGGAAAGACTCATGCCGGCGCAGGTCCTGAACCGGGAAATCGAATACCGGGTGCTCCGGGAAGAGATCGATGTGGACGCCCTGTGTCGCCGTCTGGTGGTCCGTGGCTACTATCCCGTTCCCATGGTGGAGGAATACGGGGATTTCAGCCGGCGCGGCGACGTGGTGGACGTGTACGCTCCGCTCTATCCGTGGCCCCTGCGGCTGGAATTTTTCGGCTCGGAACTGGATGCCATTCGGATCTTTCATCCCGGCACCCAGCGGTCTTTGGCGGCGCTGGAGGAGGTGCTCCTGCTGCCGGCCAGCGAGATCGTCCTGGACGCTGAGGCCAAGGCCCGCGCCCGGGAAGTCCTCCTCGGCGAAATCAGCTCCGGACGGCTGAGCCCCTCCGTGGCCAACATGTGGATGGAGAAGCTGGAGGAAGGCCATCAGCTGGCGGCCTTCGAGCCCGTCCTTTCCGCCTTCTACGACGAGCTGGTTTCCTTTTTCGACTACCTTCCTTCCAATGCCCTGGTGATCTGGTCCGATCTGGGCGAGATCCGCAAGAGCCTCCATGAGACGTACAGCCAGACCCTCTGGGAGTGGGAATCCCGCGAGGATCCCGATCAGTGGCGCCGGCCGGCCCGGGAACTCTTCCTGGAACCGGAGGCGGTGGAAGAGGGAAGTGCTAGGTTCCAGAACGTGTGGGTCAACGCCGTCACGGAACGGGATCGGGCGGCGGTCCACCTGAACGTGGGGGTGCACGGCCAAGAGGACCTGAAGCTGGCCATCCAGAGCCATCCCAGGCGCGAGCGGCTTCTGGAGCCGCTGGCTCGGCGCCTGCTTCAATGGCAGGAGGAGGGCCTGGCCACGGTGGTGGTTTGCGATGCCAAGGAACGGGCGGTGCGCCTCAAGGACCTTTTGGCCAACTACGGACTGGACGTGAAAGGGGCCATGCGGGGTTCGGACGTGGGGCAAGGTGCGGATCCGGAAGGCCGGGAACTCCACCTTTCCGTGGGCCCCCTTCGGGCGGGATTCGTCTGGCCGGCCCAGCGTCTGGCCCTTGTGGCCGAATCGGAAGTGTTCGGCAAGAGGCCCTGGCGGCGTCGGGGTGCCAAGCCCCTGGCCGGGGTCTTCATCAGTTCCTTCCAGGATCTCCATGTGGGGGATCTCGTGGTCCACGTGGACCACGGCATCGGGGTGTATAAAGGCTTGGTCCATTTGAAGGCCGGGGGCATGGAAAGCGACTTCCTGCACCTGGAGTACCAGGACGGGGACCGTCTCTACGTGCCCGTGGACAAGCTGCACAAGGTCCAGAAATACCTGGGGGTGGAAGGCCAGGAACCCCGGGTGGACAAGCTGGGCGGAAAGTCCTGGGAAAACGCCAAGAAAAAGGCCCGGGAGTCGGCCGAGAAGGTGGCCCGGGAACTGCTCAGGATCTATGCCCTCCGCCATGTCCGGGAGGGCACCGCCTTCAGCCCGCCGGACAACTACTACCGGGAATTCGAAGCCCGTTTCGCCTACGACGAGACACCCGACCAGATGCGGGCCATCGAGGATGTGCTCCAGGACATGTGTTCCCCCCGGCCCATGGACCGCCTGATCTGCGGGGACGTGGGGTACGGCAAGACGGAGGTGGCGCTACGGGCCGCCTTCAAGGCCGTCCTGGACGGCAAACAGGTGGCCATGCTGGTGCCCACCACGGTTTTGGCGGAACAGCACTACGCCACCTTTTCCGAGCGCCTTAAGGATTTCCCGGTCACGGTGGATGTGCTCAGCCGTTTCCGAACGCCGGCCCAGCAAAAAGAGATCCTGGAACGGCTGCGCTCCGGGACGTTGGACATCGTGATCGGTACCCACCGGCTCCTCCAGAAGGACGTGGAATTCAAAGACCTGGGCCTGCTCATCGTGGACGAAGAGCAGCGGTTCGGCGTCCGCCACAAAGAGCGGCTCAAGGAACTGAGGGTTTCCGTGGATGTGCTCACCCTCACGGCCACGCCCATTCCCCGCACCTTGCACATGGCCCTTTCCGGCATTCGGGATCTGAGCACCATCGAAACTCCGCCTCAGGACCGGAAGGCCGTGGAGACGTCGGTGTGCAAGTACGACGAATTCACCATTCGGGAAGCCATTCATCGGGAGTTGCGCAGAGGCGGCCAGGTCTTCTTCGTCCACAACCATGTCCAGTCCATCCTGAAGATGGCGGCCCGGATCCGCGCACTGGTTCCGGAAGCCCGCGTGGGAGTGGCCCACGGCCAGATGCGGGAGCGGGAGTTGGAAAAGGTGATGATGGACTTCGTCAACCGAAAGGTGGACGTGCTGGTGTGCACCACCATCATTGAGTCTGGGCTGGACATTCCCGCCGCCAACACCATCATCATCAACCGGGCGGACAAGATGGGCCTGGCCCAAATCTACCAGCTCCGGGGCCGGGTGGGCCGGTCCTCCGAACAGGCCTACGCCTACTTGCTCATTCCCGGGGAACATCTGGTCACCCGGGACGCTCAGAAGCGGCTGCGGGCCCTCATGGATTTCAGCGAGCTGGGCTCGGGATTCAAGATCGCCCTGAACGACCTGCAGATCCGAGGCGGCGGTGCGATCCTGGGGTCCGCCCAGTCGGGGCACATCAGCGCCGTGGGCTACGAGCTCTACCTGGAACTCCTGGAAGAGACGGTGCGGCGCCTCAAGGGCGAAGAACCCGAAGAGTCCCCCTTGGACCCGGAAATCAACATTCCCGTGGCGGCCTACCTGCCCACCGCCTACATTCCCGATGCGGATCAGCGGCTGGTGGCCTACAAGCGCCTTTCCAGCTCCAGGAGCCAGGAAGACATCGACGACACCGCGCGGGAATGGCGGGACCGCTACGGCCCTCTGCCCGACGAAGCCAAGACCCTGCTGCTGCTCGCCCGCATGCGCCTCATGATGCAGCAGCTGCGGGTGGCGCGGCTGGACGGCGACCCGGAGGTCTTCCGGTTCACCTTTGCGGACCCGGTAAACATCGCGCCTGTTCAGGGGCAACTGAATGAACTCAAGTGCTTCGCGCGTCTGGAGGGGGATCGCAAGCTGGTGGTCGAAATGGCGTCACGGGGCGGTCTGGCCGCCGCGGCCAAGCTGAAAAGGATCTTGCAAGTATTGGTGGAACATGGTAGGGACATCAGGTCTGACAAGCAGGTTAGTGAGTGATTTTAAAAACTTGCCCGGCCCCGGCCTGAACTTCGGCGGGGAACCCTCCCGACGTTGAGAAAGGATTTCCCCAAGATGAAAAGATTATTCTCTCCACATGGGTTTGCCTGCGCGCTGATGGTTCTTCTGTGCTTGGGACTGATGGGCAAGGCCGGCGCAAAACCGGTGGACTGGATCGTGGCGGTCGTCAATGACGACATCATTCTCAACAGCGAGCTGGAAGAGCGGGTCAAGGCCATCGCGCAGATGTCGGGGCAGAGTCTGGCGTCCGTCGCCGCCGCCCAGATGGATCTTCTCAAAACGGAAGTTCTTCGACAAATGATCCGCGAGAAGCTCACGGCCCAGGAAGTGGCCCGGCTCAAGATCTCCGTGAGCGAGCGGGAGGTGGAAGGGGCCTTGGAGCGCATCAAGGAGGCCAACGGGCTCGATGACGAGCAACTGGCCGAGATGCTCCGACGGGAGGGGCGGACACTGGAGCAGCTCAAAGCAAAGATTCGGGAAGATATGGAACGGGCCCGGCTCATCGAGCGAGTTCTGAAATCCAAGACCGTCATCACCGAAGATCAGGTGGACGCCTATCTGAGGGACCAGCGAAACGATCCGGAGGAAAAGAGACGGCTGGCCGTGATCTTCCTCCCGGCTGGAGCGGACGCGACCCAACGGGCGGCGGCCCGCCAGAAGGCGGAAGAGATCCTGGCCAAGATCCGGGACGGTGCGGACTTTGCCGGCCTGGCCCGGGCCTATTCGCAGGGGCCCGGGGCGGACCAGGGAGGCGACATCGGCTACATCAAGGCCAAAGACCTGGCAGGCCCCCTGGAACGCGTCACGCGGGATCTGGAAGTGGGAGGCGTGAGTCAAGTGGTGGAGTCGTCAGCGGGATTCTATATCGTGAAGCTTCTGGATGTGCAGAGGACGGACTTGAAGAGCGTGGATGAGAGACTGCGCGAGAAGGCCCGGCAGGAGCTGTTCCAACAGGAAGTGAACAAGAAATACGAGAAGTGGATCCGGGAGTTGGAGGCCAAGTCCTTCATCCAGGTGCACCTGGCGCCGCCCTCGGAGGGGTCCTGACCTAAGGCTACGGGGGGTGGACGGGGAATGATCAGCCAATCATGAGGTTGCCACGAAAGGAAAGGCGGTTTGCCCATGGAGGCGATGCGGGAGATCGGTGCCTTTCTTGAAGGTGAGCGGAAAAGGCAGCAACTGACCCTGGATGCCGTATCCCGGCATACTCGGATCAGTGTGAAGGTGCTGCGCGCCATCGAAGAGGGGGAGCTGGAAGTGATCGGGACGCCCCTGCTGATTCGGGGCTTCCTGAGGACCTACTGTGAGGCCCTTGGTATCGACCCGCGCCCCATTCTGGAAGAATACGGAACCGAAATCCACCAGTACGACGACGAAAGGGACCGGCTGCGGCGCTTTGAGGGGTGGATGAAGTCGGCCCCATCCCGGGGGAAATTCTTTTTCGGGGTTCTCGCCCTTTTCGCGGTGGTGGCGGTTCTGGCCGCCGGCTGGGCCCTCTGGTGGCCGGGATATCAGCAGAAAAAGGCGGCTTCCTTGTCGGAGTCACCGACGGTTCCGAGCCAACAGGACCTGCCAACCGACCTGGCGACCGGAAAATCCGCTCCGAAAACGGGGGGGCCTCCGGAAGCCGTCAGCCCGGACGAAGAGCCGGGGCGGTCCAAGGAAGCGGAGGCGCCCGCTCCTGGGGCTGGATCACCGATCGCCGTTTCCGTGCCCAAGATCGAAGAGACAACAGTGGGGGAAGACGGGGAGAACCGGGAGCCCATCTCGCCCGTTCCTTCTCCGGAAGACGGTGCAACCCCGGCAGGAAGGTCCGACGAGACCCCGTTGGACCAGGCAAGCTCGCCGGTTCTCCCGGCCGGGGATGCGGTTCCGGTTGCCATGGAACCGGAATCCGGCGGAGTGGTCCCGCCGACGGATGAATCTGCCGGGGAACCGCAGGTTGCAGTGCCCGAACTGCAAAAGACGGCGGAACCGGAAACCGGGGCGGAGGCAGAAGAGTCCCGGGCGGGAAAGCACACGGTGCGCATCGTGGCCGCTGAAGAATCCTGGGTGCAGGTTCGGGTGGACGGAGCTGCGTCTGAGAGCTGGCTCATGAAACCGGGTGAAGAAAGGGTCTTCTCTGCGCAGGAAACCCTCCGCCTGTGGGTCGGCAACGCGGGCGGCATCCGCGTCTTCTGGGATGACAAGCCCTTGAAGCCCCTGGGGCAGAGGGGCGAGGTGGTCCGCGTCAAGCTGCCCAATCCCAGGTTCATGCCCGAGCCCTGAAAGACGTGCCTGGCCCGTGAAAGACGCTCGTCTGATCCGCTCTTCCGTCCCTGGATCTTTCCGCCGGGAACCGCTTATCACGCAACAGAGCCCCGGGCCGTACCCGACGCTGGGAGGCGCGTGTTCCCAATCCCCCAATCGGCATCCTCCGGCTTGGGAACGGCCATGGGATTCATGAAAACAGTCGAGACGGAAGCCATCGTACTGCATGCCTCCGATTACGGCGAATCGGATCGCATAGTGAGTTTCTATACCCTGGAAGCGGGCCTGGTTCGGGGGATCGCCAAGGGAGCGCGACGAAGCCGCAAGCGATTCGTGAACAGCCTGGAGACCGGCAGCGTGGTGCACCTGTCCTACAGGGTGCGTCGGGGATTGTTCTGGGTGGAAGGTTGCAAGCTGCTGGAGCTTCATGAACCTCTCCGTTCCGACTTCTTCCGCTGGGGCCATGCATGCCTGCTGTGCGAGGCCGTCTTGAGGATGAGTCCCGAAGGATTGAACCAGCCCGAGCTGTTCCATCTCCTTCGCCGGGGCTTGGAGCGGTTGGGCAGCGATCGGG
The DNA here is from genome assembly GCF_900129305.1 of Desulfacinum infernum DSM 9756. Lineage (GTDB taxonomy): Bacteria > Desulfobacterota > Syntrophobacteria > Syntrophobacterales > DSM-9756 > Desulfacinum > Desulfacinum infernum. The sequence continues at coordinate 53,626 of NZ_FQVB01000026.1, read as the reverse complement.
ATCCCTGGAATGTGACGGCGCTGTTCCTGCTTCGGCTGGTGGTGCTCTCCGGAAACATGCCCGCCCTGGAACGGTGTTCCCAGTGCGGAAAAGGGTTGGAACGGGGGCAGGGCTGGATCTGGAATCTTCCGCGGGGCCTCCTCTTGTGCTCCGAGCACGGGCTGCAGCCATCGGAGAGCGTTTCGCTGGACAGGGGATCCGTCCTGCTCATGCGCCTGGCCGCAGCGGCTCCGCCCGAAAAGCTCTGGAGGATGCGCTTTCGAAAAGACGCCGCCCGGGCCCTTGTCCGAGCCATGGCCACGTGGATGGAACATCAGAGCGGGCGGAGACTCCGGTGCATGAAAATCTTGAATCCGCCGGGAGCTGTGCCGCTCCCGCAAAAGGAAAGGAACCACCGTGGAATGGATGAATCAATTTGAATCCATAGCCACCTCCAATCCCTGGCTGGCGCTTCTTTTGGCCTTCGGCGGCGGGGTCTTGGCCGGGTTTACTCCCTGCACCTATCCCATGCTGCCCATCACCGTGGCCTTTGTGGGCAGTCGGGCTCAGGGGAGCCGATACAAGGGGCTTATTTTGTCTTCTTTCTATGTGCTGGGGATCGCCATCGTCTATTCGCTGCTGGGATTTCTGGCCGCGGCCACGGGGCGCATGTTCGGCTCCCTCACCATGAACCCGTGGATCTACCTGGTGGTGGGCAACATCTGTCTCCTCTGTTGCCTGGCCATGCTGGAAGTCATCCCCATGCCGGTGCCGGCCTTTCTCAGCCGTGTTCAGGTGCGCTGTGTGCCGGGTTATGAGGTGCTGAGCAGCATCCTGGTGGGGGGGGCTTCGGCCCTGGTGATCAGTCCGTGCACCACCCCGATTCTCGGGGTGCTCCTCACCCTCGTGGCCACGGGCAAGAGTGTCCTCTGGGGGGGCATGATGCTCTTCGTCTTTGCCTATGGTATGGGCAGTCTGGTGATTGTGGTGGGGACCTTCACCGGCGTGCTGGCCTCCCTGCCCAGGTCGGGCGTGTGGCTCAAAAGGGTGCAGAGGGGTTTTGCCGTGCTTATGTTGATTGCATCCGAATACTTTTTCGTGAAAGCAGGGGAGATGTGGATATGAGGAAAGAGTTTCGATCGGCAACGGCGGTCGTGCTGGCGGCGGTTCTGGTGGCCGCCCTTTGTGCCGCGGCCCCGGCTCAGTCCATGATGGACAAGGTGATGGGCCTTATAGGTGCGGGAGGCACCGCCGAAGCGGCCGATTTTGAGCTCCCCGCCGTGGACGGAACCCGGGTGCGCCTGAGCGACTATCTGGGAAAAAGGCCGGTGCTGCTCTACTTCTGGGCCATTTGGTGTCCTGCGTGCCGGTCGGTCAAGCCCGAGGTGGCCAAGCTGAGACGGGAGATCGCCGACGACCGGCTGGAGATCCTGGCCATCAATGTGGGTTCCGGGGAATCCTTCACCAAGGTGAAGCGCTATCAGAAAGCCCATCCCATGCCCTTCAAGGTGCTCTACGACGGCAACAGCGCCGTCACGCAAGCCTACCGGGTCCAGGGGATTCCTCTTTTTGTGATCGTGGACAAGGAAGGCAAGGTGGTCTATCGGGACCATCAGCTGCCCGGGGATATGGATCGGTACGTGAACTGAGGCACCGAGTGCCCGCTATCGAAGGTGAATCATGAAGGACGTGCTGACCATCATCATGGCGGGGGGGAGAGGCGAAAGGCTGCTGCCTTTGACGCGCGACCGCTGCAAGCCGGCCGTTCCTTTCGGAGGCATCTACCGTCTGATCGACATTCCCTTGAGCAACTGCGTCAATTCCCAGCTCTACAAGATCCTCGTCTTCACCCAGTACAAGTCCCAGTCCCTGGTGGATCACCTGGAGGACGGCTGGAACATCTTCTCGGGGGCGCTGGGCCACTTCCTGAGGATCGTGGCTCCCCAGCAGCGCCTGGGCGAGGACTGGTACCGTGGGACGGCCGATTCGGTGCGCCAGAACTTGTATCTGATCGAGAGGGAACGGCCGAAGCATGTGCTGATTCTGTCCGGCGACCACGTCTATAAGATGGATTACGGCATCTTTCGCCGGTTCCACGAGGAAAAGGATGCGGACGTGACCGTGAGCCTTCTGGAAGTGGACCGGGCCACGGCCTCCGCCTTCGGCATCGCCCAGGTGGATGCGGACTTGAAAATCTGCGGCTTCCAGGAAAAGCCTGCGGATCCCACCCCCATGCCCGACGACCCCCGAAAGAGCCTGGCTTCCATGGGAATCTACCTCTTCCGCACGGAAGTCCTTTTGCGCGTGCTCAAGGAAAGCCGGTACGAGGACTTCGGGAGGGACATCATCCCCTGGCTGGTGCGGGAGGGCAACGCCTACGCCTATCCCTACCGGCGCTACAATCACATCAAGGACGACGTGCCCGTCTATGTTCCTTCGGTGGGCTATCGCTTCCAGCGGGAAGACCCCACTCGCGATTCTTCCTACTGGCGCGACGTGGGCAGCCTGGACGCCTACTGGAATGCCAATATGGATCTGACCGGGCTCAACCCCTTTTTCAACCTTTACGGGCGCCGGTGGCCCATCCGGGGCCTCACCCGGCAGGTGCCTCCCGCCAAGTTCGTCTTCGCCCGGCATGGTTCGGAAAAACAGCGGGTGGGAACGGCCCTGGATTCGGTGGTGCCCCACGGGTGTATCATCAGCGGGGGCGTGGTGCGAAATTCCGTCTTGTCCTACAATGTCATCGTCAATAGTTGGGCGGAAGTGGACGAATCGGTGGTGATGGACAACGTGGAGGTGGGGCGGCGTTGCCGGATCAAAAAGGCCATCATCGACAAGGATAACGTGATCCCGCCGGACACCCAAATCGGCTTGAACCCGGCGGAGGATCGCAAGCACTTTGTGGTGACGCCGCGGGGGATTACCGTGGTGCCGAGAGGAACCTTTCCCAGGGCGTAGCGTAAGGATTTGCGACGGGCGGCCTGCGGGTTCCTCCAGATCACTCCTCCAAAGGACGAGGAACCAGACGTTTGACCGAAACGCCTCGCACGGGATCCTTGACCGACATCTCCCGGATCAGGCTCCGACCCAAAGTTTCCGGGAGTTTCCATTGGGAGGCGGGGGCCTTGATGGTCGAACCGGCGGCGATGTTGCCCCGCACCTTGATGCACGGATTGGCGGCCCGCGCCTTCATCCATTCCACGAGGGCTTGGTACTCTTCGTGATGGTTCGCATAGAGGCCGCGCAGCTCGTTCTGCCTTTCCCGCAGCCGCTTGACCTTCTTCTTAATGGTTTCCACCTTGGCGAATAACGCCTCCAGCGCTTCCTCCGCCTCGGTCATCTCCTTTTGCAAACTCTTTTTCTCTTCTTCCAAAACGGTGTCTGGGCTGTCGGGATTGGCGGAAAGCATCTCCTCCAGCTGGCGCAGTTCCGCGTTCATTTGGTCCTGCCTCTGGACGACGATACCGATCTGCAATTCGACCTTGTCGACTGCTTCCCGAAGCCTGGATTCGGCGTTTCTCAGCCGCTCGGACTTCTTCTTGAAACCCGCCAACTGGTCTCGAAGGACCCCCAGCTTCTCTTCAAATATGGGATCTTCTCCGATGGTCAGGCGACAACCGCGCGATTTTTCCGAACCGATGTTCAGGGCATCGATGCATTCAAAGGCCACAATGTCCGTGGAAAGAATGCTGCCGCTGCTGGCATAGAACGAGCCCGAAGTCTCAATGACGGAATCCACCACGCTCGATTCCACCACCACGTCGCCGGCGGCCCGGACGCGGCTTCCCGTCATGTGCCGGGCCTTCACATGACCACCGCTGATTACCCGGCCGCCGATGATCCCGCCCGTGATGACCACGTGACCCGTCGCCACCACCTCCCCTTGATGCACTTCCTTGGCCGAAACGGATGCCGCCTTGACGCGGAATCCCGGCGTGACGGTCCCGGCGATATGCACGTGACCGTCGAAGATCACGTGACCCGTGGCGAGATCCACATCCCCGGGGATTTCCAGCTCCGGATAGACCGAAATCTTGCCGTCGGCCGTCACCAGCGGTCGTCCCGCGCTCTTGGCAAACACCTTGGTGCCGTCTTCCGAGCGGGCCGCCCCCACCCCACATCGGAGCGTCACGTCCATGGGCTTGGGGGGAGGCACCGGATCTCCATAGATATCCACGCCGGGTTTCCCGGGCTGGGGAGGGATCCTTTCGGCGAGAAGCGTTCCTTCCTGCACCTGGGGGATCTGGCCTCGGTCTCGAAAATCCATGGCCCCCCCCTCCTTGATGCGCCCCACTTGCAGGGGGTCCGTCTCGAAAAAGTATTTGACCGTAGCGTCCCGTCCAGGCTCGGGTGGTCTGCCCTGCGCGATTCGCAGCGAGCCCTTGGGGGCCGTGCGGCCTTTCAGGGCCTTCACGATGGGCTCCAGATCCACGATTCCCGCCCGGATCCCCCGGCTGCGGATCAAGGCCTCGAGGCGGTCTCGATCCATGGCCACTTGCGGTCGTTGCGACCAGGTGAGAACAACTTCCAGCTTGTCCTGACTGATCCGAATCTCGAAAAACTTCTCCAACTCCTCGATGATCGAGGGGGGGACGGCCTTCGGCTTTGCGTCTCTGGTCGGCGCCTCCTGGGCATCTTCCTTCAGGGGTTCTCCGGGCGGACCGGCGGTTTCCAGTCCCCTCCGGTGCTCCAGTTGAACCTTTTCAAGAGCACTCTGGTCCAGAACCCCTTCCTGCACCAGCACCTGCCCGACGGGCACCACGCGGCGCTCCCTCCGGAACAGCTCCATCTGTTTCTTGAGAGCGAGCTTTTCATCCCGGGGCAGGATGTATCCTTTGGAGATGGCGAAATCGAGAAAGGGTCGTTCCTTCTGGCGAAAGGAAAGAAACTGCTGGATCCGAATCAGGGCCTGGCACTGGGACGGGGTCAACACCCCCTTCTCCACCAGGATGTCGCCCAGGTGCCGCTGGTGACCGTCTGTGGCCAGTCGCTTTTGAAGGGCCAGAGCTTCGCGCACCTGCTCAGGGGTTGCCAGTCCATACTTGATGGCGAGCTTGCCCAGCAAAAGAACCTGGTCCTGGTCACCGATCCTTTCATAAAGGGTCATGGCGGCTCCCACGAAAGGGGTGGGAAGGGAAGATCTTCGGGCCTTCTGGGGCCGCAGGGCCTTGCCGCTTGCGTTGTCCCCATTGCCAAGTCTTTGCGGCTGGTTAGGCGCCCTCACCAGCCGCGCCGAATGTACACGGATCACGTCGTCGATGTCAAGTATTTGACGACATGTTTAAGGGAAAGAAGGTTTCTTATTTCCATGGTCTGTGTTTTTTTCGAAGTTATGGGCCAGCTGAAGGACCACGGCTTCGCCGAAGTGGGGACCCAAGACTTGCAACCCCACGGGAAGGCCGCCGGAGGTGTGGCCGCAGGGTACGGAAATCCCCGGAATTCCCGCGAGGCTTGCCGGCAGTGTCAGAACATCGCTCAAATACATCTGGAGCGGGTCCTGGGTCTTTTCGCCTATCTTGAAGGCCGGCGTGGGGACGACCGGTGCGATGATAGCGTCACAATTATCAAAGGCTTGGATGAAGTCCTGTTTGATCAGGGTGCGCACCTGCGAGGCCTTTCGGTAGTAGGCGTCGTAATAGCCCGCCGAAAGGCTGTAGGTTCCCAACATGATGCGTCGTTTCACCTCGGCGCCGAACCCCAGGTTCCGGCTTTCCCGGTACATGGTCAGAAGATCCCGGGCTTCCTGTTTTCGAAATCCGTATTTGACCCCGTCGTATCGGGCCAGGTTGGAACTGGCCTCGGCGGGGGCGATGATGTAGTAGGCGGCCACCCCGTAATCGGTGTGGGGAAGGGAGATCTCCACCAGGCGCGCCCCCAGGTCCCGAAAGACCGCGAAGGCCTCTTCCATGGCCCGGGCCACTTCCGGGTCCATCCCTTCCACGAAGTATTCCTTGGGAATTCCCAAGGTCATGCCGCGGATGGGCTCGTCCAGGCGCGCCTGCAGGTCCCCCACCGGCTGTTCCAGGCAGGTGGAGTCCCGGGGGTCGTGGCCGGCGACGACCTGAAGCAGCAGCGCCGCATCCCGGACGTCCTTGGTAATGGGGCCGATCTGGTCCAGGGACGACGCGAAGGCCACCAGCCCGTAGCGCGACACCCGGCCGTAGGTGGGTTTCATGCCCACCACGCCGCAAAAGGACGCAGGCTGACGGATGGATCCGCCCGTGTCGGTTCCCAGGGCGCCGGCGCACAGATCGGCGGCCACGGCCGCCGCCGATCCTCCGCTGGAGCCTCCCGGAACCCGTTCCATGTCCCAGGGATTGCGGACGGGACCGTAGGCGGAATTCTCATTGGACGATCCCATGGCGAACTCGTCCATGTTGGTCTTCCCCAGCAGGATGGCTCCGTTTTCCTTGAGGCGCGCCACGGCGGTGGCGTCGAAAGGGGGGATGAAGTTTTCCAGGATTCGGGACCCGCAGGTGGTGCGCACTCCCTGGGTACAGAGCACGTCCTTGAGAGCCAGGGGGACCCCGCCCAAGGGCTTATCCTGCAGCGGCAGGGTTCCGGAATCGTAAGCGCGCGCTTGCTCCAGGGCCTGGTCGGCCAGCACGGTCAGGTAGCTGTTGAGGCTCTTGTCCAACTCTTCGATGCGCTCCAGATAGGCCGTCACCACTTCCGTGACGCTCGCTTCCTTACGCAGCAGCGCACCCCTCGTCTCGTGAATGGTCAGCTCATGCAAACCCGCCATGGATCTTCTCTCTCCTCGCGTGGGCGTTTCCTAGATGACCTTGGGCACCACGAAATGGACTCCGTCCGTTTGGGGGGCGTTGGCCAGGGCGCTGTCCCGTTGCAGGGATGGGCCCACCACGTCCTCCCGAAAGACGTTGGCTCGTTCCACCGCATGGGTGGTGGGTTCCACCTGCGAGGTGTCCACTTCGTTGAGTTTTTCCATGTAGTCCAGGATGGCATTCAGCTGCTGGGTCATCTGGACCTCTTCGTCCGGGTTCAGATCCAGGCGCGCCAGATCCGCCACGTGCCGCACCTCTTCGCGGGTGATCTTCTCCTTCATGATTCCGTCCTTTTTTGTACGAAATGCGACCTTGTACCGTCCATGCACCTGGTGCGTAGGGGCGAATCTTCCTTGGCCCCCACGGTGGCCTGCTTCCTGAAAGCCCGTTGCATCCTTACGTTGTCATCGACTTCCGTCTCTTTCAGCCATGTCGGGTGGCAAGCCTTGCCAGGAACATTCTGTTGTTGCGCCACGCCACGCGGGGGTCCTCACAGCCCTGGCTGGGGAAGGAGCCCGTGGGCGACACTAACACAGAGCCGAACGGCCGCTCAAGGGCGGCTTCTATACAAATCAAGAGGGGGAATGGACCACCGTCCATTCCCCCTCCTGACTCCCCTCGGGAGGTAACGGCCGAAGGGTCTGGGAAGGTGTTTTGTCAAGACAATATATCCAATGCAGCACAAAGTACAAGCCTTTCTTGTGCATATCCCGCCCTTGACGGCCGGGGCCTCACCTGCCATAAAAGGCGCCTTTGCAAAACGACCTGGATCGGAAAAACAAAGGAGTGTCCGTGCGGATCTCACTGTCTGCAGCCCAGCGGGAAGCAGTGGAAAGTCTCGGTCGCCCGGTTTTGGTGACAGCCGGGGCCGGCAGCGGCAAGACCCGAACCCTCACCGCCAAGATCGCCTACCTGGTCGGCGACCTGGGATACGATCCTCGGAGGATTCTCGCCATCACCTTCACCAACAAGGCGGCCGAGGAGATGAAATCCCGGCTGCGGCAGATCACCGGCCGCCCGCCCCAGGACTTCCCCTGGGTCCGAACCTTCCACAGCGCCTGCTTCCAGATTCTCAAGGAATATTGCGAAGAATTGGGCTACCGGCGGCCCCTCACCATCCATTCCGAATACCAGCAGAAGGTGACCCTCAAAAAAGTCCTGGCCCAACTGGACCTGGATTCCAAGTATCTGGCACCGCTGCGAAGTGCCATCTCCCGGGCCAAGAATTCCGAGGATCCCCGGGGCTATCTGGCCCAGGCGAACCGGATCCCCAGGCGCCTGGAGGCCCTGGAGCTCTACAACGAGATCCTCGCCCAGCACAATGCCGTGGACTTCGATGACATTCTGGGGCTTACCCGGGACCTGCTGGCCCGAAACGAGGCCGTTCGGGAAAGATGCCGCCATCTTTTCGACTACGTTCTGGTGGATGAATTTCAGGATTCCAACGCCGTCCAATGCCGGATCATGGATCTTCTGGTGCGCGACGGGAACCTCACCGTGGTGGGAGACGACTACCAGAGCATCTACCAGTTCCGGGGCGCCGACCCCTCCCACTTCATCCACTTCCCCAAGACCTATCCCAACGCCCACGTAGTGAGGCTGGAAGAAAACTACCGTTCCACCCGGCCCATCGTGGCGGCGGCCGAAGCCCTCATCGCCCACAATGCCCATCGGCTGGAAAAGAAGTGCTTCAGCCGGCGGGACGGAGAACCGGTGGAGGTCCGAGAATTTTTGAGCGATGAACAGGAAGCGCTCTGGGTGGCGGACACCTGCCGCAATCTCCATGAAACCCGGGGGATTCCCCTGGATCGTATGGCGGTTCTCTACCGCACCAGATTCTGCTCCATGGTCTTGGAACAGGCCATGCGTCGTCGAGGCGTTCCCTACAAAATGATGGGAGGGCGCGGCTTTTTCGAGCGCCGGGAAGTCCGGGATCTCAACGCCTATCTCCTCTGTGCCGTCAACCCCCGGGACGACGTGTCGTTGGAACAGATTCTCAATGTGCCCAAACGGGGCCTGGGGACGGGGACGCTGAAAAAGATCTTCGCCATCGGGGGATCGGGCACGCCTTTACGGGAAAAGTGCCGGCGTGCACTGGAACGCGGCCTCCTTTCCAAGAAGGCCGCCCGGTCCCTCAGGGAATTTTTGGACCTCCTGGAGGAGCTGCGCGGGCTGCCTCCCGCCTCCGCCCTGCAGCGGGTGGTGGAGGCATGCGGCTATGAAGCGTATCTTCGGCAAATCAGTACGGACGAGGACGACTTCACGGCCCGCATGGAAAACATCCAGCAGATGCTCCACGCCGCCTCCCAGGCCCCAGACCTGGAAACCTACCTGGAAGAGTGCGCCCTGGTCACGGAAGAGCAGGACGACGGCGACGACGGCTACGGCGTTCGCCTTTCCACCTTCCACGGGGCCAAGGGCCTGGAGTTCGAGGCGGTCTTCGTGATCGGGCTGGAGGAGGGGCTCCTTCCCCACTGGCGCTCCCTGGGGGCGTCTCCCCGGGGCGGCTCCGGCGTCGGGGCGGAAGGGGAAGAAGACGCGCCGGGGTTGGAGGAGGAACGGCGGCTGCTTTATGTGGCCATGACCCGGGCGGAAAAGCAGCTCTATCTCTCCCATGCCAAGGCGCGCAAAGGCGACCTGGTGCGGCCCAGCCGCTTTCTGGCGGAACTTCCCGAGGAACACGTCCGCCACCGCTCCTGGTAGGGTCGGTCCCGTGGGCCCCTAAAATGCCACAAGCAGGTGCTTTCCCGCATGGGCGGGCGTGGGTGTGTTGGTCATGGTCATGAGACGTTTCAGCTCGCCCGTGATTTCCTCGATAACCGCCTGGACGCCCCTTTCCCCGTCGGCCGCCAGGCCGTACAGGATGGGTCTTCCCAGGCCCACCAACCGGGCGCCGAAAGCCAACCCTTTCAAAACATCGCTCCCCCTGCGGAAGCCTCCGTCCACGCAGATCACCGTATGCCCCCCCACCGCCGCTACGATCTCATCCATTACCTGCAGGGGATGAGGCAGGTAGTCCAGGGTGTGTGCGCCGTGGTTGGACACCACGATGGCGTCGGCCCCTGCATCCACCGCCTTCACGGCATCCACGGCGCTCAGGATCCCCTTGAAGATCAGGGGCCGGTCCACCATGGCGCGGATCTCCCGAAGCTCCTTGGATTGGAGCGGGGAGCAGTCCTTGGCCATCTGACGGTCCCTCACCTTGGTGCCCTGGCCGGAATCGATCTCAATCCCCACCTAGTGCACCCCTTCCTCCTGCACGGCCTCGACGGCCTCGAACATCTTCTTTCGATCGCTGAAAGGTTTCACGTTGGCGGCCAAGGGAACCAGGGCGGCGAGACGGGCCAGGTTCTGGGGGATGGGGGTTCCCGTCCACATGAGGCTCCCGGCGTTCTTGAGTCCCCGGGCCACCTGCTCCAGGGCGTCTTCTCCCATGGACGGGATGGGCATGGTCATGGCGGACATGACGACGGGAGTGGCCAGATCCACGCCCAGAATGCGGCAGCGCGTGTCCGCCTTCACCGCGTCGATGCACTGCTGACGAAAGGTGTAGCGGTCCAGAACCCGCCGGTCGTTTTCCAGGATGAATTCCGTCTCCACGCCGTCCAGAAAGAATCCGATCTCCTTTTGCCTCAGGGCCGCTTCGCCCCGGGTGTAGATGTCGGCCAGGCCCATGCTCTTCCTCCCTGTCATCCGGATGATCCTTCGTTCACGTTGATTGGGTCCATTCGCGGTTCCCCGCCACACTCAAGCTATCTTGACCTTTCCGCTCCCTCACGGCAAGGCTTCCCCGTGCCTTCGAAAGTGTGGTACGCAGAAGACACGCATTGGCCGAGGGGAACGCTTTTGGTCCCCATGTGTTCCCGCGTTTTGCCCTTTCGCCGGCGAAGGAGGTCGTTATCACCGTGATTTGCCCTTTCTGCGGCCAGGAAACGGGAGAGCCCGGGGGCCACGTGACCCAAAGAGAGTGCCGTGAGGCCCTGTGCCGGCGCCTGGAGGCCCTGCGCCGCCAGCTGGAAGGCGCCCACGAAGTGAAATTGAGCGGCGTGGCGACGGACGATTCCCTGGACGCCCTGTGGCGGGAGATGGAATCGGTCAGTCAACGAATCAATGATCTGCAGAAAATCGACGGGGCCCTGAAGCACGCCCGCCTGCTGGGGACGCGCTCGGCCTGGGAGCACTTGCTGCAAACCCTCGAGGCATGGAGGAACAGGACATGGGAGGAAGAATCTTCCGGTTCCTGATGACGGCTCTTTTGGGCCTTGGGATGGCGGCCCCACAGCCGGCCTCGGCCGTGGAGCGCGCGCTCACGATCACGCCTTCCGACGGGGCGTGGGTGAGGGAACGAATGACCGTCCGAGTCGATCCCGGCAGGCGGACGATCAGTCTCAACGGCTTCCTGCGGACCGTGCGCCCGGAAACGGTGGAACTTCGCCTGCCCTCCCCGGAGTCCGGCGTCCGTGATCTTGGTCTCGTCTTCCGGTACCGGCCGATCAACCGGGCCAATCTGCTTCGGGAATACGAGGGCAAGGACGTGCAAGTCGTGCTCTTTGACCCGCGCGGTGCCCAGAACGCGCGGGTGATCAAGAGCGCCCGGGTGCTGGATGCCGGAGGAGGCGGGGAGCCTGTCTTTTTGTTGGACGAAGGGGTCTGGGCGGGCGACGTGGAAGCCGTTCTGTTCCCGGAGGTTCCCGATGGCCTGGACGGGGAGCCGCGCGTGTTCTGGAACGTGGAAAATCTCGGATCCTCCCCCGTGGAACTGGATGTGGAACGAACCTACGAGGCGGGCGGCTTCGGCTGGAAGGCCCTGTACGTTCTCACTTTGGAGGCGGATTCGGAGAAAGCACACCTGGCCGGGGATGTGCTGGTTCAAAACGCAAGCGGCTCGGACCTTTCCGGTGCCCGGGTGGTGCTGCTGGCGGGGGATCTCCAAAGGGTTCGAAGCCGCCGGGATGACGATGTCATGGAAATGGCGGCGGCCCCCATGCGCCTGAAGGCGGCCCCCGTGGAGGAAGCCCCGGTCCTCGAATATCACCTCTACCGGTTGGGTGATCCGGTGGATCTTCGGGACGGGGAGCGGCTTCGCCTGCCCCTGGTTCGGGGGGCTGCGATCCTGGTGAAGAAGCGACTGGTGAGCACGGGAAACGCGGCCTTTTACGGGAGCTGGAGAGGGGCCGAAGAAAGCCGGCCGCAGCCGGTGGATGTTTTCTTGGAAATCAAAAACGAAGCGTCCAACGGCCTGGGAAAGCCCCTTCCCGCCGGGGTGGTCCAGGGGGCCATGGTCACCGACGCGGGGGCCCGGGTGCCCCTGGGCGAAGATCGGATCGGACACACCCCGGAAGGGGCGACCATGAAACTCCACTTCGGTCGCTCCTTCGACGTGCAGGTGCGCCGCCGTCTCACGGACTTTCAGCGGATTTCCCAGCACACCACCCGGTGCACGTGGGAGCTGGAGGTGCAAAGCGGCAAGGCCCGGCCGGAAACGGTGGAACTGGATGAACAGGTGCCGGGCCGCTGGCAGGTGCTCCGGTCCAGCCACCGCTGGGAGAAGGTGAGCGCTGGACTCCTGCGGATCCCCGTGGAGGTGCCCCCCCAGGGGGTGGTGCGCGTCACCTACGAAATCGAAATGGACACCCGGTCAGGGTAGCCGATGGGACGTGACGGGGAGTTCTTTGTGTGTAGGGGCGAAAGATCTTTCGCCCCCACGGGCTGGGAAGCCGGACACCGTTCCTTCAATGCTTAGAACCGCCACGTGAAGCCGAAATCCAGGCTGTTTTCGCTCAGGGAGGATTCCAGGTTGACCGGCTGGCCGGTGATGTCGGTTCCCGATTCCTTGATGGTCTTTTCAAAAGCGTGGACATAGCCCGCGTGCACGGAAAAGCGCGGGGAGAAGTCATAGCCCACGCCGAAGGTCACATGGTGTTCCACCACGGCCGGGAAGCCCACGATCCGGAAGGTTTCGTAATAATATTTCATCATGGATTTCCCCTGGACGGAAACCACTTCCTGACCGTTGAACCCGTTGTGCTCCTTCACCGGGTTTTCCGCGTAGTTGTAGCCCACCCGAAGGGTCAGCTTGGGATGCACCTTGTACTGGGCGCCCACCGCGAAAACCCATTGGTCGTTCCAGTCGAAGTCTTCATACCCGTTGGCGTTGGACCAGTTGAGCCACTTCACGTCCGCTTCCACCAGGAACTTGTTGGTGGGCTGATAGGCCACGCCGAAGGCCACCTGGTGGGGCGATTCCAGCTTGAGCCGATCCAGGGTGCCGTCCTGGTCGAAGTCGGCCACATCGTCGTGGTTCACGTTTTGAGGTGAGGTGTAGCTCAGGCCGAAGGACCAGGTGTCGCTGGCCTTGTAGATGGCGCCCAGCTGCACGCCCAGCCCGTAGCCGGTGGACGAACCCGCCCGGAGATCCAGGGTGGCGTAGTCCACGTGGAGGGCCGCCCCGAAGGAGAGCTTTTCGAAGGGCTGGAAGGCGATGGCCGGTGCGAACTTCATGATGGCCAGCTCCGTGTAGACGCCGGAAGCATAGGGGTATCCGCCGAAGTAGGGATTACCCCGGTCCACGGCCTTGCCCTTGTAGTCCACGCCCAGACCCGAGACGCCGTAGGCCGAAAGGCCGAACCGCCAGAAGGGGGGCTTGTCGGTCAGGGGCACCGAGAGGCCGATGGCGGGGATGGGATAGACCTTTTCCTCGCCGTCCGAAGAGACGTTGGCGGAGGGGGTGTTGGGAAAGCTGATCTTGGTGTCCACCTTGGGCATGAAGAGCGTGCCGCCGAAATTCACTTCCGATGCGGGGCAGTAGGGCCCGAAGCACATGGCCGCCGGGTTCACGAAGACCGCGCCGATGGCGTCCTGGGGTGCCGCCACGCCCACGCCGCCCATGGCGCGGGAAACGGGGCCCACGGCGATGAGGTTGTCTCCGTTGGTGGCCTGCGCCGGGGGCGCGGCCAAGGCCCCTAAAAGAAACAGTAAAAAGACAATGGAAAACGTTCTTTTCATCTCAACTCTCTCCTTCCAATCGATCTGTTAAGGGATGTTCCGGCGGGGTTCCGAGCGCCGCCGAAAGGCGCTTTGCATCCTTGGTCAGGGATCACCTCCTTTCCTTGTTGGGGATTGTGGGCGGGGGTACGAGCCGACTTTGTGTCTTTTGGCACGTGCCCCCTTTCAAAAAAAGGCCGCCTGCCTCGGCAGCGGGCCCATCATCCGGATCCGGCCGTCTCCATCCCTTTAAGAGCTCGGCCGACGGCGAGAAAACGGCCGTTTGTCTCGTGGCGAAGCCCTTGGGGGCTGCTCCTGAATGGGACGGTCCCTCCCCAACGTGTGCTTCTTGCGGGCGGGCGTAAAGCCCGCCCCTGCGAAGGAAAATGAACCTGCTGGGTAGGGGCGGCGGGGTTGATCCCCGCCCGCTCATCCCGCGGGGATGGAAGAATCTGACAATCGTTTTTCTAGATCACCAAAGCATCAGCCACCATGGAGGTGAGAAACTGCACGTTCATGCCCAGCTTGTAATGGTGGTTCAGGTTTTCCAGCTGGGTGTGGCAGTTTTCGCAGGCTGTGGCCAGAATGGCCGCCCCGGTCTTTTGCACCTGCTCGGCCTTAACCCGGGCCGACTTCATGCGGAAGTCCAGCGTCTCCTCGCCCAGGGCCACCAGGCCGCCTCCGCCTCCGCAGCAGTAATTGTAGCGGGGGTCGGGAGCCATCTCCCGGTAGTCGTCGGTGAGGTGCTGGAGGATGTAGCGCGGTTCCTCCAGGATCCCGCCGTTTCGGGCGATCTGGCACGGGTCGTGGTAGGTGACGGGCCCCTGGAAGCGGCTCTTGTCCAGCTTGATGCGCCCTTCCCGGATGTAGCGGGCGTGCACCTCGGTGACGGAGGAGACTTCAAAGGGCTGCTTGCCGGAAAGCTGCTTCATCACCCGGTAGGCCGTGCCGCATTCGCAGATGCACACCTCCTTGACCTTGAGGCGCTTGGCTTCGTTGACGATCCGATCCAGGATGAGCTTGGTCTTGGTGGGATCGCCCACGAAGGCGCCGAAATTCACCGCTTCGAAAAAGCTCAGGGTCCAGTTTTCGCCCGCCGCGTTGAAGACGGCCGCCGCCGGAATGATGGAGTGCGCCCCCGCCAGAGCCACGTAGAGCAGATCGGCGCCCTCCACGTCCACGGGAATGACGGTCTTTCCCTCCGCCTCCAGCTTCCACTTTTCCACCACCTGCTGTTCCAGGTTCTTCACCCCCTGGAGAAAGCCCTCCTTGAAGAACTCAATGGATTTTCCCTTCTCGATGGAGGTGTCCGCCAGCAGGGTGAGGATTTCCGGTTCGGCATGGGCGCCCACCAGAAGGAGCTTGGCGATGGACATGATCATCTGGGTGTCGATGCCGAAGGGGCAATAGACCATGCAGCGCCGGCATCCCGTGCAGGAATAGGCCGCCTCGTAGAGCTCCTCCAGGGCCATCTCCGTGAGTTCCTTGGCCTCGCCGTAGGACGGCCACACCTTGCCCTGGCCCTTGAAGTATTTCTTGTAGATGCGCCGCACGATTTCCGCACGATAGGCGGCGATGTACTTGGCCTGGGGCATGGACTGATAGACGTGACAGGCGGTGGTGCACACGCCGCAGCGGGTGCACGTCTCCAGATAGTAGGTCATGGCCCGGTTCAGTTTGGACTGAAACAGCTGCAAAAGGTCGTCACGCGTCTTGGCGTCCATGGTTAACCTCTTCTCAGTTTGTTCACGGGCAGCGCGAAGAAGGTGTGCATGATCTTGCTGAAGGGAAAGACCATGAGGAAGATGTTGGCGAAGAAGACGTGGAGCACCAGCATGAAGGAGTGTCCGGAAAAGAGAATCTCATCGGGCACCTGGGGCTGGAAAGTGATGAGGCTCCACAGGTAGGTGCGGTAGGCGTCCACGCCCATCACGTCGTAGTCGTACCAGCGCCGGGCCCAGTCCATTTCGCTTCCGAAGATGACCGTGAGGAAGAGCAGGATGAGCAGGTAGTAGTCCTCGGCCACCGAGATGTCCCGCACGGGCGAGGTGAAGCGCCGGAAGAGAAAGTAGAGCAGGGAGACGGCGGCGGTGAGTCCGACCAGGCCCTTTCCGATGAAGACTTCGTGGGGAATGATCTGAAAGAGAGCGAAATCGCTGAAGAGCTCCAGGTGTCCGATCACCAGCAGCAGGACGGCGCCGTGGAAGAGAACCAGGAAAACCCACAGCAACGGGTTGTGTTTGAGCACCGTGGGCATGAGGAAGGTGTCCGAAAGGGCATGGAGCCAGGCCGGTTCCTTCTTGGGAAAGATCTGGAGCGTCGTGGGATGCTTGGGAGTGCGAAGGATCTTGATCATGCGGACGATCGAACCCACGATGAAGACGGCGAAGGCCGCATAGACCATGGGGACGAGAACCAGGTAATAGATCGTGTGCACGGGAATCCCCCTTGTCGAATCCTCATGGGAAGGCGGGGCCCGAAGGGGCCCCTTCCCGTTAGACGTTCCTCTTGATGAAGATGCGGATCACGCCGTTTTCCTGGATCGTGTCCACGATCTCGTTGCCGCTGGTGCGAGCCCAGGCGGGAAAGTCGGTGAGGGAGCCCGGGTCCGTGGTCTGGGCTTCCAGGATCTGGCCCACTTCCACTTCCTTGATTCCCTTGCTCACCTTGACCACCGGCATGGGACAGGGCAGTCCCTTGAGATCCATGACTTTGTCGGCTTGAATGGCGTTGCTCATGATGGTTCCTCCTTTTGGGATGGGGATGGTTTCCCATGTTAACTGAAGCCTTCCGGCTTCTCGGCTTGCTTCCCAGGAGCCTGTCCGACAATGTCTCTCCGAGACAAGAGCCGGGGCTATGGCCCCTCTTTTCGTAGCCGCGGGGCCTCAGCCCCGCGGAAAGGGCCATCGTAACTCCATGAAGTGACAGGAAATACGGGATGGTCCATCCAACGTTCGAGGGTTCTTCCGCAGCCCTAAAGGGCTGCGCTACGAGAAAAGAGATATCCGCGACGTTTTCGGACAGCCTCCTAGATGAACAGCTGCACCCGGCTGTCCATGGCCTCTTCCAGGAACTTGGCCACGCCGCAGAAGTCCATGGACGGATAGTCGATCATCTCCTCTCGCTTGAAGCCCATGAGGTCCATGGACAGTTCGCACACGTAGATCTGCACGCCCAGCTCTCCGGCCAGCTCGATCATCTGATCCAGGGACGCCACGTTCTTCTGCTTCATGAGGTTCTTCATCATGGCCGTCCCCATGCCGCCCATGTTCATCTTGGACAGCTTGACGGAACAGGCCCCCTTGGGCAGCATGGTGCCGAACATCTTGCCCATGAGGTCCTTGTCGTCCACCTTCTTCTTGGGATCCCGCAGGATGGGCGTGGCCCAGAAGGTGAAGAACATCACCACTTCCATGCCCATGGCCACGGCGCCCGTGGCGATGATGAAGGCGGCCAGGGCCCGATCCAGGTCCCCGCTGAAGACCACCATGGAAAGCTTGTTGGACGGGCTCTTCTTCTGGAGCGCCTCCAGCTGGGCCTTCATCTCGGCGATCTGCTGTTCGATCTGCGCCAGTTCTGTGCTCATGAAAAGGTCCTCCCGCATTTTTTGTTAATACTATGAACCACCAAATCAAAAAAA
Source organism: Desulfacinum infernum DSM 9756 (assembly GCF_900129305.1). Taxonomy (GTDB): domain Bacteria; phylum Desulfobacterota; class Syntrophobacteria; order Syntrophobacterales; family DSM-9756; genus Desulfacinum; species Desulfacinum infernum. The sequence goes on along the minus strand of NZ_FQVB01000026.1, from coordinate 36,238 downwards.
GGGGCTCACATCATCCGTTCCTTCACCGCCTCCATGCTGGTGCGCAGCCGCTCCAGGGCCGTCAGAACCATCTTGCGCTCCTCCGGCTCCATCTCCAGGAGGATCATCTCGTGCATCCGGCTGCTGAGTGAAGCGATCTCCTCCGATTTGGCGCGGCCCTCCCGGGTGAGGCTGATGAGCTTCACGCGGCCGTCCGACGGGTCGTCGATCCGGGTGACCAGCCCCTTTTCCAGAAGGCCGCTCACGATCTTGGTCACCCGGCTCTTGGCCACATCCAGCTTCTGGGCGATGCCCTTCACCGTGAGGTACTTTTCTTCCCGAAAGAGCATGAGGCAGCGCAGCTCGGCGCTGGGAATGCCGAACTTTTCGGAGAAGTAGGCCGTGCGCGTCTCACAGCACTGAACCACCTCTGCCATGAGTTCCTGGAAGCGCCGGGCCTGGTAGCGAAAGAAATCGTCTTTGAAGGGCCTCATCTCGTTCATAGTGTGATCTATATAGCCGCCGCGCCGGCCCCCGTCAAGGGAAAAAACGAGATGGGCGAAACTGGGTCAACCGTACGTAAGGAAAGCATAAACGGACCGAGAAGGCCCAGGAAAGGCCAAAAAACAACCCAAAGGAATCGATTATCAGAATAAACGATCTATTTCCTCAACCGGGAAAGAAAAGGTAGAACAGGACGGCGAAGAGGGCCACGCTGGCGGCCCGAACCGTCTGGCCCAGGCAGAGCAGTGCCAGGCCCAGTCGGGGGGTGTAGATCCCCATGTAGTAAGGCAGTTGATGGCGCAGGGCGCGAATGGGGGTGGAGATGATGTTTCCGGCCAAGAGGGCCAACACGGTGGCCTTGACCGAGAGGGTGCCGGCGTCCAGGAGGGCTCCCGCGGCGGCGGCGCCCGCCGAGAATTCGGCCATGATCTGGAAGGCCACCACGGTCACGGCTTCCACGGGGACGACGTGGGTGGGGACCCATCGGGCCAGGTGCGTCTCCAGCCATTCAAAAAGGCCGATTTGGTTGAGCAGGAAAAAGAGGGTGTAGATAGGCAGGGTCCAGCGGAGCACCCGGAGGAGCCGGCGCCGGAACTTCCGCCAGGTCTTTCCAAGTGCTTCTTTGAGCGATGGGGAAGATCCGGGTTCCCCGCTCGCTTCCTTCCCATGGGCTGGCGGTTCGGGCAGCAGGCGGCGTCCCACGCCCAGGACGGCAACGGTGCGTGTGATGGCGGCGCTCAGGGTGACGGCCAGGTACAAAATCCCCGCTTCCCGCACCAGCGGCAGGAGGATGAAGAAGGTGGTGGGAAGGTGCAGGAAGTAGGACGGCAGGGTGTTGACCAGGCAGGACAGGGCCAGTTCCCGGGTGGTGAGGGTGCCGTCCTTGTGGGCGTTCATGAGCAGCGTGTTGGCGGTGACGCCCGAAAAGAAGGCCGCCATGAACGCCACGGCGCTCTGATTCCCGAGCCGCCCCCAGCGCAGGAGCGGGCCGGTGAGGTGCCCCAGGGCACGGGTCCATCCCAGGGCTTCGATGACGTTTCCCACGAAGAGTCCGATGGCGATGAAGATGGTGAGGCGCACCAGGGGTTTGATGAGTCTTTTCTGGATCGTCGGCCACTGGAGCCATGAAGGCCGGAGAATCTCCGAGGTCTCGCGGGGGCTTGGCTGCCCGGCCACCTCGCCCACATATGCGCGGGGGCCGTTTCCGCCCGTGTCAGCTGATGCCGTGGGGGCGAACAGGTCCGGATGGAGCTGGCGCGCGAGCATTTCCACGGCGTCCACGCATCGCGGTCCCGGCCGGGAAAAGAGATGTTCGTCCACAACCAGAACCCGACCGGCCTGCACGGCCCGAAGTCTTTGAAAGTGGGGTCGCTGGGAAGGCGGCTCGGGATTCCGGTTCATGGGGCCTTCCTGGACGATGTACACGTCCGGATTTAGAGCCAGCAGGGCTTCCTGGCTGAAGAGGACCACGGCGCCGGGGTGGGTCACGGCGTTTCGGGCTCCCGCCGCCTCCAGGATCTGGTGGGCCATGGACCCCGTGCCCGCCACCGTGAGAGGCCGGCTTCGGATTTCAAAGACGACCCGAGGCCGATGAACGGCCTTGGACGTCGTGCGTCGGACGGCCTCCAGCCTTCGGCTCAGTCCCCGGACCGCCTCCCGGGCTTCCCTTTCGCGCCCTGTCAGGATTCCCAGGCGCTCCATGGTCCGGAAGACCCCTTGGAAGTCCTTGGGAGCGAAGATGGCCACGGGAATTCCCACTTCCTGCAGGCGCTCCATTTCCGGGGTGGCGGTGCGGCGGCTGGCGCTCTGAATCACCAGGTCCGGGCGAAGTCCCAGGATCATTTCCACGTTGGGCCGCATGTGGGTGCCCACGGCGGGGAGCGGCCGCACGGCGTCGGGATGGGCATCGGCCTGCGTCCGAGCGATCACCCGGCCGCCGGCCCCGATGGCGTAGAGCATTTCGGTGAAGGCGCCGTAGAGGGGAATGACACGACTCGCCGGTTGCTCCAGCCGAATCGTTTGTCCCCAGTCGTCCGTGACGGAAACGGCGGCTTGGGAGGCGCCGGTGAGCGCCAGGAGGATGGACAAGATCAGGGCCGGCAGGCCGTATCGACGGGTTGTCACCGATGGGCTCCTTCCGTATCGGGGACGAAGAAGACCTGGCGGGCGCCGTTTCCCGGAACGTCGTAGACCACGGCCGGGCTGTCGTAGACCCGTTCCAGGGTGGCGGGAGTCAGCACCTCCCGGGCGGGGCCGTCGGCCACCACGGCCCCGTCCTTCAGGAAGATGAGCCTCGGGCAGAAGACCGCTGCCAGGTTCACGTCGTGCAGGACGGCCAGGATGGTCTTGTGCTCCTTGCGCTGCAGGTGCGCGAGGAGCCGGAAGGTTTGAAGCTTCCAGTGGACGTCCATGGCGGACGTGGCCTCGTCCAGGAGCAGCACCGGGGCGTCCTGGGCCAGGGCCTTGGCCACCAGCACCCGCTGCCGCTCCCCGCCGCTGATGTCGGAAACGGGCCGTTGGGCCAGATCCAGGGTGCGGGTGAGCTCCATGGCCCGCCGGACCGCCCGGGCGTCCCGAAGCGTGGGGCCGCGCCAGCGGCCCTGGTGGGGATAGCGGCCCATGGCCACCACGTCGGCGCAGGGATAGGGAAAGCGCACCTGGGTGTCCTGGGAAACCACGGCGATCCTTCGGGCCCGGTCCCGGGACGGGAGATCTTCCAGGCGATGCCCGTCAATGGTGATGGTTCCTTTTTCCGGCCGGAGGATTCCGGTGAGGGCCAAGAGAAGGGTGGTCTTGCCCGAGCCGTTGGGCCCCAGGATTCCCACGAACTCTCCGGCTTCCACCTGGAGGTTCACATCCCGCAGAACGGGGCGCCCGGGATAACCGCAATACAGGTGGGACACACGAATCACGCCAGCACCGCTCTTTTCTTGTGGAGGAGCAGGTAACAGAAGAAGGGAGCGCCCAGGATGGCTGTCACCACGCCCAAAGGGATCTCCTGCCCGTGGGGCAGGAGGGATCGGGCCAGGGTGTCGGAAAGCAGGGTGAGGAGGGCTCCCGTCATCATGGCCGCGGGCAGCAGACGCCCGTGCCGGGGGCCCAGGAGAAGCCGGACCAGGTGGGGAACCACCAGTCCCACGAAGCCGATGACGCCGCTCACCGCCACGGCCGCGGCGGTGATGAGGGAGGCGGCCGCCAGGAGGCGGAAGCGCACCTGGGAGACGGCCACGCCCATCTGGTGAGCGGGGATGTCCCCTAGGGCGAGGATGTCCAGCTCCCGAACGTACAGGAAGATGACGCAGGCTCCGCCCAGAAGGTACGGCAGAACGATCAGCACGTGTTGCCAGCTCCTTCCGGAAAGGCTTCCCATGATCCAGAAGACGATGGTGGAAAGGGAGTCCTCGTTAAGGCTCTTGAGCAGGCTGATCCAGGCGGAAAGAAAGGTGGAGACGATGATGCCCGCCAGCACCAGGGTGGTGGTCTGGACCCGGCCTTCCACGCGCCCCAGGAGCAGGACGAGAAGCAGGGCCCCCACGGCCCCTGCGAAAGCCGCCAAGGGCAGCGTGCCCAGCCCGGCCAGGCGCCACGCCGTCCACCCTCCCAGGATGGCCAGGGAGGCCCCGAAGGCCGCTCCGGTGGACACCCCCAACGTGAAAGGATCGGCCAGCGGGTTGAGGAGCACTCCCTGGTAAACCGATCCGGCCAGCGCCAGGGCCGCCCCCACCAACAGGGCCAGGACCACGCGGGCCAGGCGCACGTTCAAGACGATGTAGCGCGCCGTCTCGTCGATCCCGGAGGCCGATCCGGCGTCCAGGGGGTGGGTGATGATCCGCCACACCCGGGAGGCTTCCACATGGAATGGGCCCACGGCAGCGCACAAAAGGGCGGCCGCGGGTACCAGGAGGCCAGCGACGGTCCAGAAGAGGAGCAGCCGGTTTCGGCCCGAACGGGTGGCTGGAGTCATGGTTCGAGGCCCCGTTTCTTGAGGATCAAAAGGGACAGGTAGTGGGGGTTGAGTTCCGAGAGTTTTTCGAAATCCTTTTCCACCGTCTGCCCTTCCAGGCCGCACCGGCTCACGAAACAGCACCGGTCGGCCAAACCCATGGCGCGGATGCGGTCCAGGATTTCGGGAAATTTCTTGTAGGTCTTCATGAGCACCACGTTGTCGGAAAAGGGAAGGACGTGGGGAAGGGCCTCTCCGCCCTTGGCCCCGGAGATCACGGTGAAGGTCTCTTCCGCTTCCGCCAGGGGCACGCCGGCGCAGGCCGCGGCAGCCTGGTATGCGGTGATGCCGGGGACGGTGACCACGGGCACCTGGGGCAGCCGGCTGCGTACCTTCCGGAGCAGGTAGATGAAGGTGCTGAAGGTCATGGGATCCCCCAGGGTCACGAACGCCACGTCCCAGCCGGCTTGCAGCTTTTCCACCACGGTGAGGCAGTTGGTATGCCAGGCCTCTTCCAGGCGGGCCTTGTCGAAGGTCATGGGAAAGTCCAGGAGGCTCACGGGCGTGTCCGCCGGCACGTGTTGCCGGGCTATTTCCAGGGCCAAGCTGTAATCGTTCTTGCTGGATGCCGCCGCGAACACGTGCCGCACCTTCTTGAGAGCCCGGACCGCCTTGAGAGTCAAAAGCTCCGGGTCTCCCGGACCCACACCGATGCCGTAGAAAGTTCCCAGCATGTCCTTGTCCTTTCGTTTAGGAAGGCCTTGATCCCTTTTGGGGATTGTGCCTCGCCGGTTCACGGAGAGACGGTTCGCGAACCGCCCCCCCAAGAGCGGATCACCTTCTCGGGTAGGGGCGGGGTTTCTCACCGCCCGCTAAGCTGACAGTCACCGCTTTTCTCGTGGCGCAGCCCTTCAGGCCTGCGGGCGTCCACCCGAACGCAGGACAGGCCTTCGGGTGGTGCATGGCATTTCATGGGGTTGCGACGGTCCCTTCCCGCGGGGCTGAAGCCCCGCGGCTACGAAAGAAGATGGGTCCCTTGGCGGTCGATGAAGGGACCCCGTTCCCGGACAGGTCCCTGTTAGCCTGTCCGGGAACTCCCCCAACCGTCACTCCCGCGCAAGCGGGAGTCCATAACTTACTGGAAATCCTGGATCCCCGCTTTCGCGGGGATGACGAATGTGCGTTGAACGACGCAAATCAATCGTTCCCGGGCAGCCCCCTAACGCGATTCCTTTTGGGCCAGTTCCAAGAGGGCGTGGAGAACGGCCACGGCCACCGTGCTGCCGCCTTTCCTTCCCTTAACCGTAATGGAGGGGATCCGGTCCGCTTCCCAGAGGGCGTCCTTGGCCGTGTCGGCCTGAACGAACCCCACGGGAACCCCGATCACCAGAGCGGGGCGCACGCCGTCCTCCCGCCAGAGGCGCAGCACCTCCAGGAGCGCCGTCGGTGCATTGCCCACGGCCACGATGTTTCCCGTGAGGCGCTCGCCCATCTTGCGAAAGGCGGCCACGGAACGGGTCAGTCCCAGCTTCTCCGCCATCAGGTGGGTTTCGGGATCAGCCGCCGGCGTGAAGACCGGGTTTCCAAACCACTGGAGCCTCCAGGGGGAAAGTCCCACCTGGATCATGCGGGTATCGACGTAGATGGCGGCTCCGCCCCGGAGGGCTCGGACGGCGGCGGAGACGGCTTCCGGATGGATCCGGATGAGCTGCGCGTATTCGAAGTCCCCGGTGGTGTGGATGATCCGTCGCACGATGGACCAGGCCTCGGGATCGAAAGAGTGGGGGCCCATTTCGGCCTCGATGATGCGAAAGCTCTCCTCTTCGATATTCCGGCCGGCCTGTACCAAGCCGGGACGATACGAAGTGCCGTTGCTCTCCTCGCTCATGACTTTCCCCGCTTTTCCAAAAAAAAATCCTTGAAGCCTTGCGGCTCCAAGGATTGCACCCGTTTCTCTTCATCCCCTGTGACGAAAGGCTCCCGTTTATGGGATATGCCCTTCGCGGAAAGACGCCGTTTCCCATCCGGTGTCTCTCCCCGCAGGTCTCAGGCAGGTCTTCTGGCTCACGGATCCTCCTACTGGCCGCCCTTCCCATTGCAGGCGTGCTGCAACAGTGGCCATGCGGCGTTCGTCCCCGTTCACAGCGGCGGGACCGCGACGGATTTGCACCGTCTTCCCTTTTAAGCCCGTCCGGCGGGCACCTGATCCTGGCTCAATGTCAAGGAACCTTGCACCCTCCTATTTAGCCAAAGGTTTCCGTCCCGTCAATGAGGGATCTCTGGGTTGAGTGATGAGTGATGGGGGATGCAGCGGTGGGCGCGCCGGGGTGGACAGGCGGACGGCTTGGTGTCAGAATGCGTTTTCTTCGGATCTGGGGGCATCGCGGTGGGCGCGAAACGGAAAATTCGGGTTTTGATGGAAAAATGAGCGGCACGAGCGGGCAAGAGACGGCGGGGCGCCGCCGGCTTCGCATGGGCTTCAGTACCGGCACGGCCATGACGGCGGCCGCGAGGGCCGCCGCGCGGTGTCTTCTTTCCGGCGAGTGTCCTTCGTCTGTGGCGGTCCGGCTTCCGGCGGGCTACTACCTGCCCGTGGAGGTGGCCCGTTGCGTTGGGCACGGCGACTGGGCGGAGGCCTGCGTCATCAAGGACGGCGGGGACGATCCCGATGTGACCCACCGGGCGCGGGTTTGCGTGCGGTTGTGCCTGGGGCGCTTTTCATCGGATCCCGAAACAGGCGGGCTGGAGGTCGGTGCCGGTTGGATTCGCCTTACGGCGGGGGCCGGAGTGGGCCGGGTGACCAAGCCCGGACTCCCCGTGGCCGTGGGGGAGCCGGCCGTGAATCCGGTGCCGCGCCGGATGCTGGCGGAGAACCTTCTGGAGGAAGTGGGACGGGTGCCGTCCCAGGCGCTCCATGGGGTTCCCCTGGGTTTCGGAGCGGATCGTGTGCCGTGGGAGTCGCCTGCCGGAAGCCCGGGGGTTTGGATCCCGGCGCCCGGCCCGCTCGAAGCGGCGCCGGCGGTCACCGTCCATGTGGAGGTGTCTGTTCCGGGAGGCGAAGATCTGGCGCGCCACACACTCAATGCCCGGCTGGGCGTCCTTGGTGGGATTTCCATCCTGGGCACCACGGGCCTTGTCAGACCGTTTTCCCATCAGGCATACGAAGAAACGATCCAGGTGGCTCTGGACGTGGCTCGGTCCACCGGATGTTCCCAGGTGGTGCTCAGTACGGGCGGCAAGAGCGAGAAGATGGCTCGCGCCCTTTTGAACGGGCTGCCGCCGGAATCCTTCGTCCAGATTGCGGATTTCTTTGCCTTTGCCGTCAAGAGAGCCGTGGCGGAGGGTTTCCGCTCCATCGTCCACAGCGTCTTTTTCGGCAAGGCGGTCAAGATGGCCCAAGGCCACCCGTACACCCATGCCCACAAGGTGGCCATGGATCTGGAAGCCGTGGCTCGGTGTGCGGCGGAGATAGGCATGCCGGATGAAACCGTCCGGCGGATCCGCGGGGCCAACACGGCGCGGCATGCCCTGGAGATTCTCAAGGCGGCATCCGGCCGGGAAGGATCGGAAGTCCGGGACGCTCCCCCACGGCACACCCTGCCGGTCCACCGGGTGGTGCGAAGGATTGCCCGGGAGGCGGCCCGGCAGTCCAAGGCGCTGGCGGGCCGGGAAACGGACGTGCGGCTGCTCCTTTTCGATTACGACGGGGCGCTTCTGGCCGATGTGACGGCTTAGCCGAAGGTGCAAAAACGGGCGATTGCCTATTCCATCGCAGCGCAACCCTGTCATGGGGAAGATAACCGCGAATGAATGCAAATGCGTCGTTTGCAGCCTAGGAGCGGCCTTGGCCGCCAGGTCGCAGGCAAGCCGGCTCCCAGGGAACGGGATTCCAGGTTCGTTCTCTCCTAATCGGGGGGGATTCTTTATCGTGGCGCGCTCCTGAAGGGCGGGCGTAAAGCCCGCCCCTACTGAAGCGCGTTGATCCAGAGGGTAGGGGCGGGGTTTATCCCCGCCCGCCAATGGCGCGGCAGACCATTTCCAGCGGAGGAGAGGGTGCAGGAAGACCTGAAGATCCGGGAGATAACCGCTGAGGACGTTTGGGAGCCTCCCACGGTGGCCGTGATCGGAGTGGGCGCCCGTCCCGAAGAGTGCTCCGGGCGTGCCTTGGAACTGGTCCGGCGGGCTCAGGTCCTGGTGGGCGGGAGCCGGATCCTGGCGCTGTTCGACCACCACACCGGAGAGAAGGTTCCGATCCGGTCTCCGTTGGATCCCGTTCTGGACCGGATCGAAGATTGGAGCGGGTCGCATCGGGTGGCCGTTCTGGCGTCGGGAGACCCCCTCTTTTTCGGGATCGGGCGCCGGCTGTTGAAACGTTTCGGAAGAGATCGTCTCCTTTTCGTTCCCGGCCCCACCACGGTTCAGGTCTTCTGCGCCCGGGTGGGAATGCCGTGGGACGATGTGCGGGTGGTGAGCCTTCACGGACGTGAGCCCACGCTGGAATGGCTGTGGCACCTTCGCTTGGGCACTCCGGTGGCGCTGCTCACGGACGCCCGACACTCGGCCGCCTGGGTGGCGGCTCGCCTGGTCGCCTCGGGGTTGGAAAGCCTGCCGTTTTGGGTGGGCGAAGACCTGGGGCTTTCCTCGGAGCGCATTCACTGCTTGACGGCGGCCGAAGCCAAGGGCCAATCTTTTTCGTCCCTCAACGTGGTGCTGGTCCAACCGTCGGCGGACACCGGGCTCTCCGGGACGCCGGAGCCTCCTCCCTTTTGCGGGATCGACGACGAGGCCTTTGCCCACCACCGGGGGCTCATCACCAAGCGGGAGGTGCGAAGCGTCGTCCTGACCCTGCTGGGGCTTCGGCCGGGCCAGGTGCTCTGGGATCTGGGGGCGGGGAGCGGAGCCGTCTCGGTGGAGGCCGCCCGCCTCGTGCCCCTCCGGGCCGTCTGGGCGGTGGAACGGGTGCCGGAAAGAGTCGCCCAGATCCGGGAGAACGTGCGCCGGTTTCATTGCGGTGAGATTTGCGTGGTGGAAGGGGACGCCCTGGAGCAGGTGGACAAGCTTCCGAATCCGGACCGGGTCTTCGTGGGCGGAGGCGGAGCCGACCTGCGGGCCTTGCTGGAAAAGGTACGGCCCAGGATACGCCCCGGCGGACGCCTGGTCGTCACTTCCGTCACCTTCCGGAGCCTCGCCCAGGTGCAGGATTTCGCCCGGGCCCACGGGTGTTCCCTGGAAATGAGCCAGATCCAGGTGAGCCGTGCCGTTCCCATCGGGGATACCGCTCGTTGGGAGGCGCTCAACCCGGTGACGGTCTGTGCCATGACTCCCCGCGGGGATGCGAACTGAGAGCCGATGGAGCGGTAGACATGGCTGACGCCGAGAAAAGATGGAACGGGAAGGTCTTCTTTGTGGGGGCGGGGCCCGGCGATCCGGATCTCATTACGGTGAAGGGGCGGCGCCTTCTCCGGCGGGCGGATCGGGTGGTCTATGCGGGATCTCTGGTGCCCCGGGCTCTTCTGGACCAATGCAAGCCGGAGGCGGAGATCCACGACAGCGCTCCGCTGACCCTGGAGGAAACCCATGCCCTGTTGGTGGAGGCGGCGAAACGGGGTCGGCTGGTGGTGCGGCTTCACACGGGAGATCCCGCCCTGTATGGAGCCGTCCAGGAACAGATGCGCCTCTTGGACCGGGATGGCATCGACTACGAGATGGTCCCGGGAGTGTCCGCCGCCTTCGCCGCTGCCGCCCACATCCGCTGTCAGCTCACCCTGCCGGAGGTGTCCCAGACGGTGATCTTTACCCGCGCTGCCGGCCGCACGCCCGTCCCTGACCGGGAATCGCTCCGGAGCCTGGCCGCCCACCGGGCCACCATGGCCATCTACCTGAGTGTCTCGCGGATGGACGCCGTGGTGGAGGATCTGTGCGGTTCCTACCCGCAAGAGACGCCCGTGGTGGTGGCCTACCGGGTGGGGTGGCCGGATGAGCGCTTCCTTCGAGGAACCCTGGCCGACATCGCCGAGAAGGTTCGCGAGGCGGACATCGGCCGGCAGGCCGTGATCCTGGTGGGGGACGTGCTGGATCCCGGGCGCCACGGGACGCGATCCCGCCTTTACGATGAGTCGTTCGGCCATGGCTTCCGACCCTCCTCTCCATGACGTTTCGGGACCCACGGCGGTGTTGGCGCTTACGGCGAACGGCGCCTCGCTGGCCCTGAGGCTCGGGCGGGCGCTGAAGCGCGCCGTCGTGCACGTTCCCCGGCGCCATGGCTTCGCGCTGGCCATGGGCGCCGAGCCGTTCGACCGCCTGCGCGACCGCGTGACCGAGCTTTGGAAGGATCATCGCGCCCTGGTCTTCATCATGGCCACGGGCATCGTGGTGCGCTCCATCGCCCCTCTTCTGCGCCACAAGAGCCGGGATCCGGCAGTGGTGGTGGTGGACGAGAAAGGGCGGTTCGTCATCAGCCTGCTTTCCGGTCATCTGGGCGGCGCCAATCGACTGGCCCGCCGCATCGCCCTGGAGCTGGGGGGGCAGGCCGTCATCACCACGGCCACGGACGTGACGGGAAAGGCCGCCGTGGATCTCACGGCCCGGGAGGCGGGGCTGGAGATCGAGGGGATGGAGCATCTCCCGCGGCTCACGCGGGCGGTGCTGGAAGAGGAACCTTTCTGGATCCTGGATCCGGAAGGCAGGCTGAACCCTTACCTGGATCGGTTTCCCCGGGCCGTCCCAATTTCGCTGCCACGGGAGATCCTCACCTCGCCGGAAGGGCCGGTGCGGGCCCGGGAAATCCTTTTCGATCGGCTGCGGGCCCTGGGAATGGAAATCCAGGAAGCGCCCGGTATCTGGGTGTGGGAGCGACTGGCGCCGGAGGAGGTTCGGGCGGTGAGCCTTCGCCCGAGGGTTCTCACGGTGGGGATCGGATGCAACCGGGGCACCCCGGTGGAAGAAATCGTGGAGCTGGTCCGGGAGGTGTTCCGCCGAAACGGTCTGTCCCTTCAGGCCATTCGAACGTTGGCCAGCGTGGACCTCAAGGCGGATGAGCCGGGCCTTCTGGAGGCGGCCCGCGTCTTGGATCGGCCCATTCGATTCGTCAAGCGCGCCGAACTGCGGGCCATGGAAGTTCCCAACCCGTCGTCTGCGGTGCAGGAGCACATAGGAGTGGAAAGCGTATGCGAAGCAGCGGCTCTTCGGACGGCCCCGAAAGGCCGGTTGATCGTCCCGAAGCGGAAGTCCCGAAACGTCACGGTGGCGGTGGCTCGGGACGCCTCACCGTGGTGAGTCTGGGCCCGGGGGATGCCCGCCACCTGACGCCCCGGGCCCGGGAGGCCTTGGAACAGGCGGAAGTCATCGTGGGCTACAAGACCTACGTGGATCTCATCGGTAGCCTGGTGGAGGGGAAGGATGTTCGGGCTTCGGGCATGAGGCGCGAGATCGCCCGCTGCCGGGAAGCCGTCTCGGCGGCCCTGGACGGGCGCCGTGTGGCGCTGGTATCCAGCGGGGATGCGGGAATCTACGGCATGGCCGGCCTGGTCTTCGATGTGTGCCGGGCGCAAGGCGTTCGTGTGAAGACCTGGGATGGGGCCGAGACTTCGGAAGAGGGGTGTCTGTCGGTGGAGGTGGTGCCTGGAGTGGCGGCCTTCAACGCGGCCGCGGCTCTTCTCGGCGCACCGCTCATGCACGATTTTGCCGCCGTGAGCCTGAGCGACCATCTGACTCCGTGGGAACTCATCGAAAAGAGACTGGACGCGGCCGGAGCCGCCGATTTCGTCATCGCCGTCTACAATCCCCGCAGCAAGAGCCGCCCCGATCTGCTGGAAAAAGCCCGCCGGATCCTGATGCGCCATCGGAGCCCGGAGACGCCCGTGGGCGTGGTGCAAAAGGCCATGCGGGAAGGGCAGCGCTGCCGGATCACCACCCTGGGTGGTCTCAACCCGGAGGATGTGGACATGCAGACGGTGCTGCTGGTGGGAAACAGCCGCACGTACGTGTGGGAAGGACGGATGGTGACACCCCGGGGCTACCTGGACAAATACGCCGGGGACGTTTGACCGAGCACGCGCCTAGAAGCGTATCCGAGAGCGGGTTTCCTTCATCAACCGACAAGGGACCTTGGTTCGCGGCCGCGGGGCTTCAGCCCTGCGGAAAGGGGTCATTGTGACCCCAACACGTGACAGGGAACATCCGTCGGCGCACCCGAAGTCCGAGGATTTCTCCGCAGCCCTGAAGGGCTGCGCCACGAGAAATTAGGTCCTAAACTGAGCGATTTTTTCTTCGGGTGTCTTTTACACCGCGTGATTAGCGGGCGGGGATAAACCCCGCCCCTACCCAATGGATCCGTGCCCTTTTGTAGGGGCGGGCTTTACGCCCGCCCTTCAGAACCTGTCCATGAGAAAGAATCGTCCAATTCAGGTAGGTGATTCCCGGCGGTTTCACACAGGCTCCTGGGAGCGTGTCCGAGAACTTCCCCAACCGTCACTCCCGCGCAAGCGGGAGTCCATAACGTGCCGGTGATCCTGGATCCCCGCTTTCGCGGGGATGACGAATGGGCGTAGAACGGCGCGAATCTGCCATTCTCGGACAGCCTGCTAGGAGAGCGCTCCGGCTTCCTCCTGGAAGTTCCGGCGGATCTCCTCTTCCAGCGCGGCCAGCTTCTCTGCGCTCAGTTTCAGCGCCTTGGCGCTGGGAACGCCGGTCATGTCCAGTTCCGGCTTCTTGGTGGGACCCAGTTCCAGCTTGTGGCAAAACGCGTTGGCCAGATGAACGATCACGGAAAGAGCCGGCAGGATCTTGGCCCTGGCCGGGTTGTGATGGCAGCCGATGGCTTCGTCGATTTCTTCCGGAAATTGCCACTTTCGGGCCAGAAGCCGGCCCACCTGGGCGTGGTCGAACCCGAAGGTCTCCCGTTCCAGCTTGGCGAAGGACAGGGAAGGGTCATTGTAGACCTCCTGGATAATCAGGCGCATCTGGTCGGGAAAACGGGTAAACAGGATCATCTTGCCCACATCGTGCAGAAGACCCGCCAGGAAGGATTCGTCCACCCGGGAATAGCGAAGACGGGTGGCGATGGTTCGTGCGCCCAGGGCGCAACCCACGGAGTGCTCCCAGAGGAGCTTTTCCGTGAGGCCGAAGGGGTCGAAAAGATCCCGCGTAACGGACGCCACCACCAGGGAGCGCACGGTCTTCATCCCGATGATCACCACCGCGTCCCGCAAGGTGGCAATGCTTCGGGACCGGGCGTAGAAGGAGGAGTTGGCCAGCTTGAGCACTCGGGCGGCCAGGGACGGGTCCTGTGCGATGAGTTTCTGAACGTCTTCGGCACCGGCGTCGGGGTCGCTGATTTTCTTGATCACTTGACTGGCCACGTGGGGCATGGCCGGCAGGTCGCCCGTCAGTTGAACGAGCTTGTCCAGATTGGGAGAGGTCTGTGCTGCTTCCATGGAGATCCTGTCCTTCAGCAAGAGGTGGTCAGTCGCTCGGTCCTTTGTTTTAATCGTCCGGATAGTCGGAAAACTTTAATCAAAACACACGCCCACGCGACGGCCGGCTTTGGCGTTTTCCGACACACGCGCTTGAAGGACACGATACCTCAAGATAACGAGCTCGCTGCCGGCCCGTTCCACTTCTTCAAGGGAGAGATCCATGGCCACGTCTGGGGAGAAAAGGCCGAGACCGGTGCCGAAGATCTTCGGGGAAAGGGTGACCACGACGGCATCGATGAGGCCCTTACGGGCGAAGAGGGAGTTGACGCAGGTTCCACCCGCCAGGACGACTTCACCATAGCCTTGGCTTTCCAGTCGTTCGAGAATTTGCCGGGGCGGGTCGGCGGTAAAGACCAGGTTGTCCCATGGGGACTTGCGGGATGGATCGCGGGTCATGACCACGTTCAGCCGCTCCGGAAGCGGCTTCCCAAGAGTGTCGAAGGTGCGCGATCCCATGATGACCACACCCGCCCGCCGACTCAAGGCGGCGAAGATCTTCTTGTCCTCCGGAGGCGTCCAATCAGGGAAATGGTCGGCATGCTTGGCGATTTTACCATCCAGCGTCATGGCCATGAGCAGGGTCACTTTCATGGGCGGATGCTCCCAGTTCTTTTGGGGAATGTGGATCTCAGCGAAACAGATCCAGATATTGTGGGTACCCTTCCTTCTCCAGGTCCCTGGCGGGAATGAATTGCAGGGCTGCGGAATTGATGCAATAGCGAAGGCCCGTGGGAGGCGGGCCGTCCGCAAAAACATGGCCCAGATGGGAATCCCCCAGGCGGCTTCTGACTTCCGTCCTCGTCATAAAGAGCGATCGATCCTCGTGTTCCACGATGTTTTCCGGTTCCAGGGGGCGTGTGAAGCTGGGCCACCCCGTTCCGGAATCGAACTTGTCCAGGGAGCTGAAGAGAGGCTCGCCGGAAACCACGTCCACATAGATCCCGGGTTCCTTGTTGTCCCAATATTCATTCCGAAAAGGGGGTTCCGTGCCGTTTTCCCGGGTCACCTTGTATTGCATGGGGGTGAGTGTACGTCTGAGTTCTGCGTCCGACGGTCTGGAATAGGGGGACGGGTGACTTCCTCGGGAAGCGGGTTTGGGTTCCTCCTTCCACGCCTTTTTGAGGAAGCTGTCCCGGCCCGAGTGGAACCGATAGAACCGGTAGCGAAGCGGGGACTTTTTGTAATAGTCCTGATGGTATTCCTCCGCCTCGTAGAACCGCTCCAACGGCAGAATCTCCGTCACGACGGGTTTGGAGAAACGCCCGGAACGCTCCAGTTCTTCCTTGCTTTCCAAGGCCAGCCGTTTCTGTTCTTCCGTATGATAGAAGATGGCTGTGCGATACTGGTTCCCACGGTCCACGAACTGCCCTCCGGGGTCGGTGGGGTCCACGTGGCGCCAGAAATAATCGAGAAGCTCCCGGTAGGTGACCTTCCGAGGGTCGTAGACCACCTGCACCGCCTCCAGATGACCGGTCCCCCCGGACGAGACCTCTTCGTAGGATGGATCCTCTGTGTGACCGCCGGCGTAACCGGAGACCGCCTCCATCACGCCCTCCAGTTTTTCAAAGTCGGCCTCCACGCACCAGAAACAACCGCCGGCAAAGGTGGCCCGTTCACGTTCCTTCTTCTCTTCCGCCATGACACTGTCTCCTGTCCGGACCCAGCCGGTTCCAATCCCCGCCGCAAAGACCGCGAGAAAGATCCAGAGTCTTCCCAATGTCCTCATTTTCACCGCACGCTCCTTCGCTCTTCTGCGCCGCCGTTCGGGAAGAGGCGGAGAAGGGCTCCTGTCGTTTGACGATCTTCATTGATTATAAGCATGGACGGAAAGGAACGCACGGGAGGGGGACTTGTAGTGAAGCCGAAACGGGGGGCCCGGGTTTTCGGCCCCGGAGGCCCCGTCTCAGCTTTTCTTGCTTGTTTGGGCGATGAACAGGGAGACGAGCTGTTTGACCTGTTCGTTCCGGCACTGAGGACAGTGGACCGGCACCTTTCCGTGTTCGGAGAGGCTCTGGAAGACGGCGAATTCATGGCCGCACGACTGGCACTGATATTCGTAGGTCGGCATGGCACCCTCCTTTCCGATATGGGTGGATGGTTCGCTCTTTGCCGGATCCCGGTGGTTTGGTTATTTTTTAACATCCCGTTTCACCTGCAGCCAACCCGTGAGGTAAAAACCCATGACTCCGCTGGACAGGATACACGTTTCGCTGCCTCCGCCCCGCCTGGACGGCGCGGTATCCCTGGAGGCGGCCTTGGGAAGGCGCCGCTCCGTCAGGGCCTTTGCATCCTCCCCTCTTTCACTCCATGTCCTTTCCCAGCTTCTGTGGGCGGCGCAAGGCGTGACGTCCCGGCGCGGGTTCCGCACGGCCCCGTCCGCGGGAGCCCTTTACCCTCTGGAAACCCACGTGGTGGCGGGCGCCGTGGAGGACTTGCCCGACGGGGTCCACCGTTACCTGCCCAACGAGCATGGTCTGGTCGTCGGCAAAAGCGGGGATCTTCGAGGGGAGTTGTGCCGAGAGGCGTTGCACCAGCGCTTTGTGGAAAAGGCCCCGGTGAGCGTCGTCTTTTCCGCGGTGTACGATCGCATCACCGGCCGCTACGGACGCAGGGGGGTCCGCTACGCCCATCTGGAGGCCGGGCATGCGGCTCAGAATCTCTGCCTGCAGGCCGTGGCCCTGGGTCTGGGGAGCGTCGTGGTCGGTGCCTTTCAGGATGAAGGCGTGCGTCGCGTGCTGGGGCTGGGGGAGGAAGAAGTGCCTCTGTATATCGTACCGGTGGGCCGGCCGCTACGTTCGTGAAGACGCCAAAGGGCTCGAGGGGGTCAGCAGCAGCCCGAATCCAGGCTGCAGCAGGAATCGCCTTTTCGTCCCAGCGCCGAATTGATCACCGCCTGGGCGCATCCCACTCCCGTCTGGACCCAAATGGCCTCGGCGGGGCAGTTGCGGGCGCAGGCGCCGCATTCCATGCACGCATCCCGCTCGGTGATGCGGGCTTTGCCGTTTTCCTGGACGAAGACTCCGTGGGGACAAACAATGGAACACATGCCGCACCCCACGCAGCGCGACGCTTCGTACCGGAGGGTGACGACGTCTTTCAGATAGACCAAGTTGGGGCCCATCCTCTTGCTCCCTAGCTCCATTTCACGATACCCATCGGGCCGCCAGCCACAGACCCACGAAGGCTGCAAACCCCGCGATCTCCATCGGCACGGCCCACCGCATCTCCTTCTTGACCCCCGAAAGGGACGTGTAGGTGGAAGAGCCGGTGAAATTCATGCCCAGGTAGGCGGCCACGGAAACGACTCCGAAAATCCACGACAAGGCGTCCAGGGCTCCGGAAGCGCGCCCCGGCCCCAGGGGCCACAGGAGAGCCGTCAGAAAGATCCCCGCGCAGACGCCCTTGGTGGTAAAGGCCCGCCCCGGCAGCCAGGGCAAGAGGAGCGGGGTGAGGACCGCACCGGCGAAGACCCCGGCCGCCATGGCCGTGACCGGCCCCAGGCCGGCCGCGACGGCTGCTGCCGCAAAGGGGCCGCTCCCCAGGACGCCGCCCACCCCGAAGAAGATCACCGCCGCCAGCGCCAGCCACTTGAAGGTGTGCACCAGTTCCACGGGAACGAGGACCATTCGGTCAACCGGGCCGAATCGCTTGCGGCGCATTTCCGGAGAGGCCTTGAAGCCGGCATCCAGAAACGCCGGAAGATCCCGCGCCTCCACGGGGCCGTACAGAGCCTTGAAGCCGCAGAGGGACTTGACCTTGTGGGCGGCCACCCCCGGAGCGCTCAGCTGCGGCAGGATGAGCCGACGGTGACTCACCACCTTGTCCAGACCGCTGGCCCGGACCCGGAAGGCCAGCTCGTCGGTCCCGAAGGTTCCCTTGCCCGCCGCACACCACACATTGATTCCCTTGGTGTCCAGAACCAGGATCCAGGCGGACCGGCCCGGCAGGGCGGATCGCAGGCGGTCGAAGCTCAGCTTGTAGTTGGCCGTCACCAGCACCGGATCGTCCGGTCCCGGCTGGCCCAGGGCGTACAGGCCCGGATCCACCGTGTAGTGCATGCGGCCGATGCCCCAGCGGGCCTTGATGGCCCCCCACCGGTCCCGGCCCGTGAGTCGGCTGGAAATCCGGGGAAGGGTCCCCGCGGGCGTTTCCACCCGGCCGATGACGAACGGCTGGTCCAATCGGGGCGGACTCGCCTGAGCCGCGGAAGAAGGACATCAGCCGCCGGGCCTGGCGGGCTCGCACGACGAGGGCTGCGCCAAAGGCAGGCTCTGACGGGTTTGTTCACCTTGCATAAAGGCCTTTTGGTTCATGGAGAAGTCCTCTCATCGGATCCTAAAAACTTATTGACGTGTAAGACCTAATCTGAGCGATTTTTTCTTCGGGTGTCTCTTACGCCGCGTGATTAGCGGGCGGGGATAAACCCCGCCCCTACCCAATGGGTCCGGGGCTTTTTGTAGGGGCGGGCTTTACGCCCGCCCTTCAGGACCTGTCCATGAGAAAGAACCATCCAATTCAGGTAAGAATATACAGGGCCCGGCCGCCTATCAAGTGGGTTCTCCGTCGGGGCGCGGCGCGCGGCTGAGAAAACAGAGGGCGGCCAGGCTTCCCACGATGGAAACAAGCGCAATGGGCTGGAGGGCCCCGAAGTGTTCCCACAGGGCCGGGCCCACCATCGCCCCCAGGACTCTTCCCGCCACCAGCAGGCTGTAGTTGGCGGCCAGCCATTTTCCCCTTTCGGCGGGTGCCAGTTGGGAAATGTAGGGAAAGGAACTCACCACGGAGAATTCAAAGAAGTAGGCCATGGCCATGAGGCTCGCCAGGGCCAGCACCAGGGTGTCGGCCACGAAGGAAAGAAGCAGGTAGCTGACGGCCGTTCCCACAATGCCGATATAGAGACCCCTTCGTTTGCCCAGGCGGTCCACCAGGAGGGCCACGCTGATTTCCGCGCTGAATTCCATGAGGCCGAGCAGGGTGGAGAAGAGACCCAGCGACTGGACGCTCAGGCCGAACCGGCTTTCCATCCAGGCCCCATAGACGATCATGACGTTTTCATTGCCGAAAAGGATGCAGAAGGTGACCGCCAGGGCCAGCCAGATCCTCCGAGGAGGCACTCCGGGGGGGGGGCTGTGGGAGCCGGAGATTTCGGAAGAGGCGGGTGTGGGCTCTTCCCCGGACGGTGCATCGGGCAGGCGAAAGGTGGCCGCAAAAAGAACGGCTCCGAGCACCAGAAGGAGCAGGTACGGGGAGTCCCATCCCCATCGGGCGATGAGCAGGCCGCTCAGGGGAATGCCCAGAAACCAGCTGGCGGACCAGGAAGATTCCACCAGGCCCAGGGCGCGGGCCCGATGCCGGTAGGGCACGTGGGCGCTCACGTAGGACTGCACGGACGGGTTGTAGACGGCCGTGGCCAACCCCATCACCACGAAGCCGACGAAGACGATCCAGTAGTTTTGAA
Source organism: Desulfacinum infernum DSM 9756 (assembly GCF_900129305.1). Lineage (GTDB taxonomy): Bacteria > Desulfobacterota > Syntrophobacteria > Syntrophobacterales > DSM-9756 > Desulfacinum > Desulfacinum infernum. Next base: position 16,878 of record NZ_FQVB01000026.1, on the reverse strand, counting down.
AGGCGGTGACCAGAAAACAGCTGACCAGAAGAAAGGCGATTCCCAGAAGGAGGCCGGCCTTGTACCCGCGCTTTTCGGCGAAAATCCCGAAAGCGATCCCCGAAAGGCCGACGAAGGAGCGGGCGGCCACCATGAACCCGGCCTGCTCCAGACTGATGCCCAGACCTCGGGCCATGGCGGGCAGGAAGGGATAGGCCACCCGGAAGCTCATATTGAGCACGATGCGGCTGAGGATGAGAAGGAGCCAGGTGCGGCCCCGCATGCCCAAAAACACTTTCTCCGTCCTGGTCCGGGGAACGATGCGAATCCACAAGACAAACCAGGAACACATACTCCGAATCGGAGGTCGACACAAGCGGTTCCTGTGGGAAGGCGGGAATTCGGGAAAGGGGGCGGGCTTTACGCCCGCCCATGAGAAAGGACGTATATGAAACGCGACCTCGTTCCGTTCGTGCGCGCGGCGTGTAGGGGCGAATATTCATTCGCCCCTATCAGGGGCCTGCTTCCCAAAGGTGCGTTTCATCCTTCGTTGTCACGGGGCTCCCCGTGATGGGGGGCCTGTGAAAGAGAACCGCGAATGAACGCCAATAGACGGAAATGAGCTTTTTCTTTTGTAGGAGAAGCCGTAAATTCCCGGGCCTTTGGAACGGAAAAGCCGTTTTCGGACACGCTGCTAGCTCCAGTGGCCCTCCACGTTGGGACCGGCACTTTCCGGGTATTTCCCCCGTTTGAAATTTTCCACCGCCTCGCGAACCGTCCCGGACACCCCCGTGTAAACCGGTACGCCGGCGGCTCGAAGGGTCTGAAAGGCCTTGGGGCCGCAATGGCCCGTGAGGACCGCGTCGGGCTTATGGCGGGATACGGCGGCTGCGGCCTGAATACCCGCCCCTTGAGGCGCCTGAAGGTTCTGGGTGTTGGGGATGACTTGGCAGTCGAAAGATTCCGTATCGATGATGAGAAAATAGGGTGCCCGTCCGAAGCGGGCGTCCACCGGGCTGTCCACATCCTTTCCCGAACTGCTGACGGCGACTTTCATGGTTTTCCTCTCCCTTCAGTGATCACAGACGTTGGCGCCGGTCACCAGGGTCCCCTGGAGATAGCTGTTCACCAGGGTGGCGGGATCCAGAGGGGGAGCTCCCGTGATGACGCGGACCCCCCGTTCCTGGAAGAGGCCGATGGCCCGTTGCCCCATGCCGCCCGCGATCACCAGGCTCACTCCCAGCTCGGAAATCCAGCGGGGAAGCACGCCGGGTTCGTGGGGAGGCGGTGTCAGCTCTTCCAGGCTTACGATACGGCCCTCCTGCACGCGCACAACGGCGAAACGTTCGCAATGTCCGAAGTGGTTGCAAAGCAGTCCGTTGGCCGTGGGAACGGCCACCTTGAAGCTCTCCTTTTCCATGGGCGGAACCTCCTTTTGATCCTTGTAGGCCGTCTCTTCGGTTTTTTCTTCGGGCAAAGGCGGGGAACACCTCTCCTGGACCGTGGATAGAAGCTGGTCGAGTTTCTCCAGGAAAGAACTTGGCGTATCGGAGTTACCCAGCAGGGGGGTGCCGCTGTCTCCCGCCTCCACCACGCTCGGTTCGAAGGGCAGAGAGCCCAGGAAGGGAACGTTCATGCGCTCAGCCGTTCTCTTGCCGCCTTCGGAACCGAAGAGGGGGATGCTCTCGCCGCAATGGGGGCACACGAGACCGTTCATGTTTTCCACCAGCCCCAGGATGGGCAGGTGGACCTTCCTGCAGAAATTGATGGACTTTCTCACATCGCTCAAAGCCACTTCCTGGGGGGTCGTAACGATGACAGCGTGGGCGTCCGGGATGACCTGCGCCACGCTCAAGGGCTCGTCCCCAGTCCCCGGCGGACAGTCGATGACCAGGTAGTCCAGATCCCCCCATTGAACCTCCGAAACGAACTGGCGGATGACTCCGTGCTTGACGGGACCGCGCCAAATAACGGCCGAATCCGGGTCTTCCAGAAGGCATTGGATGGAAACCACTTCCAGGTTTTCATGGAGCTTGTGCGGGACCAGATTTTTCTCCTCGTCCACTTGGAACATTCCCGAAATGCCCAGGATATTGGGGATGCTGGGACCGTGCAGGTCCGCATCCAGAAGCCCCACCCGATGGCCCCTTTGGGAAAGCCCCAGGGCCAGATAGGCGGCCACGCTGCTCTTGCCCACACCGCCCTTGCCGCTCATGACCAGAAGCTTGTGCCGAATTCGTCGCAGCTGGTCTTTCAACCGGCGGTCCTCACCGCCTTCCTCTCTTTGGGTTTCCTCTGCATGTGATGCGCATGTACGTGAACCACACGATGTGCCCATGATCTCCTCTCCTTTTCCATTGGAAGCTGGAACTCTATTGCCGAAAGAAGGACGCCGGTTTGGAAAAGGCCTCCTCCGGAACGGAGGATTAGTCAATTTCCGTGCCGGGCGCCGGAAAAGGGCTTTCCGTCTGGGGATGGTTGGAAAAAGGGAGACGGGCGAAGGGGTTCTCTGCCAAGGAGCGGGCGGAGTGGGGGCAAAATGCACCCTTAGTCCCGGACCGATGGGTTCATTCCGTTTCCGGACGGGTCCATGGCTTCCAGACCGTAGCGGCGGATCTTGCGCCGCAGGGTGTTCTTGTCGATGCCCAGCTGGCGAGCCGTGGCCATGCGTTTCCAGTGGTTGCGTTCCAGGGCTTCCCAGATGGCGCGCTTTTCGATCTCCTGGAGCGTCCAGCCGTGGATCGGCTGAAAGCAGGGCACGTCCTTGGCCAGGTGTTCGGGAAGATGTTCCGGGCGGATCCATCCGTTGCGGCACAAGATGAAGGCGTGCTCGATGGCGTTTTCCAGCTCCCGGATGTTGCCCGGCCAGTCGTGGCGCATGAAGATATGGAGGGCTTCCTGGCTGAGACCCCGGATCTTCTTTCCCTGCAGCCGGTTGAACCGCTCGACGAAGTGCTCCACCAGCAGGGGAATGTCTTCCCGCCGCTCCGCCAGAGGCGGCAGCCACAGCTTGACCACGTTAATCCGGTAGTAGAGGTCCTTGCGGAAGATGCCCTCTTCCACCAGCTGGTTGAGGTCCTTGTTGGAGGCGGCGATGATCCGCACGTCGGCCTTGAGGCTCTTGGAGGATCCCAGGGGTTCGTACACCTTTTCTTCCAGAACCCGCAGGAGGCGCACCTGAAGGGCGGGCGACACGTCGCCGATTTCATCCAGAAACAGGGTGCCGCCCTGCGCCATGGCGAACCGGCCGGCCCGGCTTTTCTTGGCGTCCGTGAACGCCCCCGCCACGTGGCCGAAAAGTTCCGATTCCAGGAGGGTGTCGGGCAGGGCCCCGCAGTTGACGGCCACGAATGGCCCCTTGGCCCGCCGGCTCATGGAATGAAGCGTGCGGGCCAGGACCTCCTTTCCGGTGCCGCTTTCCCCCTGGATGAGCACGGTGCTCTCGCTCTGGGCGATCTCCGGAAGAATCGAAAAAAGCTTCTGCATGGCGGGAGCTTTGGAAAGGATGTCGCCGAATCGGTACTTCTTGTGGATCTCCTGGCGCAACTTCTCCACCACGGTGAGATCCCGAAACGTTTCCACCCCTCCCACGGTGCGGCCTTGATCGTCTTTCAAAAGAGCCGTGCTGACACTGATGGGAACTTCCCGGTTGGAGGCGTTCAGGATCGCCACGGGGCGGTCCACCACGGGTCGTCCCGTTTCCATGGTGTGGCGGAGCACGCAGGCCGTCTCGCACACACTGGCCCGGAAGACTTCGCAGCACGGCCGGCCCAGCGCCTCCTCCGCAGGGATTCCCGTGATCCTTTCCGCCGCACGGTTGAAGAAGGTGATGCGGAAGTCGGCGTCCACCGTGAAGACCCCGTCGGTGATGCTGTCCAGGATGGTCCGCGTCCATTCCGGAGCCGGCATGCCCGGCTCCGGCATCCTTGCGTCTCGGGGACCTCCAGGCGAACAGGCGGCCTTGTCCATGGGATCCATCCTGCTGGGTTTCAATGTTCTAATTTCCGTCTATTCGCGTTCATTCACGGTTCTCTTTCACGTGAACCCCCATCACGGGGAGCCCGTGAAAGCGAAGGACGAAACGCACCTTTGAAAAGCAGGTCCCTGTAGGGACGAATGATTATTCGCCCCTACAGGGCCCGCGCACGAACAGAGAAAGGTCGGCTTTCATGTAGGTCCGGGAGGGCGTAAAGGGCGGGGTTTCTCCCCGCCCGCTCATCCATCCAAGGGGCGTATCGTTCTTCTCCGTCCAACTTCCGTGTGCGACGGGATCGCGGGGACATGGATTCCCGGGCTCTCCGGCCCCTCAGCAACCGTCGAAGACCCACTCACAGACGGCTTCCCATATCCTCTGCATCTCTTTCAAAGCCGGTGTTTCACCGTAATCGACCAGGCTCCGAGCGTCAACTTGGGCGCGGGTGACCAGGGGATCGAAGGGGATGCGGCCCAAGAACCGGGCTCCCGACTCCACAGCGATCTCCGCGATCCGCTCCGCCTCCTCCCTGTGGAGATCCGCCTTGTTGACGCAAACCGCCGCCGGAACCTTGAAGTGCCGGGTCAGTTCCAGAACCCTTTCCATGTCGTGGCGCCCGGAAAGGGTGGGTTCGGACACCACCAGCACCGCGTCTGCATTGCCGATGGAGGCGATCACGGGGCACCCCACCCCGGGAGGTCCGTCAGTGAGGATCCTCTCCAGCCCTTGTTCTTCCGCCACGCGCCGGGCTTCGCTCCGGACCAGAGACACGAGCTTTCCGGAATTTTCTTCGGCAATTCCCAGCCGGGCGTGGACCATGGGCCCGTGGGGCGTCCGGGAAACGAACCATTCGCCGCACGTCTTCTCCGGACAGTTGACGGCCTCCATGGGACACAGGCGCGCACAGACTCCGCAGCCTTCGCACAGGAGCGGCTCCACTCGAAAGCGTTCGCTGATGGCTCCAAAACGGCACCAGTCGAGACAATGGCCGCATTCGGTGCACTTGTCCTGATTGATGACGGCTTCATGGCCCGCGACGAAGGGATGGCGCTCCACGATCTCGGGGTGAACCACCAGATGAAGATCCGCCGCGTCCACATCCGCATCGCACAGAACCATTTTCCGCGCCAAGGCGGCGAAAACGGCCACCAGGCTCGTCTTTCCAGTGCCCCCTTTGCCGCTCAAGACGACCAATTCCTTCATGCCGCAGGCTCCTTCCGGGCGGCCGGTCCATGAGACCGCACGATCTCCACGATTCTTCCATAGAGGTGGTCCATGTGCTCTTTCCATTGGGGGAGCACTTCCACCAGGAGATTCCCGCGGGCATAGGCCTCGGCCGCCCTTCGGTCGAAGGGCACCTCCAGGAGGATCGGGATGTCCTGTCTCCGCGCGAAGTCATGGACCCGTCGATCTCCGATGTCGCACCGGTTGATCACCAGCCCCATGGGCAGGTCCAGTTTCCGCACCACCCCCACCGCCAGTTCCAGGTCGTTCAGGCCGAAGGGGGTGGGTTCCGTAACCAGCAGGGCGAAGTCCGTTCCCCACAGGCTGGTCACCACGGGACACGAGGTGCCGGGCGGTGCATCGATGATGGTGAGATCGCCGTCCGGCGCATGCTCTTCCCGCACCTTGCGGATCAGGGGCGGCGCCATGGCCTCGCCCACCCGAAGGCGCCCTTCCACAAAGGTCACAAGCCCCCGCCAGCCCCGACGCACTTCTCCCACCAATCGCTTGGACCAGCGGATGGCGTCTTCTTCGCAAACCAGCGCACAGCCCCCGCAGCTGTGGCACAGTTCCGGAAAGGTCATGGCGATCTCCGGGAGGATCGCGATGGCATTGAACTGACAAATCTCCTGGCAGGCGCCGCAGAGGTTGCATCGTTCCGCGTCGATCTCGGGAACGTCCACATGGAACGGCTCCGATCCGGTCCAGCGCGGATGGAGAAAAAGGTGGGCGTTGGGCTGTTCCACGTCGCAATCCAGAAGGGTCACGGGCCGTTCCAGAGCGACGGCCAGATTGCACGCCACGGTGGTCTTGCCCGTCCCCCCTTTGCCGCTGGCCACGGCGATGATCATGCGTTTCCTCCTCGAACCATGGACGTGCCGCATTTCGGGCATGGGGTCTGCGCGCAGGGGATGCCCCGCTGGTGTTCCGCCTTGGCTCCACACTTGGGACACACGCAGGTGCCGGCCGCTCCACCTCCGCCGCGTCCGACTCCCTGGCCGCCTCCTTTCCCTTGACCTCCGCGTCCTTGGCCTCGTCCCTGTCCCCCGCCGCACCGTCCGGATCCTCTTCCGCTTCCAAATGACATGATGTCTCCTTTCGTCCAGGGTTCCACCGCCGTGGGGCCGGCCTTTCGATAGCGTCTGGGGGCGCGACACCCGGGCAGCCAGAACCGGGCCTGGTCCAGATTTCCCTTGTCGTAGGCCTCGAGGACTTCTTCAACGTCCCCCGCCACCCCGTGGATGATGCGAATCCCCAACCCTTGAGCGTAATGGAGAAGTTCTGGACTCAGGGCGCCGCAGATGAGCGTCTGGACTCCCTGGGCCCTCAGTCTCGCCAGCCGCTCATAGGGCCGAGAATCCGCCATTTCCATGAGCTCGAAGCCGGAAGTTCCGGCCCCGCTCACCACCAGGATGCGGGTGCTCCAGTCCAACACCGGGGCCACCCTCCCTCGCAGAACGGCTATCGCCACCATGGCCCGCCTCCTTGTCGACCTTCATGGGGCATTCTTCGTGCCAGGACGGACGATTGGACCCTTCGGACGGAGAGGTTGCGCCGGCAACCGGTGAAAAACGGCAGGGTTAAGACCGGAAAGAAAAGACGCCGCCCAGGGGTTTTCGGGGGGAGGGGTGGGAGGATCAGACGCCGGTTGGGTTCAAAATGCACCCGCCCGGGAACCCCCTTTCACCGGGGAGGCTCCGCGGGTGGGGGGAGGGGAAACGATTACTTGTCTGACTTGTAGCTTTCCTGGAAGACTTGAGGGTTCACGTTTCCCGAGTCCGGACCGCCGCATTCGGGAATGTAGCAGGTGACATCGATGAATTCGCACTTTTCCTTGCAGGACGGACAGGTCTCCGGCGGGGTCACGGCGTCCAAGGTGTTGCCGCACTTGTTGCATTTCCAAACGGTCATTTTCTCCTCCTTGAATGATGGAAGCTCTCTCCAAACAGCAACCAGCTGACTCACATCTTACCTTAACCATCAGACAGCCTAGAGCCAACGCCCGAAAACTGAGGATTGAAGGATTAAGGATTAGAGGATTAAAGCGTCGGAAAAGGGTGAAAAAAGCATCACGCATCACGGCTCACGGATTACGGATCACGCATCACGGATCACGTCACCAGCAGGCTCGAACAGGTGAGGCCCGCCTCGGCCTTTCGCAACTCGGAGATGTCCACGGTTTCCACGGAAAAGCCGGCATCCCTCAGCATCTTTTCCGTTCGGGGAAACCCCTCGGCCACCAGAACCGATCGGTTGAGCCGCAGGACGTTGGCCGCTTCGGCTTCTTCTTTGGGCACTTCCAGGACGCGAAAGCCGTGGAAGGGTTCCATGTCGATCCACTCAGGATAGGCCACCAGGGTGTCCTCGTCGGCGGCCGTGACGGCGGTCTTCAGGTGGAGGCAGCCGTGGACCGATACCGCCTTCACCTGGTATCCGTACGGAGTCAGCAGGGCCCGGAGTTGCTCCAGCCCGTCCAGGTTGGTCCGGGAGGAAAGCCCCACAAACAGGGTCTTTCCCACGCGCAGGACGTCCCCGCCGTCCAGGGTGCCGGCTGCGCGGATTTCCGCCACGGGGCGGTATCGTTCCAGCACCGGGCGGATGCCGGGCACCTCCTTTCTTCGCGAGGGTGCTCCGGGCCGGCACAGGACGGCGATTTCGTCCAGCACCACGGCGGTGTCTTCCACGAAGACGGAATCCGGGAGATCGAGGTTGACGGTGAGTTCCACCACGGTGAAACCGTGGCGGCGCAAGGCATCCTGGTAGGCGGCGTGCTGGCGGCGCGCCAAGTCCAGATCCAGCGGCTCCCTGGGCCGGTGGGTCAGTTCACATCGGTGGATGTGGGGAGATACCCCATGCGTCACGGCAATCATCTCGGCTTACTCCTCGTGCAATTCATCTATCAGCCCATTCCCTGGCCAAAGCGTTCACCTAACGGTCATGACTCTCCTTGCGTCACCCCGCATGGATGAAATAGTGGGCCGGGGCAAGGGCTTTCTGTGGGAGCGCCGCAAGGCGCGACCGTCTTTGCGTGATCGCGCGGCTGTTGAATGGCCGCCCACCCTTATCGCGGCTTTCGCCGCTCCCACACACCAGTCTTTCACATTTGCGTCTATTTGCGTTCATTCGCGGTTCTCTTTCACGTTAAACGGGGCGATTTTTTCGTTGTATTCTTCTTGTCTCCTCGCGATGAGAGGGCGGTGATAAACCCCGTCCCTACTCAACAGGTCCATCCGCCTTCGTGGGGGCGGGCGTTACGCCCGCCCGCCGGAACAGATCGCCCACGGCCCTGCGCGTGTTCAACCGTCGGCCATGGAAAAAGGGAGGCGGAATCCCCCCATCCCCCGCCACCCGAACCCCATCACCCGTCACTCGTCACCCATCACTCATCACGGGCATCCTACACGAACCGCTTGCCTCTTTCCATGGGGAGGTCTATGGTCTATCCTCCTTTGGGCCTTCATGCGGAAACGGGAATTTTGCACCAGTGAAGGACACCGGGCAGCCGGTCTCGGAGCGCGAGGAGAATGGTCGGCACGGCGATCAATGTGGCAACGGTGGTGACGGGGGGGCTCATCGGCACCTTCCTGGGGGCGCGGCTTCCGGAAAACACCCAGCGGTCCGTGATGCACGGCTTGGGACTTCTGACCCTGGTCATCGGCATCCAGATGGCCATGAAGACGGAAAACGTTCTCATCATCCTGGGAGCCATCCTGGTGGGCGTCATCGTCGGGGAGGGGCTGCAGCTTCAGGCGGGGCTGGAACGGTTCGGCAACCGGCTGCAAACCCTCTTCAAGGCCGGGCCGCATTCCACGGTGAGCGAAGGTTTCGTGACCGCCAGCCTGGTCTTTTGCGTGGGCCCCATGGCCATCCTGGGATCGCTCCAGGACGGCCTGTCGGGTGACTTCAAGCTTCTGGCCATCAAATCCATGCTGGACGGCTTTGCCGCCGTCGCCTTCTCGGCCAGCCTGGGCTGGGGGGTGCTGCTGTCGGCGGGGAGCATCCTCCTGTATCAGGGAAGCATCACGCTTTTGGCGTCCGGCCTGGACAAGGTCCTCACTCCGGAAATGATCACGGAAATATCCGCCGCCGGCGGACTGCTCATCGCCGCCATAGGACTCAAGCTCTTGAACGTGAAGGATATCCGCATCGCCAACTTCCTGCCGGCCCTGGCCGTGGCTCCGGCCATCGTGGCTCTCCTGCCTTTGCTCAAGGCCTGGTGGCCCTATTGACCCCGGGACCGGCACCGAAACGCCCAGGAGTCTTTCCATGAAGTGGACCGACTTTCCCGAATCCATCCGTTCCTACGTGTTGCCGGAAACGGCCGGCCGCTATGTCTATCGCTGTCTGGGCTGCCGGGCGACCTTCGGGGTGGAGAAGCTCCTCTACACCTGCCCGGAATGCGCCAGCGTGCTCATGATCCAGGACGAGGACTGGGATCGGCTGAAGGCCGTCTCCGGTCCCACGTGGCGCCGGATTTTCGATTATCGGGCCATGACCACCGAACCGGCCCTCAAGGGCATCTACCGCTTCCATGAACTCTTGGGCTCGATCCTGCCGCTGGACGCCGTGATCTATCTGGGCGAAGGCCACACGCCCGTGGTTCAGGCCAACGGGCGCATGCGGGACTGGACGGGTCGCCCCTTCTTTTTCAAAAACGACGGGCAAAACCCCAGCGCATCCTTCAAGGACCGGGGCATGGCCAGCGCCTTCAGCTACCTCAACTATCTCATCAAGACCCAAAAGCTGTCGCAGGTGCTGGCCGTTTGCGCCTCCACGGGAGACACGTCGGCGGCCGCGGCCCTGTACGCTTCCTACCTGGTGGACGGGGTGACTTCCGCCGTGCTCCTGCCCCACGGCAAGGTGACCCCGCAGCAACTGAGTCAGCCGCTGGGAAGCGGCGCGCGGGTCATCGAGATCCCCGGGGTTTTCGACGACTGCATGAAGATCGTGGAATACCTGGCGGAACGTTACCCGGTGGCGCTCATGAATTCCAAGAACGCTTGGCGCATTCTGGGGCAGGAATCCTACAGCTACGAGATCGCCCAGGCCTTCGACTACGACGTGTCCGATCTGGTGGTGACGGTTCCCATCGGCAATGCGGGCAACATCACGGCGGTCATGGCGGGGTTCCTCAAACTGCACGACCTGGGGATCATCACGCAGCTGCCTTGGATCCTGGGCGTTCAGTCCCACCACGCCGATCCGGTCTATCGCTACTACCTGGAATCGGATCCGCAAAAGCGGGTCTTTCAGCCGGTGACGGTCCAGCCCAGCGTGGCCCAGGCGGCCATGATCGGCAACCCGGTCAGCATGCCCCGGGTGATGCAGCTGGTGGAGCAGTTCCGATCCATAGGCGGGGAAAAGGCGGTCCAGGTGGTCCAGGTGACGGAGCAGGAGATCATGGACGCCATGCTCCTGGCCAACCGAAACGGACACATCGCCTGCACCCAGGGTGGCGAATGCCTGGCGGGATTCCGCCGCGCCGTCTCGGACGGCAACATCCCGGACGGCAAGGTGGGGGTCCTGGACGCTACGGCCCATGCCCTCAAGTTCGCCGTTTTTCAGGAAAAGTACTTCGAGGATCGATTCGAGCCCGAATTCGGGGTGGTGCCCAAGGAGGAGCTCCGGAATCGCCCGGTGCTGGTGCGCCCTCCCCAGGGAGTGCCGTGTCCCGTGCCGGGAACCGCCATGGATCCCCAGTCCTTCCGATCCTTCGTGACCGCCACGGGCGACGCCGTGGCCGAACTGCTGGGGCTTCGCCGGTAGGAGCGTCCGGCGCCGGACTCGATCCGGCCGGCGGGGAGGGGTGCTGTGCCGGCCGGATCAGCGCAGCACCAGCACCGACGTTCGGCAGGTGCTCACGAAATGCCCGATGGAATCGGTCTTCTTCTGGAAGAGGCGCGAGAGGAGGGATTTCTTCCCCAGCCAGAGGGCCAGGAGTCCCTCGGTGACCTGGGAGGAAATGAACTGTTGGAACTCGTCGATCTCGCTGAATCGGATGTTGGTGGGCACCCCCTTGCCCTTGTAATAGTCGTAAACGGCGTTGAGCCACGGAAAGACTTCCCTTTTGATGCCTCCTCCCTTGGTGAGGCCCACCACGTCCAGTTCGGCGCCGGTGATGGAGGCCATCTGGTTGACCATCTCCAGGGCGTCCTGGGTCACGTCGCTGTCGTCCAGGCACATGAAGAGCTTGCGGATGGGGGCCGCCTCCTTCACCAAAAGCACGGACACACCGGCTCCGTCCACCACCTTTTGGGGAACCGCGGGCTCGTCCTGCCACAGGCATTGGTCCCCTCCCGTGCAACCCATCACGATCAGGCTGCAGCCTTCCTCCTTCCTTTCGCGGTCTTAAGCCCACATCGGGTTGTGGGGGTGAATCATGGTTCGCCCCCACAAGCGGAACCACGGCTTCCATTTCCTGCGATCAACTATAAGGTGCAAGGAACGGACCGGGACATCCCCCGCCGGATCTTTTGCCGGGGTTGATAAGGCGACTCCGGTGAGGCACAATCGAAGACGCCGAACAGAGGCAACCCATGAGGCCGGAGTCCCTTTTCAAGCATGCTTTTCCCCGGCGGCGATGAAAAGGTTTTTGGGAAGTCTTTCAAACGGAGACGGATAAGGATGAATCGGACAAGCTGTGGGCCGGTCGATGGACAAGGCGGATGCGGGAGGACGTCGGCATCGCCTTCCAGCGGGCACGGGGCCGTGCGGACACGGCCGGGCATCGTCCCGTACAAGGGGATCTTTCCCACGTTGGGAGACGATGTCTATGTGGCTCCGGGGGCCTGGATCGTGGGCGACGTTGAGATCGGCGACCGGTCCAGCGTGTGGTTCAACACGGTGATCCGGGGCGACGTGAACATCGTCCGGATCGGCCGGGAAACCAACATCCAGGATAACGCCACCCTCCATGTGACCGGAAAGAAATACCCGCTTTTTATCGGGGATCGGGTGACCATCGGCCATCGGGCCGTGGTGCACGGCTGCGTGGTGGAAGACGAATGCCTCATCGGCATGGGAGCCATCGTCCTGGACGGGGCCCGGGTGGGGAAGGGCTCCATCGTAGCCGCCGGTGCGGTGGTGAGCCCCGGTGCGGAGGTGCCTCCCGGCTCGGTGGTGATGGGGGTCCCCGCGGAGGTCAAGAAATACCTGGACGAGGAGGAAAAGGAGCGGCTCCGGGTCACGGCGGAGCACTACGTGGGCATGGCCCGGCGCTACCTGGAGGCGGAGGCCCAGGAGGAGACGATCCGCGTCAGAGGATTCCTTCGCTGAAGTTGGACCCATAGAGGCGGGCGTAAGATTCCAACGCCCCCTCAATCTTTCGTTCGGCGGCCTCCAGATCGTCCACCGATTGGAACCGGGATCCCAGCGCCTTGAGAATGCGGTCGTAGGGCGAGGGGCGCCGCCCCCAATGGTCGTAGGGGATGCGGATCTCCCGGTAGGTTTCCCCCTCGAAGAGGTATTTTCCAAACCGGTTGGTTCCCGGAGGCCGGAAAGGCCAGTCCAGCTTCCATCGCCACAGGGATTGGGTCGCTTTTCGAATCTCCGGCATCTGAAGCGACGAAGGGCGCACCCCTTCGCCGATCCTGTCGGAAAGGGCTTGATAGACTCCTTTCACCAGGTCGATGTCCGTGACCACCAGCCCGTAGAGATACCAGTCGTCGATGGATTCCACCACGAAGCGCTGCTCGTCTTCCGAAAGATAGTAGTAGCTCAGGCAAAAATGCCCGTCGCACAACTCCTTGCCGTAAAACGAGACGCTGCGAAGATCCGTGCCCCCGTTAGTTGCGGGATGGAGAAGGCATCCCACGCGGCGCCGCTCCGAATCCAGGAAGCCCACGAACTCGCAGTTGAAGACCGTCTGGAACCGCCTGGCCAGGCCGTTGTCCAGCGGTCGGTAGCAGTCGCTGTGGCAACGGAGGTCTTCCCGGTCCTTGTCTTCCTGCAAAAGGACGGTATTTCGAAGGAGCCTTTCAGAAACGGCTCTCCGGGAATTGTCCTTGAAATTGTAAATGCCGCAGCAGGCGGCGCACGACTTTCCTGCGTCGGGCTGGCATAAATGGATGGGGAACGCGGGGCGGGGGGGCGCTGAGCTTGCTACTCTTTCCAGTTCCATGATTCCGTCGGTTGAACCTTGAGCGGGGTTTGCCCGTCCGGTGGGGTCGGGGAAAGAACGCCCAGCCGGATCAATTCTTCCAGGCCGGCGGACAGGGCTTCGTCCGAGCCCGTCCACTGATTCCGCACATTTTCCAGCGTGGCCGCCTTCCCCTCGTCCATCAGCGCGCAGATGAGGATGTAGAGGGACGTGGCTTCCACGCCGGCCTTCAGTTGGAAGATGGCCCGATCCATTTGCATGCAAAACTCCTTCCGGTTCCGTATCGGCGGCGCCCACCATAGCAACCGAACCGGTATCCGTCAATTGCGGCCGGGCACCCTTTATGCTTAAATGCGCAATAGAAACGGATGTTCGCCAACGCAATGACAAGGGGGTTCCATGCCGGGAAGAAGAGAAGGTGACCGTTTGGTCTTCGAAGAAAAGGAGTTCCGGGAGCAGCTGGACCGGAAGCTCCACAGCGTGGCGGAACTGATCACCAACATGAGCATGAGTCTTGCGGTGGTGAGCTTCGCCCTACTGTGCCTTTACTTTCAAGTCCCCACTTACGTTTATCTGTTCGCCTTCCTGATTCCCTTTCTTCTGCGGAACCTGGCGGGTCAGTGGATACGGGGGTGGCTGGACCGGGAATTCGAGATGTTGAGGAATCCCCAGGGATGAAGGGGATCTGCGGACCGCAGGGTAAAGGAGGAGTCGTGGCCGACAAGAGTGCGTTGAGTTGGGAGGAATGGAAAGAGGAGCTGGAACGGGCGTGGGCGGAGATCCCCAAGCCCTTTCAATCGCCCGCGACGGTGAGGCGAACCCTTCAGTGCCACCTTTTTGCGTGCCTTCGAGGGGCGGGGTACCAGGTCCTTGCCGACTACATGCCCCCGCGCGTCGCGGACCGCCCGGTGGATCTCCTGGTTTTGGACGGGGAGGGAAAGATCGCGGGCGCCGTCTGCTTCGACGAGGTGGTGACCCTCTATGCCGTCAAGAGCCTCACGTCCTTTGATTCGCCCCGAAAAGTGATTTTCACGGTGGGGCGGCTCAAAAAAAAGGTGGAGGAAAGCCGCTTTTTCCTGAAGGAGGGCGTGGAGCACGTGCACCTGGAGGCCCAGGGCCTCCAGGGCCCGTGACGGGCACGGCGACAGCCATTGTGCATTATGTAACAATCTAAAAACAGTTGAGAATTCCCCTTGACACCCCTCTGGACCCTGGCGTATATGCAAAGGGGAAGGTGGCAAAGGTGAAGCTGCAACTCAAGCAAGAAAGGAGGTGCATTCAACACGTAAGAAAGGAGGTGTGAAGAAAACAAGTCTTTTTTGAACCGTGCAACCAACCTCGGCTTCTCTTTCGGCGATCGTCCCCTGCGACGACGGAATGCGGCTTCCGCAGTCTCCCGTGGGCATCCAAAGGCTTTTTCTCATCTTGATCGGTTCCACAGCAGGCGTACTTCTCGCGCTGATTTCCCTACGTACTACCGAGTACCACCGGCAGTAAAGGCGTCGTCCGGCTTTCATCAACAACAACTACCGATTTCGAGCATTATTTCAGACATTTCAAGTTAGCTCCCATCGGCCATGAGGGCGTTTCTTCGGGGCAGTGGACTCTTCTTTCATTTCCCGAAGAACGTATGTTCGGAATTTCAGACGTGGGAGGATCGGTTATGGCAAGTGCTCAACAGGCAGTGGACAAGGTTCCGAGCAAGGCCTGGCAGGTGGTCTTCGCTGGAACGACCATCAATTTGTGCCTGGGCTGTCTGTACGCCTGGAGCGTGTGGGTCAAGTACCTTACGGACAAGGAATACATGTTGAGCCAGGGTTGGACTCCGCTCACGGCGGAACAGGCTTCCAACCCGGCGTCCTTGTGTATCCTGGTCTTTGCCCTCCTCATGATCCCCGGCGGCCGCATCCAGGATAAGTACGGTCCCAAGTTGGCGGCTTCCATCGGCGGCATCGCCATCGGCTTGGGCCTGATCGTGGCGGGGGCCATGAAGAGCTACGCGGGCATCCTGCTGGGGTTCGGCATCGGCGGCGGCATCGGCATGGGCATCGGCTACGCGGCGCCCACCCCTGCGGCCCTCAAGTGGTTCGGCCCCCACAAGCGCGGCCTCATCGCCGGTCTGGTGGTGAGCGGCTACGGTCTCGCCGCCTTTTATGTGGCCCCGGTGGCCAAGTGGCTGATCACCAGCTACAGCATGAGCGCCTCGTTCTACGTGCTGGGTGTGGCGTACCTGGTCGTGATCCTGGTGGCGGCTCAATTGTTGGCTTGGCCGGAACCGGGCTATGTGCCTCCGCAACCGCCTGCCACGGCGGCAACGGCGGCCCGCGCTGCGGCTCAAACCCGGGCGGACTGGACGGCCGGCGAAATGGTCAAGACGTGGCAGTTCTACGCCTTGGTGATCATGTTCTGCATCAACACCCAGGCGGGCCTTCTGCTCATCGGCCATGTGGCCAAGATGATCTCGGGTATCATGGCGGCGGGGTACCTGCTGGTTTCCTGGGGCGCCATCTTCAACTCGGTGGGTCGTATCGGAACGGGTATCATCTCCGATAAGATCGGCCGAACCAACGGTTTGATCGTGAACTACATCGCCGCCGCGGTGGTCATGTTCCTGCTGCCGTACCTCTTTGCGTTGAAGAACATCCCGCTTCTGTTCCTGGCCTGCGCCATCGGTTTCTGGTGTTACGGAGGCGGTCTCTCCCTCTTTCCCAGCTTCACCGCCGACTTCTACGGGCCCAAGAACCTGGGTTTCAACTACGGCCTGGTGTTCATCGGCTGGGGTCTGGGAGCTTTCATGCCCAAGCTGGCAGGCCGCATTTACGACAAGTACCAATCCTATGATTACGCGTTCTATATTGCAGGGATTCTGCTCATCGTGGGAATCGTCCTGGCCCTGGTGACCAAGCGGCCTCGCTACTCCACCGAGTGAGGGCGCCCCATCCCATGATCGAGCGGTGAGGTGCAACACGAAGGAGCGGGAAGCGCATCTTCCCGCTCCTTTTCTATTGGGAACCGCGAATGAACGCGAATGGACGACAAGGGGCACGAATGGAGTGTGGGGGTGGTGAGGCCCACTGTGCGGGAAGGCCCGTGATCGCAAGGTTTGGAAAAGGGCGACCATGGCGTTGATGTCCGGAACGGTACTTCTCATCGGCTGCGACCCGGAGGAGGATCGAATCCTTTCCGACCTGGTCCTGCGGGAAGAGGGCGATCTTGCCGTGGAACGGGTGGCCACGGTGGCCGACGTCCTGCGATGCGCTCCGGAAGACGTCCGTCTGGTGGTCCTGAACCCAAGTTTGTCACTTTTGTGTGTAAGTTACTGATTTTGTTGTAGAGTGTTTTCAAATTCTACACTACAAATTTTTCATTCGATGGTGGTCAGCCTCCTTAATGGTCGTACCGGCAGCCCGAGAGCATTGTAAATTTTCACGTGAACCGGTTCCGGCTCGGACGTGTGTCGTATGTGAATGACCTGCCCTTTGTCATTGACCATGCTGGTGGTCACCCGCACCTGGCCACTCAGATGCGTTCGCAAGGTGGCCCAGTGGTGACGAATTCCGCTTTCGCGAAGCGTCCTCTGGATGACGCACAGCAGATGGTAAGC
>NZ_FQVB01000041.1 GCF_900129305.1 Desulfacinum infernum DSM 9756 | reverse complement strand
AGTTTCAGAGCCTCATGCCCAGAAGAGGTTACAAACGAGCCATCATCGCCATTGCCCACAAGATCCTGCGCACCATTTTCTACATGATCTCGAGAAACGAGCCCTATCGAGACAGCACCGTAGACTACGAAGCCTTGTATGTTAAACGCAACGCCCCACGTTGGATTAGGATGCTGGTAAAGTTCGGATACATCGCACAACCCCAAAACCCATCTTAGACCAGAGGGGAACGGGAAACGTTGCCGGGGGGTGGATAGCTGGTGCCCCCCGACCGTATCTTTCATATTAAAGTCAATCATGTGTTCAGCCAGCCCCTTTCCATCGATCAAGACAACTTTCGGGTCAATCGTACGGACATAATCGAGGGCTTCTTGGGAAAACTTGCCCGTGGTGATAAAGACGCCCTTCTTGGCTCTCTTGCCATGAAGGGCGCCCACAAATTTTTGCACTTCCGGCCTTCCAACGGTGCCTTCCCATCGTTTCGCTTGAAGATAGATTTCATCAAGTCCAAGGCGATCTTCCTTTATGACGCCATCTATTCCTTCATCTCCACTCTGCCCGACTAATTTACCAGCGTCGGATCTTGAACCTCCGTATCCCATGGCAACCATCAGATCGACAACAAGCTTCTCAAAAAATGAAGGTGGGTTTGCTTTGATACGCTCCAGTATTTCTCCTGCCAGCTCGTTCCGGATGCTTTGGTATGATTTCTGCAAGACTTCTTCAGGTGTTTCAGACGTGCTGTCTTCTTGATGTATAAGAGGCGTAGATTTATCTTGCTTGGTTGGTGAATGGAATTCTACAAATTCAGGATACTGGCTCAATACCTTTATATCGATTTTGTTGTGGCCTTGGGCAAGTAACTCCCGGCCTCGCTCCGTAATCTTGAAGTGAGCTCTCCTAGGACTTTCCAGTGCTCCTGCCTGCACCAAATAGCTTTTTGCCCAAGCAACCCTATTGTCAAACTTCCTCTGCGTTCCACTGGGCAAAAGTTCCGAAAGGTCTTCTTCTTTCAGGTTGAAATGTGCAGCAATCCGTTCCCTAGCCTCTTTGAGCGTATGCTCTCTTCCGTCTGCCGCCAGCTCCAGCAAAGGTCGAAAAAAGGATTGGAAATCAGGAACCGCCATTCACTTACCCCCTCTCCACCTGTATTCTTCCCAGGCGGGCATTAGAAGCGGAAAAAAGCTCAGTGACGCCTACCGCCATCGGTTGCCGGGAGAAGATTTTACCAGTTCACGCGGTTTCAAAGTGCAAGCTCTTGAGCATCTCGATGGGAACGCGCGAGCTTAGGCCAAGTATCTCAATGCCCACCACGTTGCCGTTTGCGTCGTAGTCAAGAATCACGCCCGGCTTGATTTCCTCGGACTCCACAATAGCTGATTCGTCAAGGCGCAGATATAAGGCATCATTTTTGTGATCTACTTTGAGTCTCATCCCAACCTCCCGATCCTGCGGTCAAAGAAGACGGTAACTATTCTTCGGGGCTGGACGTGAGGATTTATAACAACACGCAGATAACGCCCGCCATGATCCTGAATTGCGCGAATATAGTGAACCGTTCCATCTTCCTTGACTTCTTCTTTGTCAGGGTCTTCTACCGCCAAGTTGACCCACTCCTCCCTTATTTGCCTTTCTCTAAGCATATCATAAGCATGCTCTGAAAACTGGTATTCGGTCATGGAATCTCCCATACAGAAGATCGTCCTTTACGAACGCATGGTGCGCCCTGTCGCTATAGCTCGCTTGTTACCGCTTCCCTCAGCTCCGGGTCTGGGCTCACTTCTTCCAGGCAGGCCAGGAAGCGGCGGTGTTGTTCGTCGATCACGGCCGTCAGGCCGGCGCGGTAGCGCTCGGCCAGTTCCCGGGCGATCTTTTGAATCTCGCGATAGGCGAAGAGCTCCATGGCCCCCTGGGTCACATAGGGGGCGATGGCTGCATCCAGCACGGCGTCCACCATGGTGAACCCTCCCCCGAGGACCGTTTCCAGGCTGACGATCAGAACACCCCACAAGACGGAGGTGGAATAGATCCCCCACTCCTTCCCCTTAGGGAGCCCCTTGGCCAGGTCGCAAAAGACCGACTGAAGCCAGTCGATGAGCTTTTCCTGCTCCCGGTCCACGAACTCCACCACCTCCTGGGGGCGGAGGACGGCGTTTCCTTCCAGGATGGCACGATAGAGGCGACTCTGTTCTTTCCCCTGCAGAGACTCCTCCAGAACCCGACGGGAAAATCGCTGAACCGCCGCCTGGATGCCCTCCACGTGGATCCGCTCCTTGACCCGTTCCAGCGAATCGCGCCTTCCCGGATAGGGCGAGCCCTTGAGAATTCCCAGCAGGCGCAGGGGAACCCCCAGGGTCTTGGAGATCCATCGCCGGGGTTTGGCCAGCGGATCGTATCTGGAAAAGAGCGAACGGATTTCCGCCTGGAGATACGCGCGGGTTTCCGCCGTGAAATGCTTTTCCTGGCCGGCGATCACGTCTTCCACGGCCTGCCGCCGGTATTGTTCCAGGGTTTCCTTCCACCGCTCCGTCTCCCGGGCCTCTTCCGCCAGGATCCCCCCGAGCTCTTTCAGCTCCCGGGACAGCACATGTCGAAGACGGGCCAGGGAGCGTTGGCGAAGGGCGACTCCCGCCTGTTCCCGCACCCTTTCCATGAGCCGGGAACGGAACTCGCGGAAAGAAGCTTCTTCGGGAAGGCGGCTCACGGGATCTCCCGCCAGGAACGGCAAGAGGGTCACGCGATCCGGCGACGGCACCACCCCGTCCCCCCGGAAAACCTCCAGGACGTCCCGGGGGCCCAGATCCCGCCCCGCCTTGTTGCATACCAGGAAGACCTCCGCTCCTTCCCGGAGGGCACCTTTGAGGAACCGGGACGGCACATCGTCCGCGTATTTTTCGGGACTGGTCACGAAGACGACGGCATCCGCCAGGTGGAAGAAGTTTTCCGCCAACAGGCGGTTGGCTTCCTCCACGCTGTCCAGGTCGGGCGTATCCACCAGGACGACCTCCGCCCATTGGTCCCTTTCGTGCAGGCGCACGTGGAAGACGCCGGGCTCTCCGGCAAGAGGCGCGACCGCGCTTTCCGACCCGGAATGGCGGACCACCCGCACCTCCTGGAAAGGAAGATCCAGGTCCGATGCCGCCCCATGGTGGGCATAACCCACCGCTCCGCAGGTCTTGGGCCGTTCCACCCCCGTCTCGCTCACCCGCTCCCCGCAAACGGCATCGAAGAGGGTGGATTTGCCCGTTCCTGTGCCGCCCATGAAGAGGATCCACAGGAGGCCGTGAGCGGACTTATAAGCGAGAACGGCCGCGCGAAGGGCCGCCTGACGGCACACCGAAGGGAGCGCCTCCCGCCCCCTGGAGGTGAACCCGGGCACCTGAAGCCGGCGGATTCTTTCCTCCAGGGAGAGGGTGGAGCCCGCCCGGAAGACTTCTTCAGCTGCCGGCAAGCTGGAGGTTCTCGTTTCGTTCATGCGCTTCGATCCATTGGGTGGGAAGGGTTTCCGCGTCCCTTCGGTAAAAGGAAAGGATCCAGGTTTCGCCGGTCCCCGTGATCACCAGCTTGCTCAGGAGTCTTCCGGGGTAGAGACGCACCCGATGAAGGTCCTTCCTCCCCATCGCCTTGCTTTGCCACCGGAAGAATCGGCGATAGTGGAGCCGGATGCCTTCGGAGGTGAGCACCACGTGGGCGCGGGAAGCCCGCGGGACGCCGGGAACCCGGGACGCATGGGCGGGCCCAGCCCAGATCACCTCTTCTCCCGGCGCCGCTTCCGCGGCATGGAGGCGATCGATGTGATAGGGGAGACGAACGGGATCGAAGCCCGCCCCTCCGGCGCCGAACGCGGAAAAGATGCGGTGGAACAAGGCCTTCACCAGCATGGCCAGGTTTCGGGCCAGTATGGGAAAAAAGATCACGAAGAGCACCAGGAGGGCGATGGTGCTGAAGAACGTCCAGCGCGGATGGGTGAGACTCACGTAGGCGTAACCCACGGCGAAGATGTCTTCCCCCACACTCAGGGCCATGTTGGAAAAGGGCTCGGGACTCGCTTGCACCAGCAACCGCGTTCCGGCCTTGGTCACATGAGCCGCCGACGCGAGGCTGGCTCCCAGCAGGAACACGATCACTTCCAGGGCGGGAGACGCCTCCCCCACCTGCATGAGGGCCAGCATGGCGCCGCCCAGAGGCCGGATGATGGTGTGCAGGGTGTCCCAGAGGGCGTCCAGGCCGGGGATCTTATCCACCACGAATTCGATGACGTACAGGAACAGGGCGACGAAGATGACCGCATCGTTGGCCAGCACGTGCAATTCCGGCGGGAGTCCCTGGACCAGGCCGTGCTTGAGGCAGAGGCCCACCACGGCCACGGTGGCATAGAGATTCACACCGCTGACGAAAGAAAGTCCCAGCAGCGATCCCAGTTGCGCAATGATCTCCATGGCATGCATCCTTTCCTCGGGAGACGGCGGCAGCGTGGCTTGTACGGCTTTTCCCCATCCTAGTCACTCGGCATCGCGGAGGCAATCGGCATACGCGTGAGTTGGGAGGGGTATGGGGTACGGGGTATGGATCAGCGCGCCCCACCTCACCCATCACCCATCACCCATCACCCATCACCCATCACTCGTCACTCATCACGGTTCCCCCAAACCTTTCTTCCCAATTCCCGGCGACTTCTGTAGTATGCCCCCGGACCCGGCATGAAACAATGATCCCGTTTCCCAACGAAAATGCCGTGGAAAGAGGAAGAAAAGGGCAGGCAGACGACACCATGGAAACCACCCAGACCCCGCCGGACGGAAAGAAAGAGCGGATCTTCATCGCCGATCTCCAGCCCCATCAGGACATTGTCGGGACCTTCGCCGTGGCTGCCAAGGAGCTTCGAACCGCCAAGAACGGCACCCCGTTTCTTACCCTGACCCTGCAGGACAAGACCGGACGGGTCATCGGGCGGATCTGGAACGGGGCCGAGGAGGCCGCTTCCCGGCTTCCGTCCAAGTGCGTGGTGGAAGTCCAAGGGCGCACGGAGACCTTTCGGGATGAGCTCCAGATCAACATCCAGAAACTGGAAACGGTGCCGCCGGACCGCATCGATCCGGAAGACTTCCTGCCGGCTTATCCCGGGGACGCCGCGGCCCTGTGGCAGAGGTTCGTGGCCAAGCTGGCGACCGTGCAGCGCAAGCCTCTCAAGGAGCTGGTCCGGCACTTCCTGGCGGACGGAGCCTTGATGGACGCCTTTCGGAAAGCGCCCGCCGCCAAGAATTTCCACCACGCCTACCTGGGAGGACTCTTGGAGCACACGGTTTCCATTATGGAGCTGGTGACCCTGCTGGCCGGCCGCTACCCCACCCTGGATCGCGAGTTGCTCCTGTTGGGGGCCTTTCTTCACGACATCGGCAAGGTGGAAGAGTTCCGTTGGGATGTGGCCATTGACTATTCGGACGTGGGGCGGTTGGTGGGTCACATGGTGCTGGGGGTGGAGATCCTGGAAAAGAAGCTGCTTCTTTGCAAGGACTTTCCCCAGGAGACCGCCGTGCTCTTGAAGCACCTCATCCTGAGCCATCACGGGCAGGCGGCCTACGGCGCCGTGCAGCCCCCCATGACCCGGGAGGCTTTCGTGCTTCATTTGGCGGATGACCTGGACGCCAAAATGAACAATCTGGACCGGCTCCTGGAACAGCCCGCCGGGGACGATTCCCGCTGGACACCCTACCAGCCCCCCTATGAGCGCTATTTCTACAAGGGCCGCGGTGGCGAGGTGGATCCATCGACTTCGGCTTCGGAGGCTCCCGACGGCCGCCGGTGCCGCCAGCTGAACCTCTTTTCCATGGTGGCTGAAAAGAAGGGCGAGGGGCGTTGAGGAGAGGACCAGCCATCGGCGCGAATCGAACCCCATGGCATCGGGATGAAAACGTCCTGTAGGGGCGGTTCGTGAACCGCCCTGCAACGCGGGCACTTTTGTGCATGCGGCGGAGCGGGAAAAAGCTTCGATCGCTCATGAGGGAAGACGGGTGTGGACAGGCCCTTGTTTCTAAGCGTGGAAGGGATCGACGGATCGGGAAAGACCACCGTGGTGGATTTTCTGGTCCGCCGGCTGGAAGAGCACCGCATCCCCTGCCTGCGCGTGCGGGAACCGGGCACCACCCGGGTGGGGGAGCGGTTGCGCTCCCTCCTGTTGGATTCCCGCCTGGAAGGAATCCATCCTTGGACGGAGGTGCTTCTCTACCTGGCCAGCCAGAACCAGCAGGTGAAGGAGGTGATCCGTCCGGCCCTGGCGAAGGGAACGTGCGTAGTGGCGGATCGGTTCGCCGACGCCACCCTGGCCTACCAGGGATGGGGCCGCGGCCTGGACATTCGGGCCATCGAAGCGGTCCAGCGGGAGGTCCTCCAGGGCTTCCGCCCCCATAAGACCCTGCTCCTGGACTGCCCCGTGGACCTGGCCCTGCAGCGCCGCTCCGCTCGGACGGGCGGGCCGGACCGCTTGGAATCCGAATCCGCGGACTTCCATGAACGGGTGCGGCAGGGCTACCTAAACCTGGCCCGCCGGGAACCCCAACGGTTCGTAGTCGTGGACGCTTCCAAGCCGTTGGATCGGGTCCTCCGGCAGGTGGAACACCTGCTGGAAAGCACCGGAATCGGGCGAACGGCATGAGTCTGGAAACCATCACCGGGCAAATTCGGGCCAAGAAGTTCCTCGCCCATCTGCTGAAAACCCGGAACCTTCCCCATGCCCTGCTCCTGAGCGGCATGGAGGGGATCGGAAAGGGCCGACTGGCCCTGGAACTGGCCAAGGCCCTCAATTGCCTCACCCCGCCGGACCCGGGCACGGGCGCCATCGCTTGCGGCACCTGCGAAGCGTGCCGAAAGATCGACCGACGCGTCCACCCCGACCTTCTTTGGGTGGAAAAGGAAGGAACCTCCATCAAACTGGCCCGGATCAAGGAAGTGCGGGAACGGTGCCGGGTTCGCCCCTTCGAGGGCTCCTTCCGGGTCACCGTCGTCCAGGACGCCCAGGCGCTCACCGAAGAGGCCGGTAACGCCCTCTTGAAGATCCTGGAAGAGCCGCCGCCGCGAAACGTCTTCATCCTGCTGGCCCTGGACGCCCAGATGCTTCTGCCCACGCTGGTATCCCGATGCTGCCACGTGCGGTGCCAGCCCCTGGACGACCAGCAGGTGCGGGATCTGGTCGCGGAGCGATGGAATCTTTCGCCATCCCAGGCGGCCCAGGTGGCCAGACTGTCTTTCGGCAGCCTGGAAAGGGCCCGGGCGTGGGCCGAAGGCGACCGGGTGGAAAGGTGCCGGCAGGTGGTTCATCGGCTGTTGGAGGTGGCCCGCGGCCCGGTGCTGGACCTCTTTTTGGACACAGCCCAATGGGTCAAGGAAAGTGAAGACTTGGAACAAGACCTGGAATGTATTAAGTTCTGGGTGCGCGAAAACCTGATGCAGTGCTTGGGAATGACTGAAGAAACGGTCTTCGACGACACGGACGCCCACGGAGGGCGCCTCGCCGAGGACCCCGACATGCTGCTCAGGATGTATGAAGTGGTGGAAAACGCCGTGCAGCACCTCCGGGCCCACGCCAACAAGCAGCTGGTCCTGGAGGGTGTCTGCCTGAAGATAAAGGAATGGGTGGATGGAAAAGGTCATCGGTATTCGTTTCCGGGATGGAGGCAAGATCTATCACTTTGATCCGGGTCCCTTCCAGGTCCGGAAGGGCGACTATGTGGTAGTGAACACGGAACAGGGCAAGGGTTTGGGCGAGGTGGTGGAAGGCCCGTTTGCCAAGAACCCGGACGTTCACCCGAAAGAAGTGAAGCCCATCGAACGGCCGGCGGAGCCGTCGGAGATCGAAAAGCATTTCGAAAACCTGCGGTTCGAGGAGGAAGCCGAAGCCTTCTGCCTGGAACGCATCCAGGCCCTGGGGCTCCCCATGAATCTGGTGGACGTGGAGTGCTTCTACGACCGGTCCAAGATCATCTTCTATTTCACCGCCGACGGAAGGGTGGACTTTCGGGAGCTTGTGAAAGACCTGGTGCGTCGGCTTCGCATGCGCGTGGAGCTGCGCCAGATCGGCGTGCGCAACCAGGCCAAGATGGTGGGGGGGCTCGGCACCTGCGGGCGCCCCCTTTGCTGCGCCACGTTTCTTCGCAACTTCCATCCCGTGTCCATCAAGATGGCCAAGGAACAGAACCTGAGCCTCAATCCCGGCAAGATCTCAGGGGCCTGCGGGCGCCTCATGTGCTGCCTGCAGTACGAATACGACACCTACAAGTACTACAAGCAGGGCATGCCCAAGCTGGGAAAAAAGGTGGAGACCCCCCAGGGGCGCGGCAAGGTGATCCGCCAGAACGTGATCGACCGTGTGGTCACGGTTCTTCTGGAAAACGGTCAGGAGATCGACATCGACTACGGCCCGGTGTCGGCCCAGGGCGCCCCCCGTCCGTGCCAGGCGAAGGCGCCGGCACCCCGAGAGGCCAACGTCCCCTCCCAGGAGGGTGAGGCACGGCCGCGGCCCAAGCCGGAAGCACCCCGGCAGGAAAGTCCGCAACAGAAACCCGGGAAGAAGAAAAGCCGGAGCGGCAGGTCCAAGAAGAAGAAAAAGAAGCGAGAGGAGTGAGAAAGGACAGCGCGGCATGGACAAACGGTTCTACATCACCACCCCCATCTACTACGTCAATGCGGAACCGCACATCGGACACGCCTACACCACCATCGTGGCGGATGTGATGAATCGCTTCCACCGCCTCATGGGTTTCGAAACCTATTTCCTCACGGGCACCGACGAGCACGGGGACAAGATCGTCCAGGCCGCCGAGGCCGCAGGAACGGACCCCAAGACCTACGCGGACCGCATCAGCCAAATGTTCCGCGAGACCTGGCCCAAGCTCAACATCAGCAACGACCACTTCATCCGCACCACCGACCCCGCCCACATGAAGGTGGTCCAGTACATTCTTCAGAAGGTCTACGACGCCGGGGACATCTATTTCGACACCTACAAGGGCCTTTACTGCATCGGCTGCGAGCGCTTCTACACGGAAAAGGAGCTGGTGGACGGCAAATGCCCGGACCACGACAAGCCGCCGGTGGAGAGGGAGGAGGCCAACTACTTCTTCCGCATGAGCAAGTACCAGGGCTGGCTCATCGAGCACATCGAAAAGCACCCCGACTTCATCCGCCCGGAGCGGTACCGCAACGAGGTGCTGGCCTTTCTGAGGGAGCCCCTGGAGGACCTTTGCATCTCCCGGCCCAAGGAACGGTTGAGCTGGGGCGTGCCGCTGCCCTTCGACGACCGCTACGTGACCTACGTGTGGTTCGATGCGCTCATCAATTACGTCTCCGCCCTGGGGTATCCGGACGGGGAGCTCTTCGAAAAATTCTGGCCCGCGGCCCAGCATCTCATCGCCAAGGACATCCTGAAGCCCCACGGCATCTACTGGCCCACCATGTTGAAGGCGGCCGGCATCGAGCCCTACCGACACCTGAACGTGCACGGCTACTGGAAGATCAACGAAGGCAAGATGAGCAAGAGCCGGGGCACGGTGGTCCGGCCCCTGGATCTGGCCCCGGTCTACGGCGTGGACGCCTTCCGCTACTTTCTCCTGCGGGAAATGGTCTTCGGCCTGGACGCCAATTTCAGCGAGGAGGCCCTGATCCAGCGACTCAATTCGGACCTGGCCAACGACCTGGGGAACCTCTTCAGCCGCACCCTGGCCATGACGGCCAAGTACTTCGGCGGCACGGTCCCCCCGTTCGGGGATCCGCCCCGTCCGGAAGACGAGGCCCTGGAGCGGCAGGTCCAAGAGAGCGTTTCCGTCTATACGGAAGAAATCCCCAAGTGGGCCTTCCACAAGGCCCTCATGGCGGTGTGGGAGATGATCAACGCCGCCAACAAGTACATCGACCAGACCGGCCCCTGGGAGCTGGCCAAGGAT
Organism: Desulfacinum infernum DSM 9756; assembly: GCF_900129305.1. GTDB lineage: Bacteria > Desulfobacterota > Syntrophobacteria > Syntrophobacterales > DSM-9756 > Desulfacinum > Desulfacinum infernum. Next base: position 22,221 of record NZ_FQVB01000041.1, on the reverse strand, counting down.
CCGTCCCAAAAGGGCCGGCTGCAACGGGTGATGCGCACCCTGCTGGAGGTGAACAAGACCGTGGCCGTCCTCGTCGCCCCCTTCATGCCCGAAACGGCGGAAAAGATGCTGGCGCGGCTCGGCGTTCCCGCCAAGGCCCTGGACCTTCGCCTGGAAAGGGACGCCCGCTGGGGTAGCCTGGTGGAAGGCGAAAAGGTGCAGAAGGGCGCCGCCCTCTTTCCCCGGGTGGATCTCCAGAAGTGGCAGCAGGAAAAGGACGCCAGGGAAAGGAAAAAGGAAGTGGAAAAAGCGGAAGAAAAGCGGGACGCGCCGGATCTTATCTCCTTCCAGGATTTCCAGCGGCTGGATCTCCGGGCCGGCGTGGTCCTGGAGGCGGAACGGATCCCCAAGTCCAAGAAGCTTTTGAAGCTCAAGGTGGACATCGGAGAGGAACGCCAGGTGGTGGCGGGCATCGCCGAGCATTACGCCCCGGAAGATCTGGTGGGAAAGCAGGTGGTGGTGGTGGCAAACCTCCAGCCGGCCAAGCTCATGGGCGTGGAATCCCAGGGCATGATCCTGGCGGCCCACGACGGGGACGCCCTGAAGCTGGTGACCACCGACGCCCCCGTGTCCCCCGGCGGCAAGGTTTCATAACCCGGTGCGGGCACCCGGCGGGCGGGAATTAACCTCGCCCCTACCCGAGACGTCCCGTTTTGGAGGGGTGGACCTTACGCGCCCGCCCGTGGGGGACGCGCGACAAGAAAGAATTCCAGTCCGGCAGATCGTCCGAAAACGCCGGGGATGACCGTTTTCCTCGTAGCGCAGCCCTTCAGGGCTGCGGAGGAATCCCCCTCTTTTCAATGCCGGTTGATGGGCTGGCGACCGAGATCACCCGTGACCGGGAGGATGAGGAGGCGGGAGAAGTTGAGCCGGGTCGGGTCCCGATACTGGCTGAGGCCGATGGTCATGCCCAGGTGGCCCTTTTCCGGTTGGTCCTTGTAGGTTCCAAAAAGCCGATCCCACCAGGAGAGACAAAAGCCGAAGTTGCTGTGGGTTTCCCGGATGATCACCGAATGGTGGACACGGTGCATGTCCGGGGTGACCAGGAAGAGGCGAACCGCCCGATCCAACGAAACGGGCAGCTTCAGGTTGGCGTGGTTGAAAAGAGCCGTGCCGTTGAGAAGGACTTCGAAGAGAATCACCGCCCCGGCGGGAGGCCCCAGGGCGGCCGCCACGGCGGTCTTGAGTCCCGCCGAGAGGAGGATTTCCACCGGGTGAAAGCGCACACCGGTGGTGCAGTCGATATCCAGGTCCGCATGGTGCACCATGTGGAGGCGCCACAGGGTGGGCACGGCGTGGGTGAGCACGTGCTGCAGGTAGATGACTCCGTCCAGCACCATCACGGAAACCACCCAGGCGACAGCGGAAGGGATCTCCAGGTTGTTCAGAAGCCCCCAGCCCTTCTTTCCCGCCAGTGCGGCCACCTCCACGGGCACCATGGGAAGCAGCCCCCGCACGAGAACCGCCCCCACCAGGACCATGGCCAGGTTGGCCGGCCACCGTTCCGACCGCGGGCGAGTCCGGGGCCGTCGCGGAAAGGCGGCCTCCAGGGCCGCCATTGAAAGGAGCACTCCGACAAAGCAGACCAGCCGTACCAGCCTCTCCTGGGAAACGTCCATGATCCCCTCCCGCCCTGTCGGAAAGCCGCCCGGCAATCGGCCGGCATCCCAACGCGAATGCACCCCGGATCATCCGGCTCGTAGCATGGCGGCTTCCTCCCCGCTGAAGCCCCCTCCTGCAGGCGCGGAACTCTCGGTCTGAGGAAAGACGATGCACACCCAGGAAGCGCGTGCCTCCGGCCCGCAGGCAATGCGGGCGAAACGCCCGCGCTTCCAGGATAACGGTCATTCTCGGACTTTCAAGCCCGGGGAATTTTGCCCTCCTCGTAGCCGCGGGGCTTCAGCCCCGCGGGAAAGGGCCATCGTACCCCATGAAGTGACAGGACTCTACGCGATGGCCCACCCAAAGCCCGGGGCTTCCTCCCCAGCCCTAAAGGGTCGTGTTACAGGAAAGGCGCTCTTTCGCGCCGTTTTCGCACAGCAGCCTCCTAGGCGCCGCCCCGATGCTCCTTCCAGCGGAGTTTCAGCTCTTCCTTGGCGCAATAGAGCACGGGAACCGTCTGGACGGTGATGAGCACCAGAAGCATTCCGCCGAAGGAAGGAATCGCCATGGGGATCATGACGTCGGATCCCCGCCCCGAAGAGGTCAGTACGGGCAGAAGGGCCAGGATGGTGGTGGCCACGGTCATCAGGGCCGGCCGCAGGCGTCTCTTGGCCCCTTCCAGCACGGCCCTCCGCACCTCCTCCACGGTCTCAGGCTTTCGCTCCCGGAAGCTGTCGTCCAGATAGGTGGCCACGATCACACCGTCGTCGGTGGCGATGCCGAACAGGGCCAGGAACCCCACCCAGACCGCCACGCTCAGATTGATGGGATGGACGGAAAAGAGCTCCCGCATGGATGTTCCGAAGACGGAAAAGTCGAGGAACCACGATTGCCCGTAAAGCCAGAGCATGAGAAAGCCGCCGGACCAGCCCAGGAAAACGCCGGAAAAGACGAAAAAGGTGGTCACCACGGACCGGAACTGCAGGTAGAGGATCATGAAGATGATGAAGAGGGCCAACGGCAACACCACGGAAAGCTTCTTCTGGGCCCGGATCTGGTTTTCGTAGCTCCCCGCGAAGGTGTAGCTCACCCCCGCCGGTAGATCCAGCTCGCCGGAGGCGAGCTTTTCCTTGAGATACGCCTGGGCCTGCTCCACCACGTCCACTTCCGCGTATCCCGGTTTCTTGTCGAACACCACGTAGCCCACCAGGAAAGTGTCTTCGCTCTTGATCATCTGCGGGCCCCTTACGTACCGGATCTCAGCCAGTTCCTCCAACGGGATCTGGGTTCCATCGGGAGCCGGAACCAGGACGCGCGAAAGGGATTCGATGGTATCCCGAAGCTCCCGCAGGTAGCGCACCCGCACGGGATAGCGCTCCCGGCCCTCCACCGTGGTGGTGATGGTCTTGCCGCCCACGGCCACTTCGATCACGTCCTGAACCCGACGGATGGAAATGCCGTAACGGGCGATGGCTTCGCGGTCGATCTGGATCTCCAGGTAGGGTTTTCCCACGATCCGGTCGGCGATAACCGTCGCCGGCTCGATGGAGGGCACCTCCTTGAGGAAACGCTCCAGCTGCAGGCCCACCTTCTCGATGCTCGCCAGGTCGGGCCCCTTGACCTTCACGCCCATGGGCGCCCGCATGCCGCTCTGAAGCATGACGATCCGGGCGGCGATGGGCTGGAGCTTCGGGGCCGAGGTGGTGCCGGGAATCTGAGCCGCCTCCACGATGAGATTCCAGATGTCATCCGGCTTTTTCACTCCGGGCCACGGATCGCGCCCCGGGTTGAGGTCGGGATCCAGCGCCGGTCGCCACAACCGGAAGGGCATGCCGTCCTCGTCGGGGATGAGCCGCCCCTGGTCATCCCGCTCGAACTTTCCCCTCACTTTGTAGGGCTCGCCGTCGGGAGCCGGTAGGGGCACCCCGTTTTCATCACGGAACAGATCCGTCTCGTCTGGAGAGAAGCGGAATCGCAGGCGCTGCCCGTCCTTGCCCACCAGGTACTCGGGCTTGTAGTTGATCACCGTCTCGATCATGGAGATGGGTGCCGGGTCCAGGGGCGATTCCACCCGGCCGATCTTGCCCACCACCGACTCGATCTCCGGAATGGCCCGGATGGCCATGTCCTGTTTTTGCAGCACGTCCATGGCCTCGCCGATGGAGGCGTGGGGCATGGTGGTGGGCATGAAGAGGTAGGAACCTTCGTCCAGGGGCGGCATGAACTCCTTGCCCAGGCCCGGAAAGGCCCGGGCCACGAACTGCACCGGGGCCGTCTGGCGGATTCCCCGGGGGAGCCACCCGAAGAAGGCGTCGAAGCCCAGCCAGACCATGAAGCCGGTCCCGGTGATCAGCAGAGGAACGCACAGGAAAAGCGCCTTGTGCCGCAGGCTCCAGCTCAGGATCGGTTCGTAGACCCAGCGAAAGAGACCGAAAAACCCCAGCAGGCCTCCGATCAACATCGCCACGAAAAGGAAGTTGAGGAACAAACCTCTTTCCGGGCCCAGGGGCAGCCACTCTTCGGCCAGAAGGAGGGCCACCAGCACCACCAGGATCAGGTTCATGGACCGGGACAGCCACTGGCCCACCGCCGGCGGCAAGAAGGATTCCAGCAATCGGTAGACTCCCGTGACCACCAGAAGGAGAGCCGCCCACCAGGGAACGAACCAGAAGGCCGCCACCCCCGAGGCGATCAGCAGGCAGTAGAGGACTCCCCGAGGCATGCTGATCCTGGCTTTCCCGGCTCTCTTTTCCCGAAACAGAAGGTGAGCCAGGGGCGGAATCACCGTGAGGGCCACGATGATGGAAGCGATGAGGGCGAAGGTCTTGGTGAAGGCCAGGGGCTTGAAGAGTTTTCCTTCGGCCGCTTCCATGGTGAAGACCGGCAGGAAGCTCACCACCGTGGTGGCCACCGCCGTCAGCACCGCGCTTCCCACTTCCACCGAAGCCCGGTAAACCACTTCCAGCCGGTTGGCCCCGGGCGGCGCCTCCTCCATGCGGCGCAGGATGTTTTCACAGATCACGATCCCCATGTCCACCATGGTGCCGATGGCGATGGCGATGCCGGAAAGCGCTACGATGTTGGCGTCCACGTGAAAGAGCTTCATGGCGATGAAGCACATGAGCACCGCCAGGGGGAGGAGACCGGAGATGAGGATGGAACTTCGAAGGTGCATGACCGTGAGAAGAATGACGATCACGGTCACCAGGATTTCTTCGTAGAGGGCCCGGTTGAGGGTCCCCAGGGTTTCGTAGATGAGTCCGGTGCGGTCGTAGAAGGGCACGATGGTCACCTGGCTGACCGTCCCATCGGGCAGGGTCTTTTTGGGAAGGCCGGGGGAGATCTCGGCGATCTTTTTCTTCACGTTCTTGATGGCCGCCAGGGGATTGTCCCCGTAGCGGACCACCACCACGCCCCCCACGGCCTCGGCCCCTTCCTTGTCCAGCGCCCCGCGGCGAAGCGCCGGGCCCAGGGTCACGTGGGCCACGTCCTTGACCCGGATGGGCACGCGGTCCCGCACGGCCACCACCGTCTCTTCCAGGTCCCTGAGGCTGCGCACGAAACCCAGGCCCCGAATGACGTATTCCACCTTGTTCACTTCGATTGTCCGGGCGCCCACATCCACGTTGGAGGCCTTCACGGCGCCGAAGACGTCCTGGAGGGTGACCCGATGGGCGCGCATGGCGTCCGGGTCCACGTCGATCTGGTATTCCTTGACGAATCCGCCCACGGACGCCACTTCACTGACGCCGTCGGCGGAAAGGAGCGCATAGCGGACGTACCAGTCCTGGATGCTTCTCAGTTCGTCCAGGTCCCAGCCGCCCGTGGGATTGCCTTCGGGGTCGCGACCTTCCAGGGTGTACCAGAAGACCTGCCCGAGGGCCGTGGCGTCGGGCCCCAGGGCCGGCTGCACCCCCGCCGGCAGCGTGCCGGCGGGAAGGCTGTTGAGCTTTTCCAGCACCCGGGACCGGGACCAGTAGAAGTCCACGTCCTCCTTGAAGATGATATAGATGGTGGAAAAGCCGAACATGGAATAGCTTCGGATGGTCTTGACGCCCGGAATGCCCAGCAGCGACACGGTCAGCGGGTAGGTGATCTGGTCCTCCACGTCCTGGGGCGACCGTCCCATCCACTCGGTGAAGACGATCTGCTGGTTTTCCCCGATGTCCGGGATGGCGTCCACCGGCACCGGATCGCGCGGAAGCCCTCCCAGATTCCAGTCGAAGGGCGCCACCATGATCCCCCAGGCCACCACCACCAGCACGAACAGGAAGACCACGATCTTCATTTCCAGGCAAAACCGGATCAGCTTGGCGATCCAGGATCCGTTGTCCGTCTTCTTGGCGCTCACATGTTCCATCGTCATCATCTCACTTCACAAATGGCTCACATTCAAAGGACCTGCCCCAATGCCCGATCTGCGCCGTTCAACGCCCATTCGTCATCCCCGCGAAGCCCCGGCGGGCGGTGATCCAAAATTCATAGCCCGTTACGGACTCCCGCTTGCGCGGGAGTAACGATTGGGGGAGTTCTCAGACGAGCTCGTAGAAGCCGACCCGAGAATGAGCGAACTCCGTCGCTCGGCCTCCATCCGTCATCCCCGCGAAGCTTGTCCCCGGCTTGAACGGGGAGCGGGGATCCATGGTTTCCATCCCCGCATAGAATCCCCCCATGATCGGACACGTTGCTAGCAGCCTGTCCGACAACGGCAGATTGGCGCCGTTCAACGCCCATTCGTCATCCCCGCGAAAGCGGGGATCCAGGATTTCCAGCAACTTATGGACTCCCGCTTGCGCGGGAGTGACGGTTGGGGAAGTTCTAGGACAGTCTCCTAGAGATTTTCATAAAGGTCCTGCCAGTATGGGTTCTCTTTCTCTATCAATGCGATCTTCCATTTTCGGCGCCACTTTTTGATTCTCTTCTCTTTCGTTATCGCTGCCTCTGCGGATTCGTGCACTTCGAAATACACAAGGTCTTTTACTCCATATTTTTTCGTAAATCCTTCCACGAGTCCGGACTTGTGTTCCCAGACTCTTTTTTTGAGATCAGACGTTACTCCAACATAAAGAGTACCATTCTTACGGCTGGCAAGTATGTACACGTAGAATTGTTTGGTCATGACATTGATGTCCTTGCCGTTTGTAAGATCGTGCATCCCGACGGAGGTTATCATCATCTTTCGCGGCAACTGGGAACCAACGGCGCCAAGCCAACTGTGGATTCCCGCTTTCGCGGGAATGACGTGTTAGATGGTTCTGCGATAGCTTGACGTACACCCGACCCTCAAAGGGATCTGAAAGATCGTCCGATAACTGCTCATTACCCGCCTTGCGACCCCTGGAGGATGACACGCTGAATCACTTATGAAACCGTGTGCCGTGGCCGAGGCAGAGCCTCGGCGGGATGGGTCGCGAAGCGAAGCCCCGGGAGCGGACACAAAGTGCTGTCGGCCTCTTCCCGGACCACTCTCGTGGCCGCGCGTCTACCGGATCACTTCCAACACTTCGCCGCAGCCGAGCATCTTCTCCCCGTAGTAAGGGTTGCGCACCGTGTCGTCGGGTTGGAGCCAGGTGGCCCCCTGCCCTTCGAAGGCCATGGGGCACTTGATCCGATACAGGGGCTTGCCCGCACCCAGGCCGAAGTCCTTGGCCATGACCGCCGCGGCCTCGGACAGAATGGCGAAGCACTTTCGAAGGGTTTCCACGTCCTTGGATCCCTCCATGAGGGCCAGGGCCTTGCGGATGTTTTCCAGCACCTGCATCCATTTCATGTGGGCCTCTCCCTGGAGCAGGCTCATATCCACGGATTCCAGGGCCGTGCGGGTCCTTTCCACGGCCGCCAGGGCCGCTTCGGTCTTGTCCGCCGCCAGGGCCTCGTGGGCCTCCAGGTAAGAGTCGATCACCCGCCGAAGCTGGTTTCGGAAGGCTTCCGGCACCTCCAGGGGCTTGGACGCCTCGGCCATCTTGGCGTGGTCCAGGCCGAAGCCGGCCATGAGCCGATGCACGTGCCCTTCCAGGCTCGCAAAAGCGTCCCGGCGCTCCCCGGGCTTCTTGGCGTCCAGGCCCACGACCACGTCGTTTTTGAGCAGCATGGACAGTTCGTCCCAGACCATCCAGGGGTGACCGTCCACGAGACCGTCATCCACCCGATCCAGGGCGTTTTTCAGGTTTCCGTAGGCGGTGCGCGCCGCCGTCCAATCATCGGCCGCCACCGCATCCCGCACGGACTGGAAGGCCGACATCACCGCCATGAGCTGCTGGCGAAAGGCGTCGGGGACTTCCAGGGCGCCGCCGGTTGCACCGCTTTCAGCGGCCGCCGGGGCCGAATCCCCGTGATGGTGCATGCCGCCGCCACCGCCCCCTTCGGGCGTCATCATGCTGGGTTTGGCCAGAATCTGCACGGCGCTGTCGATCTTGAAGTTGCCGTGGGTGACCACCTTTTCGCCTTCGCGCAGTCCGTAGCGAACCACGTAGTAGCGGTCGGCCCGGGGTCCCAGCACCACTTCCCGGCCCTCATAGGTTCCCGGCCGGTCCGGGATCTCCACGTAGACCACCGCCCGCTTGCCGGTGAGCAGGGGCGCGCTGGCCGGGATGACCAGCGGCGGGCGATCTCCGTCCACGGTGGCATGCAGCACGGCCCGGGCGAACATGCCCGGTCGAAGCCTTCCGTCGGGATTGGGCACGTCCACGCGGACCTTGATGGTGCGCGTCTTCTCATCCAAGAAAGGATCAATGAACGATACGGTCCCGGCAAACTCCTCTCCGGGATAGGACTCCGTTTCGAACCGAACCCGGTCGCCAACGCGGATCCAGGACAGATCCGACTCGTAAGCATCCAGCTTGAGCCACAGGGAGGACAGATCCGCAATGGTGTAGATGCGGGTGCCCGTCTTGACGTACATCCCCTCGAAGCCGTCCTTATGGACCACGGTGCCGCTCATGGGCGCCAGGATGGTCATGTGGTCCGACGGGGCCCCGCGCCGGAGGATTTCCTGGATCTGGGCGTCGGTCAGGCCCCAGAGGCGGAGCTTTTCCTTGGCGGACTGGATGGTCTGGGCCGCCGTGGAGCGCAGAGACTCCAGCCCGCTTTTGCGCAGATCCCCCGCAGCGCGCACCGCGTGGATCAATTCCGACTGGGCCGCCAGCAGGTCCGGGCTGTAGAGATAGACCATGGGCTGTCCCTTCTCCACCACGGTGCCGGTGAAGTCCACGTAGAGTCGGTCTAAACGGCCGGCGATCCAGGAGGTGATGTAGGCCATGCGCCGTTCATCGTAGGTGAGCTTGCCCACCATCCGCAGGGTCACCTCCACGGGCTTGCGCTCCACGGGGCTCGTCTGGACCTGGGCAAGCTTGCGTGCGGTTTCGGAAAGCACCAGTCGCCTCATGGGCGCCTTCCCGCCCTTGGCGCCCCCCTCTTCCTCGGTGGCCGGGATGAGATCCATGCCGCAGATGGGACACTTGCCCGGATTGGGAAGCCGAATCTGCGGGTGCATGGAACAGGTCCAGATCTGGACCTTCTTTTCCCCGCCGTGGTCGTGCTGGGCATGGGCCGTGCCGACCATCGCGGGCGCATTCCCGGTGTCCGTCCGCCGCCCTTCGTCAGGGCCGTTCCAGCCCCCCAGGATGACGGCCGCCACCGCCGCGACCGCCAGCGCTTTCCACCCGTGCCTCTTGAATTTTTCTGCCGCCCGCCGTTTCATCGTTCGCCTTTCTCCCGCCGCGTCCGTCACGCCTCCAAACCCTTTCCGTCCATTCGCGATTTTCAAATGGATCGGCCCCCGGGGCGCACCGGGGGCCGTGGCTCCATCAACTGCCCGATGGAGCGTTTTCCAGTTCCACGCCTTCCGCTTCCAGCTTCTTCATGTACTTGTCCGGATTCTTTTTGAATTCATCCGGGCAGGCGGGACAGCAGAAGTAGATCCTCTTTCCCTGGTAGTCCACATGGATGTCCTTGTTGATGGCGCCTCCCATCACCGGGCACTTTTCCTGGGGATGGCCGCCTGCGGCCGCCAGACCGGCCCCCAGGGTTCCCAGGGCAAACATCAGGGCCATGGCCGTTACGATCCACTTTCTTCTCGTCATCTTCTCATCCTCCGTTCTTTTCCGAGTTTCACCGATTGACTCAGTTCCCGCGATTCGCCTTCTCACGGCCCTCTGCGGGAACCTCCTCCAGAAAGCGCCCGACGAGCCTTTCCACTTCCGCCAGTCGCTGCGCCTTGTCCGCCTCGGCCCGCTCGTAGGCCAGCTCAAACTCCAGGAGCATCCGCTGGGCATCGATCACGTCCAGATATCCCCCCAGGCCCGTTTCGAAATCCTGCAGGCTCACCTGCAGGGCCTGTTGCGCCTTGGGGATGAGCCCGTTCTTGTAGAGATCGATGCGCCGCTCCGCGTCCCGCAGCCTGTAGAGCACCATGGCGAGCTGGGCGGCCAAATCGTTGCGTTTCTCCTCCAGGTTCTTTCCGGCCGCTTGCCATCGCAACCGCGCTTCCCGCACTCCCGCGTCGTACTTGTCCCACCAGATGGGGAGATTGAGGGAAAGGTTCACGGCCACCGGATTCTTGCCGCTGTCCGGGGTGGAGGGGTTCAGCGCCTCGCCCGTGTCCACCGTTTCCACGCCGACCGTTACGTCCGGGTAGTAGTTCTTGCGCGCCAGAGCCTCACCCGCTTTTTCCTTGTCCACGAGGCGGCTCAGCGCTTTCAGCTCCGGATTGGCTTCCAGCAGCCAGCCCCGGGCCTCGGTGTCCGAAAAGGCCAGCGGATCCAGCCGGACGGGATCCGGCCACGGCAAGTCCCCGTCCTGAGGGCGGTTGAGGGCGGCGTTGAGTTCCCGGGAGATCGGTCCGCGCAGATCCTCCAGGGTCTTCAACCGATCCTCCAAGCGGCCCAGTTCCATCTGGAGCCGGACCAGGGGTCCGTAGGGAGTCAGGGAACCGGCGTAGCGGGTCTGGAGGACCCGTTCCAGATGCTTCAGCAGCCGGATGTTTTCCTCCGTGACCGCCACGGCCTGCCGCAGATAGGCGTATTCGAAGTAGGCCTTCTTCACCCTTTCGAAAAGTTTCCACTTGGCCGCCTCGTAAAGAGCCTTCTTGGCTTCGGCCTCGCGGGCCGCCACGTCGCCCCTGAGTTCCAGCTTGCTCAGCCACGGGAAGGTCTGGGCCAGAGCGAACCTCTGGCGCTGGGGTCCCACCCGTGTTTCCACCCGCTCCACGAAGTAGGCGTAGGTAAAGCGCGGATCGGGCAGGCTCCGCACCTGGGGGATCTTCCACAGGGCGGCCTTCCACTGCTCGAAGGCCGCCCGGAGTCCCGGGTTGTGGAGCGCCGCGTAGGTCAGGTAGTCCTGGAGCGTGGGGCGATCGGGCAAGGGCTTTTCGTCTTCCGAAAGACCCAGATCCCCGGGCAGAGTGGTCTGCAGCTCGTCGAGATCGTTCCAGCCGCCGACGAGGCCCGGCCCGTGGCCGCCTCCCCCCGCGCACCCGGCTAACGCCGCCAGCACCAGCAGCACCCAGGCGCCCCTCGCGGTGGCTGTCCGGGTCAACCATCTCGTTCGCTCACGTCCCTTCATGACCTTCCTCACAATGCTCCTTAGGGTTTCATGCCGTAAGCCCCAAGAGCCGATCGTAAAATGGAAATACCCCCGGGCTTTGCATCAACCTACCGGTGCCCGGGAAGAGTCCTCGCCCGCCTGCTGCGATTCCCACAGACGCCGGTACAGGCCGTCGGCCCGGATCAGGTCCTCGTGCCGGCCCGACTCCACAACCTTCCCGCCCGACAGGACCACGATTCTGTCGAAATCCATGATCGTGGCCAACTGGTGGGTCACCATGAAGGTGGTGCGCCCCCGGGTGAGCCGGCCGATGGCCTCCATGACCCGCTTTTCCGATGCGGCGTCCAGGCCCACGGTGGGCTCATCCAGGATCACGATGGGGGCGTCGCGAAGGATGGCCCGGGCGATGGCAAGCCGCCTTTTCTGGCCGCCGGAAAGACCACCCCCGCCTTCCCCCAGCTGCGTATCGTAGCCCTGGGGAAGACGCTGGATGAAATCATGGGCTCCCGCCGCCCGGGCCGCGGCCGTGATCTCCTCTTCCGACGCCCCCGGCTTGGCCATGGCGATGTTTTCCCGAACGCTCATGCGGAAAATATAGGAATCCTGCAGCACCACCGCCATCTGACCCCGAAGGGAGGCGAGGGTGAAATCCCGGATGTCGCGACCGTCGATGGCCACCGTTCCGCGGTCGGGATCGTAGAGGCGCATGAGAAGGTGCAGGATGGTGGACTTGCCGCTGCCCGAATCGCCCACCAGAGCCACCCGCTCGCCGGCGGCCGCGGCCAGGCGAAAATCCTGCAGGATCGGATGGTCCTTTTCGTAGCCGAACCACACATCCCGAAACTCCACGTGCCCACGGAACCGGGGAGCCGGAACGGCATGGGGCAGGTCGGACGCCCCCACCTCCAGGGGATTCAAGGCCATGATCTCCTCGATGCGCTCCAGGGCCGCCGCCGACTTGGCCCACCGGCTCGCGAACTTGCTCAGTTCCCGGATGGGCTTGAAGAGGCTGTTCAGGTAGCTCAAAAAGACCATGAGCTGGCCCACCGTGAGGCACCCGTGGATGATCCGAAGGATCCCCACAAAGAGAACCAGAAGCGACGTGGCCCCCACCAGCATGTCCATGGAGGCGGTGAGCATGCCCTGGAAACGCCCCGCCCGTACGGCATGCTCGGCGCTCTCCCGCCCCCCTTCCAGAAAGTCGTCGATGATCTCGCTTTCCAGCGACAGGCTCGTCACGGCCTTGTGGTAGTAGAAGGCCTCCTGAACGTTGGAGGCCAGAGCCCCCTCGATGCGCCGCTGCTTGCGCACCGCCTCCCGGGTGCGGCGGGAAAAGAAAACGTTGGCCCAGTAGACCACCGGAATCACCATGAGGAAGGTGAGCGCGTAGATCCAGTCCATGGTGAAGGAGACGACCAGAATGCCCACAATGGTGGGAAGACTCCGAATGAGCACCGTGAGGATCGATTCCAGGATGTCCTGGGCGTCGGCCGTATCCTTGGAAATACGGCTGGTAAGATCCCCCGTGCGGGCTTTCTCGAAATAGTTATGGGGAAGCGCCACCAGGTGGGAAAAGAGCCTCTCCCGGATGGTGAGCACCACGCGCTGCCCCAGGGAGGCCAACGCCATGTTCTGAACGTAGAGCAACAGCGCGTTGCCGCAGTAGATGAGAGCCAGCAGGAAGATCCCCTGAAAGAGAAAGTGGAAGCGGTCCTCCTGGACAAACCCCCGCACCGACACCAGGATGAACTCCATCAGATTGTAACGGGCCGCCAGGTCGTGGGCCTCCGCAGGGTTCTTTACCACGTGATCGATCATGGACCGCAGCGGCCACGGCTGGGCGAGCGTGAGGAGCGTCTGCCCCGCCATGGCCGCCGCCACCAGCAAAGCCGCCTTCCAGTGAAGGCGCACCGCGCTCGCCAGCTGGGTGGGGCGAGGGTGCGATTTCCGGGATGCTCGTTGCGTCATCTTTCAGCCTTCCTCCGGTGGAGCGGAAACATCGGGAAGACACGCGATCGTGTCCCCCTCTGCCCTCCCTTTTGCCGTGCCGCCGAACGATCGACCGTCCGGAGCCCCGGCGCCTGGGAGAAGAAGCAACTTGGGTGCCAGATGGCCAAACGTGGGGACCCGCCAGTGGATTTCCGTGGCGGCGGGGGCGGATCGCGGACTGTCCCGCCGGCCTTGAAAGATTCTTTCATCTCCATGGAAAAACCCTTTCCATCAAAGTGAAACATTCTTTCACATGCCCGGGAAGCCCCGGATCCTTTGGGGGCTGTCCCAGAACGCCGCCAATGAGATCGTTTCGCGTAGCGCAGCCCTTTAGGGCTGCGGAGGAATCCCCGGCCGTCGGATGGGTCATCGCGTATTTTCTGTCACTTCATGGAGTTATGATTGTCCTTTCCGCGGGGCTGAAGCCCCGCGGCTACGATGAGAGGGGGGCACGGCCTTCTAAGCCGGAAAAACATTGTCGGACAGCCTCCTGGGAGCGTGTCCGAGAACGGCAGATTTGCGCCGTTCAACGCCCATTCGTCATCCCCGCGAAGCTTGTCCCCGGCTTGAACGGGGAGCGGGGATCCCGGATTTTCGGCAACTTATGGACTCCCGCTTGCGCGGGAGTGACGGGTGGCGGCGTTTTCGGAGAGCCTCCTGGGAGCCTGTCCGAGAACTGCTTTCTCCCGGGAGCGCGGACGTCTCGCCCGCACCCCATGCGGGCCGGAGGCCCGCGCTCCCGGAGAGGATCACCATGGGGGAACCGCCCTTCTCTTTTCCCGCCGTTGCACGAAAACCCTCTCACGGGCCGATGACTGGCGCGATCGTTGCTTCCTTGTCAATCAACCCCGGCCGGTGCCGGCCTTCGCAAGCAATCCATTCGGAGGAAAGTCCCATGAACTTGAATCATTCTAATGAACCGAATCAACCAGGCAAAGGTCTCACGGGAATTCTGGCCTGCGCGGCCGTGGCCGTGACCGTCCTGCACTACACCACGCCCATGGACCGCCTGGCCTTTCACACCCTGTACCGGGACCTCTACTTCCTCATCGTCCTCACGGCCTCCTTTTTCGGCGGCGCCAAGACCGGCCTGTGGATGGCGGGCGCCATCTCGGTCGTGTACGCCCCCCACGTGGCCATGACCTGGAAGGCCCAGCCCGGTGTGAACATCGGAAACCTCCTGCAGATCGCGCTCTTTCTTCTGAGCGCCGCGGTGGTGGGGGTCCTGAGCGACCGGGAAAAGAAACGGCTGCAGGACCTGCACCACGCCTGGAACCTGGCTTCCCTTGGCCGTGCCACCCTGGCCCTTTCTTCGGAAATCCACGACCTGCTCACCCTTACCCGAGAGATCCTGCGAAAGGAGAGCGTCTCGCAGCCGGGCCGCAGCGACCTGCGGCGCGTCATGGAAAAGCTGAGCGTTCTGGAACAGTCCTTGGCGCACTTCAATCCGGAGGCCCTGGGGCAAAGCCGGGAGTTTCTGCCTCCGGACGAGATGCTCGAGAGAGAACGGGAGCGCTTTCAGAAGACCTTGAACGCTCACGGCGTTCGGCTGGAGATGGATCTCGGCGCCGGAGACGCCCTCGTTTACGGCAACCGCGCCGACCTCCTGTGGCTGGTGGATCAGCTGGTCCGAAACGCCGCGGACGTCTCACCGCCCGGAACCACCGTCTCTCTGACCTCCCGGGCGGATACTTCCTCCTACCATCTGAAGGTCCGGGACCAGGGCCCCGGCATTCCCGAAGAGAACCTGGAAAAGGTCTTCACCCCGTTCTTTTCCACCAAGCACCGGGGAACGGGCCTGGGGCTCTCGGTTTGCCGAAAGATCGTCTCGGACCACGAGGGGGCCATCATAGTGGAGAGCCGCCCCGGGGCGGGGACCGCCTTCCATGTGTCCCTTCCCCTTGCCTTCGGGGAGAAGACGGGCCACCATGAAGGCGATTCGGCTCGTGAACCGTCGGAAAGGTCGTGAACCGCCCGGATCGATCCCCTTCCCCTTCAGACCGGAGGCCCTCGTGCCCAAACGGATCTTCCATCGCTTTCTTCTGGTATTGGCCCTGCTGACGGCCCTGCCCGTGGGCCTCATGGGAATCGCCTCCTATTCCCTGGCGAAGAGGACCCTCATCGGCACGGCCCTCATGCACATGGAAACCATCGCCGAAGACCACCGAAACCACCTGGACTTCTGGTACCGGGAACGCTTGCAGGATCTGTCCACCCTGGCCTCGCTCCCCCTGGTTCGGATCGTCTGCTCCCATTGCAGCATGGCCGGATGCGCCATCGAATCGGGCGAAACCCTGGAGGCGGTGCGCGCATCGCTCCTTTCCGTGGCGGACAAGACCCCTTTTTATGAGGCCATGGCTCTCTACAGCGCCGACGGGCGCCTGCTGGCCGCCACGGGCCACGAAGACGACGCGGCGGAAACTTCCCCGCCGGGGCCGCCGCCCCATGAGCCTGTTTTCGGCACGCCCGTTCGCGGCCCGGACGGTCTCTGGCACGTGACCATTCGCGCACCCGTCCTGGGAGAAAATGGATCGGTTGTGGGGGCAGTGGAGGGAGTCGTGAACATGAGCCGCTCTCTGGATCCCATGATGACGGATCGGGCCGGGCTGGGAGTGTCGGGAAGGACCTATCTGCTCACGCCGGAAAGAGAGATCGTTACCCGAATTCACGGCCTGAAACCTCCGGCGGGCGAGGCGGGAAACCCCTCCCCCGATTCCAGCGCCATCCGGGAAGCGCTGGCCGGGCAGAGCGGATCCGGCATCTACAAGGATTTTGAAGGCCGGGAAGTGGTGGGCGCCTACCTGTGGCTGCCCCATTACCGACTGGGGCTTTTCGCCGAGATGGCCACCCGGGAGATTCTGGCGCCCGTCCGATGGATGCTCACCTGGACGGTGGGGACCGTGGCGGCGCTGCTTCTCATCTGCTTCGTCACGGCCCGGGTGGCGGCCGACAGGATGTCCCGGCCCATCGTGGCCATGAGCGAAGCGGCCCGGCGCATGGCCGACGGCGACTTTTCCGTGGAAATCGACGCGTCGCGCCGGGACGAGCTGGGGGTGCTGGCGGACAGCTTCAACGAGATGGCCCGGCGCACCGCGCAGACCTTGGAGGAACTCCGGGCCAACGAGCGTTCCCTTCGCCGGGCCTACGAAGCCCAAAAGGCCCTGCAGAACCGGCTGGTCCAATCGGAAAAGCTGGCCGCCGTGGGGGAGCTGGTGGCGGGGGTGGTCCACGAGATGCGAAACCCCCTTTCGTCGGTAAAGCTCAACCTCCAAATCCTCCGGCGCAGCCTGGGCCGGGAAGGCCCTCCGGCGGAACATTTCGCCATCGCCCTGGAGCAGGTGCAGCTCCTGGAAAATATGTTCCGGGACCTTCTGGACTACAGCAAGCCGCTCCAGCTCGACGCCCGCCCCGTCTCCCTGGAAGCCCTCGTGAACCGGGCCCTGGAGCAGGCCTCGGCGGAGGTCTCCCTGGACGGCGTGGAAGTGGAAAAGGATTTGGGACCCGGCCTGCCGAACGTCATGGCGGATGAAGAACGGGCGGTGCAGGTGCTGGTGAACGTGATCAAAAACGCCGTCCAGAACGCCGAAGGTTCCCTCGGCCTGCGATTTGAAGCGACTCTCAGGGACAACCCGACCGGATCGGACCCGGCGCTTCGCCTGTCCGTTCGGGATACGGGCCCCGGAATCCCGCCCCAGCACGTGCCCCGGCTCTTTCAGCCCTTTTTCACCACCCGCACCAAGGGCACGGGGCTGGGTCTTTCCATCGTGAAAAAGATCATGGACGCCCACGGCGGGAACGTGGGCGTCCAGAGCGAACCGGGACGGGGCACCACCGTCCATCTCGACTTTCCCATCTCAGGGAGGTAAGCCCGATGCAAACAATCCTCATCATTGACGACGATCCCTCCTTGGCACGCACCCTGGAGCTCTACTTCGCCGGCAAGGGGAGCCTCGTGCTGACGGCCGGAAACGCCCGGGACGGCCTGGCCCTGTGGGAAGCGGAAAGGCCGGACATGATCCTGCTGGACGTGCAGCTCCCGGACCTGGAAGGCCCCCAGGTGCTCAAGGAAGCCAAGGCCCGGAATTATGCGGGCGACGTCATCATGATCACCGCCTTTCAGGACACGGAGGCCACCCTGGAGGCCATCCGCCACGGGGCCGTGGACTACCTCTACAAGCCCCTGGACCTGGACGCCCTGGACCTTCTCATCGAAAAGGTGGCGAGGCGAAAGGAAGAGCGCCAGGAACTGGCCCGGCTGAGCCACGTGATCACCGAGGTGCAGAAGCCCAACCAGATCGTGGGCCGAAGCCCGGCGATCCTGGAGGTGGTCAAGGCCATCGCCCGGGTGGCCCAGAGCCCCACGCCGGTGCTCATTCAGGGGGAAACCGGGACGGGCAAGGAACTCATCGCTCAGACCATCCACGAACAGTCGGCACCCCGGGAACCGTTCGTGGCCATCAATTGCGCGGCCATGGTGCCCACGCTCCTGGAAAGCGAGCTTTTCGGCCACGAAAAGGGCGCCTTCACGGGCGCCGTCACCCGCAAGATGGGAAAGATCCAGCTGGCCGGGGCCGGCACCCTCTTCCTGGACGAAATCGGCGAAATGCCCCTGGACCTTCAGGCCAAGCTGCTGCGGGTCCTGGAAACGCGGGAATACCAGAGAGTGGGGGGACTGGAATCCCTGCCGCTCAAGGCGCGGATCGTGGCCGCCACCAACCGGGACCTGGAGCGCATGGTGCGGGAAAACCGCTTCCGGGAAGATCTCTACTTCCGCCTCAAGGTGTTCGTGATCCACATCCCGCCGCTTCGGGAACGACCGGAAGACATCGTCCCTTTGTGCGAATACTTCCTGACCCGCCTCAACGCGGAACTGAACAAGAAGGTCACCCGCATCCCCCGCCGCTACCTGGAGCTCTTCCAGGCCTACCCGTGGCCGGGGAACGTCCGGGAGCTCTACAACATCCTGCGCCGGGCCGTGATCCACTCCCCCGACGAGGTGCTGCTCCTGGACGAAGGCTGGCTCCAGCCCCCTTCCGCACCCCCGCGGGACCAAGACTCCGGCACCGACCCGTGGGTTCCGGAAAGCCTGGAAGAGGTGGAACGGCGCCATATCGAGCGGGTGCTTCGCTACACGGGAGGAAACTACGGGAGGGCGTGCGAGATCCTGGGCATCAGCCGTCCCACGCTCCGAAAGAAGATCCACGATTACGGGCTTTCCTCCCTGGCCGAAGAACTTCGCACGACCCTGTCGCCGTGAAACCGCCGAATACCTTTTTATCATCGCCCGCCACCGTGGCGGGAAGGCTTCTTCTTTGCCTTTTCGGAGGATGGAAAACGCCCCGTCCTTCCCGGTCCGTTGAGCCGCGGCTTCCAGGACGGAAATGCCCACGGAGGCTTCAATGGCTCGTTTCTTGATCCGGCGTTTTTATAACCCCAATCCGGGCGATTCTTTCCCTGTGTTTTCTTCCCTCCGCGCAATGAGTGGGCGGGAATAAACCCCGCTCCCGCCCCAAAGGCTCCTCTGCCTTCGTAGGGGATGGCTTTGCGCCCGCCCGCTGGAATCTCGCGATAGCAGGAAATCGTCCGATTCAGGATAATAGAAGATTCCTTTCCAACGCTTGAAAGCTTCCTTCAACTCACCCAGCCGGCTTCCCGAGCTCCTTAAAGCTATTTAATTGATTTTACGCTTGTTTTTGCTTGTCACCCGTCTGGCATCATCGTTGCTCCAACAACGGAGCGCGTGCGGGAACCGGAGGTTACCGGTTCCATCAACCCACTTCACATCCACGAAAGGAGTGACCCATGAGAAAGCATTTGTTTGTGCTCACCTTGGTCTTGGCACTTGCCTTGGGCATCGGTACCGGGTGGGCCGGTATGGGAGGAGGCGGTCACGGCGGGGGAGGATCCTCTGGAGGCATGGGCGGAGCCAGCCACGGCTCCGGTGCCATGGGCGGCTGGGGCTCCGACGGGGCCCAAAACACGATGGGGCATGGATCCCACGCAGGACAACACCAAGGCCACACCATGGATCAGCACGCCATGATGGGCCACAACATGGACATGATGTCCCAGATGCTGGACCAGATGAACGAGATCATGGACTCGGGAAGAGTCAACCCATCGCAGCAGGCCCAAATGCAGCAGATGATGTCCGAACTGGGCGGAATGCTCCAACAGATGGGCTCCCCGGCCCAGACGCCCCAACAGCAGCGGCAGATCGAAGAGCGCCTCCACCTGATGCAGCAGCGGGTCGTATCCATGCAGCGGCAGATAGGCCTGACCCCGGCCCCGTGAGACGCTGAGGAAGAACAGACGCTTCGCCCGGTTCCTCGTCCATGCGCCACCGACGGGCCCGCCGGCCGTCCCTCCCGCTGATCGAGCCTTGGGCGCCGGGACCGCGAAGCGGAATCACACATCCAGGAATAGTAGAGAAAAGAAGGAGGAAAAAGATGAACATGAGGTTGGTTTCTCTGTGGTGCATGGCCCTGGCGGTTGGCGCCCTGCTCGCCTCCCCTTCGTGGGCTGCTCCCCCCCTGCCGCTCCACACGGTGGAAGGCTACGGCGGAGTGGCCATCACCGGATCGGCCTACTTGACCAATCCGCCGGAAAACGGGTCGGTCGTGGGCCTTCCCAGCGTGGGCGTGGGAGGCGTCTACACCCCCAACGGTCGCGCCTTCGCCTTCGCCACCATCACGGAAACCTTTTTTGACCGCATCGAGCTGGGCTACGGATTCAACGTGCTCAACCTGCACGATCTTCCCTCCGATGTGGCGGCGGCCACGGGAATCGACATCGGAGACGACCGGGTGTACCTGCACAACCTGAACCTCCGATTGAATCTCCTCAAGGAGGGGGCCTTTCAAACCAGTTGGGTCCCGGCGGTCACGGTGGGCGTCCACTACAAGAAGGTGGAAAAACTGGCCGACATCGATGAAGCCCTTGGAGGGGCCTTGACCAATGCAGGCATCGAAGACACGGCAGGATTCGATTTCACCCTCTACGCATCCAAGCTCATCAAGGCTCTCCCCCGCCCGGTGCTCCTCAACCTGGGCGTTCGTAACAGCGAAGCAGCCCACATCGGTCTTCTGGGCTTTACGGGAGACAGGGAATTCCTCCTGGAAGGAAACGTGGTGGTCTTCGTCACCGACCGGTTCCTGTTGGGGGCCGAGTATCGGCAGAAGCCGGACAACTACACCCCCATCAACGGTCTCGTGGAACCGGAGGACGACTGGTGGTCCATCGTGGCCGCCTACGTGATCGACGATCATTTCACGGTTTCGGGCGGCGTCTTCAATTTCGGCGAAGTCCTCAACCACTATGACAACGGCGCGATCGGCGTCAAAATCAAGTACGAATTCTGAGTTCCCCTCCGACAAGTCGCCCCCCCAACGCCACGGCGCGACCGGCGGTCTCACCGCCTTCGACGGCACGGCATTCCCCTTGAGGCAGGCCGCCGGTCGCGTTACAGTCCCTCCAGGACGTCGTCCCATTCGCACTGCACCACGGACCGGGCGGGGAAAAGATGAGGGCTCTTCGCTGTTTTGTGTGGAAACCGCAAAAAAACTGATGCGAAAGCGTTAGCTTCGGCGGCCCCCTTTCCAAAGACGCTAGCATGGGCGGAGGTGATGTCAAGACCAAGCCCTTCGGGTGCTATCGCAGTCTTGACATCACCTCCTTGCCCATGCTGTGTGGAAAGTAGGCCGACGGCGAGAGGATGGCCTCCTCCAGCCTCCGGCTCAAGGATGTTAGCGGTGTTCGGCCATGCGGGCTCGACGATCACATCTGTTGACACAAGGCGCAAGAGGTGTTTTCCCGGATGAAAACTGAAGAGCTCTTCCAGGTTGCTTTGTCGCTCACCCCACCTTGGTATGTTCATAAGATTACCTTTGATCCCGAGCGGCAGGTTCTCGACATCGAGCTGAACTTCGAGCCGGGAGCCCAGTTCCCTTGTCCGGTGTGCGGCTCAGAAGGTTGCAAGGTCTACGACAGCTCGCAAAAAACCTGGAGACACCTCAACTTCTTCCAACACGAATGTTACCTGCATGCGCGCCTTCCCAGGGTCCGATGTGGCCACTGCGGCGTTAAGACCCTCAATGTGCCTTGGGCCAGACCTGGAAGCGGTTTTACCCTTCTATTTGAAGCTTTCATCTTGCAGCTCGCAAAAGAGATGCCCGTCAATGCCGTGGCCCGACTGATCGGAGAACACGATACCCGCATCTGGCGGGTGATCGATCACTATGTGCAAGAGGCCAGAACCAGAGAGGATTTCTCGAAAGTCCGAAAGGTCGGCATCGACGAGACTTCGTCCAAGCGGGGCCACAATTACATTACGGTCTTTGTCGATCTCGACAGACGAAAGGTGATCTTCGTCGCACCGGGCAAAGACTCCCAAACCGTCAAAGCCTTTCGTGATGACCTCAGGGCCCACGGAGGCAAGACGGAAAACATCGTTGAAGTCTGCTGTGACATGTCTTCGGCCTACATAAGCGGCGTGTCCGAAACCTTCCCCGATGCTGAGCTGACCTTCGATAAATTCCATGTGGTCAAGATCCTCAACGATGCCGTCGACCAAGTCCGGCGTCAGGAGCAGAAGGAACGGCCGGAGTTGAAAGGAAGTCGTTTCCTCTGGTTGAAGAATGAGATCCACCTCACCCCCAAGCAGAAAGAGTTGCGAGAAGCGTTGAGCATGAAAAGGCTTCACCTGAAAACGGCTCGTGCCTACCGCATCAAGTTGGCTTTCCAGCAGTTCTATGAACAGCCCCTCGAACACGCAGAAGAGTACCTTAAGCGCTGGTTTTTCTGGGCAACCCACAGCCGCTTAGAGCCGATTATCAAGGCAGCCTACACGATCAAGAATCATTGGCAGGGAATCTTGCGATGGTTCCGTTCTCGAGTCACCAATGGCATTCTCGAGGCCATCAACGGCCTGATCCAAGCGGCGAAGAGAAAGGCCCGTGGGTACCGCAACAGCCAGAATCTCATCACGATGGTCTACCTCATTGCCGGGAAGTTAGATTTGGCTATCCATTTGAAGTAGCGAAGAGGCAA
>NZ_FQVB01000046.1 GCF_900129305.1 Desulfacinum infernum DSM 9756 | reverse complement strand
CCCGATATCTACGCATTTCACCGCTACACCGGGAATTCCCCCTTCCTCTCCGGTACTCAAGCAGAGCAGTTTCCAATGCACTTCCGGGGTTGAGCCCCGGGCTTTCACACCAGACTTGCCCTGCCGCCTACACGCGCTTTACGCCCAGTAATTCCGAATAACGCTCGCACCCTCCGTATTACCGCGGCTGCTGGCACGGAGTTAGCCGGTGCTTCCTCTGGAGGTACCGTCAGTCGCCAAGGCTATTCGCCCCAGCGAGGTTCTTCCCTCCTGACAGGGCTTTACGACCCGAAGGCCTTCTTCACCCACGCGGCGTTGCTGCGTCAGGATTGCTCCCATTGCGCAAAATTCCTCACTGCTGCCTCCCGTAGGAGTCTGGCCCGTGTTCCAGTGCCAGTGTGGCTGATCATCCTCTCAGACCAGCTACCCGTCGTCGCCTTGGTAGGCCGTTACCCTACCAACTAGCTGATAGGACGCGGGCCCATCCCCGAACACCAGCTTCTTCGAGAGGCCGGCTTTCTCCCCGAAGGGACGTATCCGGTATTAGCCCCGCTTTCGCGAGGTTATCCCAGATTCGAGGGTAGGTCACCCACGCGTTACTCACCCGTGCGCCACTTTACTCGGCCAAGCCGAAACCCAGCCTTTCTCGTGCGACTTGCATGTGTTAGGCACGCCGCCAGCGTTCATTCTGAGCCAGGATCAAACTCTCCAGTTGAACCTTCAACGCACCCTTTAAAAGGGCACGCTCGCTTGCAGGCCCAGCACTTCCTCACTATTTAGTTTTCAAAGAGCAGACTGTTTTGGATTTTATAGCTTCTTTGCCCCGGGGCGTCAACCGTTTTTTCGCTCCCCCCGAAAGGCTCGGCTTATGTATCAAAGGCCCTTCCAACGGTCAAGCAAAAAAATCACCCTTCCACGCAAATTCGATGCACTTTCTTCTTCCCGGCCCGAAGCAGGGCGGCCCCGTCCTGCAGATCCCTCAATTGGATGGGTTGATCGAACCGAGAGATCCGCTGGCCATTGAGGTAAGCGCCTCCCTGCTGGATCAGCCGCCGCGCCGCACTCTTGGACTCGCAAAGACCCACCCGCGCAAAGAGCTCAAAGGCGGGGATCCCCGCTTCCAGCTCTTCCGGACTCATCGGGGTGGTCGGCACAGCCGCCCCCTCATCCACCTTGAGGTCCTGGGGAATCCCGCTGCTGGGGAGCAGATCCCGGGGGATGGTTCGACGACCGAAGACCTTCACGGCCGCTTCATAGGCCTCCAGGGCCGCCTCCTGTCCGTGCACGATCCGGGTCACCTCAAAGGCCAACACCGTTTTGCATGCGTTCAATTCCTGCCCCTCCAGGCTTTCAGCCTTTCGGATTTCGTCCATAGGCAGGAAGGTGTAGAGCTTGAGAAAGCGCCCCACATCCCGATCGTCCACATTGACCCAGTACTGGAAGAAGTCGTAGGGGCTGGTCTTTTGAGCGCTGAGCCACACGGCCCCCTCGGCGGTCTTGCCCATCTTGGCGCCCGAAGCCGTGGTGATAAGCGGGAAGGTGATCCCATAGGCCTCTTTGGACATCTTGCGGCGGATCAGGTCGATGCCCGCCACGATGTTGCCCCACTGGTCGTTACCGCCCATCTGAACAAAGCAGTCGTAATTTGCGGCCAGATAGTAAAAGTCATAGGCCTGAAGGAGCATGTAGTTGAATTCGATGAAATTGAGCCCCGTCTCCAGTCTCATCCGGTAGCTTTCCGCTGCCAGCATGCGGTTGACGCTGAAGTGCCGGCCGATGTCCCGCAGAAACTCGATGTACTTGAGGTCGAGAAGCCATTGGCCGTTGTCGAGGATCAAGGCTTGGTCTTTCTCGAAGCTGATGAACTGCGAGAGTTGGGACTGGAGGGCCCGTACGTTGTTTTCGATCTGCTCCCGGGTCAGCAGTTGGCGCATTTCGGTCTTGCCGCTGGGATCGCCCACCATCCCGGTGCCGCCGCCCACCAGAACGATGGGCCGATGACCATGGCGCTGCATGTGCACCAACGCCAGGATGGGCACCAGACTGCCCACATGCAGACTGTCCGCGGTGGGATCGAAGCCGATGTAACACCGGGCGGGGTTTTCCAGGTGACGCCGCAGGGCGTCCGCATCGGTCATCTGCTCCACGAATCCACGTTCAACCAGAACATCCAGAACATTCATCTCCGGCCTCGCTCCTTTTCCAAACTCCGCCCCACCCGTTTCTCCGCCCTACTTGGCGTACTCCACCGCTCGCGTCTCCCGTATCACCGTCACCTTGATCTGGCCGGGGTAGGTGAGCTCGCTCTCGATGCGCTTGGCGATATCCCGGCTCAGGAGCACCGTGTCCGCATCGCTCACCGACTCACTTTCCACGATGATACGCAGCTCCCTACCGGCCTGGATGGCATAGGCCTTGCTCACTCCATTGAAGGAAGTGGCGATCTTTTCCAGGTTTTCAAGCCGCCGGACGTAGGATTCCAGCAACTCCTTTCGTGCCCCGGGCCGGGCGCCGGACAACGCATCGGCCGCCTGCACCAGAACGGCCAGGATGCTTTCCGCCGGCACGTCTTCGTGGTGTGCGGCGATGGCGTGGACAATCTCGGGCGGCTCCCCATGCTTCTTGGCCAGATCCGCTCCAATGACTGCGTGGGGGCCCTCCACTTCGTGATCCACGGCCTTGCCGATATCATGAAGAAGCCCCGCCCGTTTGGCCTGCTTCTCGTTAAGCCCCAATTCAGCCGCCATCATGCCGCACAGGAAGGCCACTTCACGGGAATGCTGCAACACATTCTGGGCGTAGCTGGTTCGGTACTTCAGTTTGCCCAACAAGCGGATAATCTCCGGGTCGATGCCGTGCACCCCCACGTCGAAAGCGGCCTGTTCTCCCGCATCGCGAATGGCGGTGTCGATCTCCTGGGTCACCTTGTCCACGATCTCTTCGATGCGGGCAGGGTGAATTCGGCCATCCGAGATGAGACGCTCCAAGGAGAGCCTGGCCACTTCGCGCCGGATGGGATTGAAGCCCGAAAGGATGACCGCTTCCGGGGTATCGTCGATGATGAGGTCCACTCCGGTGGTGGCCTCCAAAGCCCGAATGTTACGCCCTTCACGGCCGATGATCCGACCCTTCATTTCATCGTTGGGCAGATTGACCACCGACACCGTCTTTTCCACCACGTAGTCTCCCGCGTAGCGCTGGATGGCCAATGCGATGATCTCTTTGGCCTTCTTGTCCGCCTGCTCACGAGCCTCCGTTTCAATGCGCTTGACCATGAGCGCCGCCTCATGTCGGGCCTCCTCCTCGATGCTCCTGATCAGCATCTCCTTGGCCTCCTGGGCGGACACCCCGGACAACTCCTCCAGCTTGAGGCGCTGCTGCTCGATCAGACGGTTGAGCTCCAACGAGCGCTCCTCCAGATCCCTCTCCTTGTCGGCCAGCAGCTTCTCTTTCTTGGCAATGCTGCCTTCCCGCTTGTCCAAGGCCTCCGATTTCTTTTCGAGGTTCTCCTCTTTTTGGAGCAGTCGCTTTTCCAGGCTCTGGAGCTCTTTTCTGATCTCCTTGCTTTCCTTTTCGAAATCGGCCTTCATGCGAAAGATGTTGTCCTTCGCCTGAAGAATGGCCTCCTTCTTGATGGTTTCTGCTTCCTTGCGGGCCTCCTGGACGACGTCGGCCGCAAGCTCCTTCTCCTGGAGCCTCCGTCTCTCAACCAGATACTTCCACGCCGAGGCTCCGGCCGCCGCACCCGCCGCAAGCGCTCCCACGGTCAGCACTATGATTCCCATTGTCCCCATATGCATTGTCCTTTCTTGCGCCGATTGATCGGATCGGCCGTACAGGCACCGGTGTCGCCATTACGAGGTGCCCGGTTCTTCCGGCCAAAAGACATGACGAATGTGCCCAAAGACACCCAACGGGCCTTCCTGACATCACCAATGGTTTGTGCGCAGCGGAAAATGGGGCAGGCAGGGAAAGGGGGGCGGGGGCGAAAAGGGCGAGGGCCACCGGGATGATCCTTGGGAGAATATGATCGAAACCAGGTGCCCCCGCAAGATGCCGTGTTGGCAGTCGGTCTTGAACCGATTCAGCAAGGTGGGCGCTCCGTCGCCCCTTTAGGCAGTTCGGCAAGGCCGACCTGCGCACCAGAGCGAGAGGGAGCTCCCCGTTTGTTTGTGTTGGCTCAGGAACGCTCTACCAATCACGTACACCGCAGGGGCGCATCCGGTATTTCTTCCAGGCCTCCAATTCGCAACCTTTCTCCATGAACCTTCGCGCCGCACCGATATGACGGGGCCCGGCTCACACCCCGCGACCTGGATTTTTCGCCACCTCTATATCTCAACTTGCCGTCCCAAACCGGGCAAGTGGAGTCTGATGGGCGAGACCTAAGAGGGCGCCCACGCACGTTGAATACCTACGGTGGAGGCCGCATCCAGTGCTTGTCTCGCTTTTCCCTGCGCTGCACCGGCCCGCGCCTCGGCGGGAGTGGGCCCAGCGCTGCGCAAGCCTTCTAAATAACTATCTTTTTCTGCGCATGGAGATTGTATTCTTAAACTCCGTAGAAAGTCAAGCCGAATCTCCCGGACTGACGCAGCCTCCTGCGTGTGGCGCTTGGCCCGGCCGTAGCCCGCCTCCGCTAGAAACACCCTCCCGGACTCCACGCCCCGCTACTCCACGGTCACGCTCTTGGCCAGGTTTCTTGGTTGATCCACGTCCGTACCCCGAAGGTCCGCCACATGGTAGGCCAAAAGCTGCAAAGGGATCGAAAAGACAACCGGAGCGAGCCAAGGTGACGTTTCCGGCACGGGAAACTGCCAGGTGCTTTCCCCCAAGCGAGGGTCCTGTTCCCCCTCCACTATGGCCAAAACCCGCCCGCCCCGTGCCCGGACCTCCTGGACGTTGGAGAGCATCTTTTCGTACAGCTCGCCCTTTTGAGCCAGGACCACCACCGGCATGTTCTCATCGATCAGGGCAATGGGGCCGTGCTTCATCTCTCCCGCTGCATACCCCTCGGCGTGGATATAAGAGATCTCCTTCAGCTTCAGGGCGCCCTCCAGGGCGATGGGATAGAGAATGCCACGGCCCAGATAGAGGAAGTGTTCCACCTTCAGAAACTCCCGGGCCCAATCGCGCAAAACGTCCGCTCTGTCCAACACCTCTTCCAGTTTTCTGGGCAGCGCTAGAAGCTCCCTCAGGTGCTCCGAGAATTCCGGATCACTGATTGTCCCGGAGGTCCTCGCCCAGTGAAGTGCCAGCAGGTAAAAAGCGACCACCTGAGTGGTGAACGCCTTGGTGGACGCGACCCCGATTTCCGGACCCGCATGGGTGTAGAGAACGCCATGGGCCATCCGAGCCAGGCTGCTTCCCACCACGTTGACGATGGCGCGACAGTGGGCCCCTCTTTCCAGCCCTTCCTTAAGGGCCGCGCGCGTGTCGGCGGTCTCGCCCGACTGGCTGACCACGATCAGCAAGGACTGGTCGTCCAAGAGCGGCTTCCTGTAGCGAAATTCCGACGCAAGATCCACCTCCACGGGAATCCTGCAGAGGCCCTCCAGCAGATATTTGCCCACCAGGCAGGCATGGTAGGAGGTCCCGCAGGCAACCAGAAAAACCTTCCTCAGTTTGTGAACAAGACTTGCATCCAGATTGAGGTCCGAAAAGCGAAGAACTTCCCGGTTCACATCCAGGACGCTGCGCAGCGTGTCCACAATCGCCCTCGGCTGCTCGAAGATCTCCTTTTGCATGAAATGCTTGTAACCGGCCTTTTCGGCTGCGATGGGATTCCAGTCAATCACGGTCACATCGGGTTGGCGCTCCGTCCCATCGAGAGATTCCACTCGGTAGCCGGTCCGATTGACAAAAACAACATCGCCGTCGTCCAACAACACCACATCTCTGGTGTGGTGGAGAATGGCGGGAATATCCGAGGCAAAATAGAAAGCGTCTTTCCCAACTCCCAAGATCAGCGGACTTTCCTGCCGCGCGCCCACCAGAAGGTCCGGAGACTCTTCGTTCAGGAACACCAGGGCATAACTTCCCCGCAATCGACGCAAAGTGCGCCGCACGCTTTCTTCATACGACCCACATTGCTTCCACTCGTCTTCCAGGAGCCGCACAATGACCTCGGTGTCCGTCTCCGAGGTAAATTCGTACCCCTTCCCTAGCAACTCCTCCTTGAGGTCCGCATAGTTCTCGATGATGCCGTTGTGGACCACGGCAAAGGGCCCGGATCGGTGCGGGTGGGCGTTGTGGTCGCTGGGCGCGCCGTGGGTGGCCCAGCGGGTGTGGCCGATCCCGATGGTGCCCGCCAAGGGGCTCGCGGCCAGCCGCGCCTCCAGTTCCTTGATCTTTCCCTCGCAGCGCACCACCGAAATCCTACCGTCCCTTCCGATCATGGCGACGCCGGCGCTGTCGTAGCCGCGGTATTCCAGGCGCTTCAGCCCTTCCACGATCACGTTCGTTCCGTCCGACTTGCCGATATAGCCCACGATGCCGCACATTGCTTTCCCCCTCATCGGTTTTCCGAGCTACCCCAATGGATCCTGCACCTTCCGTCAATATGGGCCAGCCCATCCGGACCCGCAACCCAAAAAAGAAGCCCCCTCCGCACCGCACGGTGCGAAGGGGGCCCGTTTGATCCAAGAGTCGGCGGATCTATCCGCGCTTTTCCGCCACCTTGAGCCGTGCCAAGGCGCGTTGCAAGGCAGCCTGTGCCCGCGCAAACTCTACGCGGTCCTTGGCCTCGCGAAGACGCCGCTCCGCCCGTTCCTTGGCGGCCTGAGCCCGAATGACGTCGATGTCGGTGGCTTCTTCCGCGGCGGTCGCCAGAATGGTCACCTTGTCGGGCAACACTTCCGCATACCCCCCCATGATGGCCACATAACGGGTGGCGTTTCCGACCTTGAAGCGCAGCTCACCGACTTTGAGCTTGGTCAGAAAGGGGATGTGGTTGTGCAACACCCCGAATTCGCCCATCTCCCCGGGGGCCACCACCATGTCCACCTCTTCGCTCAGCACCTTCCGAACAGGCGTAACAATCTCCAATAGCAGTTTTTCGGCCATATTCATCACCACTCGCTAGCTGGTTTAAGCGGCTGCCATCTGCTTGGCCTTTTCAACCGCCTCTTCGATGCCGCCCACCATGTAGAAGGCCTGTTCCGGCAGGTCGTCGTACTTGCCTTCGACGATCTCCTTGAACCCGCGGATGGTGTCCTCGAGCTTCACATACTTGCCCTCGACACCCGTGAACTGGGCGGCCACGTGGAACGGCTGGGACAGGAACCTCTGGATCTTCCGAGCACGCCCCACGATGATCTTGTCCTCTTCGGACAGTTCGTCCATACCCAGGATGGCAATGATGTCCTGCAGGTCCTTGTACTTCTGCAGAATCTGCTGCACCTGGCGCGCCGTCGAGTAATGTTCCTCACCCAGCACATTGGGGTCCAGGATTCGGGACGTGGAGTCCAGGGGGTCCACCGCCGGGTAGATACCCAGCTCGGCAATCTGACGGGAGAGCACCACGGTGCCGTCCAAGTGGGCGAACGTGGTGGCCGGAGCCGGGTCGGTCAAGTCGTCGGCGGGCACGTACACGCACTGGACCGAGGTGATGGATCCCTTCGTGGTGGAGGTGATCCGTTCCTGCAATTCGCCCAGGTCGGTCCCCAGAGTGGGCTGGTAGCCCACTGCGGAAGGCATGCGGCCGAGCAGTGCGGACACCTCGGCACCCGCCTGGGTGAACCGGAAGATGTTGTCGATGAAGAGCAGCACGTCTTGGCCTTCCACATCGCGGAAGTACTCGGCCACGGTAAGGGCCGACAGCGCCACTCGAGCACGCGCTCCGGGAGGCTCCGTCATCTGGCCGTAGACCAGGCCGGCGCGAGGAAGAACGCCGGATTCCTTCATTTCCAGGTACAGGTCGTTCCCCTCGCGGGTGCGCTCACCCACGCCGGCGAACACCGAGATACCGCCGTGCTGCATGGCGATGTTGTGGATCATTTCCATCATGATAACCGTCTTGCCCACGCCGGCGCCGCCGAACATGCCCATCTTGCCACCGCGGGGAAAGGGCACCAAGAGGTCGATCACCTTGACACCCGTTTCCAAGACGTTCACCGAGGTATCCTGCTCCGTGAAGCTGGGCGCCGGCCGGTGAATGGGAAAATACTCGTCGGCGTCCACCGGGCCCACGCCGTCCACCGGGCGGCCCACCACGTTGAGCACGCGGCCGAGGACCTTCTTGCCCACGGGCATCTGGATGGGCTTTCCGGTGTCCTTCACCGGCATGCCACGCACCAGACCGTCGGTCAGGTCCATGGCGATGGTGCGCACCACGTTATCCCCCAGATGCTGGGCAACTTCGAGAACAAGATTGTCTTCCTCGTCGCTGAGGCCCGGGTTGCTCACCAGCAGAGCTGTGAGGATGGCTGGGAGCTTCCCTTCTTCGAACTCCACGTCAACGACGTTACCGATAACCTGTACAATCCTTCCGATATTCATGTGGCCCGATACCTCCTTCGTCTGTCCGAACCATCGACTACTTCTTGAGCGCCTCCGCGCCACCAACGATGTCCATCAGTTCCTTGGTGATGGACGCCTGCCGCGCCTTGTTGTACGTGAGCGTCAGGTCCCTCACCATGTCCTTGCAGTTGTTGGTGGCGTTTTCCATCGCCGTCATTCGCGCCGCGTGCTCGCTGACCGCCGTCATATAGAAGCAATCCAGCAACTGGTTGTACACGTAGTTGGGAAGCAGGTCGTTGAGCAGCTCATGATGCGATGGTTCAAAGATATACTCGCGGCCACCTTCCAACTCGTCCTGCTGTTCCGGCACGATGGGCAGGAGCCGAATCACGGTAGGTTCCTGCTTAACCATGCTGCGGAAATGACTGTAGATCACATAGACTTCGTCCGCGTCACCATCCAGAAAGAGCTCGATGAGCTGTCGGCCGAGCTGAAAAGCATCGTCGTAATTGGGCTTGTTCAGCAGCCCGGTCAGCTCTCGGCGGATGGGATAGCGACGCCGCTTGAAATAGTCCCGGCCTTTGCGCCCGGCGGCCGTCATGGAGACTTCGACCCCCTCGGACTGCTTGCGGTCGATGAACCGCTCCGCCGTGACTATCAGGTTGTTGTTGAAGCTGCCGCAGAGACCCCGGTCCGCAGTCAACAACACCAGTTCGACCTTCTTCACCTCTTCGCGAGGCGTCATGAGCTCGAAGGTGCCATCCTGCTCCACGCCGGCTGCAAGCCTTCCAATCACCTCGCGGAACTTCTCCGCGTAGACCCGGAAGCGCTCCATGTTTTCCTGGGCGCCGCGCAATTTGGCAGCCG
Source organism: Desulfacinum infernum DSM 9756 (assembly GCF_900129305.1). Classification (GTDB taxonomy): domain Bacteria; phylum Desulfobacterota; class Syntrophobacteria; order Syntrophobacterales; family DSM-9756; genus Desulfacinum; species Desulfacinum infernum. The sequence continues at coordinate 18,620 of NZ_FQVB01000046.1, read as the reverse complement.
CCACCATGTTCATGGCCTTGGTGATTTGCGAGGTCTTCTTTACGGCATCAATTTTTCTCTTGATGTCCCGTAGGGTTGCCATATCAGCCTCTCTGCCCCGTGCGCGATTTAAGCTTGAAAGACCCCTGCAAACTCTTCCAGCGCCTTGGCCATCTTCTTGTCCAGCTCATCGTCGATGTCGTTCTTTTCCTTGAGCTCCGCAAAGATCTCAGGGTACTTGCGCTCGACGAACGACAGCATCTGAGCCTCGTACTCACTCACCTTGTCCACGGGAATCTTGTCCAGATATCCGCGGGTACCCGAGTAGAGGGACATGACCATCTTCTCGGCCGGCATGGGCTGGTACTGGGGCTGCTTGAGCAGTTCCACCAGGCGCATACCGCGATTGAGCTGTTGCTGCGTGGACTTGTCCAGGTCACTTCCGAACTTGGCGAAGGCTTCCAGTTCACGGTACTGGGCCAGGTCGAGGCGCAGGCGTCCGGCCACCTTCTTCATGGCCTTGGTCTGGGCCGCGCCACCCACGCGGGAAACCGACAAACCGACGTTGATGGCCGGACGGACACCGGCGAAGAAGAGGCCCGGCTCCAGGTAGATCTGGCCGTCGGTAATCGAGATCACGTTGGTGGGGATGTAGGCCGAAACGTCGCCGGCCTGGGTCTCAATGATGGGAAGGGCCGTGAGGGACCCGCCGCCCAATTCATCGTTGAGCTTGGCCGCGCGCTCCAGCAAGCGGGAGTGGTTATAGAAGATGTCGCCGGGATAGGCCTCGCGCGCGGGGGGCCGACGCAGGAGCAGCGACACCTGGCGGTAGGCGGCGGCCTGCTTGGACAGGTCGTCGTAGATGATCAGGGCGTGGCGACCGTTGTCGCGGTAGTACTCGCCCATGGCGCATCCGGCGTAAGGGGCGATGTATTGAAGCGGTGCCGGGTCGCTGGCACAGGCCGATACGACCACCGTGTACTCCATGGCACCATGACGGCGGAGCGTCTCCACCACCTGGGCCACCGTGGATTTCTTCTGGCCCACCGCCACGTAGATACAGATGACACCGCTGTCCTTCTGGTTCAGGATGGCGTCCACCGCAATGGCGGTCTTACCGATCTGGCGGTCGCCGATGATCAGCTCACGCTGGCCGCGGCCCACCGGCGTCATGGCATCGATGGCCTTGAGCCCGGTATACATGGGCTCATGAACCGGCTGACGCGCGATGACGCCCGGCGCGATCCGCTCGATACGGGAGAACTCCTTGGCCTCGATGGGGCCCTTGCCGTCCAGCGGATTGCCCACCGGGTCGATGATGCGGCCGATGACCGCGTCACCCACCGGCACTTCGGCGATGCGCCCCGTCCTGCGGACCTCCGAACCCTCCTTGATGTGGATGTCTTCACCCATGATGGCGACACCCACGTTGTCTTCTTCCAGGTTCAGGGCCAGGCCGTAGATGGAACCATGCTCCGTAGGGAACTCAAGCAATTCCATGGACATGCACTTTTCCACGCCGTATACGCGGGCGATACCGTCACCCACGGACAGCACACGTCCGGTCTCGCTGAGCTCAACCTTCTTCTCGTAGTCCTTGATCTGCTCGCGAATAATCTGGCTTATTTCTTCTGCTCTGATCTCCATTAACCCAGCTCACCCCTTTTCAAAGATTCTTTGATTGCCTGCAACTGCGACCTCACACTCCCGTCTATCACCAAGTCGCCGATCTGAGCCACAACACCCCCGATCAGACCAGGGTCTTGCTGAAACTCCACGACGACTTTTTTACCCGTCACTTTGCTGAGCGTGTCGGCGATCTTCTTGACGGAATCTTCGTCCAGCTTGACCGCCGCACTCACCCGAGCACGGGCCACGTTGTTGTGATCGTCCACCAGTTTCTGGAAGTAGTCTCGAATCTCCGGGAGGTGCCGCACCCGATCCTTGGCCACCAGAAGATCCCCAAAACTCTTCATGACCGCGCTCATCTCGGCCTTTTCCGCAATGGCGCGAAAGACGGCCTTCTTGGCATCTTCCGGATACAGGGGGTTGGCAAGGGCGTCCATCAGGTCGGGATTCTGTTCGAGGAGCTGTGTCAGATCGCTCAGCTCTTTGCCGTACTCCTCCAGCTTCCCGTCCTCCAGGGCGAGACCGAAAAGGGCCTTGGCGTATCTTTTGGCAACGATTAGGTTCTTCACTTTGCCTCCACCGCCTTTGTCATGAATTCATCCACCAAGCGATCCTGATCCTCGGGCCGAATATTTTTCTTGAGGAGATCCTCCGCCGCATTGACGGACAGCTCGGCGATCTCCTCCTGCAAGCTCTCCTTGGCCGCCTTGATCTCCTGCTGAATCGCCAGCTTGGCCTGCTCCTTGATATAAGCCGCCTGCTTTTCGGCGGCTTCCACGATCTTACGCTTTTCCGCTTCGCCTTCCTGGATGTACTCGGCCAAAATCTTTTCGGTTTCCTTGTCCAAGGCCGCCAGCTTGGCCTTGTACTCGGCCGCCTTGCTTTCGGCTTCCTTCTTTTGCTGTTCCAGTTCCGCCAGCAGGCGCTGGATGTTTTCCCGACGCGAGGCGAAGAAGTTCGTCACGGGCTTCTTCAAAAGCTTAACCAAAATCGCCAGCATGATAGCAAAGTTCATGAGCCGCAGGAAAAAGTCCTTCCAAGGGAGCCCACCCCCATGACCTCCCCCCTCGGCCGCAAGCACGGCCGTAGCAGCCAAGACACCCGACACAAGAACAAACAGCCCCGTCGCACGGCACCTTCTCATTGAACGCCCCTCAACACAGTTAGGACCCATGGTGATCGCCTAGAGACTCCGCCCCAGTATCCTCTGGGCCATTTCCCGGGAAAATTCCTGGATCTGCCGCTCCAGCTCAGCCCGAACAGCCCCGATTTCCTGCCGCACCTTCTCCCGGACAGCCTGCACTTCCTGGGCGGCTTCCCGGCCCGCCCTTTCCAGCAACTCTTTTTCGTACTGGTAGGCGTTTTCTTTGAGCTCCTGAACCTTCCGGCGACCCGCCTCCCGGGCGGCCCGCAGCTTCTCCTCAAATTCCTGCACCGCCGCCTGAGCGGCCTGATCGGCCTTGTCGATACTCTCCCTCTGCTGAGCCACCAGCTCATTGCGCTGAGCCACCAGACGCCGGATGGGCCGATAGAGGACCAGGTTCATCAGGAACAGGAGAACCAGGAAATTGGCCATCTGGATCAACAAGGTCACATCAACATTGATCATTTCCCGTCACCCTCACTTCCCATGTGATGTGTTCTGGCGGGCGCCTCGCCCATGTACACGCATTCACTAGTACAATCTTTGGATCGCCTAGGCTCTTTCCCAAGCCGCGCATTGGGCAAAAGGCCCAGATAGCGCCAGTGCTTAGCACATCTTCCGGGGGTTGGCAAGGAAAAAAGTAAAAAAAATCACAATGCCCCTTTTGGTTCAAATCCGGGGTGTTGCGACGTCAGGGCGGGTGAAAAACGTAGCGTCTCATAGACACATTTTCAATGAGGCCCACGGCCACGCAAAGCATCAACAAAGAGGACCCTCCGTAGCTCACGAACGGAAGGGTGATTCCCACCACGGGCAGAAGGCCCAGGACCATTCCTATGTTGATGAGCAACTGCCACGTGATGAGCGAAGTCAGGCCTACCACCAGAAAGGATCCGAACCGGTCCTTGGACCGCAGGGCCACTCGGATACAGGCCACGATCAGCAGCGCAAGAAGGCAGATCAGAACGACGCATCCCAGAAACCCCCACTCCTCCGCCCAGACCGAAAAGATGAAGTCGGTGTGCTTTTCCGGGAGGAACTTCAGCTTGTTTTGGGTCCCATTGAGGAAACCCTTGCCCCAAAGCATGCCCGAACCCACCGCCACTTTGGACTGGATGATGTGATAGCCTTTGCCCGTTGGGTCCTTTTCAGGGGAAAGCACCATGAGGACCCTTTGCCTCTGATAATCTTTGAGCACGTAATGCCAGATGGGATAAAGGCTCACCAGGCCGATGACAGCCGCAGTAACAAGGTACCGCCAGCGCAGACCAATAAAAAAGACCATGGTGCCGGCGACGATGAGGAGGCACAAGGAGGTTCCCAGATCCGGCTCCAACAAAATGAGCAAGGCGGGCACAAAGGCGAAAACCATGGCCGGCACCAGTCGTCCGAGCCCGGGGTAAGGCGGAATGTCCTGGGACGAAAAATAGCGGGCCAGCTGGATGATGAGCGCGATTTTCATGAATTCGGAAGGCTGCACATTGACGCCCCCCAGATCCAGCCATCGGCGTGATCCTTTCACCTCCCCGCCCACGAACAGGACGAGCACCAGCGCTGCCACCCCCACAGCGTAGATCCAGGGGCCCCACTCCCGAAGCTTCTGATAGTCCACCAGCAAAGCCGCCACCAGACAACAGCATCCCATGGCAAACCACACAAGCTGCTTAACGAAAAGATTGTGGGACGGGTTGACCTGAATCTGCAGGTAAAGGGCACTGTAGAGCCCCACGAGCCCCAGACAGCCTATGATCGAAAAAAGCAGCAGGATCGACCAATCGAAGTTTTCAACAAGCCTTCTGTCAATCACCTGCCCACGGCCCCTCTGCGACGGTTTCCTTCTGGTCGTTGCCTTCCACGGACCCCGCCAATCCCCTTTTTCCCAGATAGGACAGTATCACTTTCTGCGCCAGCGGGGCGGCAGCCGAAGATCCGTGTCCTCCATGCTCCACAAGGACCGACACGACTATCTCCGGATTATCAGCGGGGGCGTAGCCCACGAACCATGCATGATCCCTGTGCATATCCTTGACGACCTTTTCCAGAAGCTTACGGCTCACCCCCTCGGGCATACGCACGACCTGTGCCGTGCCCGTCTTACCGGCTATCCGGATCCCTTTCACATGGATGCGGTGGGCCGTTCCATGTTCATGACCGACGACCCCTTCGAGGGCTTTGCTGATCAAGTCCAGATTCTTCCTGTGGACGGGGAGCTTGCGTCGAGGGGACGCCGAGGGCAGGAAGTGGTCGTCAGCGGTGGAGGAGGCTTCGATGCGGGTCACAATGCGAGGCTCCATGAGCACGCCCCCGTTGGCCAAGGCCGCATAAGCCATGGCCGCCTGCAACGGCGTCACCAGATTGAAGCCCTGTCCGATGGCGATGGCAAGCGTCTCTCCTTTTTGCCAGCCGATGCCTTTGGTCGTCTTCTTCCACTCCCGAGTGGGCACCAGCCCGGACCGCTCTCCCGGTAAATCAATACCGGTCTTTTGACCAAACCCGAACATCTTGACGTATTTTGCTATTGTGTCAACTCCGAGTTTGAGGCCCACCTGGTAGAAGTAGACATCGCACGACTGGACGACGGCGTGGTACAGGTTCATGTGCCCATGCCCCCAATCACGCCAGCATCGGAACTTTCTTGTTCCCAGTTGCATCCAGCCGGGGCAGAAGATTTCCGTTGTCGGATCCACCACGCCCTCTTCGAGGGCCGCAAGGGCCACGAACGGCTTATGGGTGGAGCCGGGGGGATAGGATGATGCGATGGCCCGATTCAACAGCGGGTGGGAAATGTCGTTGATCAGGGCCTTCCATTCGTCGGTCGACATGCCTCTGACGAACTTTTCCTGGTCGTAGGCGGGACTGCTGGCCATCGCCAGCACTTCACCGGTGCGCGGGTCCACGGCGACGATGGCCCCGATCTGATCGCGCAGACATTCCTCCGCCGTGCGCTGAACATCCAGATCAATGGTCAGCCACACGTTGCGGCCCGGAATGGGGAGCTTCTCGTCCAGGGATCGTATCTGACGTCCAAGGGCGTCCACCTCCACCTGTCTCCATCCCGCCTCGCCATGGAGGAGCGCTTCGAAGGTCTTCTCCACCCCGCCCTTGCCGATAAACTCGCCCGCCTGATAGCCGCGAAAGGCTTCATCCTTCAGCTCGTCTTCCGAGATTTCACCGAGGTATCCGATGAGGTGAGCCGCCGTTCCGTTCCACCGGTAGCTGCGTTTCGGCTCCACCTCGATATACACTCCGGGAAGTCGCAACCGGCGGGCTTCCAGCCTCGCCAGCGCGTCCCGATCCAAATCTTCCAGCAGCCGGATCGGCTCGAAGGGCCTTTTGTCCTTGTTGGCTTCGAGGGCGTCGAGGAGCTCGCGCAGGGGCCTCCGGCAGATACGGGCCAGCTCCTCCAGGATCCGCTCCACCTCTTCGGGTGCCTTGATATCCTCCCGGACCAGCATGAGGTGATAAGCGGGACGATTCTCCACCAAGGGGGTGCCGTTTCGATCGAAGATGAGCCCTCGCGGCGCACGAACGGCCGTGATCCGGATGCGATTGCTTTCGGAGATCTCTCGAAAATGAGCTCCGTTGAGCACTTGGAGGTACCACAGCCGCAATACGTACCCGGCCAGGACCAGAAGGAAAAAGGCGAGGATGATGCGGCACTGCCGTTCGAACAGGGCCCTCTCGTTGGTCTCCCATTGAATCAATTGGAGGCCTTTGGCGTCGGGGCGAACCAAGCGCTTGGATCGCCCCCCTGCTCGGCCGCGTGCCCGCGAACGAAACACCGTGCCCCGCCTCCTCATGCCTCGTCCACACCCAAGATGGCTCGAACGGGCACCATGACCAGCGGTGCCACCAGCAGGGACAGCCCCCCCTGGGCAAGAATCGTCATGAAGGTCGAAGCCAGCCGGCCCGCTCCCAGGGCCGCACCAGCCAACAGCAGTCCCTGGGCGACGACACACACCCCCACCACCAAGACCCTGTACTGGAGCCGACCCATGTCCAGGTGGCGGGCCGCAAAGCCCTGAAGACCGACGGCAAATAGATACGATCCCACATGTCCGCCCCAGAACCGCCCACTGAAAGCGTCCACCACATATCCCCACAGGAACGCCCACGCCAAGGCACCGCTTGTGGGAACCAGGGACGCGATCTCCACGCAGACGGGCACCATCAGATTGAGGCGAAAGTGAGGAGAATCCAATGGCGCAATGACCTTCACCTGGACGAGAAAAACGATGAGCGTATAGCCCACACCGACCGCGGCCAGGCTCACCCAGGGAACTTGGCCTTTCTCTTTCGAAATCATGAGTGCCATAGACGTCGCCTACTTCTCCACATGCGGTCCCGGGGGGACCAACGGGGCCTTGGGGTGGGGTGAGGACGTAATAACCAAAACCTCTTCCACGGAGGTGAGGTTGACCACGGGAACAACCACAACCTGTTGGAAGAGAGCGGCGGGATCCTTGCTCACTTGCTGGACCACCCCCAGTCGCAGTCCTCCCGGGAAGATGCCGTCCTTGCCGGAGGTCACCACCAGGTCTCCGGTGCGCACATCCTGATTGGCCCGGACATAGCGCAGAACGCAACTCTCCTCATCCCTGCCGCTGAGTATTCCGCGCACTCGATTCCGCTGGATCAGCGCGTCCACCGCACTTTCCCTGTCCGTTACCAGCAGAACCCTGGAATAGTTGTCCGAGACCTGCAGGACATGACCCACCACGCCCTCCTCGTTGACCACGGGCATATCTGCACGAATTCCGTCATTAAAACCCTTGTCGATCATGACCGTCTGGAACCAGCCAGTGGCATCGTGGACCACGATTCTAGCCGGCACCGTCTGCAAGCTCAGGCCCTCCCGAAAATCCAGGAGACGTCGGAGCCTCTGGTTCTCAAGGAACGCCTCCCGGTAGCGGACCAGCTCACTTTCCAACCGGGCCAGCTCTTTCCTGAGCATTTCGTTCTGGCGCTGCACCTGCCGCAGGAAGACGTAGTGCTTGAGCCAGCCGTCCACGGTGTTTCCCACCGCTTGGGTCAGCCGCAAAAGGGGCCCCAGGGTTTCCACCACTCCCCGTTGCAAAGGATCCATTCGTTCGGGAACCTTGAAGCTAAGAGACAAGACGTAGAAGAAAACCCCGCCGATCAGCAGGGCAAAGAGGACAACGCGCAGCTTGCGCAGCCAATCCGGCATTTTCCAGTCACCTTTACCGAAACTTCCTGTGGAGGCGTCACCGGACTTCTTCCTGGGAGGGCCCAAGTGGACGGATTATATGGTCGGCCCAGGGCGGACCTCAGCTGAGAACCTCTTTCAGCACCTCGATATCTTCCAAGGCCTTGCCCGACCCCAACACCACCGTGGACATGGGATCCTCGGTGAGGGTCACGGGCAAGCCCGTTTCCAGGCGAAGCAGATGGTCCAGGTTGCGGAGCAGCGCTCCGCCGCCGGTCAGCACGATCCCGCGGTCCACGATGTCCGCCGCCAGCTCGGGAGGCGTCTGCTCCAGGGCGATCTTGATGGTCTCCACGATGCTGTCCACCTGCTCCTGGATGGATTCCCGCACTTCCTCCGAGTTGATCTCGATGGTCTTGGGAATGCCGCTGACCAGGTCGCGCCCCTTGATGTGCATGGTCTCCACCTCTTCGGTGGGATAGGCGTTGCCGATGGTCACCTTGATCAGTTCCGCCGTCCGCTCCCCGATGAGCAGGTTGTACTTGCGCTTGATGTGTTGCAGGATCGCCAGATCCATCTTGTCTCCACCGACGCGAACGGAGCGGCTGTAGACGATGCCCGCCAGGCTGATGACGGCCACCTCGGTGGTCCCGCCTCCGATGTCCACAATCATGTTGCAGACCGGCTCCGTGATGGGGAGCCCCGCGCCGATGGCAGCCGCCATGGGCTCTTCGATCAGATAGACTTCCCGCGCCCCGGCCGATTCGGCAGACTCGCGCACGGCCCTTCGCTCCACCTGAGTGACTCCCGAGGGAACACAGACGATGATCCGCGGGCGGACCAGGCTCCGGCGGTTATGCACTTTGCGAATGAAGTAGCGGAGCATGGCCTCGGCCACTTCGAAATCCGCGATGACGCCATCCTTCATGGGCCGGATGGCCACGATGTTGCCCGGAGTTTTCCCGAGCATCAGCTTGGCGTCTTTGCCCACGGCGACCACCTGGGTGTTCTGGCCGTTGGTGCGGCGTACGGCCACCACCGAGGGTTCGCAAAGCACGATGCCTTTCCCCCTGACATAGACCAAGGTATTAGCCGTGCCCAGATCGATAGCCAGATCGTTTGAAAACCAGCCCAGAACGCGGTTCAGGAACATAAGGCTTCCCTCTCTGTGTGGAGTCGAAACAGGTCATGACTTCCTATCATTTCACCTCGTGATCTGCAACGGGTTTGTATGCACCAAGTTTGTGTGGACACGGCCGGGCGTCCGGAATGAAAATAAGAAAGCGAATCGGCTTGCCGCCGGAGCCCGACACGACGACGCCGAGGGCAAGAGAAACCACTCGGGAGGTCCCATGAAAATCGCCTTGCTCCAACTGCCCGTTCCATCCCACCAGACGGACTACCCGTCGGAAAACATCCCGCTGGGACCGGCCTATCTTGCCGGATATGCCCGGACATTGCCACAATCCGTTGCCGTGGAGCTCCCACCGGGGGACGTGCTCAACGAGGCGGGAGACGCGGGCCTCCTGGACTGGCTGGAAGGCCTGCGGCCCCATGTGGTCGGGTTCGGCTGCTACGTGTGGAACGTGGAACGCTCGATCCACCTGGCCCGCCGCATCAAGGAAAGGCATCCGGAAACGGTCGTGGTCTTCGGAGGCCCGGAAGTCAACCGGGACAACGATTTCCTCCTGGGCCATCCCTTTTTCGACTACGGCGTGGTGGGGGAAGGGGAGCAGACCTTCGCGGAACTCATGCAAGCGCTTTCCGCCCCGGGAGCGGACATGACCGCCATTGGGGGGCTCCTGCTGCGCCACGAGGGCCGGTGGATCGCCACGGCGCCCCGCCCCCTTCTCGCCTCCCTGGATGCCATCCCCTCGCCTTATCTGGAAGGAACCCTGGGGCCCTCGGCCGCGGGCACGGTCATCCTGGAAACGGTCCGGGGCTGCCCCTACCGGTGCGCCTACTGCTACTACCACAAGAGCTATCCCCGCCCTCGCCCCTTCGCCCTGGAACGGATCCGCCGCGAGCTTTTCTGGGCCGCCGAACAGGGCGTGGAGGAGGTCTATTTCCTCGATCCCTGCTTTGCGCGCCGGCCGAACCTGGAGGCGCTCATTCGGGCGATGGAGGAGGCCCGCGCCCTCTTTCCCCTGCGATTCCAGGCGGAACTCAACGCGGAAGACTGTACGGACGACCGCATCGGGCGCCTGGCCCGTGCGGGCCTCCAGCAGGTGGAGGTGGGGCTTCAGTCCATCAACCCCAGGGCTCTTGCGGCCGTGGGGCGCCGGTTCGACCGGGATCGGTTCGTTCATTCGGTTCGCCGCATGCGCCGGGAAGGCATGTCGGTCATGGTGGACATCATGGTGGGCCTTCCCCACGACACGGTGGAGGACGTGAAGCGGGCGGTGGATTTCGTGGCGGAAAAGGATCTTTTCGACGAATTGAGTCTCTACCCGCTGAGCGTTCTGCCCGGCACCAACCTCCGCCGCAAGGCCCGGGAACTGGGGATCCGTTACCTTCCCGAGCCGCCCTATTACGTCCTGAGCACCCCCCACATGAGTTCGGACGACATCCGCCATGCGTTCGAATATGCGGACCGGGCCACCGGCATCGACTTCTTTCCGGTGGAGGTGCCGCAAGCCGCCCTGAGGCCGGAAGCTCCCAGCGATCCCCGGCGCAGGGCTTTCCCGGGGACCGAACACCCGGGAAACACCCTCACCGTCCACCTGGAAACCGCCGACGACCTTTCGGGCCCCGGCGGGCATGCCCTGGCGGAGGCCCTGGAAAGGAACCCTCACACTCTGCTGACCCTGGTGGTGGATGAAAACCACCTGGACTGGGAAAAGATTCACGCCTGGGCGGCCCGTTTGCTGTCCGGGCGAAGCCACGTGATGGATCGGGAGTATTTTTCGACGCTGGACCCGCTCCGATCGGTGCAGCTCTTGGTGCGTTTCGCCGCACCGGGGGGCAGCCACGTTCTCCTTCGCATCCCGCTCCGCCCCCATCCGATCGAAGCGGAAGGGGAATCTTCCGGCGAGTTTCCGGACACGTCCCGGCAGGCCTGGGTGGGCTTTCCGCCGGACTTCCCCGAGGAAGAAGAAGACGCCTTCCTGGAAAGGATCTGGCAGCGGTGCCCTCCCCACATCCGGCGCCTCCGCATCGGGGAACTGAACTGAGGCCCGGGGTGTTTCCTCCCCGGCCTCGCTGCCGTCACGACTTGAGCTGCTCGAGGATCAGCCGGGCCACCTTCCGGCCGGAAAGCAGCATGCCTCCGAAGACGGGGCCCATGCGCGGCCCTCCGAAGGTGGCATTGGCCGCCATCCCCGCCACGTACAAGCCCGGGTAGACTTCGCGGGTGTTTTCCAGGGTCAGCCGCTCCGCCTCCTCGGCCCACATGGAACGCTCCCCCTCCCGCTTGCCGCTGGGCGTCAAAAGGGACCCGGGGACCTTCCGCTCCACCACCTTCACCACTTCCGTATCGTGTCCCGTGGCATCCACGACAACCCGACACCGCACGGCCAAGGGATCCACGTGCAGCCCGGCCATTTCCACGGCCGACCAGTTGAGCACCAAGCCCATGATCCGTTCCGGCCGCATCAGGACGTCTTCGATGCTCACGCCGTTGAAGATCCGGGCACCCGCCTTGACACATCGACTGGTGAGGGTGGAAACGGCCTCCACGGCGTCCGCCGTATAGTATCCTTCTTGGTAAAGCTGAGCGGTGATGCCCACCCGGTCCAGGACGGCCTTGGCTTCTTCCTGCACCACGATCTCGTTGAAGAGCATGCCACCGCCCCACATGCCCCCGCCCACGCTGAGTTTTCTCTCGAAAAGAGCCACCCGTGTCCCCGCTTCGGCCAGAAGCATTCCGGCCACAAGCCCCGACGGGCCCGCCCCCACGATGGCCACATCCAAATCGATGGCGGCCTTGAGTTTGTGGAAATAGCGATCCACGATGGCCCGGGTAATGATCCTTTCATCCAGCCCCATGCTTTATCCCTCCCTTTACGCGATGGCTTGGCGAACGATCTTGACCGCACACAGCTTGCCGCACATGGTGCAGGCTTCCCGGTCTTCCGCCACCTGGAGGCGCCGCCGGACCAGGTCCGGATCCAGGGCCGCCGCCACCACCCCGTCCCAGTCCAACGCCTGCCGGCATCGAGACATGGCCTCATCCCGCTGCCTCGCTCCGCCAATCCCCTTGGCGAGATCTGCCACGTGGGCGGCGATGCGGGCGGCCATGACCCCCTGATACACGTCGTCTTCCGTGGGAAGCCCCAGGTGCTCCGCCGGGGTCACGTAGCAGAGGAAGTCCGCTCCGGCGGCCCCGGCCAGGGCTCCCCCGATGGCGGCCGTGATGTGGTCGTAGCCCGCCGCGATGTCGGTGGGCAGGGGCCCGAGCACGTAAAAGGGCGCGCCGTCGCAGAGCTTCTTCTGGAGCTGCACGTGGGACTGGATGTGTTCCAGCGGCACATGACCCGGCCCCTCGATCATGACCTGAACGCCACGCTCCCTGGCCCTCCGGGCCAGCTCGGCCAGGATCATCAACTCCTCGATCTGGGCCCCGTCGATGGCATCGGCGATGGTCCCCGGCCGGAACCCGTCCCCCAGGCTCAGGGTCACGTCATGTTCATGGGCGATGGCCAGCAGGTCGTCGAAGTTTTCGTAAAGCGGGTTTTCCTTGCGGTTCCTTCGCATCCAATACATGTGGATGGAGCCTCCGCGGCTCACGCACGGCATGATCCGCTGGAAGTGCTCCAGCTTCCGGACCGACGCCAGCGTCACCCCGCAATGGACGGTGATGTAGTCCACCCCCTGCCGGCACTGCTCCTCGATCCCCCGAAGAAGCGCGTCGCCGTCCATCTTTTCCAGCGGCACGCCCTTGCGGACCATTTCGGTGGCGATGCCGTAGATGGGCACCGTTCCCACCATGGTGCCGGCCTCTTCAAGGTACATGGAACGGAGGGCCTGGAGGTCGCCGCCGGTGGAAAGGTCCATGACGGAATCGGCCCGAGCCCGGATGGCAGCCTCCAGCTTGCGGCGCTCCAGATCCATGTCGGCGCATTCACCGCTGGTGCCCAGGTTGGCGTTCACCTTGGTCCTGAGGCCCCGGCCGATGGCCCGGACGGTTGGGAAGGAATGGTTCCGGTTCCGGGGAAGGACGGCACGGCCCGACGCGATGAGGTCCCGCAGGGTTTCTGCATCCACGGGTTCGTTCCGGGCGGCCGCCTCCATCTCCGGGGTCACGATGCCGGCCTTGGCAAAATCCAGTTGGGTCTTCATGGGTTCTCTCCTCCCCTTGTTCGCGGAGGAGGGACGGGGTGAGCAAAGGTCTCAAGAGAGGCACGAAAAAGGCCGCCTGGAAAGCGGCCGGGGGGTCATCTCTTCTCGATCCGCTCGCCAATCCCTCCGCCAGCATGACCTGGATCAGGTTCGAGGGGTGACTTCTCAGCCCTTTCCACGGGGAAAGGACGCCCCCTGGCGATCGCTAACAATGTCTTCTTAACACGTTCCGCTTAAAGAAAACAGCCCCGACTCCCGGGGGATTGTGCGTCAGCGGCACAGCCGCCCGGGAATCCGGGAATTCAGACTCTCTTCAGCCGCGGGGCTTCAGCCCCGCGGAAAGGGATTCTTGCAACTCCTTGGACTTGCGGGAAACACCCGAAAGCCCATCCGTCTTCCTCGGATCTTTTCGCAGCCCTGAAGGGCTGCGCTACGATGAAAAAGCCCGTGTGCTCCTTTCCGCACAAGCCCCTACCGGAGGCTGCCCGAGAATGCGGGGTTCCTGGGAGCGCGGGCCTCCGGCCCGCACGAGAAGCAGGCGAGACGCTCGCGCTCCCGGGGGAAAGGGCTTTCGGACACATTGTCAGACAGCCTCCTACCGGGCCTCGTCCTCCGGGTCGGGACCCGGTTCCACGCCCAGGGATTCCAGGGCCTTTCGCAGGGCGTGTTTGTGCACGTCGGCGGCGAAGTGTACCGGGCTTTTGCCGTAGAGCGGATCCCAGTTGGACGGGTCCGCCGAGCAGAAGTATTGGGTTTCCAGGCTGTAGCGCACCGGAGCCTCGTCCGCGGGGCATCCCACAATGCGCTGCGCCGCCTCCCACGTGGCGCCGCAGGGAGCCCCCCTCAGCACCTCCACGGCGGCGATCCGTCCGTCTTTCACGGTCACCTTCACTTCGGGTGCCCCAAACATCTGTTCATAGTCGCCCAGGCGGCCCGGCCTGGGAAGGCCGCATCAGGTGGGGGGGATGAAGACGCCGGGACCCTTGACCTTCTTTCCCGACGCCACCACGGGAACCCCCTGGGCCGCGCACCGCTTGGCAAGGTCTTCGGACAAATCCGGGTGTTTGAGAAAGTCCAGGACCAGGTCCGCTTCGATCTTTTCCGGCAGATACCCGTCCGTATCGTCCAGGACGGGCGGCAGGGGCTCGTCGATGGAGTGGACCCGGATCCGGAAGCGATCCCCGCCGTACCGGCGAAGGCCCGCGATCTTGGCCTCGCCGCTTCCTTTCTGCTGAAAGACGAGAATCCTCTGGGGGGCTTCCCGCCGGCTGTTTTCACACTTTTCCGTCATCGCCCCATGGCCTTTTCGATCTTGGCCCAGGAATCGCGCAGGGAAACCGTCCGGTTGAAGACCAGCCGGTCCGGAGCGCTGTCCCGGATGTCCACGCAGAAGTAGCCCAGCCGCTCGAACTGGTAGCGGGACCCGGGCCGGGCCCCCTGGAGGCTCGGCTCCACCAGACAGTGGTCGAGTTCCACCAGGGATTCGGGGTTGATGTAATCCAGGAAGGTCTTTCCTTCTTCCACGTCGTTGGGATTTTCCCGGGTGAACAGCCGGTCGTAGAGGCGCACCCGGGCGGGGACGGCATGGCGGGCCGACACCCAGTGGATGGTTCCCTTGACTTTGCGCCCGTCCGGCGACCAGCCCCCGCGGGTGGCGGGATCGTAGGTGCAATGGATTTCCGAGATCTCTCCCGTGGCCGGGTCTTTGACCACGTCCACGCACTGGACGTAGTAGCCGTAGCGCAGGCGCACCTCTCGGCCCGGGGCGAGCCGGAAGTATTTTTTCGGGGGATCCTCGCGGAAATCGTCCCGTTCGATGTAGAGCTCGCGGCAGAAGGGGACCTTGCGCGTTCCCATGGACGGGTCTTCCGGGTTGTTCACCGCCTCCAGCTCTTCCACCTGGTCTTCGGGATAGTTCACGATGACCACCTTGAGGGGCCTGAGCACCCCCATGACCCGCGGAGCCCGCTTGTTCAGGTCCTCGCGGATGCAGTGTTCCAGGAGCGCGATGTCCACCACGCTGTCGCGCTTGGCCACCCCGATCCGTTCGCAGAACGTGCGGATGGACTCGGGCGTGTAGCCCCGCCGGCGGAACCCGGAGATGGTGGGCATGCGCGGGTCGTCCCAGCCGGAAACCAGGCCTTCCTCCACCAGCTGGATGAGCTTTCGCTTGCTCAGCACCGTGTAGCTCAGGTTCAGCCGGGCGAACTCGATCTGCCGGGGATGGTAGACCTCCAGTTCGTCCAGGAACCAGTCGTAGAGAGGCCGATGGTCCTCGAATTCCAGGGTGCAGATGGAGTGGGTGATCCCTTCGATGGAATCGGACAGGCAGTGGGCGAAGTCGTACATGGGATAGATGCACCACTTGTCCCCCGTGCGGTGGTGAGTCGCCTTTTTGATGCGGTAGATCACCGGGTCCCGCAGGTTGAGATTGGGGGAGGCCATGTCGATCTTGGCCCGGAGCACGCACTGGCCTTCCTCGAATTCTCCCGCCCGCATCCGCTCAAAAAGATCCAGGTTTTCCTCCACCGAACGGTTCCGGTAGGGGCTTTCCTTGCCGGGTTCGGTGAGCGTGCCCCGGTATTGGCGGATTTCTTCCGGGCTCAGGCTGTCCACATACGCCTTGCCCTTCTTGATGAGCTCCACGGCGTACTGGTAGAGCCGGTCGAAGTAGTCGGACGCATAGAAGAGGCGCTCTCCCCAGTCGAAGCCCAGCCAGCGCACATCCTCCTGGATGGACTCCACGTATTCCACGTCTTCCTTGGCGGGGTTGGTATCGTCGAAGCGGAGGTTGCACAGGCCGCCGTATTCCAGGGCCAGGCCGAAGTTGAGGCAGATGGACTTGGCATGGCCGATGTGCAGGTATCCGTTGGGTTCCGGAGGAAACCGCGTGTGGACCCGGCCGCCGTACTTGCCGGTCTTGAGGTCCTCTTCGATGATGTCCTTGATGAAGTTGGGCGGCGTGAAAGTCTCTTTTTCCGTATTCATAAGGCGTTTTCGTCCTCCCTCGGCCCCGGTGCGCCGCCGGGCGTTTTTTTCGAGCGCCGGCCGGCCTTCTCAAATTGTACGCTCTTTATCGGTTTTCCGCTCCTCTTTCAAGTTCCGCGGCAAGAAGCCCCTCCTGTTTGCCATCCCAAGGCCCCTTCGTCTATCTTGGAGCACCTCAACAATCGGAATGCCCATTGGCGGGGAGCATTATCATGGAAAAGATCTGCATTTTCACTACCGGCGGGACCATCGACAAGGTCTACTTCGACCAGATGAGCCGCTACGAAGTGGGGGAACCCCAGGTGGAAGTGATCCTGAAGGAAGCCAACGTGACGGTGGACTACGAAATCCGGCCTCTCCTGAGAAAGGACAGCCTGGATCTGACCGATGCGGACCGGGCCCTGATCCGCCGGGCCGTGGAAGAATGCGCCTCCAGCCGGATCGTCATCACCCACGGAACCGACACCATGAAGGAAACGGCCGAGAAGCTCCGGGGCATCCCGGGCAAGGTGATCGTGCTCACGGGGGCCATCGAACCCGCGCGCATCAAGTCGAGCGACGCCCCCTTCAACGTGGGCGCGGCCGTGGCCGCCGTCCAGACCCTGCCGCCCGGGGTCTACATCGCCATGAACGGACGAATCTTCGATCCCCGGAAGGTGCGGAAGAACCGGGAAGCCAACCGCTTCGAGGAGCTGGAAACGGAAGGGGTCGGAAGCCGGAGGCCGTAGGAGGCTGTCCGAGAACTCCGCAAACCGTCACTCCCGCGCAAGCGGGAGTCCATAGGTTCCCGGAAATCCTGGATCCCCGCTTTCGCGGGGATGACGGATGGAGACAAAACGAGGCAAAGAGCCCATTGTCAGACAGGCTCCGTAGGAGCGTGTCCGAGAATGGCCTTTTCCTGGGAGTGCGGGCGTCTCGCCCGCTTCCCGTGCTGGCCGGAGGCCCGCACTCCCAGGGGAAAGGGCTTTCGGACCCATTGTCAGAAGGCCTCCTGGATGGCTTGAGGATGAGGCGGAGCCCCGGATCCACAGATTGCGGGGCTGTGCCCTGCAAGCAGCCGTAGGGGCGGTTCGCGAACCGCCCCTCCATGGGAACATGATCCGCCAAAGGGCCAAAGGGGTTCTCGGAAGGGCCGCCCGGCGGTCTTCGGGATCAGACGGCCGTCAGGATTTCGTGGAGGCCCTCATCCCGGTAGCGAAGGAAGAACCGGCAGAAGGCCGCCACGATGAGCGCGTGGTTGATTTCCCCCCGGTCGATCAGGGCCGGGATCTGGGCCAGGGGGCGGGTGACCACCTCGATGTCCTCCATGTCGTCCGGGGACGGATCGCCCGTGCGGCGCACCCGGAGCGCCACGAAGGTGTGGCACAGGTTGCTTTGGATGGCCGGGTTGGGCTGCACGTACCCCAGGGAAACAAGGGATTCCGCCTCATAGCCCGTCTCTTCGCGAAGCTCGCGCCGGGCGGCTTCCTCCGGGGTGTCTCCGTCTTCCACCACGCCGCCCGGGATTTCCAGGGTCACGTCCCGGATGCCGTGCCGGTACTGGCGGACCAGCACCACCTGGCTGTCGGCCGTGATGGGAATGACGTTCACCCAGGCGGGGGATTCCAGCACGAAGACGTCGTGTTCCCGACCCGTGCGGGGCGACACCACCCGATCTTTTCGAAACCCCACGATCCGCGTTCCGTTCCAGCGTTCGCTGGAAAGGACGGTCCACTTCCTCGGAGCCATGCAACCCCCTCTTTGCCGCCGCCGGGGCCCGCCCGGCCATCCCGGCATCCTGTCCGGAAAAAACCCGACCCTTTCCCGCCGGTCATCCTTGGGCCTTCGCCTTTTCGAAGGCTTCCACTTCGTCCATGACGTGCCGGGCGCAATAGGCCATGGAGGGTGCTCCGCCCATGAGCACCGCCACGCCGGCCGCTTCCAGGATTTCCTCCCGGCTCGCCCCTTGTTCCATGGCCCCCTGCACGCTCCGGCGGATACACGGCTCGCAGCGTAAGGCCGTGGCAATCCCCACCTGGATCAGCCTCTTGGTCTTGGCGCTCAAGACCCCGTCCTCGATCACCGTGTCGTGGAGTCGGAAAAAGCTTTCCATCAGGCGCGGCGCGTTCTGCTGCAGCCTTTCCAGCGCGGCTTCCATGTTTTCCGCCATGATTTCTTCCCTCCTTCATTGGGTGCGCATTGTCCTTCCTGCCCGGCAGAGCGTCTTTGTCGACCCTTCCAGACTAAGCCATCCCGGGAATCGAGGCAACCATGGC
Source organism: Desulfacinum infernum DSM 9756 (assembly GCF_900129305.1). GTDB lineage: Bacteria > Desulfobacterota > Syntrophobacteria > Syntrophobacterales > DSM-9756 > Desulfacinum > Desulfacinum infernum. The sequence continues at coordinate 178 of NZ_FQVB01000046.1, read as the reverse complement.
GGATCCGGCCGTCCCGGGAGCGGCGCGCCGGAGCCGGGCAATTCCAATCCCTGCTTTTTCCTTGACAAAGCCCACGCCGTTTGCTACTCAATCGCGGCGTTTTCGAGAGCATCGAAGGCGCGCCTGAACTTGTTCCCCGGTAGCTCAATCGGCAGAGCGGGTGGCTGTTAACCACTAG
>NZ_FQVB01000057.1 GCF_900129305.1 Desulfacinum infernum DSM 9756 | reverse complement strand
TTATCCCCGCCCGCTAATCACGCGGTGTAAAAGACACCCGAAGAAAAAATCGCTCAGTTTAGGTCCCAGTAAAACCGAGGGGCCCCTTCCGTAGGGGCGGGTTTTATCCCCGCCCGGCACGCCGATTGAAAAGGTAAGGGGCTTCTGTTAGAAAGATGCGTTGCTTTTTCTGCCATCCCCCGAAGAGCCTGAGGAGCGGATCATGGATGCGAACAACCACCAAATGGAACCGTTGCGGGAGGGTGTGCGGCGGGGGGACGAGCAGAGTCTTTTGCAGTCCGTCGAACGGCTCCACCCGGCGGATGCCGCCGAGAAACTGGCGCAGCTCACGCCCCGGGAGGTGGCCCGGTACGTGGAAATCGTCGGGGCCGAGCGGGCTCTGGCGGTCTTCGAGTTCCTCCCCTTCGAGATTCAAAAGGAGACCCTGAGCTTCCTCGGGCGGGAGACGCTTCGCCGACTCATCACGCTCATGCGCCCGGACGAGCGGGCGGACCTGGTGGAGGAACTGGACGAGAGCTTCCGGGAGCGGCTCCTGTCGCTGCTCATCCAGGCCGAGCGCCAAAACCTTCTGAAACTCCTCACCTACCCGGAAGACAGCGCCGGTGCGTACATGACCACGGACTATGCGCTGCTTCGGGCCCATACCACCGTGCGGCAAGCCCTGGACGAGCTTCGGCTGCAGGCTCCCAAAAAGGAAACCATCTACTATGCCTACGTGGTGGATGAACGCCGCCGGCTCATCGGCATCGTCTCCCTGCGGGACCTCATCATGGCCCGCCCGGACAGCCGGATCGACGACATCATGTATCGGAACGTCATCTCGGTGCATGTGGATCAGGACATCGAAGAGGTGGCCCAGGAAATGGTCCACTACGACTTTCTGGCCATGCCGGTGGTGGACGCGGAAGGTAGGCTGGTGGGGATCATCACCTACGACGACATCTTCGACGTCATGACCGAAGAGGCCACGGAGGACATGTACCTCCTGGCCAACCTGGACACCGACGACAAGGTGACCTCGCCCATTCCCCGGTCGGTGAAGCTCCGGGCCCCATGGCTTTTGGTGAACCTGGGAACGGCCCTGGTGGCTTCCTACACGGTGAGCCTCTTTTCGGAGACCATTTCGCGGTTCGTGGTCTTGGCTTCCCTCATGCCCTTGGTGGCCGGCCTGGGCGGAAACGCCGGCACCCAGTCGCTCACGGTGGTGGTTCGCGCTCTGGCCCTGGGGGAGATCAAGAGCAAGGGGACGTGGATGGTGGTGCTCCGGCAGGCGGCCGTGGGATTGTGCAACGGGGCGCTCTGCGGCTTGGTCCTGGGGCTCATCACCTATCTGTGGCACCGCAATCCGTGGCTTTCGGCCATCATGTGGATGGCCATGATCTTCAACATGATCGTGGCAGGGGCCCTGGGGGCTCTGGTTCCCATCGTCTTGAGAAAACTCAAGCTGGATCCGGCCCTGGGATCGAGCATCTTCGTGACGGCGGCGACGGATACGGGCGGGTTCTTCTTCTTCCTGGGACTGGCGACGCTCTTCCTGCAGGAAATCGTCCTGCACGGCTGACAAGTCCTTGATAGGACCGAGAACCGCGAACGAACGCAAATAAACGCTAGTGGTTCGGCGGGGTGGCGCAAGGGAGACCGTGATCGTTAATCGGGAGGCTGCGGCATGGCAACCGGCGATATAAAGCTGGCGTCTTCGGTTCGGGCGGCGGGCTGAGCGGCCAAGATCGGTCCGGGGGACCTGGACCAGGTGCTTCTCTGCCTGCCTGAGGAGACGGATCCCAACCTGCTGGTGGGACGGGGCACGTCGGACGACGCCGGGGTGTACCGCGTGCGGGACGATCTGGCGCTCATCCAGACGGTGGATTTTCTCACCCCCATCGTGGACGACCCCTATCAGTTCGGCCGGATCGCCGCGGCCAACGCCCTGAGCGACGTCTATGCCATGGGCGGGCGGCCCCTCACGGCCATGAACATCGTCTGTTTTCCCGTGGAAAAGTTCCCCATGGACGTGCTGAAAGACATTCTGCGAGGTGGTCTGGAAAAGATCCACGAGGCGGGGGCCGTGCTGGTGGGCGGCCACAGCGTGGACGACCTGGAACTCAAGTACGGCCTTGCGGTCACCGGCGTGGTCCATCCGGACCGGGTGATCACCAACGCGGGAGCCCGGCCGGGGGATGCGCTCATTCTCACCAAGCCCTTGGGCACCGGCGTGCTGGCCACTGCCGTCAAGGGCGGGCTGGCCGGAAAGGAGGCCGCCGCCTACGGCGTGGAGGTCATGGCCACGCTCAATCGCGCGGCGGCGGAGGTGATGGAGCGCTACGAGGTGCACGCCGCCACGGACATCACCGGGTTCGGCCTCCTGGGACACGCCCTGGAGATGGCGCGGGCGAGCCGGGTGGTGCTCAGGATCGAGAGCGCCAACGTCCCCTTCCTGCCGGAAGTCCTGGACTACGCGGCCATGGGCATGATTCCCGCCGGCACCTACAGCAACCGGCGGTTTTGCGAAAAGAGGGTGCAGGCGGATCCGTCCGTGGATGCGCTGCTCCTGGACCTTTTGGCCGACGCCCAGACGTCGGGCGGCCTTCTGATCGCCGTGGCGGCGAACCAGGCGGAAGCCATGCTGGCCGATCTTCGTGAGGCGGGCGTGGATCAGGCGGCCTTGGTCGGCCGGGTGGAATCCCGGGGAGACGGCGCCATTTTCGTAGTGTAGGAAGAATTTCTTCCCAACGGCCGGCTCCCCATTGGCCGCTACCGCAACCCACTCATTTCCATTTGTGTTTATTCGCGTTCATTCGCGGTTCTTTCCACACTAATCCGCCGCCAGTTCCCGGTAAAAATCCAGGTAGGCCCGGGCCGCCCGGGCCCAGCTGAAGTCCTGGGCCATGGCACGCCTTTGCAACTCCCGCCACTTTTCCCGGTTTTCGTAGAGATGGAGTGCCGCCTTGAGGGCGGCCAGGAAATCTTCCGGCGTGTGGCGGTAAAACTTGAAGCCGGTCCCCGTATGGGGGTTCCGGACCGCGTCCACCACGGAATCATCCAGGCCTCCCACGGCGGCCACGAGGGGGATCGTGCCGTAGCGCAGGCTGTACATCTGGTTGAGCCCGCACGGCTCGTAGCGGGACGGCATGAGGAAGAGGTCTCCGCCGGCTTCCAACCGGTGGGCCAGCGATTCGTCGAAGGTCAGCCTCACGCGCACCCGATCGGGGTGTGCCCGCTCCGCTTCCCCCAGAGCCTTCTCCAGCTCCGGGTCCCCCGTTCCCAGAACGGCCAGCGACAGGGGCAGCTCCATCATGGCGTCCAGGGCCTGCAGGATGAGGTCCACGCCTTTTTGTGCCGCCAGCCGGCTGATCACCACGCACAGGGCCCTGTCCAGGGCCTCGCCGGGAAATCCCATCTCCCTCAGCAGCTGCTTCTTGCACTCGGTCTTTCCCGAAAGGTGTTCCGCGTCGAAGTGGGCCGGAAGGTGCGGGTCGGTTCGGGGGTCCCAGACGCTGGTGTCGATCCCGTTCAGGATCCCCCGAAGGTCCGCGCTCCGGTTTCGAAGCACTCCGTCCAGGCCGAATCCGTTTTCCGGCTCCTGGATTTCCCGGCTGTAGCGGGGACTCACGGTGGTGAGGCCGTGGCTGTACACCAGGCCCGCTTTGAGGAAATTGACCTGGCCCCAGAATTCCATGCCGTCCACGGAGAAGGCGTCCGGGGGAAGTCCCGTCAGGCCGAAGAAGCTCCCAGGAAAGAGGCCCTGGTAACCCAGGTTGTGGATGGTGAGAAGGGAGCGGGTGGACGCGAAGGCCGGATCGTGGCGCCAGTGGAAGTGAAGGTAGGCCGCGGCCGTGGCCGTCTGCCAGTCGTTCAGGTGAAGGATGTGGGGTGTCCAGCCCAGGTGGCGGCACAGCGGATAAACGGCCCGGCTCAGCAAAATGAACCGTTCGGCGTTGTCTTCGTAGTCGCCCCGCAGGGGATGGGCGTACAGGTGGGGGCGGTGGAAGAATTCGTCCTTTTCCAGGAAATAGACGGCGGGGCCGTTTGTGTCCGCGGCCTTCCAAAGGTGTCCGTGGTAGGTGTGAACCCCCACGGGGATGGGGATCCACTCCCGGACGGGTTCCAACGGGGCGGCGGCCTCCCGGGCGGACGGGTAGAGCGGGAGAAGCAGCCTCACGTCGCAGCCCAGGGCGGAGAGGGCCTTGGGGAGGGCGCCGGCCACGTCGGCCAGCCCTCCCGTCTTGGCGAAGGGGGTCGCTTCCGAGGCGCAAAAGAGGACTTTCAGGTCCATGGGAACGGCTCCGTCAGCTTGCGAAAGGCGTTTCTTTTGCGAATGGAGACGAAAGTGTTTATCATGGCCGGTGGGTTCGTAAAAGATCAAAGGCCGTGAAGTCCTGAAGGTGAGGAGAGAAAAGATCTTGGATGCCGTCGATCGTCAATTGCTGGATCAGATCCAAAGGGCGTTCCCCCTGGAACCCCGCCCCTTCGAGGCCTTGGGACATCGGGTGGGGGTCGGGGAGGCGGAGGTCCTCCGAAGAATCGACCGGATGAAGAAGGACCGTCTGGTCCGGCAGATCAGCGCCATCTTCAACACGGGCGGCTTGGGCTACCGGAGCAGCCTGGTGGCCATGGCCGTTTCGGAAGAGGCCTTGGAGAAGGCCGCACGGGCGGTCAATGCCTATCCCGGCGTGAGCCACAACTACCTTCGGCCGGGGTCCTACAACATGTGGTTCACGGTGGCCGTTCCGCCGGGCGAGAGCCTGGAGGAGGTGGTGGCCGGGCTGTCGGAAAAGGCCGGCGGTTGGCCGTTCATCATTCTGCCTGCGATCAAGAAATACAAGCTGGCGGTGGTCTTGGACGTTCTGGACGAGCCGGAGGGCGAGACATCCACGGAATCCGCCGCCCCCCAAGTGGAGGCCGGAAGGGGCTTCGAGCCGACGCCGGAAAACGTTCGGATCGTCCGCTGCATCCAGGAGGATCTCCCGTTGGGTGAGCGTCCCTTCCGCGTCTGGGCCGTGGAGCTGGGCCGTGAGGAAGAAGAACTCCTGGCGCTCATCCGCCGCTGGACCGAACGGGGCTGGATCCGGCGCTTCGCCGCCGTCCTCAACCACCGGGAAGTGGGCTTCGGGGCCAACGGGATGGTGGTTTGGCGATGCGATCCGGATCGTATCGATTCCATGGGAAAAATCCTGGCCGGGCATCCGGAGGTGAGCCACTGTTACCACCGGCCGGCGCACCCGGAGTGGCCCTATAATCTCTACGCCATGATTCACGGACGGTCCGAGGAGGAGTGCCGGGCCGTGGCCGATCGCCTGGCGGCCGCGGTGGGCCATGCCGACTATCGGATCCTTTTCAGCACCCGGGAATTCAAAAAGATACGCTTGAAACTCTTTTGGGAATAGATCGAGGTCTTTCCATGGACTACGACAAGGATGAATACGAACGCCGAAAGCGGGCCATCTTCGAGCAGATGTCCAAGCGCGGCCAGCAGCGCATCCTGCGCTTGGGTTATGAAAACTGGGACCCCTTCCAGGAGCCCAAGGATCCCAGGCAGGAGATCAAGAGCTCCTCGGCCATCCGGGCGGGCATGATTCTGGCCCAGTTCTACGAGGAGCAGAAGGATGATGAGCGCTTCCGCCAGCACCACAAGGACCTCATGGATCTGTGCCGCGGGATCCTCCGGCGGGACACCAAGGCCCGGGCCATCGTGGCCTTCTGCCGGTGGTACGAAAGGCAGGAAAAGGAGCTTCCGGGCGACGGGTAGGAGCCCGTCCTGAAGGGCTTTCCGAAGCAGGGCTGTTGGGAATTCGGATGCCGTCAAAATGTAGGGGCGGGCTTTATGCCCGCCCGATGGCCATACGGTCACCATAGGATTATCGGGTCTTGCGAGCCCTTCCACGAGAAGCCGGCCCCTCGAGGGGCTCTTTCACCCGTGGAGAGCGGCGAGGTTCGCCATGATCGCTCGGATGAGTCTTCCTGGCTTGTAGGGGCGGTTCGCGAACCGCCCTAAGTGGATATGGGAGCTGAGAGCTCGGAACGGTAAGGGGCTCCCTCGGGTACGTCCCTACCCCAGATCCTCCGGCCGGGTCAGGTCCCCGGTCTTGCAGGGGCGAAGCTCCGCCAGTTCCTCCGGCAGGAGCGGCCGCACGCTCACGATCTTTACCTGGTAGTGCAGGTCTTTGCCCGCCAGTGGATGATTGTAGTCCAGAACCACGCCCTCGTCGTCCTTTTCCAGGACGTAGTAGGTGTATTGGGCGCCCAGGGAGTCGTTGGTGGCCACCACCCACTTGCCCGCCTCCAGGTTGCGCCCTTGCGGGAACTCCTCGTAGCTCTTCCGGCGAATCTGCTGAGGATCCTTCTCTCCGAAAGCCTCCTTCGCCGGGATGGTGAAGCTCAGTTTCTCGCCTTCCTTTTTCCCCAGAAGCCGGCTTTCCAGGGCGGGCAGAAGCTGGTCGTAGCCCACCGCGAAGTTCATGGACGCCGGTTCCGGATCGCCCTTGATCACCGTGCCGTCGTCCAGTCGCACGGTGTATTCGATCACCACGAAATGATCCTTCAGTATCTCCATCCGTTTCCCTTTCATTCCGCCGGGTAGCCCAGTTCCCTGGCCCTTTCCAGATGTTCGGCTGCCTTCGCCTCGTCTCCCGTGGCCGAATAGGCCACGTACAGATTGTAGTGGGCGGGAGCGAAGTCGGCGTGGAGCTCCAGGACCTTGAGGGACGCCGCAATGCTTTCCTGGTGCCGGCCCACCTGCAAGTACGCCACGGCCAGGTTGTTGTGGGCCTGGAGGAGTTGGGGCATGAGCTCCACGGCCTTTCGGCATGCCTCGATGGCTTCCTCGTGCTCCCCTTTCTGGAGATGCGCGAAGCCCAGGTTGCTGTAGGCCATGGGAAGGTTGGGATCGATCTCCAGGGCCTTGCGGTTGGCGTTGATACAGCGATCCAACTCCCCTTCCTGGAAATAGAGGCCCCCCAGATTCACGTAGGCCTGGGCCATGGTGGGGTCGCATTCGATGGCTTGCTTGAATTCCGAGATGGCCTCGGCCCGCAGCCCCTTGCGCGCGTAGGCGATCCCCAGGTTGTAGTGAAAGACGGGCGATTCGGGCTCGAAGAAGATCCGCTCCCGAAGATATTTGATGTATTGATTGAGGTCGGTCAGGACCTCCTTGGGGATCTCCGGTGTTTCGTGTTGGTGGTTCGCCATGTTTCGTCCTCGCTGTTGGCGGTTGGTCGGATGAAAAAAAAGCGCCCGGCTTCGAGCGTCGCCGGACACTAACAAGGGGGTGGACCCCTGTCAAGGCAAGGGCCGCCAAACCTCAAGAATCCTGGAATTTTGTTGACAAAGTTTCGAGGCGGAGTTTATAGAGGTTGCGGACTCGAGTGAATAGATTCACTTAGTGACCGGGCGAATGGTTCGGCAAGGACCGCTAGGTCCTTGATTTGTTTGTTTTTTGGGGTCTCTGACGACAAGGAGAAGAAGATGAGTCAGGAAGCCAAAGAAAAGATCCTGGAGTACATGAAGAGCCAGAAGAAGACCAAGCTCTACTTCAACGATCTCTGCAAGGCGGTCCCGGATCTGAAGATGCGCGAGGCCAAGAAGATCATCAACCAGATGGTGGAAGAAGGCACCATCAAGTACTGGTCCAGCGGCAGCACCACCATGTACATGCTGCCCGGCGTCGACGACGTGGGCAAGGAAGAAGATTCCATGAAGTAGAGGCTTTGGCGGGAAGCCGCTTCCTGGTGCGGTTCATTCGGGAGACGGCGGTACGAAGCCGTGTGACTCCTTCCGCCTGCCTCCGGCGGGCCGAAGGACTCCATAGTCGGCAGTGGAAGGTGTTTGTTCAACCCTATAGGAGGTAACGGAATGGCTTTGAAGCACAAGACCCCCATGCTGGATGAGCTGGAAAAGGGGCCATGGCCGAGTTTCGTGACCGACATCAAGCGGGTCGCGGAAAGAAAGCCCATGGCGGAAGACCTGTTGGGCTTGCTCGAGATGTCCTATGAGCACAAGGAAGGTCACTGGAAGCACGGCGGCATCGTCGGCGTTTTCGGCTACGGCGGCGGCGTCATCGGCCGTTACTGCGACCGGCCGGATCTTTTCCCCAACGTGGCCCACTTCCACACCATGCGTGTGAATCAGCCGGCCAGTAAGTTCTACACCACCGAAGTTCTTCGCAAGCTGTGCGACATCTGGGAAGAGAAGGGCAGCGGCCTCACCAACATGCACGGCTCCACCGGCGACATCATCCTTCTGGGGACCACCACGGACCAACTGGAGCCCATTTTCTACGAACTGACCCATGATCTGGGTATGGACCTGGGCGGCTCCGGCTCCAACATGCGCACCCCGTCCTGCTGCGTGGGCAAGGCCCGGTGTGAATGGTCCTGTATCGACACGCAGGACATCACCTACGACATCACCATGCGCTACCAGGACGAGCTCCATCGTCCCATGTTCCCCTACAAGTTCAAGTTCAAGACCTCCGGCTGCCCCAATGACTGCGTGGCCGCCATCGCCCGCGCCGACTGCTCCATCATCGGTACCTGGCGCGACAAGATCCGCATCGATCAGGAAGCGGTTCGCGCCTACGTGGGCGGCGAGCTGGTGCCCAACGGCGGTGCCCACGGCACGGAAAAGCGCGCTCTGGACATCCAGAAGGAAGTCATCGACCTGTGTCCCACCAAGTGCATGGAGTGGGACGGCAAGAACCTGAAGATCTGGGATGAGGACTGCACGCGCTGCATGCACTGCATCAACGTGATGCCGCGGGCTCTCCGTCCGGGTCTGGACACCGGTGCCACCATTCTGGTGGGCGCCAAGGCCCCGATCCTGGAAGGTGCGCAGCTGGGCAGCGTGGTGATTCCGTTCATCAAGATGGAGCCTCCCTACGAGGAATTCCACGAATTCGTGGAAAAGATGTGGGATTGGTGGATGGAGGAAGGCAAGAACCGCGAGCGTTTGGGCGAGACCATCCAGCGCCTGGGCATGAAGGCGTTCCTCGAGGCCACCGAGCTGCAGCCTGATCCGCGTATGGTCAACACGCCGCGGTACAATCCTTACATTTTCTACGATCCGGCGGAAGTTCCCGGCGGCTGGTCCCACGATCCCAAGGCCTACCGTGAACGGCATCATGCATAGGAGGTGACACCATGCCTTTCGATCCCAATGACATCATGAAAGATCGCATCACCGATATCGGTCCCCCGAAGTACGACAAGTTCTTCCCGCCGGTCATCAAGGAAAACTACGGGAAGTGGAAATACCATGAAATCCTGGAACCCGGTGTGCTGGTGCACGTCTCCGAGACGGGCGCCGAGGTTTACACGGTGCGCGTGGGCGCGGCCCGTCTTCTGTCGGTGGATCTCATCCGCGAGATCTGTGACATCGCCGACAAGCATTGCGGCGGCTACGTGCGCTGGACCACCCGCAACAACATCGAGTTCATGGTGGACGACAAGTCCAAGCTGCAGCCCCTCATCGACGAGCTGAAGAGTCGCGGCAACTGGTTCCCTATCGGCGGCACCGGCGCCTCGGTGACCAACATCGTCCACACCCAGGGCTGGATCCATTGCCACACCCCGGCCATCGACGCCTCCGGTATCGTGAAGGCGGTCATGGACGAGCTGTTCGACTACTTCGGCTCCCACAAGCTGCCGGCCCAGGTCCGTATCTCCCTGGCCTGCTGCCTCAACATGTGCGGCGCCGTGCACTGCTCCGACATCGCCATCCTGGGCGTGCACCGCAAGCCCCCGTTCATCGAACATGAGCGTGTCCAGAACGTGTGCGAGATCCCGCTTGTGATCGCCGCCTGCCCCACGGCGGCCATCAAGCCCAAGAAGGTGGGCGATTACAAGAGCATCGAGATCAACGAAAAGCGCTGCATGTTCTGCGGCAACTGCTACACCATGTGTCCGGCTCTGCCCATCGCCGACGGCGACGGCGACGGCATCGCCTTGTGGGTGGGCGGCAAGGTGTCCAACTCCCGCACTGCGCCCAAGTTCTCCAAGCTGGCCGTGCACTACATCCCCAACGAGCCGCCTCGTTGGCCCACCACGGTCCAGACCATCAAGAAGATCCTGGAAGTGTACGCCTCCGATGCCCGCCGCTACGAACGCGTCGGCGAGTGGATCGACCGCATCGGTTGGGAACGCTTCTTCGAAAAGACCGGGCTGGAGTTCCGTCATGAGCATATCGACGACTACCGTCTCGCGATGACCACGTGGCGGACCACCACCCAGTTCAAGTTCTAGGAACGCCTCCAGGGGGAGGGGCCGGTGCGTACGCCTTGGGCCCCTCCCCAGAGACGCGATACGTGCATGACCTTCAAGACCCCTCGGTTGATGATAGCGGCCCTCAGGGGCGGCGCCGGCAAGACCCTGGTTTCCCTGGGTCTCGCCGCAGCATGGCGCCGTCGCTTGGGGCTTTCTGTTGTTCCGTTCAAAAAGGGCCCGGACTACATTGATGCGGGCTGGCTGGCCTTGGCCGCCTCCCATCCGTGCTACAATCTGGACCCTTTCCTCATGAGCCCCATGGACATCCTGGGTTCCTTCGTGAGACGGGCCCACGGCGCCGACGTGGCCCTCATCGAGGGAAACCGCGGGTTGTATGACGGGGTGGATGCGGACGGAACCTGTTCGTCGGCCGAGCTTTCCAAGCTCCTGAAATCCCCGGTGGTGCTGGTGCTGGACGCCACCAAGATGACCCGAACCGCCGCGGCCCTGGTGCTGGGGTGCCGGATGCTGGACCCCCAGGTGGATGTGGCCGGAGTGATTCTGAACCGCGTGGCGGGAGCCCGCCACGAGCGGGTGCTCCGCCAATCCGTCGAGAAGGTCAACGGCCTGCCCGTCGTGGGGGTGCTTCCCAAGGAGCGGGAAAACCTCTTCCCGGAACGGCACATGGGGCTGGTTCCGCCCCAGGAGCACGGTCGACTCGCGGAGGCGGTGGAGAGACTGGCCGAAAGGATGGAAGCCCTGGTGGACGTGGAGGGCCTCCATGACATGGCCCGGCGCGCCGAACGGCTGGGGTGGCCTGCCGTCGGCGGCTGCAATCCCGTCGCACAGCTTGGGGGAGACGCGGTTCGCATCGGAGTGCTACGGGACGGCGCCTTCCAGTTCTACTACCCGGAAAACCTGGAGGCACTGGAGGAATCGGGTGCGGAACTCGTCTTCATCGACAGCATGAATCTTCCGCGCCTGCCCGAGGTGGATGCGCTCTATATCGGCGGCGGTTTTCCGGAAACGCATCTTGCGCAGATCGCCGGGAATCGCCCGTTCCGAGAGTCGGTGCGTGAAGCGGTCGAGGCCGGGCTTCCCGTCTATGCGGAATGCGGAGGACTCATGTTCCTGAGCCGCGGCATCCGTAGCGGAGATCGTCTCCACCCCATGGTGGGCGCTTTGCCCTTTGAGGTGGAGATGGGCCGGAAGCCCCAGGGGCACGGATACACGGTGTTGGAGGCGGTGAAGGAAACCGCCTTCTTTCCCGAGGGGATAGAGCTCCGCGGCCATGAATTCCACTACTCACGAGTGGTGGACGTGACGGAGTCGCTGGAGTTCGCTTTTCGGGTGAAAAAGGGCTTCGGAGTCTTGGAAGGTTGGGATGGGGTGTGCTATAAGAATGTCTTGGCAAGCTACACGCATCTTCATGCGTGCGGACAAAAGGAATGGGCTGAAGGGCTTCTGAAGGCGGCCGTGTGGCACCGAAACCGAAAGGTGATGGCTTCCGAAACGGCGCTCAGGCCCCCGCAAGCCTCCGTGGTCAAGGCTTTGTAAGAGATCGGTGTTCATCCAACACTAGAGAAGGAGGAAATTCCCATGCCGCAAATCGAATACAAAGGCAAAGTTTTCGATGTGGATGAAGACGGCTTCATCGACAGCTTCGACAAGTGGTGCCCGGAATGGGTGGAGTACGTGAAGGAATCGGAAGGCATCCAGGAGCTCACCGAGGAGCACTGGAAGGTCATCCACGTGCTGCAGGACTACTACCGCAAGCACGGTATCGCCCCCATGGTCCGGATCCTCACCAAGGTGACCGGCTACAAGCTCAAGTACATCTACGAGCTGTTCCCGAGTGGACCGGGCAAGGGCGCCTGTAAGATGGCCGGCCTGCCCAAGCCGACCGGCTGCGTGTAAGACGTTCCGTTGGGGCTCCGGCGCTCGGCCGGGGCCCTTCGTTTCGCGGGATGGCCGGAGAGGGGGCGGGTTTTTTTGCGCTGTGCCACATGAGAAAAGAATCACATGGACGCGCTCACTCTCCCAGGCGCCGCTTTGGGCTTGACATCCGCCGGACAAGCCTATAAAGGCTCGGTGTGCGTAGAAACCTGGCAAGCGAGCGGGGCCGCGATTCCTGCTCCCGGCCGGCATCTCATGACGAAAAAGGGAGGAAGAAAGCAATGTTCAAAGTGACGGTTGACAAGGACAAGTGCACTGGCGACGGCGAATGCATCGATGTGTGCCCCGTGGACGTCTACGAACTGGTGGACGGCAAGGCGGAGCCGGTCAATGAGGACGAGTGCCTGGGCTGCGAAAGCTGCGTGGAAGTGTGCGAAAGCGATGCCATCACCATCGAGGAAATCTAAGCCCGCACTTGCCTGAGATTTTCGAGCCGCCCGGTGGCCCAAAGCCTCGGGCGGTTTTTTTTGTGGAGTGGAAGCGAACCGGGCCGTCCATGCAGGCTGAGGAGAGACAGTGCGGGAAAGTGGCTCCTGGACGCTGATGAGCCGTTTTCCGACAGGCTTTCAAAAAAGCTCGTCCGGGAGCAGGCTTTTGTCTGAAAGCGGTAAAGAATGCGATTTAAATGGGACGAGTCTTTTTTACGGACAGGCCCTGAAGCCGGGCGTAAAGCCCGCACCTGCAAAAAGACACGGACCCCTTGGGTGTTGTAGGGGCGGGGTTTATCCCCGCCCGCCAATCACGCGGTGGTAGAGACCCCCGAAAAAAATCGCCCGGTTTAGGTCTGATTTCCTCCGTAGGCGCGGGGCTTCAGCCCCGCGGAAAGGGTCATCGTAAGTCCATGAAGCGACCGGAAATACGCGATGGCTTATCCTTCGGCCGGGGGGGTCTCCGCAGCCCTGAAGGGCTGCGCTACGACAAAAGGGGTCGCCTGTGGCGTTCTCAGACACGCTCCCAGCAAAAGACGGCAAAAAAAAAACCCGGCCGGAGGGCCGGGTTTTGCATGCCTAAGAAGGAATCATACCATCACTTGGCTTCCTTGGGGTGGCACTGGGCGCAGGTCACCGGAGCCTTGGACTCCTGGTTTTCCTTCTTGAGCTTCTTGTGGCAGTCGATGCAGTTGCCATGGAAGGCCAACTTCAGGTTGAGCTTCTGCTGATCGGGAGGAAGCTTCTTCTCGCCCTGGATGGTGGGCTCGTTGTGACATTCCTCGCACTTCTGGACCGGATCGCCTTCCTTCCATACGTTCTGGCCGCCTTCGAACTTGTGGTGGCAGTCGGCGCAGGCGATGCCGTAATCTTCAGCGTGCTTCTTGTGGGTGAACTCCACCAGGCCCTTGGTGTGTTCCGGCCACAGGCTGGAGTTCAAAGTGATGACGTCCGGAGCATCCGACGCCACGGCGATGAGCGTCCCGGCGAAGATGAGCGCCAGGGCCAAAACCGGGAGTACCAACATTCTGTTCCTCTTCACGGTGTCACCTCCTTTCGCTTCGTTCGATCCCCCTCATTGTGATTCCGTTCACGCTCGCGGATTATAGTGAAGGGGCCGCCTGCCCGTCAAGGAGCTTTTGGTATTCCAAAGTTCCCGTTGACAGGCTCCACCGTCCTGGGGCTATATTTCAAGGAACGTTCCATACGGCAGGAACTCCAACCGAGAGGAGGCGCCCATGCTCTTTATGGCCATCTACAACTACGCACCGGAGGATCGGGACCGGGTGATCGAGAGAACGGCCGAACAGGCGGAGGTTTCCGGCGTCACCCTGAAGGGCGAGTGGTTCGATGTGACGGGCCATCGGGTGTTTCGCCTCTTCGAGGCCGAAGACGAGGCCCACCTGGCGGCGTCCGTCTTCCAATGGACCGACTTGGGCGTGGCGGAGGTGGTGCCGGTGATGGAGACCAAAAAGGCGCTGAAACTGTTGCGCCGGACCAGCAGGGCGAAGTAGCTTCTGCATGTTTTCCATACGGTGTCACGGCGGTGCCCGGCATTCGGGGTAAAAGGGAAGGCGGTGGGAATCCGCCACGTAGGGCCGGCGCTGTGAGCGGGGATGAAATCCGAAAAAGACCACTGCTTTCGAGTCCGTGGAGGAACGGGGCGTCCGGGTGAAGCTGGCCACCTCGAGCGGGACGGGGCGGGAAGGTTCGGAGAGTAAGGGGATCCGCGAGTCAGAAAACCTGCCGTCGTGACAAGGATTAGGCAGCGAGATTGCCTGTGCCTGAGGGTAATCCTTCGGGGTCTGCCGACCCCGAAGGATTTTTTTTTTGCGGCATCCCTGAAACGCCAGAATGCACGGTTCGCGGACGCCTGATGCAGGGGCGAATGATCATTCGCCCCCCCACAGTGGCCTGGTTATGGAGGGTGCTTTTCACCCTTTGATGTCACGACCCGCCTGGAATGGGGGTCCATTTGGGGAATCGTACTGCTGAGATGGAAAGGGAGGAAAAGAGATGGATCTCAAGGAACTGATCGCCGCCATCGAACCGGCGGACAAGGCATGGGCGGACAAGGCGTGGGAACGTTTGCGCTCACAGATTCGACCCAGGGGATCTCTGGGGCGGTTGGAAGAGATGGCGGCCCGGGTCGGGTCCATTTGCCGCACCCTGCAGCCCGATTTGAGCCGAAAGCTCATCTTCACCATGGCCGGGGACCATGGGGTGGCCGAAGAGGGCGTGAGCGCCTATCCCCAGGAAGTGACGGCCCAGATGGTCTTCAGCTTCATCCAGGGCTGGGCGTCCATCAGCGTGCTGGCTTCCCACGTGGGAGCGGACGTGCGTGTGGTGGACTGCGGCGTGGCGGCGGATCTACCGCCCGAGTGGGCCGTGGAGCATCGAAAGATCGCCAAGGGCACCGGCAACATCGCCCAGGGGCCGGCCATGAGTTGGGAGGAGGCGGAGCGGGCCGTTCTGGCGGGCGCCGAGCTGGTGATGAAGGCGGCCCGAGAGGAGGGCTACCGCCTTTTCGGCACGGGAGACATGGGGATCGCCAACACCACGCCTTCCACGGCCATCGTGGCCGCCTTCAGCGGAAAGCCTGTGGCGGAACTTACGGGAAGGGGCACCGGCATCGACGACGAGGCATGGAAGCGCAAGGTGCAGGTGGTGGAAAGGGCTCTGGAGGTGAACCGCCCGGATCCCGACGATCCCCTGGATGTGTTGGCCAAGGTGGGCGGCTACGAGATCGCCGGGCTGGCCGGAGCCGTTCTGGGCGCGGCGGCGGCCAAGGTCCCCGTGGTCTGCGACGGCTTCATCGCCACGGCCGGGGCTCTCATCGCCTGCCGTCTGGTTCCGGCGGCCAAGGACTATCTTTTCGTTTCCCACAAGAGCCAGGAAGTGGGCCATGCCGCCATGTACGGACTGCTGGGCCTGGAGCCCATCCTGGACCTGGGGATGCGACTCGGGGAAGGCACCGGCGCGGCCCTGGCCATGAGCCTGGTGGAGGCGTCGGCCAAGGTGTTGCGAGACATCAAGACCTTCGAAGAGGCCGGCGTCACCGACACGGGGCACTAGGAGCCTGTCCGGGAACTCCGCAAACCGTCACTCCCGCGCAAGCGGGAGTCCATAACGTACTGGAAATTGTGGATCCCCGCGTTTGCGGGGATGACGGATGGACGTTGGAAGGGGCGAGTAAGCCATTTTCAGACAGGCTCCTAGGAGGCTGTCCGTGGACGGGTTTCCTTCCTCACCCCACAAGGGACTCCCCTCTTTCGTAGCCGCGGGGCTTCAGCCCCGCGGAAAAAGGTCATCGTAACCTATAAGGTGACGGTGAATACCGCATGTCCCCTCCGACGTCCGGGGACTCCTCCGCAGCCCTGAAGGGCTGCGCTACTGGAAAAGCGTTCATCCCTGTCGTTTTAGGACAGTCTCCTGGGAGGCTGCCCGAAAACCAACCCGCAAGCCTCTTCCCCTGGGACCGCGGGCCTGCGGCCCGCACGAGAAGTGGGCAAGACGCCCGCGCTTCCAGGAAAATGCTATCCTCGGACAAGCTCCCGGTAGTAGGGGCGAATCATCATTCGCCCCTAGTGCGCCTGGGAGCAGGCGTGATCAGAGAGGTGAAAGTCCTCTTCCGGGAGATGCCCGCTCCCGGTAGTCGAAGGTAACTGCGTCGCCGTGAGGCGGGGTGGGAAGCAACCGGAGACGAACACACAGTCCGCAGGATGACGAACGCGATTCGGCCTTACGACTCGACGAGTCTCCTAGGGAAGGACGAAGTCCAGACCGTGTCAAAGCGGCAAGGTATGGTCGAGATACTGTGGCACTCGCAGACGAAAGGGCGAGAAACGGAGAACACAAACTTCGACCTGGAGCCGGCCGACGTAGCCACGGAAGTCTGCCACGCTGGGCGG